>NZ_CALNWX010000001.1:507500-669399 GCF_940807095.1 Chryseobacterium sp. Marseille-Q3244 | reverse complement strand
TATAAAATTAGCTAATAAGCTATACTTTTAAACTAAATATTTATGCAGGAGATAACCTGCGGGATTTCAAATAAAGTGCGGTACGGTTCAGATAGGGAAAAAGAATAATCAACAGTAAAACACCTGCAAAAAACATTGACGATTCAGAATCTCTAAAAAGCGAAATCATCAACCTCACCGACCCAAAGACTAATGAAATAAAACACACATTTTGGTTTCGTTCTATTGAATCAACCGGGCAAGTGATCTATTCCGGAGTGTATGGCATCAGCAATTTACCGTCAGGAAAAACTTGCGTAAAGGCTGTATTTCCTTTACCCAATGGGAATGCAACCGTGTTGATGACTCCTAGCATCGGAAAAAGTGGGGAACTGATTTTAGATTCTTCAGGAAAAAAATTTGGGGATGCAGGTTTCTATTTTTTACTTAAAGATTCTAAAGGTGAATATTGGTCACAATTTATACGTTCTTTCCGTGATCGTCTCATTATTGGTTCCGAAAATGATATTATATCAGCAGAACAAACTTTAACACTTTGGCATTTCAAGGTTCTTACATTTATTTATAAAATTGAATTAAAGAAATAGGTTTATTGATCCAGAATTCTTCACTAAAGAAAAGAGTAGGAATCGAATACTATAACACAATTAGAAAGTAATTTTGCGTAAATTTGCAATTCATTAATTTTTAAATATAAATTTTAAACAAATGTCAAGAATTCTTACCGGCATTCAAGCCACCGGAACACCCCATCTTGGAAATTTATTAGGGGCAATTATTCCTGCGATCGAACTTTCAAAGCAGGAGGGAAATGAATCATTTTTATTTATTGCGAATCTTCATACGCTGACTCAGATTAAAGATGCGCAAACTTTAAGACAAAATACCTACGAGATTGCTGCGGCTTGGCTTGCTTGTGGATTAGATACCGAAAAAACATTTTTCTACAGACAAAGTGATATCGCTGAAACCTGTGAACTATCTTGGCATTTATCATGTTTTTTCCCTTATCAAAGATTAACATTAGCGCATTCATTTAAGGATAAAGCTGACAGACTTCAGGATGTAAATGCTGGTCTCTTTACCTACCCTATTTTAATGGCTGCCGATATTTTACTATATGATGCAGAGATAGTTCCTGTTGGGAAAGATCAGCTTCAGCATTTGGAAATTGCAAGAGATGTAGCTTCAAGGTTTAATAACCAAATGGGCGAAGTTTTTGTACTGCCACAATCTGAACTTCAGGAAGACACTAAATATGTTCCTGGAACGGATGGCCGTAAAATGTCAAAATCCATGGGAAATATCATTAACATCTTCTTACCTGAAAAAGAACTGAAAAAGCAGGTAATGAGTATTGAATCTGATTCTAAGTCTTTAGAAGATCCTAAAGATCCTGAAACAGATAAAACATTCCAGATTTATGAACTAATCGCTACCCCTGAGCAAACTGAGGAATTAAGAGCAAAATATCTTGCAGGAAACTTCGGATACGGACACGCTAAAAAAGAGCTTTTAGATCTTATTTTGGTTCGTTTTGAAAAGGAGAGAGAAACGTTCAATTATTATATGAACAATCTTGATGAGCTGGAAGCGAAACTTCAGCAAGGAGCTGAAAAGACAAAGCCTATCGCTATGGAAACTCTTAAAAGAGTAAGAACAAGCTTAGGATTTTAATCCTGAGTTTTAAACATACAAAGCCCTTCAATTGAAGGGCTTTTTTATTTCACATTACTTTTTATTTTTCATAAGAATAAAGTAGTGCATAGTATCTTCAAATTCGTAAGAAATGTCCCAACCTGGATACTGTTTAATGATTGTCTTGATAATGGATAGTCCTAAACCTGTAGAGGTATGGTCTGAACCCTGTTTATAAAAGCGGTTAAAAATTCTGGTTTTATCCAGCGATTCCTGCATTCCGCTATTTTGAAAGATAATTCTGTTGTTCTCAATAAAAATATTTAAAGTTCCCTCTTCATTATTATATTTAACAGCATTTTTAAGAAGGTTAGACAGGAGAATATCTGCAAGATCCTGATTAAAATCGGCTTTAAATACACCTTTTTCAATAATATTAACCTTTACATTTTTAAAGGCAATAAAATCTTCATAATTCTGCACAAGCTTATTAACCATAGCATTAAAATCAACGTCTGATATTGCATTGAACTGGCTGTTCTCAATTTTGGAAAGCATTAACAGAGATTTATTCAATCCTACCATTCTTCTCAGATCATTTTTAACTTCAGTGAGAAAGGTCAGGTTCTTTTTATCCAGATTTTCATTCTGAATCAAAAGGTCTATTTTATTAATAACAATCGCAAGCGGCGTTTGAAGCTCATGAGAAGCGTTTTCAATAAACTGTTTCTGCTGATAGAAAACAAGCTCATTACGCTCGATCATCTCATTGATTTCCACATTCAGCTCTTCAAATTCTTTGATTGAATAATTCTGCTCTTCCTGAGAAAAAGGAATTCCAAACTGATATTTTTTCAGTTTATCCAGAATCAAATAGAAAGGACGCATTGCTTTATTCAACAGATAACCATTAACTGCAACAATACTTATCACCAAAAAAATATAGAGAACAATTAAAGCCGTTGTAAGATCATAAATCAGTTCATCTTCTTCAACGGTTGAAGTTCTGATGACAAGCCTTTGATGATTTTTATACTGATCGATAAAATCCGCTTCCAATACCCGGTAAGGCTGGTCTTTATCATCATACTCCATATAATACATCTTATTATAAAGCCTGCTTTTATTCTTATATTCCCCTGCAGTAATCGGCATGATCTTAAATTCATTGAATCCAAAATCATTATTTTTCAACAACTGTGGATTAAGATATACAGCCTTGATAATCTGTATTTTTCTATCCTTAAGTCCATCATCTACATTATCATGTACCTCATCCAGAATATAGGCATAGAATAATCCGGCCCAAACGGCAATAATTACCAGCAGGATCATAATAAGGTACTTTATCGTATAATATTTTAAGGAAACCTTCATCAGACGAATTTATATCCTATCCCGTATACAGCTTGAAAATCGGCTTCAGCATTGAGCGTTTTCAGTTTTTTACGGAGATTTTTAATTTGTGAATAAATAAAATCAAGGCTGTCTGCCTGATCGATATAATCTCCCCAGATCGCTTCTGCAAGAGTGGTTTTCTGCAAAGTTTTTTCAGGATGAATGACAAAGTAATACAAAAGGTCATATTCTTTTCGGTTAAGTATCAACTCTTCATTTCCTATCTTAACATCTCTGTTTTCCGGATCAATACTGATATTTTTATATCTAATGACATTCTCACCATCCTGATTTTTTCTCCTTATTACAGACCTGATTCTCGCCATCAGCTCTGCAAGATGAAAAGGTTTTGCCAGATAATCATCGGCACCTATTTCCAGTCCTGTCACTTTATCATCCACAGAATCCTTGGCAGAAAGAATGATCACCGGGTCTTTTTTGTGCATTTTTTTGATTTCCCGTAACAAATCTATTCCATTTCCATCCGGCAGCATAATATCCAGAAGGATACAGTCATATTCATAGGAAATAATCTTTTCCAACCCGGAACTGTAATTCTCAGCCTGTTCTACAATGAAATGTTCTGCTTCCAGAAACTTCTGTACAGTATCCCTTAAGTCCGGTTCATCTTCTACTATTAAAATCTTCATAGGTTCTGCTGCTTGGATAGCTTATATCAAATATATAAAATTACAAAATAATAAGAGGAAAGTATAGGAACTGAGGATGAAACAATTAATATCCAAACATCGTCAGAATAAGAACCATTTGATAAATGATACAAAGCAGATCAATGATATATACATACCCTCTGTTCCCTTCTTTCCAACTTTCTTTCATAAATCATTAACTCATTTTCACATAACGTCCATCTTCATCGAAAATAAGGCATAAGCCATTCATCAGGTGAATTTTATAAGCATTATATTTTTTCTCAATAGAATCTATAACACTGCACGGATGGTGCTTGGTCATAAAAGACACAATACTCTTTCTAATCTTAGCGGAAGACGCTTTTCTTCCTTCACTGTTTATGATGCTCCAGTTTACCATAATCTTAAAATTTTATTGTTACTTTTAAATAATTTTAGTCATCAATTTTTTTAAAATTCCCATTTCTATCAAATTCAAGCTCCAATCCGTTGGAAAGTTCCGCTTTATAAGACCATCTCTTCTTTTCTATCTTAACGATGTAAGTGTTTGGGAAATTTCTGCTGCTGTAGTTTTTAATGGAGGCAGGAATAAAACCGTAAGGTATTTTTTGATGTTTACCATCTATTTCCTTCCAGTTTCCTTTACTATCAAATTCTGCCTTCATTCCGTTATTCAGATACACTTTATATTCGTCAATCCCATAGATTTCTCTGTCTTCAATAGCAGATGAAACTGGAATTCCTTTAAAATGACCCGCAAGAAAAGTTTTGATAGTCTTAGGTAATTGATTAGGGTTAATTGCTCTGTCTTGTGCTGAAATCAAACCTCCTATCAATAAGAAGATTAAAATAAATATCCCTGTGATTTTCTTTACATTTTTCATAAGATTTAATTTTTCTGTCATTATTATGGAGCAAAGTTCCAAATCAATTTGGGAAAGAATTGGGAAAAACTTAATGTGTATAAAATAAGAGGGTAAATTGAGTATGTGAAAGAAATGAGAATAATATATTTCACACTTCTATCATTTTACACCATTGTTGTCATTCTGACGTAAGGAAGAATCTCACTTTATAATATTCAATAGATTCTTCACCCCACTTCTGAACTACAGTTTGATTCAGAATGACAAACCGAAAACTATATTTTTATTATCAGTATATTTTAAACAGAAAAGCCATTAAGATGAACTTAATGGCTTTCATTTCAGACTGAATCGTCTTAAAATTTTATAAGTATTCCTTAATCTGTTGAAGATGGGTAATAGCCTTTAATCCGGCTTCTTTTTTATCTTCTTTATACACATCAAAGAAGATCGCTTCCATTCCGAAATCTCTTCCTCCCAATGCATCAGCAATCCAGTCATCACCAATCATGATACTCTCTTCCTTCTTAGCTTCAGAAAGCCCAAGGGAATATTCAAAAATCTTTGGATTCGGTTTCCTTACTCCCACCGCATCTGCACTGGTAATGGTTTCAAAATAAGGCGCAATTCCGGAAAGGGTACATTTTCTTTCTGTTACCTCCTGAAAGCCGTTAGAAATAATATGGAGTTTATAATTCTTAGACTTCAGATATTCAAGGACATCTTCTGCCCCTTCTACCAGTTCATTATGACTTACAATATTATCCAGGAAGTTTTCCTCAAAATAAAGGGAAAGCTCCTTATTGTCTACTCCAAAATGCATGAAGGAGTCATAAAAACGGTGTTCTCTCAAATACTCTTTGCCTATAATTCCATCTCTGATTTTCTCCCATAATTCTTCATTGATATCATGGTAAACAGCATGAAACTCTTCAAAGTCGATATTATACTTCGAATTGATTTCCTGTTTTTCGAAAAGTTCTTTGATGGCCAGATAGGCATTTCTGCGATGATCCCAGAGCGTATTGTCCAGGTCAAAAAAAACGTGCTGCATTTTCATACAGCACAAAGTTAATAATTTTAATTTTTTGTAATAGGATAATTCTTGCTCTTGCTTTTCACAATTTCAATACTTTTAGAAAAATTGAGCAGAAAATCGATGGTTTGTTTTTTAGGTTTCAAAGTTTTCACTTTTAAGGAGTCATTTTTTTTCATAAGCGAAGTATGTTTTCCTTAAAACGTGAAATTTCATAGAATATTATCTATCTGGTTAATATTATGTTATTTTCTTCCATGATTTTTCTCAGGTTTATCAACGCATATCTTACTCTCCCTAATGTGGTATTAATACTCATATCGGTATGATCGGCAATTTCCTTAAAACTCAATCCGTCAAAAAACCTTAATTTAATTACTTCTTGTTGATTTAAGGGAAGAAATTGTAACATCCTCAGTAGGTCTTCCTGGATCTGATTGGTCACCAGCTGATCTTCAATATTTTCAGAAGGCTCTCTGATCAGGTCAAAAATAGAATATTCGTCCGACTCAAAAGTAGTCTCCGAAACTTTAATGTTTTTGGCTTTTGATCTGAAATGATCGATGATAAGGTTGTGAGAGATTCTTTTAGCCCAAAGGATAAATTTACCCTCTTCGTTGTAACGTCCTTCTTTTAGCATCACAATAATTTTCATGAATGTATCCTGAAAAATATCATTGGCTAAATCTTCATCATTTATTTTGTAAAAAATGAATGTAAACAGTTCTCTCTGATGACGATGAATAAGGGTTGATAATGCGCCCTCGTCACCTTTCTGGTAAAGCGAAATTAGTAAACTATCCGATTTTGATTTCATAACTCTTCTCAATATAATATTTGCAGCCCAGCTATCGCCCAGATACATTATCTGGTTTTTGCTGTATATACAAAACAGTTCTTCAGAGTAGAGTCTCTTCGATAGGCGGTACAATTATATTATGGCGTAAATATAATAATTTTTTAATAACTGTTAAGCAATTATTAAATTTTCACTATAAAAATTTAAAAAAAATCATTTAAACATATCATGAATGAATACAGTAGGGATATTTAATGTAAAATTAATATTTAACCCTTTCATTTCTTTTCCATTTAATCTGGCATCTCCAATAGGAAAAGCATACCCTCCGGTAAGATCAAGCATACCAAATAAGGTAACCCCTATCTTGGGAGCAATATATTTGTTGGTTCCTTCCGCCCCCATTAAAAAGTAATAAGAGTGGTAGAAATCCACATTCTTTTCAAAATTAAGTAAAACGTCTGCCTGCAATTTCGGCATAATGGCAAACTTTGAATCTGCTACTCCCATTAAAGCAGAGCCGCCCAATCTGTAAATTACATCATCATTTTTAAGAAAAAGCAACTTCCCACCTACTTCTCCAAAGCTTTGATTCTGGTAGGTATATCCTACACTGATCATTTTATGCATGGTATATTGTGCTTTCACCAATGTACTTAGCAAAAACAGGGATAGAATGGCAACTGCAGTTCGAAAATTCATCATCTTTCAATTTATTAAGCTGTAAAATTAAAAAAAACTGCCTTATCAGAAGATAAAGCAGTTCATAATATTTAGTCTGGAGAAAAAATTAAATTCCGAAAGCGGCTTTAATTTCGTCAACTTTGTCTAGTTTTTCCCAAGTAAAGAACTCAAGCCCCTCCAACGTAAGCTCATTCTTATGACCTTTGTTGAATGTTTTGTCAGCTACATAATGCTCTTTACCCATATGTCCGTAAGAAGCCGTTTCCTGATAGATAGGGTTTCTTAATTTTAAGTTCTGCTCAATAGCGTAAGGTCTTAAATCGAAAATAGTAGACACTTTTTTAGCGATATCTCCATCGTGAAGATCAATTTTAGCCGTTCCATAAGTATTGATGTATAAACCACAAGGTTCAGCCACTCCAATCGCATAAGAAACCTGCACCAAAACTTCATCAGCAACACCAGCTGCTACAAGGTTTTTAGCAATATGTCTCGTTGCATACGCAGCACTTCTGTCTACTTTTGAAGGATCTTTTCCAGAGAAAGCACCTCCACCGTGAGCTCCTTTACCACCGTAAGTATCTACAATAATTTTTCTCCCTGTAAGACCTGTATCTCCGTGAGGACCACCGATTACAAATTTACCTGTAGGGTTGATGTGATATTTGATCTGATCGTTGAATAGAGCTTTGATTTCCTCAGTCTGCTGAGCAACCACTCTAGGAACAAGGATGTTCTTGATATCTTCACGGATTTTGTTCAGCATTTCTTCTTCTGTTCCGAAGTCATCGTGCTGAGTAGAAACTACGATAGAATCAATTCTGATTGGTTTATGATCGTCAGAGTACTCAATGGTTACCTGGCTTTTTGCATCAGGACGTAAGTAAGCAATCTCTTTATTTTCTCTTCTGATCGCAGAAAGTTCTTTAAGGATTGTGTGTGCTAAATCCAAAGCAAGAGGCATATAATTTGCCGTCTCGTTTGTAGCGTACCCAAACATCATTCCCTGATCACCAGCACCCTGAGCATTTGCCTTAGCTTCGAATGACTCATCATTTACGGCTCTGTCAACCCCTTGGTTGATATCCGGAGACTGCTCATGGATCGCAGAGATTACTCCACAAGAATCACCATTGAACATGTATTCACCTTTTGTATACCCAATTCCGTTGATTACTTCTCTGGCAATGGTCTGTACATCAAGGTAAGCATCAGATTTTACTTCTCCTGCCAGTACTACCTGTCCTGTTGTTACAAGAGTTTCACATGCTACTTTTGAACTTTTATCGTATGCTAAGAAATGATCGATTAATGCATCTGAGATTTGGTCGGCGATTTTATCCGGATGTCCTTCTGAAACTGATTCAGATGTAAATAAATAAGACATATTATTCTTTGTTTTTTAGATTAAAAAATAGTGATGAAGAAAAATAAGAATAAAATTGCCCAGAAAAAAGAATACTGTTTTAGCATATTTTTATAGAGGTTGCAATCAGGTCAAATTTTTCCTCGTTAATAAACGTCAGCAAATTTAAGCACTATTTTCGTAATACTCAAAATTTTTGTTTATTAATTATAATTTTCTTTAAATTAATGATTTATATCATTGTAAAGCCTCTTGATTACTGAGGCTTGATGCTTACAAATTCTTTCGGACTTTCGTGGTAATTCAACTTAAGCTCCAAAGAATTTTTGATAGAGTGCGCCAATTCATCAATGATCTTTTGCTTAAAGGTTGGCTTATAGTAAATAATACTGATTTCTCTGTAAGGGAAAGGCTTCTTGAATCTGAAAACATTCTTTTTCTGCTCTTCAGAAAGTTGACTTAACGCCAATTCCGGAAGAATACTGATCCCTCCTACTTTGTCTACCATATGTACCAAAGTCTGAATATTGGAAGCTAAGAAATCTAAATTTTTAGGCTTCAGGGTATTTTCTTTCAGATGGCAGATATTTTCGAACTGATTTCTCAAACAGTTTCCTTCTTCAAGCAACCAAACTTTTTCTACATTCAATTCTTCAGGAATAATGTAAGAGTTCTTTTTATTTGCTTCCGTATTGGAACTGTAGATCATTAACTCTTCATTGAATAAGAAATCCTGGTAAAACTCATCAGCGGTATCGTATGGCGTAGAAATAATTCCAGCATCCAATTCTCCTGCTTTCAAAGCTTTAATAATATTATCCGTTGTCATTTCCTTTACATTCATCTGGATCTTCGGATTCGTCTCTAGGAATTTGAAAATCTCAGTAGGCAAAATAAACGAAGAAACAGTTGGAATAATTCCAAGGTTAATGGTTCCACCTAAAATGTTATTCAACAGGTTGGCTTTGTTTTTTAGCTCATTGACAGATTCTATAATCACCTTCGCCTGATCGATGATCTGAAGACCTACATCTGTAGTACGGATCGGGTGTGTAGTTCTGTCGAAAACCTTCACATCCAATTCATCCTCAAATTTCTGTATCATGGCACTTAAGGTAGGCTGGGTAATGAAGCACGCCTGAGCCGCTTTTCCAAAATGTTTATACTTATCCACAGCGATAAGATACTCCAATTGTTGAATGTTCATTTGATTAATATTATCTATTACAAAGATATAACGTTTTTGTTATTAGCAATTAAAAATTCAAGTAAATTTGATAATTAGTACCTTTACACTTCGATTTAGAAAATACGAGAATAATTATTCAAATCATCAATATATGGATTCTAAAAAATTAACGTTAAGCAACGGCGCACCTTATTTTGAGCATCAGGATTCCCAGACGGTAGGACCAAGAGGCCCGGTATTGCTGCAAGACTTTGTCCTTCAGGAAAATCTTGCACATTTCGTTAGGGAAAGAATTCCTGAAAGAATTGTACACGCCAAAGGAAGCGGAGCGTATGGAACTTTTACCGTAACGCATGACATCAGCCAGTATACTAAGGCTAAATTATTTTCAAAAGTAGGAAACTCCTGCAGAATGTTTGCCCGTTTTTCTACCGTTGGTGGTGAAAAAGGAAGCGCAGATACAGCAAGAGACCCAAGAGGATTCGCACTGAAGTTTTATACGGAAGATGGAAACTGGGATCTGGTAGGAAATAACACACCGGTATTCTTTATTAAGGATGCCAAAAAATTCCCGGATTTTATTCATACCCAAAAAAGGGTTCCAAAAACCAATTTAAAAAGCGCCACAATGATGTGGGATTTCTGGAGTTTAAACCCGGAATCACTTCATCAGGTTCTTATACTTATGTCAGACAGAGGAACTCCTTATGGCTACAGACATATGCATGGCTTCGGATCTCATACTTTCTCCATGATTAATGATAAAAATGAAAGAGTATGGGTAAAATTCCACTTCAAAACAAAACAAGGGGTGAAAAACTTCACCGATGGGGATGCAGTGAAAATGGCAGGAGAAAACCCGGACTTTGCGCAGGAAGATCTTTGCAATGCTATCGAAAATGGAGATTTTCCGAAATGGACCATGTACATCCAGGTCATGACTGAGGAACAGGCAAAAGATTTCAGATGGAATCCTTTTGATGTCACAAAGGTTTGGTTCCATGATGACTTCCCTTTGATTGAAGTAGGAGAAATGGAATTGAATGAAGTTCCTGTCAACTATTTTGCTCATGTTGAACAATCTACATTCTCACCAAGCAGTCTGATCAACGGAATTAGTTTTTCTCCGGACAAAATGCTTCAGGGAAGATTATTCTCTTACCCAGACGCCCACCGATACAGAGTAGGTGTAAACGCTCACCAATTAGAAGTAAACAGATGTCCTTTTGCTGTCAATAATTATCAGAGAGATGGTTATATGGCAGATTCCAGCCAGTATCAGGATAAACCGAATTATTATCCCAATAGTTTTGATGACATCAACCCCGATGTTTCTTACAAAAACTATGAATATGAATTAGATAGCGCTCATGTTGCCAACTACAACAGAAATGATAACGACAGCGATCATTATACGCAACCGGGGCTTCTTTATTCTAAAGCAATGAATGCAGAAGACAGGAATAATCTGATCCAAAATATCGTAGGCAGCATGAAGGGAATCAGTGGACCTAAAAGAGAGGAAATTATCAACAGACAATTATGTCACTTTTTCCGCGCCAACATTGAGCTTGGCATGAAAGTAGCTTCACAACTAAATATCAATATCGATGCAAATATGATGAATCACTCGAAATAATCATATTGAACAATAAATTAAAAAAAAGGAAAAAAAAATAATATTTTTTCCTTTTTTTTGTAAAAAATTCATAATTTGCAAGGGATGATATTTTAAAGTGGAAAAATGAGTTACGAAAATATATTATTAAAAAAGGAAGATAAATTATCTATCATTACCATAAACAGACCTGAGAGTTTAAATGCATTAAATGCAAAGACTATTCAGGAGATCAGTACCGCATTGGATGAGCTTAATTCTGATACTTCCTGCAGGGTAATTATCCTTACAGGTAGCGGAGAAAAATCATTTGTAGCTGGAGCTGATATCAAGGAGTTCAGTGACTTCGGACAGGAAAAAGCTGAGGAACTTGCAAGAAACGGACAAAATACATTGTTCAACAAAATTGAAAACCTATCCAAACCTGTCATTGCTGCCGTCAACGGTTTTGCATTAGGAGGAGGTTTAGAGCTTGCCATGGCATGCCACATCAGATATGCATCGGAAAACGCCCGATTAGGACTTCCTGAAGTAACACTGGGATTAATTCCAGGATACGGAGGAACCCAAAGGCTTCCCAAACTTGTCGGAAAAGGTATTGCCAACGAAATGATCTTCTCTGCCAAAATGGTCCCTGCTCAAAAAGCAAAAGAGATTGGATTGGTCAATGAAGTATACCCTATTGAAGAATTATTAACCAAAACGAAAGAATTAGCGAGTACTATTGCCCATAATTCACCAATGGCAATATCGAAGGCGATCAACGCCGTAAATTTATCGGATACGGAGAAAGGTTTTGAAACTGAAATTAAATATTTTGGAGAACTTTTCGAAATGGAAGATAAGAAAGAAGGAGTAGCTGCTTTCCTAGAGAAAAGAAAGCCGAGCTTCTAATCTTTCTAAAAGATTTTAATCCAAATTATTTCGAAAACTAATGCTGCGGTATGAATAAGTTTGATAAAGCTTATCTAAAAATGGCCCAGGAATGGGCGCAACTCTCCTACTGTAAGAGAAAACAAGTAGGGGCTCTTATCGTAAAAGATAGGATGATTATTTCAGATGGTTACAACGGAACTCCTATGGGGTTCGAAAACTGCTGTGAAGATGGAGAGGGAAAAACGCACTGGTATGTATTGCATGCTGAAGCCAACGCAATTTTAAAGCTGGCAGCTTCAACACAATCTGCAAAAGGAGCAACGTTATATTTAACATTGTCACCCTGCAAGGAATGCAGTAAGCTGATCCTGCAGGCAGGTATTACAAGACTGGTGTATATTAATGAGTATTCGGACGACGATGGAATATCGTTCCTGAGAGGCCATAATATTGAAATAGAACAAATATCGGAATGTGAACTAAAAAAATAAGCACAAATGACTTGGGATGAAAAGATCAAAGATTTTGAAATATTTCTTCGTTTCGAAAGAAATTTTTCAGACAACACGCTCGACGCCTATGTTCGGGACATTAAGAAACTAAAAGATTACGCAGAAGAAGATCTGGCAAACATCGGTCCAGATTCTATCGGATACGAAAACCTGCAGGAATACATTTTCAATCTTTCCAAACAGAAATTCAGTGAGAGATCACAGGCAAGATGGATATCTTCCATCAAAGCCTTCTTTAAATTTCTACTGGAAGATGAATATCGTGAAGACAACCCTGCAGCGTTACTTGAAGGCCCTAAACTGGGACTATACCTGCCGGATACGTTAAGCCTGCCGGATATTAATAAAATCATTGCTGCCATTGAGGTCAATACAGATCTCGGAAAAAGAAACCAGTGTATTATAGAGGTACTGTATGGTTGCGGACTCCGTGTATCTGAACTTATTGATCTGAAAATCTCCAATATCAACTTCAAGGAGCAATATATTAAGGTACACGGAAAGGGAAATAAAACCCGCTTTGTGCCTTTAGCAGATTACACTGCTGAGCTTCTGGAAAGTTATATTAAGGAGGTACGCTCTAAAGGAAAGATCAATAAGAAATATGAAGATACTCTGTTTTTGAACAGCCGTGGAACTTCCATGTCAAGAGTGATCGTATTTCTTATTATTAAAGAACTCACTGATAAAGCAGGCGTTAATAAGAAGATTTCTCCGCATACCTTCAGGCATTCTTTTGCGACTCATTTATTACAGAATGGAGCGGATCTCCGTTATATCCAGGAAATGTTGGGTCACTCCAGCATTACCACGACAGAGATCTATACTCATCTGAAGACAGAAGAGTTAAGGGATGTGATCTTAAGTTATCACCCGAGAAATATGAATATTACTCAGTGAAGCTAAAGGTTTATCTGACCTTTGAAAAATAATTATAGACAGATGAAAGTATTGAAATATTGCCCAAGCTGTGGCAAAGAGACCTTACATTGGGATGATGAAAAGAAATGGAGCTGCCCCGAATGTGGTTTTACCCTGTACAACAACGTAGCAGGCGCTGTAGCGGTTGTTATAAGATGTGGCGATGAAGTTTACCTTACCAGACGAAACAGAGATCCTAAAAAAGGAAAACTGGATCTTGCCGGAGGTTTTGTTGACCCTAAAGAAAGTGCAGAGGAAACCTGTAAAAGAGAACTTTTTGAAGAGCTTCAGCTTGATATTGATATTTCTAACCTGAAATACCTTACCAGTCTTCCGAATATCTATCAGTATAAAGAAATTGATTATAATACCATTGATCTCTTTTATGAATATACTATTTCGGAGAAATTTGAGGTAAATCTTGAGCTTTCAGAGATCTCGGAAGCGGTATGGATTCCTTTACAGGAACTTGACCTTAATGAGATTGCTTTTGATTCTCAAAAGAGATTTTTTGAAAGTTATCTGAATAAATAATTTTTGTAATATATGCTCCCGCAGATTTTGCAAATGAGGCAGATTACCGGATTCTATCCACCTGCTAAGTTTGTAAAATCTGCGGGAGTTTTTTTATAACTAAAAACAATTTTCCCACAGATTTCACGAATTACACAGATGCATTTTGCATAAACTCTGTGATGATCTGTGGAATCTGTGGGAATTATATTTTTAATTAATAGGTTTTCGATTTCAGCATTTCATCAAAATACTGAATAAGCAAAGTTCTTTCTGCTTCTGATAAATTAGCTTCTTTATGGTAGACAATATATCCTGGAAACGGCATTGTCTTGTGTTTAAGAGCTTCCATAGACCTGTCGAGCATATTCTCTTTTAATTCCTTATTGTAGGTTCCCCAAACAGAAAAATTAAGATGCTGACGTCCATCATTCACATGACTTTTCACAGACCATGAAATAGGTGCTATATAAGCATACTTTGGATAAACCGTCTCGTTTGAATGACAGTCATAACAAGCATTTTTAAGAAGCGTACGCACTTTTTCCGGACTGTTCTTCATCTGAACAAAATTCACTTTAGAATCAACCGGTTGATTTACTGTATCAATTGGAAAAAACTGGATAAGAGCAAACGCCACCAGGGTCCAAAAAATTATTTTCTTTGCCGTCTTCATAAATCTATTTAACCGGAGTTATGACTGCATTTGCAGATTTTAACTCTTTTTTACTTTCCTGTATCACAGCTTTCTCTTTCTCTTCGGAAACCGGAGGAGTAACCGGTACGGTTGGAGCCGTTGTCCCTTTAGGATTATCCAGTGTCCTGGTATCTTTCAGGTCCCATTCTTCTCTTGTTTCCCATAAGGCTTTTATCAAAGCTTTTTTATAGAAAACATAGGCATCCTCTGCAAAAGTTTCACTGGCGAAATCAGCTTCCCCCCAATACTTATCATTATTATTATCCACCAATATTCTGACTACATATTCTTCTGGTTTCAGAATATCAAATTTCACTTTATCTCCTTTGGTATATTTCTGATACACCACTTTATCTGAGGAATCCAGTAACTGAATCCAATAGTTAGAAGCAGGAGCATTGGTAAGAGTGAATTCAAGGCTTCCGAATTGTTCTATTTTATCAACAGTAAAATCGAAACGCTTGGATTGAGTATTTTTTGTATAAAAAGAAGAAACGGTTTCTTTAGGAATGGTAAGCTGATAATCTTTTCCACTGATAAAATCGGAATTCACCTGAATCTGATAAGGATTAGTCTCTGAAATCTTAGCAGTAAACGGCAGAGTATTCAAAGAGTCTCCTTTAATAGCTAATTTCCACTTTGAAGGATCAATCTTTTCAATAAAGTAGTTGGATGAAATTTTAAAATCAGATTTTGGAGCTAATGAACCACCTCCATTATCACTGAAAACATCCATCGCATTTTTCTTATTATACTTATAGAATAGAGAAACTGAATAAACCGTATCTTTTTTCGGACCAATATTATGGCTGAATAATAGTTTTTCGTTCGCTTCCTGCCCTATATCATTCTTCACTGCATCAAACCAGATCCTAACGGAGTCTGATTTTGGTGTGTGGGTTACTTTTATATCTTTAAGCTTATCATTGAGTGACTGAACTTTTACTTCATCAGGATGGCCTTCAAACGTCATAAGAATTCCACCAGCAATCTCCTTCATATCCGAATACTTCAAAGGCTTTTTTGATGGATAAACACTTAAATTTAAACCTGAAATTGATTTTTCAACATCAATAGTTTCTTTTTTAAATCCTATTTTCTCTTTTCCCGGATCATATACAGAGTTTCCGTTTTCATCTTCAAAAGCAATGATCTTATATTTTCCCGGAGAAAGATAATTCAGCTCATAATATCCGTCATCATCAACCTTGGTGATATAATAGGGTTTTTGCTTATAGTTCATCGTATCTTTTACCTGATATAATCCCACGACCAGCTTATTTTCATTAGTCCCGGTTTTCTTTTTGATCTGCATGGCATCCTTTACTTCACCACTGATGTACAGATCATCCAACTTATCTCCTGTAGAGAAAGCAAAATTAAAATACCGGAGAATATTGGACTCATTATTATCCGCAATAGAATTTCCAAAGTTGAAATTATAGGTGGTGTTGGCCTGAAGGGTATCCGTCCACTGAATAAGAACAAATTTATTGGCGATATTCGATGGAAGAATGCGCTTGATATTCTTGATGGGTGGAGAAATAATAAGATTTTTATTGATGTCCTTTAGAGTCACGTATTCATCAAAATCCAGACGAAGTTCGTGGATATCTCTTTTGACGTTGATCCTCGTGGTATCAATGTTTGAACTTAAAAACTTTGGCGCTAAAGTATCTTTTGGGCCACCCACAGGCGATCCCACTCTTGCACATGAATGCACAAGAAAGCTGATAACGAATAATAAAAGAAACCTTTTCATGAAAATGTTTAAGCAAAAGTAAACATTATTCTCCAAAAACTTCGTGTCCGTTATTCAAAGTATCCTTATTGTCATTCATTACAGAATGAAGCTTATCCTTCTGTAAAGGGAAATCCTCAAATAATCCTGATAATGCAAGTGCTGTATAAACTTTACCCGAATATTTATTTCCAATGGCTACAATAGTAACTTTAGATTTTAAAAGGTGGGCAAATACGGAATTGGTTCCATGCCACCATCCATTATGATAGGTCAGCTTTTCACCGTTATCAAATATTTTCATTCTAAAACCAAGACCATAATTGTTCATTCCTGCTTTTTCATTGCTGTATGGCGCAAATACCATCTGCATAAGCTCAGGTTTCAGAAAGTCCTTCGAATACATTGCTTTTGAAAAATTAAGCAGGTCTCTCGGTGTGGTATAGACATTTTTGTCTCCATAGATCAGATCTAATCTATCCAGTGGATATAATTTGTTCCCACCATAGTAGAATGATTGTGAAGCCGTTGGGATATCTTTTTCCTGGAAAATATAAGAATGGGTCATTTTCAGCGGTGTGAATACCATTTCTTTCATCGCCTGTGGAAAAGGAGTTTGAGTTACTTTTTCAATCAGCAAAGCCAATAAGGCAAAGTTTGTATTACAATACATAAACCCAGTATCGGTATCTCTAGCCAGATCCGGTTTATATTTGATAATCATATTCAAAACATCCTGATTGGTAATAAACTGCTTGGAAAGCTCTGCCGGTGCAGGCTGTATTTTGGTAATAAAGTATTCGTATTTAGGCAATCCGCTTCTTTGGTCCAATAACGTCTGAACCGTTACATTTGGATAAGGAAATCCTGGAAAGAATTGGGTAAGATGATCGGTAAGTTTTATTTTTCCGGCTTCTATAAGCTTCATCATAGCCATGGCCGTTAATGTTTTTGAAACCGAAGCTACATGTAATGGTGTATTTTTATCAATAGGCATCTGGTTACCTTCTCTTCCGAAGCCTCTATAGTTTTCATATAAAATTTCGTCACCTTTTGCCACTAAGATTCCCCCGCTAAGATCCCCGCCTTCCCATACTTTTTTATAGTACTGATCTATATAACCTGTGAGTGATTCCTTATTGGAAAGCTGTCCATCTGCTTTTGTAAACACATTTCCCAGATCTACATTCCCATAGTTCGGAAGATTGGTGGTATTTTCAGCTGAAACCTCTTTGGATTCAGATTTATTTTTACAGGATAAAAGGGATAAAGCAACCGTTACAGCAAGTACTAAATTACGCATCTTCATAAGATTCAAAAATGAGCGGCAATTTAGTAAAAGTCGAAAGTAAATGATAAATATGAAGGTGACATTATGAATAATTTAACATAATGAACATCAAGTATAAAAAACAAAAAGGAATAAATTAATATTTTATTCTACAGGTTTAATGGCGGTCCTGCCTGTCCTATCACTCTTCCCCCAAAAGTGATAAGATTATAAAGATTCAAAATTGCAATGTGCAAATCATCCTGATTACAAATATATTCATCAATCGTTCCGTATACGGTATAATCTGAGATATTAAATCCCTCTTCAATATCATTGTAGTAAATCACTTTTCTTCCGATTAATCCTACAACCCAAAATCCACCTCCTTCTTTTCCATATTCTTCTTCAGTCCATTTTTCGGGATCTATTTTAATTAAATCCCAGAAATTCAGAAGATCACCATGCAAATCATTTTCTGTGGAATGAATCATATCAAATATTTCTTCAACTGTTATAGGAGTCCAGATCATCACTTTATGATTAATTTATTGGTCTAAAAGTAAGGAATAACAATGTAAGAGAATGTATCTAGCAATAAGAATTTACAATCTTATCTACAATAAACTGAGCTAATTTTTCTTTACTCTGATGCGTCCAGCCAGCAATATGTGGAGTAACTATTGCTTTTTCTGATCCCAGCAGATATTGTAAATCTTCATTTTCAATTTCAAGGTGCTCAAAAGAGGACTTTTCATATTCCAATACATCTAAACAGGCTCCTTTTACTTTACCCGACCTCAACGCTTCTACTAAACTTTTAGTTTGTACGTTTTTTCCTCTTGCCGTATTGACAAAATAGAAATCATTTTTCATCTCAGAAATAAATGTTTCATCAATAAGATAACGAGTTTCAGAAGTTAAGGGAATATGTAAGCTCAACACTTCGGCAGATTCCTTTAGCTCTTCTAAAGTGACTTGAGTAGCAAACTCATCTTCCAATCCCGGAAGAATATCATGGAAAATCACTTTACATCCAAAACCAGAAAGTCTTTTAGCCGTAGCCTTCCCCATATTTCCGTATCCGATTAAACCTACAGTCTTCCCAAGTAATTCATCACCTCTGTTTTCTTCACGTTTCCAAATCCCATTCTTCACTTCCTGAGAGGCGATGAAAAGCCTGTTCATAATGATCAACAACATTCCTACTACATGTTCTGCGACTGAATCTCTGTTTCCTTCCGGAGAATTAATTAATTGAATGCCTAATTTTTCAGCGACAGGAATATCAATATTTTCCATACCAGCACCTACCCTTGCAATAAACTTCAGATTTTGAGCCTGCTCAAGAAAATTTTTATCTAAAGGAATACGGCTTCTGATGATAATACCATCATAGTTTTTGATCTTATTACAAACCTCATCATAAGGAGAAGTAAAGTCTTCTTCCAATATAAAGCCTTTAGCTAAAAGCTGTTCGGTGATGAGTGGGTGATTTTTATCTAAAAGGAGAATTTTCATAGTTTAAACACAAATGTCAAGAATTGATTTCACAAAATAACACCATCATCATTTCAGAGAAAGGTGTCTGTAATTGTATTAAATGGATATAAAAACAAAATGCTTTTAATTTGGATATTCCAGTATTAAAAGCATTTTAAAGTCTTATTTTTTATCTTTTTTTGAAGATTGTGGTTCTTCCGGCTCCTGGAATAATTTCTTAAGTTCCACAGATTCCAAAGGTTTCATTCTTCCGGAAAGAATTAATGAAAGTTCTTTTCTACGGAAAGCCGCTGCATATCTTTCTTTTTCATCTTCTGTTTCAGGAACCATATCCGGAATTGGAATAGGACGGTTGAATTCATCTACTGCAACGAAGGTATAAATTCCAGAATTGGTATGAATTTTTTTCTGATTAATCGGATCATCAGACCATACATCCACATATACCTCCATAGAAGTAGAGAATGCTCTGGAAACTTTAGATTCCAGCACAACAACTCCCCCTTCAGGAATCGGATGATTGAATGAAACGTGGTTTACAGATGCTGTTACTACTCTTCTTTCACAGTGTCTAGCTGCAGAAATGGAAGCACATCTGTCCATTTTTGCTAAAAGTTCACCACCAAATAGGTTTCTTAGAGAGTTAGTTTCGTTCGGAAGAACGATATTGGTCATAATGGTCAGGGATTCTGACGCTGTTTTTATTTTTGCCATTTATTCTTAGTGTTTTTTGGAGCAGCCGGAACTTGTTTAGTAGTTTTTCCGGCAGGTTTTGCCAATGAATCTTTCTTCAGGGAATCTGAAACCGGAGGTTCAGGAGTATGAACCATTACTTTCACGGTATCTTTTACAATTCTATGGGTAGAAGTCTGTACAGAAACTTTGTTAAAGGATTTCTTTCCAAAGAGAAGTTCCTTTTGGGTAAATGCGAAGTATACAATACCTAGAATCGGAATTATCAACAGAAAGAACCAAAGAATGGTCTTCTTAAACTTATAATCCTTTTCGCGATTTTCTGAAGTATTTACTTTCTCTCCATTATTAATGTCGGAGAACCTGATCTCTTCTAATCCGAAAAAATCCGGACGTCCTGCTTCTACTCTTTTTCCTTTGAAATGAGTATGTCCTTCTTCAGTAAAGATGGTTCCCAGATTTTGAATGTCAAGAACCTGTTCTGCCTGAAGCTTTTTCTTCCAAAAATCAGTCTGTATCTTCAGATCACTTCTGGAAGCCTCTACAGACATTTGTTTTTCTTTAGCAATATAAACGGTAAGATCTTCAGCCTGTACTTCATAGTCAATTGTAAATTCAATCTGACTTGCAGGAGGCAGGATACTTCCGTTTTCTGAATTGATAATTGCCTTAGAATTTTTCAGAGAAAACACCCCAAAGCCTGGAACCGTGACAGTTCCAAATTGTTTTAAATATTCTAAAATGTATGCTGAAATATTCATTTGGCAGCAAATTTATAACTTTTTCATGACTTTTTGAAGATATTTAACGCATATAAAAAAAGACTGCCGAAGCAGCCTTTTGAGTATTTCATATTAAAATAGGTTCACTATTCATGATCTCTAATCTCTTTCAGGGTAAATTTACAATTCACTTATTTACATTCAGTTCTTTCAATCTATTGAATTTTCCAACTGATTCCAAACATGAAGTTTGTTCCTGCCTGTGCAAAGTAAAGTGGACCTCCATCTTCACTCACAGAACCATTATTCACATACTTTTTATTAAACAGGTTGTTTACCAATAGTTTTAATGCAATATCATTGTTCCCAATTTTAAACTGATACTGTGCATTAAAATCTGTCAGTAAATAATCTTTAAGCTCTAGATTTTTGTCTTCCGTATTATCCAGGTACTGCTTTCCAACATACTGGTTCATTAAGGCAAACTGGAAATTTTTATTTGGATTAAACTTTATGCCCAAATTAGCAATCATATTCGGAGAAAATGAAATTTGAGTATTTCCTAAACTTACAGGTGTTTTTCCAATTTCAATATTAAAATCCTGATTTCTGTTCTGGCTTAAGGTAAAGTTACCGGAAACCTCCCATTGTTTTGAAAGCTTTGCCAAAGCACCAATCTCCACACCACGTCTGTAACTCTTTCCTGAATTGCTACGGATAAATGCCCCCACACTGTTAAGTTGCCCATTCAAAACCAACTGATTCACATAATACATGTAATAAACATTCGCTGTCAGGGATAAAAATCCAAACTGCTTTTCCAAACCGGCTTCAAAATCATGAAGCTTTTCAGGCTTCACATCATTGTTAGCCATAATATCTGCTCTATTCGGTTCTCTATGAGCATGAGCATAAGACAAGAATATCTTTCCACCCTCTATTTTATAATTCACCCCCGCTTTAGGATTGAAGAACAGCCAGTTTTTATCCAGGTCAGCACCATCATCGTCTCCAGCCATGATGACCTTAGTATTATAGTTAATGCTTCTAAGCTGTAAATCTCCAAAGAACTCAAAATTATCCATTCTGTATAAGGCCTTGGCAAAACCAGAAACTTCATTCTTTACAGAACGATTTCTGTAATATTCACTTTCATGGATCTGTGGATAAAAAACTCCGGTAACGTTTCCGTAATGTCTTCCATAGTACTGATTGGCTACTGCTCCAAAGTTCAGGTCAAGATTTTCAAACTTCCCATAAAGCGTAGAAACAACTCCATAGAAATCATTATTTAACCATTTTTTTCGGATAAAATCTGATTTGGTAATCGTTACCCCATTCTCGATAATATTAGGCAGTTGATATTTAGAGAAAGAGCTTGCTTGCTTATAGTTTTCGTAATATCCCTTTCCTTTCGTGTAGTGGAAAGTTGTTTCAAGATTCCAACGGTCATTGAATTTCTGTTCCCAAAGTAACTGATAATGATTCTGTCTGTAGTTATCCGTTTCATTATCATAGAATCCGGTAATATTCCCATTAGCATCCACAATTTTACCCGAATTGTTGAATCTTGGATTGGTTTCCCACATTTCTCTGCTGATTCCGTTCCATGCCTGATATGTTTTTTCTTTCCCACCAAAAGCCATTAAACGCAATTTGGTTTTTCCTTCTTCAAATAAGGCAGTAAAGTTGTAAGAATGCAGATCAGAAGAAGCTCTGTCTATATATCCATCCGAATGAATATTGCTGTACCTTCCCATTACGGAAAGACGGTTCTTCCAGAATTTCCCGGAACCTACCTCAGCCGAATATTTATAGGTATTAAAAGAACCATAACTATCATCGGTTTTAAAATAAAATTTCTCTTCCGGCTCCCTTGAAATCACATTGATACTTGCTCCAAAAGCTGAAACTCCGTTATTGGAAGTTCCAACTCCTCTCTGAATTACAATCTGTGATGCCGAGCTCGTTAAATCCGGAACATTCACAAAAAAAGTCCCCTGACTTTCTGAGTCATTATAAGGAACTCCGTTCATCATCACGTTAATGGCTGTTCCGGAGACCCCACGAATTCTAAAACCAGTATATCCTACTCCGTTTCCGGCGTCCGAGGTCGAAATTATTGAAGTTTGATTTTTCAAAAGAATAGGGAGATCCTGTCCCAGATTTTTACCATCTAAATCTTTCTGAACGTTGATGATTTCCTTAGCAACAGGAAGTCTTTTGGTAAAGTTAACCGCTTCTATTTCCCTGATCTTCAGAGAATCTGTATTTTGAGCCTGCATAAAGGCTACAGAGCCTACACTAAGCCCTAAAAAAAATAATCCTTTCATTCTATAAATCTTTAACATTTAATGAATAAAAGGGGATCGATAAGATATTATACAAATTCAACCCTCAGTAGAGTTGATGTCCCTAAACAGCATTACCTGTTCCAGGTTCAGTGGGTATAATCTCAGCCTGCTAAAGCACCCCTTTATTTCAGCCGCGAAATTACGAAAAATATACGAGATGCAGGTTTTCGTGGTACAGGATTCGAGGTTTAAGGTTACAAATTATAGTAAAGGCGATTATCAGAAGGTTTATTGTATAAAAAAATTAGAGTTATAAATAATGAATCACTATTATTGATCAATAGTATTCATTGTTTATGTTCTAGTATGTTTTGTTACTCGCGTCTACATAATAATAGTTTTTGCCATCTTTTGTCACTTCAAACATCTTCCCTAATTTCCAGCTGAAGTTTCTTTTAATGTTTGAATATTCGAAAGGAATGATAATTTTATTATTGACATCAATCACGCCGAATTTATCATTGTTTGAAGCCACAATCATCGGATCTGCAACATCATCTCCTTCCATAATGTAGAGATACTGATATTGCGGATAGATCTGATACTGGCGATAGTCTGCAGCATTCACGAATTTTGATTTTTCAATAATTCCATAGAAACCATTCAGGACATAGGCTTGAAAAAGTTGTTGCTTATACTCTTCAAACTTACATTTTCCTAAATCCGAATCTTTAAACTGATACACTCTTTTTCCGGAGTGGTCTACTCGATAAGAAATCATATTTTTTTCTACAGTTGCATAGTCTTTTGTTCCAAATTTTCTAACTTTTTCATTCGGCGAATTCAAAAGATTACAGTCTTCATAAAAAAATACAGCAATATGGTATTCAGGTTGAATGATGAATTTTCTGTTTTGATTGACATACCCGAAGCTATCCCCTTTCTTTTTAGGGATCAGAAGGGGAAGATCTTTGTTGAGAACGACAAGATCAGGATTATGCCTGGCTACGGCATTTTTCTCCTTTTTCACAGCGGATTTTGTAACATTTTTCGCTATAGGTTTCTTCACAGATTTAGCCTGAGAGAAAATAGAAATCGAAATAAAAATGCACAAAACATTCAGGATATTTTTCATATTCACCATTTGACTGCAAAATTACGACCAAAAATAGAAATTATCAAATTCATATTTATAAAGAATCTAAATAATTTCATTCTCATAAAATCGTAAAATTTCGTAATTTTGGGGAACATTTTGAATTGTTTAATAATTTAAAAAACTTTTAAAAAAGAGTGTAGATTATGCTGACTTTATTGGATTAATGTTGCATCCCATGCGAGATCTCAAAATGTCATTAATTGTATTTATACAGACCAGTAAAGAAGCAGCGAAATATTCTACCTTTTAATATTGAAAGACTTCTATTATGAATATTTATAAGGATTACATCAAAGAGATTGAAGAAAGAAAAGACCAGGGGCTTCATCCAAAGCCAATTGATGGTGCTGAATTACTAAGCGAAATCATTGCACAAATCAAAGACTCAGGTAATGCAGATCGAACGGACTCTCTTAAATTTTTCATCTACAATACCCTACCAGGAACTACAAGTGCAGCAGGTGTAAAAGCTAAATTTTTAAAAGAGATCATTCTAGGTGAATCCGTAGTAGAAGAAATCTCTCAGACTTTTGCTTTCGAATTATTATCTCACATGAAAGGAGGTAAATCAATCGAAGTATTATTAGACTTAGCTTTAGGTAATGATGCTGCTATTGCTCAGCAAGCTGCAGAAGTTCTTAAAACACAGGTTTTCCTTTATGAAGCGGATACCAACCGTTTAAAAGAAGCATATAACAACGGAAATGCAATTGCTAAAGAAATTTTAGAAAGCTATGCACAAGCTGAATTCTTTACTAAACTTCCTGAAGTCGCTGAAGAAATCAAAGTCGTTACTTTTATTGCTGGTGAAGGAGACATTTCTACTGATTTACTTTCTCCGGGTAACCAGGCACACTCAAGATCAGACCGTGAGCTTCACGGTAAATGTATGATTACTCCTGCAGCTCAGGAAGAAATCAAAGCTTTACAGGCACAACATCCTGATGCAAGCGTTATGCTTATCGCTGAAAAAGGAACCATGGGTGTAGGTTCATCCAGAATGTCTGGGGTGAACAATGTGGCTTTATGGACTGGTAAACAAGCTAGCCCTTATGTTCCATTTGTAAATATCGCTCCAATTGTAGGAGGAACAAACGGTATTTCTCCAATCTTCCTTACTACTGTTGACGTTACCGGAGGGATCGGTGTTGACCTTAAGAACTGGGTGAAGAAAGTAGATGAAAACGGAAATCCTGTTCGTAACGAAAATGGTGATATCGTTCTTGAAGAAGCTTATTCAGTAGCTACAGGAACTGTATTAACGATTAATACAAAAGAAAAGAAATTATATAACGGTGATCAGGAACTGATTGACCTTACCAAGTCTTTCACGCCACAAAAGATGGAATTCATCAAAGCTGGTGGATCTTACGCCATCGTATTTGGTAAGAAACTACAGACATTCGCAGCTCAGACTTTAGGTGTTGAGGCTCCGGTTGTTTTTGCTCCATCTAAAGAAATTTCTCACGAAGGACAAGGTCTTACAGCTGTTGAAAAAATCTTCAACAGAAATGCTGTAGGTACTACACCAGGAAAAGTATTACATGCTGGTTCTGATGTACGTGTACAGGTAAACATCGTTGGATCTCAGGATACGACAGGTCTTATGACTTCTCAGGAGCTTGAATCAATGGCTGCTACTGTAATCTCTCCAGTGGTAGACGGTGCTTACCAATCAGGTTGTCACACGGCTTCGGTTTGGGATAAAAAAGCACAGGCTAACATTCCTAAGCTAATGAAATTCATGAACGATTTCGGATTAATCACGGCTCGTGACCCGAAAGGTGAATACCACTCAATGACTGACGTTATTCACAAAGTTCTTAACGATATCACTGTAGACGAATGGGCAATCATCATTGGTGGTGACTCTCACACAAGAATGTCTAAAGGAGTTGCTTTCGGAGCTGACTCAGGAACAGTTGCACTTGCATTAGCTACAGGTGAGGCATCTATGCCAATTCCTGAATCTGTAAAAGTAACGTTCAAAGGTGAAATGAAGCCTCACATGGATTTCCGTGACGTGGTACATGCTACTCAGGCTCAGATGTTGAAGCAATTCGGAGGAGAAAACGTATTCCAGGGAAGAATCATTGAGGTTCACATCGGAACACTTCCTGCTGACCAGGCATTTACCTTTACAGACTGGACCGCTGAAATGAAGGCTAAAGCATCTATCAACATTTCTGAAGATAACACCCTAATCGAATCATTGGAAATTGCTAAAGGCAGAATCCAGATCATGATCGACAAGGGAATGGATAACCATAACAAAGTTCTTCAGGGATTAATTGACAAAGCAAATAAGAGAATTGAAGAGATCAGATCTGGTGAAAAACCAGCACTGACTCCTGATGCAAATGCTAAATATTACGCTGAAGTGGTTGTAGATCTTGATGTCATCGTAGAACCTATGATTGCTGACCCGGATGTAAACAATGATGATGTATCTAAGAGATATACTCACGATACTATCAGAGATCTTTCTTACTATGGTGGTGAGAAAAAAGTAGATCTTGGTTTCGTAGGATCTTGTATGGTTCACAAAGGAGACCTTAAGATTGTTTCTCAGATGTTGAAAAATCTTGAAAAACAAAATGGTAAAGTAGAATTTAGCGCACCACTGGTTGTTGCTGCTCCTACTTATAATATCATTGATGAGTTAAAAGCTGAAGGTGACTGGGAATTATTAGAAAAATATTCAGGTTTTGAATTTAATGACAACGCTCCTAAAGGTGAGGCTCGTACAGAATATGAAAATGTAATGTATCTTGAGCGTCCTGGATGTAACCTTTGTATGGGTAACCAGGAAAAGGCAGCAAAAGGAGATACTGTTTTAGCTACTTCAACCCGTCTTTTCCAAGGAAGAGTAGTAGAAGATTCTGAACGTAAAAAAGGAGAATCTCTATTGGCTTCAACTCCGGTTGTTGTTCTTTCTGCCATCATCGGAAGAATCCCGAGCATTGAGGAATACAAAGCAGCAGTTGAAGGGATTGACCTGACAACTTTTGTACCTTCTATTAAGGAATTAACAAGTACAAGCGCTCACTAACAGCATTGATAAATTAGTCGCAAGACTATTGAAAATTATATAAATGAAAGATTTTAGTCCTTTTAGGATTTAAAATCTTTCATTTTTTTTGTTTAGAATCGTTCTATTTTAAGTTAAATACGATTTTTTTCCGAGAAAATCGAGAAAATAGAATCTATTTTTTCTTAAATTGAAAGTTATAAAATCTCTTGGTTTTATATTCAGAATCAGCCTATTCATAGATTATAGGAACGTTTTTTGATGTATAAAAAATGGTTTTTCTTTTTTCAAACAGGAGAAAAGGAAACATTAATGGAAAAAGAACAAAACTAAATACGATATGACTTTTGATATTGATATGATCAAAAAGGTGTATGAGCGCTATCCTGAGAGAATTGCTTCGGCAAGACAAATCGTGGGAAAACCTCTTACCCTTTCAGAAAAAATTCTTTACACCCACCTTTGGGAAGGAAATGCTACACAGGCATATGAAAGAGGAAACTCTTATGTAGATTTTGCACCGGACAGAGTAGCCATGCAGGATGCAACAGCACAAATGGCGCTTTTACAGTTCATGCAGGCTGGAAAAACCAAAGTAGCTGTTCCTTCTACGGCTCATGCGGATCACCTGATCCAGGCGAAAGTAGGTGCTGATAAAGATCTACAGGAAGGTATTAACAAAAACTCTGAGGTGTTCAACTTCTTAAGTTCTGTATGTGATAAATACGGAATCGGATTCTGGAAGCCGGGAGCAGGGATCATTCACCAGGTGGTATTGGAAAACTATGCTTTCCCTGGAGGAATGATGATTGGAACTGACTCTCACACCGTAAACGCCGGCGGACTAGGAATGGTTGCTATTGGAGTAGGGGGCGCTGATGCGGTAGACGTAATGGCAGGAATGGCCTGGGAACTTAAAATGCCTAAACTTATCGGGGTTAAGTTAACCGGTAAAATGAACGGCTGGACTTCTGCTAAAGATGTGATCTTAAAAGTAGCAGGAATTCTTACTGTAAAAGGAGGTACGGGATGTATTGTAGAATACTTCGGTGAAGGGGCAGAATCTCTTTCTGCAACAGGTAAAGGTACCATCTGTAATATGGGTGCTGAAATCGGAGCTACCACTTCTACTTTCGGTTACGATGATTCAATGAGAAGATATCTGGCTGCTACTGGAAGACAGGATGTAGTGGATGCTGCTGATAAAATAGCTGAACACCTAACAGGTGATACTGAAGTATATGCCAACCCTGAACAATATTTCGATCAATTAATTGAAATAAACCTTTCTGAGCTGACTCCACACTTAAACGGACCTTTCACTCCGGACTTAGCGACTCCAGTTGCTGAATTCAGAGCTAAAGCTGAGGCTAACGGATGGCCATTAGAAGTGGAATGGGCACTTATTGGTTCTTGTACCAACTCTTCGTATGAAGATTTATCAAGAGCTGCTTCTATTGTAGAAGATGCAGTATCCAAAGGAGTAAAGCCTAAAGCAATCTTAGGAATTAACCCAGGTTCTGAGCAGGTGAAATTCACAGCAGAAAGAGACGGATTCTTAGATTCCTTCAGAAAATTTGAAAATGCAAGAATCTTTACCAATGCTTGTGGACCATGTATCGGACAATGGGACAGAGAAGGGGCAGAAAAAGGAGAGAAAAACTCTATTATTCACTCTTTTAACAGAAACTTTGCGAAAAGAGCTGATGGTAACCCCAATACTCATGCATTTGTAGCGTCTCCAGAAATGGTAGCAGCTGTTGCGATCTCCGGGAGACTGGATTTCAATCCGATTACTGATACTTTAACAAACCAAGCAGGTGAACAGGTAAAACTTAACGAGCCTAAAGGGTTCGAATTACCTGCAAAAGGATTTGCTGTGGACGACAACGGATATCAGGCTCCTTCAGAAGATGGATCAAGTGTTGTTGTTAACGTAAGTCCTACTTCAGACCGACTTCAATTATTAGAGGAATTCCCGGCTTGGGATGGTAAAAATATTACCGGGGCTAAAGTATTGATCAAAGCTTTCGGAAAATGTACGACCGACCATATTTCTATGGCTGGGCCATGGTTGAAATACAGAGGTCATCTTGACAATATTTCCAACAACATGCTGATCGGAGCTGTAAATGCTTACAATATGGAAACCAACCACGTTAAAAATGAATTAACGGGTGAATATGGTGAAGTTCCTGCTGTACAAAGAGCTTACAAAGCTGCAGGTGTTCCAACTATTGTTGTAGGAGACCAAAACTATGGGGAAGGGTCTTCAAGAGAGCACGCTGCTATGGAGCCTAGACACCTTGGTGTAAAGGCGGTACTAGTAAAATCATTTGCGAGAATCCACGAAACTAACCTTAAAAAACAAGGGATGTTAGGGATCACTTTTGCTAATGAGGCTGATTATGACAAGATTCAGGAAGATGACACTGTTAATTTCTTAGATCTTGACCAGTTTGCTCCAGAAAAGCAATTAACACTAGAGTTCGTTCACAAAGACGGAACAAAAGATATCATTATGGCTAACCATACTTATAACGATCAACAGATTGATTGGTTCAAAGCTGGTTCTGCCCTAAACTTGATTAAACAACAAGAGAAATAAGAATTAATTGTTAGATCGGTTAATAAAAAGACGGCTTCTATTGAAGTCGTCTTTTTTGTTTTTATTACTGAATATTATTATCAAATTTCAATGGGAATGGACTTTTCCGCTTTCAGAATTAATAAAAATACTATTGGATATAGTCAAAACCTAACATCTGCTTAATCTCCGAAATCTGCGTGAGAATAAATTTTTTAAATTTCTCGAAGATCTTACAGATTTTTAATGATTGGATCCTTTTCCCTAGCTTATTTCAATCTCTCTAATAAATTAGCTCTATAACTATCCCCTATTGGAATTTCCTGCTCTGATAGTACCAACTTTTTAGTCCCGATACTTTTAATTTTATCCAGATTAATGATAAAAGACTTATGAATTCTTACAAATTTATCCGAAAGCTGGTTTTCCATAGATTTAAGCGTATCCAGAACAATATATTCTTCTCTGTCTGTTCGGATATTCACATAGTCTTTAATACTTTCAATATAAAGGATCTCATTAAAATTGATACGATGCTGCTGCCCTGAGGATTTAACGAAAAAATGAGCATCTTCCTCCCGAAAAGAAAACCGTTCCTGAGCTTTCATAGCACTTTTCAGAAATCTTTCAAAAGATATGGGTTTGAGAAGGTAGTCAACGATATTATGTTCATAGCCTTCCAAGGCGTATTCAGAATAGGCAGTTGTTAAAATATACTTTTGTTTCGCCCCTACAATCTTCATAAAATTGATTCCTGTAAGCTCCGGCATCTGGATATCCAGAAAGATAAGGTCTGAATCATTATTCTGAATATATTCTAATGCCTCAATGGGGTTTTCTGTGGAAAAAACCAGTTCAAGAAAAGGAATTTTCTGCATGTATTGTTCAAGAAGTGAAATAGCCAGAGGCTCGTCATCAACGATGATACATTTTATTTTATTCATCCCGCAAATCAATTTTTAAATCTACAATAAATTCCGTTTCCGAATCGTGTATGTTCAGCTCATGTTTCGGGTACAGGATTTCCAGTCTTTTCTTCACATTCTGAATTCCAATTCCTGAGCTGGAATCTTTCATTTTATCCTTCTTAAAATTTAAAAGATAAAAATGCAATACTTTATCCTGATCGGAAATTTTCAACTCGAATCCTTTGCCACGAAAATCACCATGTTTAAAAGCATTTTCTACAAAGGGCACCAAAAGCATAGGTGAAATATTCAAATGAGGGTCATGAATATTTTTTTCCACCAGAATAAGTTCCGGGTTTCTAAGCCTCAACTTTTCCAGTTCAATTAAACTGTCGATATAACCAATTTCCTGATCCAGAGTAATAGAGTCTTTTTCAAGATCTTTTGTGCTGTATCTCAACAACTGTCCGAGTTCTTCAATTGCAGGTAATGCTTTCTCTGATTTCTGATAGACTAATGAATAAATATTATTTAAGGTATTAAAGATAAAGTGAGGATTGATCTGGGTTTTCAGAGCTTTCAGTTCTGCATTTTTCTTTTCTTCCACAAGCTGAAGCCTTTCTTCATCAAGCGAAGAATATATCTTAAACAAACAGAAAACCGTACTGATGAAGATAGACGTTACACTATTATAAATATTATCAAAAAAATAATACGCAAATCCCGTTCCTTCAGGATAATTAAGGATTCCGAAAAAATGTTTCAACACTATTTCTTCAGTAAAATAACGTACTAAAACAAAGCAGGTTACACTGATAAAAAAACCAAGAATAGTCTTATACAGCCTCTTAATGTCAAAAAACCGGTAAACAATAAAAAAGTAATTGAAATAAAAACATATAAAACTGGTCATAAAGTAAGTCAGTCCCAAGATAAGATACTCTTTATGATAAATAAAATAAGGAACAATAATAGTCCCCACAAAATACATCATCCAATAGAAGATATGCAGAAAAAGCAATTGTTTTTGTTTCATATGTTAGCTATTCATAATTTTTTAAAAGCTATATGCAATCGCGTCATCTTCATCAGTGTTTGCATTTACAAATTATGGCGATTTCATAGTACAAAAATAGCTGATCAACCTCATCAAAAGTACGGTTTTCGATAAACCTGCTCATTTTATCGATGAAAATAAGTTCACAGATTAAATTTCCCCCTTTATCTAAAGGCCATTTCAGAGCAAAATCATTGCTAATACCTTTGCTTCAGAAAATAATAAAACAGAACCTGATACACTCATGAAACAGCATATTCTTCTTATCACCACTTTATTAAGCTCTTTTGCGGTAGGACAAACGAAAGATTCAGCCAATCAGGTAAAAACTATTGAAATGGTTACAGTAAACGGTAAGAGAGCTTTAGTAGAGCGTAAAGTAGACCGTCTTGTTTATAATGTTCAAAACTCTATGTTATCCAACGGGAGCAGCGGAGCTGAAGTACTGGCAAGCACTCCCTTACTGAAAGTAGATGAAGACAAAGGAATTATTTCAATTGCCGGAAAAAATGGTGTTTCAGTAATGGTGAATGACAGAATGCTTAATCTTTCGGGAGCTGAACTTACGAATTACCTGAGAAATCTTCGTTCAGAAAATATTTTAAAAATTGAAGTAATTACTACTCCACCTGCAAAGTATGAGGCCCAGGGAAACAGCGGAATCATCAACATTGTATTAAAAAAGAATGTAGATCTTGGCTGGAGCGGTTATTTAAACACTTATTATAATCAAAGAACTTATGGTGGTTTTGGCGGTTCATCAGGAATCAACTATCAGGATAAAAAGATAAAAGCCACAGTAAAGTTTCAGGGATTTGATACGGCAAAACGTTCGGTAGAAAACTTTCAGATTGTAGGAAAAGAATCGTCTTTCAGCAGAGATGAAAGAAGGGATATGTATAAAGGTCTTGGACTTAATGCTAATGTTGATTATTCTCTTTCTGATAAATCTTCTGTAGGATTCATCTATGATATCACAAAAGGAGATCTTGATATGGATATTTATTCTACACAAAATTATTTCAGCGGAAATACCCCAACTCTATTAACAGAAACAGATTCTAAACACCGTTCCACTTTTACCACTCAAATGCTGAACACTTATTTCGATCATAAATTTGGCGACCATAAACTAAGCCTTGGATATAATTATTATGGAAATGTTCCGGATACCCAGGTCAATTTTATCACAACAGATCTTTCAGACAAGTCTAAAGAAACGGTTCGAAATCTGTCTGCTGTAGATTATAAAATTTCATCCGCCCAGGCAGATTTTACCTTAAATTTTAAAAAGCTGCAGGTAGAAACCGGAGCCAAATACAACCAGTTCTCCAACAATTCAAACATTGAATATTTTGATCTGAAAAATAATAATTATGAAATTGACCTGGGCAAAACCAATCAGTTTGAATACAATGAAAAAAATTATGCAGCCTATATCAGTGCCAGTAAAGACTTTGGTGAAAAATGGTCCGCTAAGGCAGGGCTCCGTTATGAATATGTTCAGACCAGCAGCTTCTCTCCTACCACACAGTTACTGACTGAAAACAACTATGGAAAGTTTTTTCCAACTGCTTATATTTCATATAAAGCCAATAGCAGCAGCCAGTTCAGTCTAAACTATTCCAGAAGAATTAGCCGTCCGAATTTCAATGCTTTAAATCCGTTTAGATGGTATTCTAATCCTCGTAGCTATTCTACAGGAAACCCGGAATTGCAGCCATCATTCAATGATAATATTGAGCTTAATTATATTTTCAAAAATAAGTTTTCTGCCAATCTGTATTATCAGAAAACAACCAATAATTATGGCCAGATATTATTTCTTAATGAAAAATCTGTTACCAGCAGCTATTATAATTACTACAATCAGGATACTTATGGTATCAATTTCAATTACACAGATACCTTCTTTAAATTCTGGGAAACCAATATCTCTACTTCTTTTAGTTATAATGAAACACAAGTTACAAGATTCAACCTTATCCCAAAGAGTGGGCAAGCATTTTATTATTCTTTGAAAAATACTTTTCAGCTTAATAAGGCTAAAACATTTTTCCTGTTTGTGAATTATTGGGAATCATTACCGTCCAGGGATGGAAATACCTATCAGAAAAATATGGGGAGCCTGGATACCGGATTAAAAATGAGCTTTATGGAAAAAACATTACAGGTAAACGTTTCCGTAACCGACATTTTTAGACAGGGCAGATTCATAGGAGATGCTTATTATACTGATAATACCCAGTCATTTAATAATTATTGGGATGCCAGAAAACTGAATGTAAGTGTGACCTATAATTTTGGAAATCAGAAAGTAAAATCCAATACAAGGGCTGTTGATTTTGAAGAAAAACAAAGGGCTCAATAACTTAAAAAACTTTTAACCTTCTCTATATAAAAACTAATAACCATGAAAGTTTTAATTAACCAAGAGAGTTAAAAGGTTGAAGGCTGGAAGAAAGAAGCTGGAAATTAATTTTAGTCAGAATAATAACTGATTATAACCCTAAAACAATCTTTAAAAAAGGTAAAAAACACAATAATTTTAGGTCTTATAACTTTCAGCTACCAGCTTCAAATTCATTGGTTCAAATAAAAGGTTCTTTGACAGATAACATTGATTATTTTTTGTAGCTCAAAAATATCTTCTACAACTAAATAATGGATCATTGGTTTCTAAGAAATATGTAAAATTCTCTAAGTATCTGTAACAAAGTCTCTTTTTTAGCGTCTAACCGGATAGTAGTAAAAAACATTATGAAAAAAACTCTATTCGCTATATCACTGGTAAGCTCAATATTCGCTTTTTCTCAGGAAAAAAACAATAATAGCACCAAAGAAAAACAGATTGACGGCATTGTGATCACCAAAACTAAAAAAGCCGTTGAACAAAAAGCTGACCGTACAATTTTTGATTTTTCTGAACAACCCCAGCTAAATAACGGAAACGTGCTGGAAGGAATTAAAAAACTTCCGGGGCTTGTAGCCACAGACATCGCAGGGATGATGTATCAGGGAAAAATGCTGGAAGTATACCTCAACGGAAGACCTTTGAACATTACATCTAATGATCTTACTGCTTTCCTTGAAGGAATGCCGGCCAACTCTGTAGAAAGAATTGAAGTAATTACCCAACCGGGCGCTGAGTATCCTGCCACTTCTGGAGGTGCGATTATGAATATCATCACTAATAAAAACGCCAATAAATATTTAACGGCTACTTATTCAGGGAATTATTCTTTCACTAATTATGATCAATACAGAAGCAGAACGACCAATTCTGTTAATTTAAATGCAAGAAATAAATATTTCGGATGGCAGCTGAATGTAGGACAAAATTACCGTGAAAGTATGCTGAATGGCCAGCAGGATGAACTTTTAACAAGTCATACCGACAGATACGCACGTGGGTATTTTGCGAAGTCAGGATTAAGTTTTGATCTGGGACAGGACAGATTATTATTAAACTACGATATTTATCACAATAATAATGACAACTACACCTTAAGTGACGGGCATGGAGATTTACCTTTCAAGAGGGATCTGAATGATTTAAGAGAAGCTTTTTATAATTCTTCGGATGTTGCCCATACCAATACTTTAAGACAGGAAGCAGTAGTAACCTACCAGAAACGCTTTGCTGACAAATCTCAAAAACTTGATTTCCAATTTGGTTACACCAGATCAGATAATAAATTCTCTCAGGATAATTACTTCCAGGATGGTACATTTGTAGACTACCCCAATGTACCTCTTGATAGCCCGACTAATGGTTTAAAAGATATTCTGAACAATAAATCTGTAATGAATATCGCCAATTTCAAAGTAGATTATGCACAGCCTATCAAGCTTCTTGATGGCGGAAAAGTAAGCTTTGGAGGATTGTATGAAAAACAGAATTACGATACAAAAAGTTTTGGTTTAACCAATCTTGAATACCAGAGACAAACGGCTTCTACTTATCTTGAATTTCAGGCAAAACTGAAAAAATTTGATTTCACATTGGGTACCCGTGCTGAAAATTATGATATTTCAGGAGTTACAAGGTATTTTGATAAAGACAAAAAGTTGAAGGAAGCTGATCTGATCCCTTTCAATAAGTTTAAGTTTTTCCCGAATGCCAGTGTACAATATAGCATGATGAATCAGGTTTATATTGCTGCAAACTACAACCGGAAAATAAGTTTACCGAGCATTTCTGCCCTGAACCCGAATAACGTAACATTCTCCGGACCCAGTACGGAAGTAAATGGTAACCCGAATCTACAGCCTACTATCTTTGATAATTATGAGATAAAAATATCAGCTTTTGATTATGCTTTTATCGGGTATAGTGTAAGCTCTGCAAGCAATCAGGTAGCTCAGATCATCAGAAAAGACGGAAGAAAACTTTTCAATGAACAGGTGAATATTTCGAATATGAAAATTCACAACTTTAATATTGGATTGCCGGTTCCTTTTATGCTTTTCACCAAACCTTTAAAGGATGTCATGAAGTTTAATTTTAATCCCGATAAAATTAATTTCATGTACTTATATGCCGGATATCAGAAACATGACATTGACAATCTGAATAATAAAGGGTTCTGGATCTTCAATATTATGACCCAGATCATTTTGCCTAAAGATATCAAGCTGACGGCTAATTACAGCTATCTGACTCCAAAGGCAGGATATTTCTACTTTACCGCTGAGAAACCATTCAACAACTCACTGGATATTACCCTGACGAAGAAATTTATGAATAATCGTCTGACACTGTCTGTTTTTGCCAATGATATTTTCAACGGACAGATGATGCAGGTACGTTCTAATCCACCGTCAGGAAACCCGGTAATGATCAGCAGTAAATATGACACCAGAAACTTTGGACTTTCCATTAATTATAAAATCCCGACAAAAAATAAACTGGCAAAAGAGGATCCGAATATCCTGAACCAGACGAAAAAAGAGGATAACGGCGGAGTTATACAGCAACCACAGCAATAGATTAAATAATTAATAACCAAAAATGAGGCAGTGATACGATTACTGCCTCATTTTTTATTTTTATTGATTTTATAATAAGTTATATATCACGTAGATTTAGCTGATAATGCAGATTTTTTTACCAAACATCACCCGCCAGAATCTGTGAAATCTGTGTGATCCGCGAGAAATAAAAACATCCTCAGAGCATCATCTAAAAATCTAACGTTTGAAATCTCCAGTTCAGCGTATCAATCAATGTTAATTTATTAAGATTGACAGGAAGGTTGGTAATTATTTTCAAAGTTTGAAGTGCCATCATACTGCCTACAATTCCCGGTAAAGCACCTAAAACTCCCAAACTATCACAATCCGGCATTTTCTCATCAACAGGTGGTTCAGGAAACAGATCCCTTAAGTTTTTACTTCCTTTATGATTGAATATGGCCAGCTGTCCGGAAAATCCTAAGATACTTCCGTACACCAATGTTTTCTCCAATGCTACACAGGTATCATTTACCAGATATCTTGTTGAGAAATTGTCTGATCCATCTACAATAATATCGTATTGGGAAAGAATTTGTGAAGCATTGACTGCGTCAATCTTTTGCTCAATTCCTATTACTTTTACCTGATGATTAAGGGTATTCACAAATTTCTCAGCACTTTTGATTTTCAATGTTCCTATTTCATTTTCATTATGAATGATCTGGCGATTCAGATTATGAAGCTCCACCTGGTCAAAATCTGCTATTCCAATGGTTCCTACTCCTGCTGCTGACAGATATTGGATCACTGGGCTCCCCAACCCGCCGGCACCTATAACAAGTACTTTTGATGCCATTATTTTCTTTTGTCCTTCCAATCCTATTTCATCAATAAAGATTTGGCGACTGTATCTTTTAAAAATATCTTCGCTTTGCATATTAAACAATCATCATTGAAATTTAAACTCCACTGTAAACGGAATCCCAATCCTTCATCACAGGATCATACCCTGCTTTTTTAATCATATTCTTTATTTCCTCCATGCTTCTTTCATCACTGGTTTCAAACTGTTCCAATGATTCTTTATCTACAGCATATCCGCCCGGATTGGTTTTTGAACCCGCACTCATCGTGGTAGCTCCCAATGTTACAATATGGTTTCTAAAGGTTTCATTCTCCCTGGTGGAGATTGATATCTCAAGATCTTCATTCCAGATTCTGTAGGCACAGATCAGTTGTAGCAAATCCTTATCTTCCATAACAAAATTAGGTTCAATAATTCCTTCTGCCGGCCTCAGTCGCGGAAATGATACTGAAAACTTACTCTTCCAATACTGTTTCTGTAAATAATCAATATGAAGTGCGTTGAAGAAACTGTCTACACGCCAATCTTCCAATCCTAATAAAACTCCTAGCCCCATTTTATGAATTCCTGCTCTTCCGATTCTGTCCGGAGTATCTAAACGAAAATGAAAATTGGATTTTTTACCTTTCGGGTGATATTCTTTATAGACTTCTTGGTGATAGGTTTCCTGATAGACCAACACCGAATGTACACCCTCCTCATGAAGAAGTTTGTATTCTGCCTCCTCTAAAGGCTGTACTTCAATAGAAATATTGGAAAAATGGGGCTTCAGTAGACGAACGGCATTCTGGAAATAGGGAACACCTACTATTTTATTGGCTTCCCCACTCACCAGAAGAACATGGTTAACTCTCATCGACTTTAAAACAGAAGATTCTATCATCAGCTCTGTATTAGAAAGTGTTTTTCTCTTGAGATTGTTATCCAGACTGAATCCGCAGTACGTACAGATATTCTGACATTCGTTGCTCAGATACAACGGAGCATACAACTGAATGGTCTTCCCAAAACGTTTCTGAGTAAGAGCTCTTGTCATAGTAGCCATAAGTTCCAACTCTTGTGAAGCTGCCGGTGAAAGCAGGTTCAGAAAGTCATCCAATGTTTTATGTATTTTCTGGAGACTGTTTCGAACCTCGAAGATTGTTACTTTTTCAAGTCTGGCTTTTATCTCATCCCATTGGTACTCCTCGAAAACCTCCTTAAAACTATTCATTATTCTGATTTTTATTCAAACAAAAACGAAGTTAATGGGCTTGATGCTTCAGCATGATTTGCTATTGCTCCCAATCCTGATTCAAAGGCTCTTCTTCCGGCAATCACCCCTTCTTTAAAAGCCACAGCCATGTTCACCGGATTTCGTGCTACTGCAATGGCGGTATTAACCAAAACGGCATCGGCTCCCATTTCCATAGCTTTTGCTGCATCAGAAGGTGCTCCTATTCCCGCATCTACCACCACAGGAACCTTGCTTTGACTGATGATAATTTCCAGGAAGTCCAGGGTTCTAAGTCCTTTGTTGGTTCCAATAGGTGCTCCTAAAGGCATTACCACTGCTGTTCCTGCATCTTCAAGACGTTTGCATAAAACAGGATCTGCATGAATATAAGGCATTACTACAAAACCTAATTTCGTCAATTCTTCGGTAGCATATAGTGTTTCAATAGGATCTGGCAATAAATATTTCGGATCCGGATGAATTTCCAGCTTTACCCAGTTCGTTTCTAAAGCTTCTCTGGCTAATTGTGCTGCTAAAACGGCTTCTTTTGCTGTTCTAGCTCCTGAAGTATTGGGCAAAAGATGAACATTTGTGCCTTTTAATGAGCCCAGAAGATCATCTTCTTGTGATTGGGCATCAATTCTCTTTAAAGCCATCGTAACCATATTGGATTCTGATGCCACCACAGAGGCTGCCATATCTTCAAGACTTCCGAATTTTCCTGTTCCTAAAAATAATCTCGATTCAAAGATTCTGTCTGCTATTATTAATTTTTGATTATGCATATATCATTGCTTTTTTAAATTCATTAATGATGGACGGCTGGTTAGTAATCTGACCTGAAACCGCTACTCCGTATATCCCGATCTGCTGTAAAAGCTGGATATCTTCAAGATTTACTCCTCCAATGGCAAATATTTTAGGAATCTCCATTGATTTTTCCTGAAGCTGGTCTATAATTTCCTGATAGCCTTCAAACCCAATAATAGGGCTGAGCTTTTCTTTTGTAGAAGTGAATCTTAATGGCCCCAAACCAATATAATCACATGATTCATTTATTCTTTGAAGGACATCTGAAATGGTATTCGCGGTTCCACCAATGATTTTATGTTCACCTAAAATGAGCCTGGCTTCATCAGTAGAACCATCGCTTAACCCTAGATGAACTCCATCCACATCTATTGTCTTTGCCAGCTGAACGTTATCATTAATAATACAAATAGACTGATATTCTGAACAAAGCTGCTTTGAAGCTTCACAAAGGTTTATTAATTCATTTTCAGGTGCATTTTTCCAACGGACTTGCACCCATTTTATCCCATTATCTAAAGCTTTACGGATATTCTGTTCCTGCTCCTGCCTTGTATTTCCTTGTGATATGTATTGTAATTTTTCCATATTGACTATGAATGTCTTCCCAATAAAGAGGGATTGCTTTTTAAAAATTGTTCGGTATATAATTCTCTTTTTTTATAAGGTGTTTCCAGAATTTATCTTTTGCAAACTCTCGTGCAATGGCTGGGGATAAGCCTCATACTGAAGCAGGCTTTGATAGTAGATAATTACAAAAGGACCTTGTCCCTGCATTTTCTAAAAACATGTATAGGTTCATCACTCTCCCAAATTGCGCCTAATAAAGCCACACCATTCACTCCAAGATCAAAGACTTCCTGAATACGATGAGAATCAATTCCTCCCAAAGCAATCAGTTTTACATCCGGATTATTTCTTTGTTTTAAACTTTCAATAACTGTTGAATCAATTCCATATCCTTTTTTGGAAATACTTGGAAAGAATGGACTTATGAAAGCATATTCCCATTCTTTTTCCAGAGCATTATAAGTAGTGATCTCATGAACAGAAGTTGAAATCGTATTACCATTTATAAAAGGTTTGTATCTTCTTACTTTTCGGTCTTCTTCTCTAAAGTGTAATCTTGAAATTCCATAGTTTTTTCCAAGCTCATAATGATTATGCAGTACCAATTGAGCATAAAATGAAGGATCAATACTATCAATAAATTCAGTCATTTCTTGTAGGCTGGTCCAAGGTTTTCTGATATGAAGCAAATCAAGCCCATCATGAAACATTTGATTGATAATCTCTGATTCATTCGGAACTATGGTTTCAGGAGTGATGACGAGAATCATATATAAATTTCCTTTCCTTTTTCAATAAACTCTTGTGATTTGTCAAACATTCCTTTCTCTGCAGACTCACGAATTTCCTGTGTGATTTTCATAGAGCAGAATTTTGGCCCGCACATCGAACAGAAATGGGCAATTTTAGCTCCATCAGCAGGAAGTGTTTCATCATGATAAGCTCTGGCGGTATCCGGATCTAACGAAAGGTTGAACTGATCTTCCCATCTGAATTCGAATCTCGCTTTACTTAATGCGTTGTCTCTGTATTGCGATCCCGGATGTCCTTTTGCCAAATCCGCAGCATGGGCTGCTAATTTGTAAGTAATTACCCCTACTTTTACATCGTCTTTATTCGGAAGACCTAAATGTTCTTTCGGGGTTACATAGCAAAGCATTGCACATCCAAACCATCCGATCATTGCTGCTCCAATTCCTGAAGTGATATGATCATAGCCTGGTGCAATATCTGTAGTTAGGGGACCTAAAGTATAGAAAGGTGCTTCATCACATACTTCCAATTGTTTCTCCATGTTTTCTTTGATCATGTGCATCGGAACGTGCCCAGGGCCTTCAATCATCACCTGTACGTTGTGCTTCCAGGCAATTTTTGTTAGTTCGCCTAATGTTTCCAGCTCTGCAAACTGAGCCGCATCATTGGCATCAGCAATAGATCCAGGACGTAAACCGTCTCCTAATGAAAAAGCCACATCATACTTCTTCATGATCTCGCAAATCTCCTCAAAATGAGTGTATAAAAAGTTTTCCTTATGATGATACAAGCACCATTTGGCCATAATAGAACCCCCTCTGGAAACGATTCCCGTTACTCTGTTTGCTGTCAGGTGAATATATCTTAATAAAACTCCGGCATGGATGGTAAAATAAGAAACACCCTGTTCTGCTTGTTCTATCAAGGTATCTTTAAAAACTTCCCAGGTTAAATCTTCAGGTACTCCTTTTACCTTTTCAAGCGCCTGATAAATCGGAACAGTACCAATTGGAACCGGACTATTTCTGATAATCCATTCTCTGGTTTCATGAATATTCTTTCCTGTAGAAAGATCCATAATGGTATCTGCACCCCATCGGCAAGCCCAGACTGCTTTTTCCACTTCTTCATCAATACTTGACGAAACCGCACTGTTTCCGATATTCGCATTGATTTTTACCAGAAAATTTCGTCCAATAATCATCGGTTCACTTTCCGGATGATTGATATTATTCGGGATAATAGCTCTTCCTGCAGCAATTTCATCCCTTACAAACTCTGGAGTAATTTTGCTTTTTGGAGTATTCGCTCCAAAGCTGTTTCCGATATGCTGGCAAGCCATTTCTTTTGGAACCGTCGCAAGCTGTTCTATTCTTTGGTTTTCTCTGATCGCAATGTATTCCATTTCAGGAGTAATGATTCCCTGTTTTGCATAATAAAGTTGAGTCAGTTCCTTACCATCCTGAGCAACTTTAGGTTTATGATCGTAAGAAAAACGCAATTCATCAAGCTTTGGATCTGCCAGTCGGGCTTTCCCATATTCAGATGTAATTCCTTCCAGAATCGTAACATCTTCTCTGTCCAGAATCCATTGTTCTCTTATTCTTGGAAGTCCTTTCTGAATATCAATGATTGCATTTTCATCGGTATAAGGTCCTGATGTATCATAGATTGTTACCGGAGCATTTTCTTCAAAATCTCCATTAGTCAGCTTAGTAGGGCTAAGTTGTATTTCACGCATTGCTACATTGATAGGATGAATTTTTCCTTCAACATAAATTTTCTTTGAGTTCGGAAATGGCGAACATGTAATTGAATGAGCCATAAATATGGGTATTAAGTATGAGAATTATCCGCCCTGAGTGGCAGTAATGATTAAAATTGAATCTTGATTGTTAAGAGGAGTTTCCGCCCAGGCTGACAGCGGAACAATACGATTGTTGAGTGCTACGGCAATACCTTTCTTTTTTCCAGGTAATTCCATAGCCAATAATGCTTCCAGGTTCTCAGGAAGTACATCAAATGTTTTTCGGGTGTGGTTGATTATAAGTTCCATTCCTAATGATTTAAATATACTTTAGGAATGGCTATTATTGTACAATAGAATGTACAGCAAAAGTCATCTACTTTTCCCTACGCTGGTATAATCCAGATCAGGTTCAAAGGGTAAAGTCTCAGTCTGTAAAAACAGACACCCCTAAAGTGTGGGACGAAGTTAGCTATTTTTTCAGAATGGGCAAAATCAAATTTTCAGGAAACAAAAAATCCATCTCAACTTTGGAGATGGATCTTATTAATATTTATTCAAAATGCATTAATAGAAAAGCTTTAAGCTGCCATTGGTATTATATTGATTAGTCCAATTTGATTGATTCAGAAAAAATTCGGAGCTATAAGGTTGATATTCTTTTGAAATTCTTCTCTGAGGATTATTTTTTGATAATGAAAAGTAGAAATAATCTTCAAAAATTCCCAAATTCTTAAATGGATTTTGTGCAGAATCAAAATTATCAAATGTAATTTCGTTCGTAATGTATGCATCAATATTATTATGCTTTTCAGTTTTAGTTGCCTTTTCTAAATTTCCTGAATTATTATAAATAAACTTTTCTACATACGTCAAAATATAATCTTGTGGGTCAGTTGGATCGTATGGAACGTTAGGATATTGAGTTAAGATCTCCATTAACTTTCCTGAAGCGTCATAAGTATAGGTCAAATACTTATCCATATATGAATTATTAACCTCTGGAATAACTAATTTAATAACTCTACCTTGATTATCAAATTCAAACCTTCTTTCCTTCAATTGAACATTGAAACTAGGGTCAGAGCTATAGTTTTTCATAATTGCTGTATTTCCTGTATACGTTATCATTGTATACACTGATTTTGAATAAGCATAAGAAAACCCCGTGCTTCCAGAAAGTTCCAACTTTCCTCCTACTTTTTTACTAACTCTTCCCTGAGAATCATATTCGAAAATATAATTTTGTTCCAATTCATTAAACACAGGTGATAAAACAGGATAATTCCACGAGATTTTGCTTGTATTTTCAGTAACCGTCTGTTGTGAATTATCAATAGGCATTTCATCATTGTCTGAACAAGATGCCATAACCAGCAATGTGGCTAATAAAAGTGATTTGAATTTCATGTTATAGTTTATGATATGGTTATTCTTCACAAGCTCTCCAAACCGCATCATTCTGCGGAACAGGAGCTATGATTTCTATGTTTTCTTTAGTAACAGGATGAATAAATTCCAGTTTCCTTGCATGAAGATTAATTCCTCCATCCGGATTCGAACGTGGAGATCCATATTTTAAATCTCCTTTGATCGGAACCCCTGTTTTAGATAACTGAGCTCTGATCTGGTGATGTCTTCCTGTTTCAAGATCTATTTCAAGAAGAAGATAATTATCTAAAGTCTTGATAACATTATAGGTCAGGATTGCTTCCTTAGCTCCTTCAGTAGCTTTTGGAAAAACAATCGCTTTGTTATTTTTTTCATTCTTCTTTAAATAATGAACCAATCTTTGGCTTTGTGGAATCATCTCTTTTCCCACTACTGCCCAATACGTCTTTTTAACTTCACGATTCTTCACCATCTGGGTAAGGCGGGAAAGTGCTTTTGAAGTTTTAGCATAAATGACCAAGCCTGAAGTAGGGCGGTCTATACGATGAACCAAGCCGAGAAAAACATTTCCCGGCTTAGCATCTCTTATCTTTATAAAATTCTTAATAGATTCTAATAGTGATTCATCACCGGTCTTATCGCCTTGTACAAGCTGTCCGACTTTTTTGTTCACTACAAGAAGATGGTTATCTTCATATACAATCTGCTCCTTCATTCAATCTATCTGTTACGGTTTCTATTTGACATTGAAAGAATAATCCCTGCCAAAAGACCAATTGTTTTAAGTCCTGCAATCACTGGACTATCCGGCAACAAAGCTCCAATTACACAAACTCCTGCTGCGGCATACATCGCATACATAAAGTTTTTATTGGTCAGCATAGGTGCCTGAATAAAGAAACTTGCACCTATCAGAACATAGAATACTTTTCTGGAAAGCAAGTGATTGATTTCAGGTGAAAATAAATTGAACCAGCCTATAGCAAGACAGATTAATGCTGCAATAGATAATATTCCCTGGGCAGATTGTTGTTGATTTTGCATGAATTAATTTTAATAACTTTCGTTTTGGTTAGGGAACTCTACGCTCTTCACATCTTTTACATATTGAGAAACCGCTCCTGTAATTTCTGTGTAAAGGTCTAGGTATCTTCTCAAAAACTTTGGGCTGAAACCTTTGTTCATTCCCACCATATCATGATACACTAAAACCTGACCATCACAGTCTGCTCCGGCACCAATTCCTATTGTAGGAATAGAAATACTCTCAGTCACTTTTTTAGCTAATTCCGCAGGAATTTTTTCCAATACAACAGAAAAGCATCCCAGTTCTTCTAAAAGCTGAGCATCAGCAATCAGCTTTTCAGCTTCTGCCTCTTCTTTTGCTCTTACTTTATACGTTCCGAATTTATAAATAGACTGTGGAGTTAATCCTAAGTGTCCCATTACAGGAATTCCTGCATTGATTATTTTCTTAATAGATTTTGAAATTTCTTTTCCACCTTCAATTTTCACCGCATGAGCACCTCCCTCTTTCATCATTCTTACCGCAGACTCTAATGCTTTTTCAGGATTACTCTGATACGTTCCGAATGGTAAATCTGCTACCACTAGAGCTCTGTCGGTTCCTCTTACCACACTTTGAGCATGGTAGATCATTTGGTCTAATGTAATAGGTAATGTAGTTTCAAAACCTGCCATTACATTCGCTGCAGAGTCTCCAATCAAAATAGCATCTACTCCACCTGCATCTACCATCTTTGCCGTGGTAAAATCATAAGCAGTAAGCATTGTTATTTTTTCCTTGTCGAATTTCATTTTGCGCAAGGTTTCAGTCGTAACTTTTTTAATTTCAGAGTGAACAGACATAATTTATCTATTTTTTAAAAGTTAAAAAGTCGGCCATTCAGCCGACTTAAGTTTTTATGATTTTTATAAAACTACGTGACCGAGTTTCATGAGTTTATCGTGATTTAGAATCTTGATATTTCGTCCGTCAACTTCGATCAGGCTATCCTGTTTGAATTCTGAGATCAGACGGATGGCACTTTCTGTAGCTGTACCGATAATATTGGCAATTTCTTCTCTTGTTAACGAGATTTTGATAAATCCTTCCGGATCTACGCCTAATTTCTGTTCCAGAAGCAGCAATATTTCAGCCAGCCTTTCTCTTACCGTTTTCTGGGCAAGGAACGTAATAGTATTGGAAGATTCTCCTAATTCGTAAGAAATTTTCTGAAGCATTACGAAAGACAGTTGCGGATCCACCTCCAGAAGATACATAAAGATATCTGCTGGTAAGAAGACACACTCAATGTCTGTCATGGCTTCTGCTTTGGCTTGGAAGTTTTCCCCGCAAAGCAAAGAACGATAGCCGATAATATCCCCTTCTTTGATAAATCTTAAAATCTGATCTTTTCCAAATGCACCTGATTTTGAAAGTTTAGCGGCCCCTTTTTCAAGCACGAAAACCCCTTTTGGAGTCTCTCCGTCTTCAAAAATAGTATCGTGTTTCTGAAAACTCAATCTTTTTTTACCGTTAATATATTTTTCAAAATCTGCGCTAGAAAGTCTTTCCTTAAAAGATTTATCATTAAAAACTCTGGCGAACCTCTCTTCAATGGCTATCTGTTGTTCCTGCGGCATTTTATATGATATTTATCACAAAAATAGAACTTTTTAACTCGATAAACAAAAAAAATTGTTATAATTTTGTAGTTCAATATTTTAGGGAGGTGAGCGAGAACTGTTTTCATTGTGGTCAAGGTATAGAAAAAGAGAGAATTTTGTTTGACGAAAAGACTTTCTGTTGCAATGGCTGTAAGTCTGTTTATGAAATTCTGAATATAAATAATTTAAGTAATTTCTATGAACTTAATAAAGGGGCAGGAATTCGTCCAAACGATGAAAATTCTACCCAGTTCGATTATTTGGATACTCCGGAAATTTTTGAAAAAGTTACCGACTTCTCTGAAGGAAATACCAGTCTTGTCACATTCAAGATCCCTGTAATTCACTGTTCTTCTTGTATCTGGCTATTGGAAAGCCTTCATACGCTGAATCCTTACATTAAATATTCTCAGGTTAACTTCACAAGAAAGACCCTGCAGATCTCATTCAATCATAACGATCTAAAATTAAGCGAACTCGCTAATTTTTTAACGAATTTAGGATACAAACCTGTTATTAGCCTTGAAACTGCTGAAAAAAATGTTGACCATCTTGATAAATCACTTCTTGTAAAGTTTGCGATTGCAGGTTTTGCTTTCGGAAACGGGATGTTTTTAGCATTCCCTGAATATGTAGGTGGAGAAGATTATTGGATGGAGCATTACAAGGGGCTTTTCAGGGTTTTGATGTTCTTATTAGCCTGTCCTGTTGTATTTTATTCTGCTTCAGATTACTATAAATCTGCATGGTACGGATTAAAAAATAAAATTGTCAACATTGACGTCCCTATTGTATTAGGAATATTCGTTCTTTTTGGAAGAAGTATTTATGAAGTAGCAACAGATTACGGACCTGGTTATTTTGACACCCTTTGCGGACTTTTGTTCTTTATGCTGATGGGTAAACTGTTCCAGAAAAGAACCTATAGCGCTCTTTCTTACGACAGGGATTACAAATCATTCTACCCTATTGCTGTAACCAAGGTAGACTTTGAAGGAAAGCAAGAAAATATTCTTCTTTCCGAAATAAAAGTTGGAGACAGAATATTAGTTAGAAACCAGGAAATCATCCCGGTAGACGCAATTCTTATCAACGGAGAAGGAAACATTGACAACAGTTTTATCACAGGAGAAAGTGAAAGTATCAGCAAACAACCGGGAGACAAAATTTTTGCCGGTGGAAAACAGATAGGATCATCTCTGGAACTGGAGGTAATTAAGGATGTTGACCAGAGTTATCTTACTCAGCTCTGGAATAAAGAGGCCTTCAAGAAACACGAAACAGGTCTTGATACTCTAACCAACAATATCAGTAAATACTTTACATTTATCATCTTAGGAATTGCTCTTATTTCCGGAATTTACTGGGCATTCATCGATTTAGAGAAAATGTTCCAGGTTGTTTCAGCAATTCTCATCATTGCCTGTCCTTGTGCGCTTGCCCTATCCGCACCCTTCACTTTCGGACACATTATGAGAATTTTAGGTCGAAATAAATTTTATGTAAAAGACACCCTAACGATTGAAAAAATTGCCAAATTAGATACTATTGTTTTTGATAAAACCGGAACCATCACTCACAGGAAAAGATCAAACATTAAGTTTGAAGGTTCTGAAATCAGCGAATTTGATCAACTGAATATCAAAACATTATTAAAGAACTCCAATCACCCTCTTTCTAAATCACTTTATGAATTCATTGAAGTGAATGACGATTATTTCCCAGTGGAAGACTTCCAAGAAATCTCAGGAAAAGGATACTTGGCAAACGTAAGAGGAAATCTTTATAAAATTGGTTCTGCCCGTTATAACAATCAAGAACCTAAAAACCTAGAAACCGCTGTTTATATCAGCAAAAACAATGAATTCTTAGGCAAGTTTATCTTTAAGAATGAATACAGACCTAAACTTAAAGATCTATTCAAGAAACTCACCCACTACAAAATATTTATTCTGAGTGGAGATAATTCCTCAGAGGAAAATCAGCTTAAAGAGCTCATTCCAAACTACAAAGGAATGGCTTTCAATCAAAGTCCAGAAGACAAATTGAATTATATCAAAAATCTCCAGGATCAAAACATGAAAGTTGCCATGCTTGGAGATGGACTGAACGATGCAGGAGCCCTAAAGCAGAGCAATGTAGGTATTGCTATTGCCGATGACACCAACAGCTTTACCCCTTCTTCTGACGTTATCATGAATGGTGAAAAAGTAGTGACTTTAGACAACTATCTGAATGTCTGCAAAGGCTCCATCACCATTGTGAAAATGACATTTATAATTAGTTTTCTTTACAATATCGTTGGGTTAAGTTACGCAGTTACAGGGCACATGCATCCGCTTTTCGCTGCTCTCATCATGCCAGCAAGCTCTATCACGGTAGTTACATTTACGACAGTTTCAACATGGATACTGGGTCGCAAATACTTCAAAAAACAGGCTTAAACCCTCTTATTTAGACTGATTTTAAATTAGCTGAAATCGGCATTTCGTGATGAATGTCATTATTTTTCACTAAATTTGAACCCCGAAAATAGGTTAATTTTGTTGTCCAATGGATATTCTATATTTAATGATCGTCTGCAGTGTTTCTTTAGCTGCGATCTTCCTGGTCGTATTTATAGTGTATGCCAGAAAAGGGCAGTTTGAAGACGACGAATCTCCTGCTGTCAGAATCCTTTTCGATGATGAAGTCAAGGAAAAAGATGAAACTGGCGACAAAAATAAAGACGAGAAAGAAATAGGAGAAAATAATAAAAATTGAGAAAAATAGTGAATAGTTGATATGGAAACACAAAAGTTTAGTTATGACAATAGTATTGTCCGTGCGTTCCTCTATGCGACCATTATCTTTGGTTTCATAGGATTTACGTTCGGGCTTACGGCGGCATTAATGCTTTTCTACCCTGAATTACCTGAATTCTTATTCGGTACAGATGATACAACCATTAAAAGTTTGGCATCGGGTAATATTCAAGGGTTAATAAACACTCATGGAGCGTTTGGTTTTGGTAGAATCAGAATGTTGCACACCAATACCGTGATCTTTGCGTTCGTGTGTAATATTGTTTATGTAGGGGTATACTACTCTACGCAAAGATTATTGAAAACAAGAATGTACAGTGATACATTATCTTGGATTCATTTCTGGACATGGCAGTTTATGATCGTTGCTACGTTCATTACCTTCTTTATGGGTATTAACACTTCTAAAGAATATGCTGAACATGAGTGGCCGATCGATATCCTGATTGCATTCTCATGGATCATTTTCGGGGCTAATATGATTCTCACTATTTCAAAGAGAAGAGTAAGACACCTTTATGTTGCTATTTGGTTCTATCTTGGAACTTGGGTAGCAGTAGCAATGCTTCACATCTTCAACAATCTTGAAGTTCCATTATCTTTCTCTGGCTGGAAGTCTTATTCTGCATATGCAGGAGCAAAAGATGCCATCGTACAATGGTGGTATGGTCACAATGCGGTAGCATTCGTATTGACAACTCCGGTTCTAGGTTTAATGTATTACTTCTTACCAAAAGCGGCAGACAGACCTGTATTCTCATATAAGCTGTCTATTATTCACTTTTGGTCACTAATCTTCGTATATATCTGGGCTGGTCCTCACCACCTTCAGTATACCGCTCTTCCAGCATGGGCACAGGCAGTAGGAACAGGTTTCTCTATCATGCTTATCGCACCGTCTTGGGGAGGAATGTTAAATGGTCTTCTTACCTTAAGAGGAGCTTGGGATAAAGTAAGAGAAAATCCTATCCTTAAGTTCTTCGTAGTAGCTGTTACTTGTTATGGTATGGCAACGTTTGAAGGACCACTATTGGCAACGAAAAACATCAACAAAATTGGTCACTTTACTGACTGGGTTATCGGTCACGTACACTTAGGAGCTCTTGGATGGAATGGTTTCATGGCATTCGGGGTTATCTATTATCTGGTACCTATTATGTGGAGAACAAAAATTTGGTCTGTAAAATTAGCTAACTGGCATTTCTGGTTAGGGACTTTAGGAATTATTTTCTATGCAGTACCAATGTATATTTCCGGATTCACACAAGGATTAATGTGGAAACAATTCAACCCAGACGGAACATTATTATGGAAAAACTGGTTGGATACTGTAACAGCGATTATTCCTTACTTCAAAATGAGATTCTTAGGAGGTATCTTCTATATTTCCGGAGCAATCTTAATGATCGTTAACGTAATTGCTACGGTAAGAAAAGGATCATTCCAGAAAGAAGTTCCTGCTGAAGCACCTGCATTAGCAAACATCGGGAACAAACGTAAAGAAGGAGAAGGATTCCACCTTTGGTTGGAAAGAATGCCATTATTGTTAACAGTATTATCATTGTTTACAATTTCAATAGGAAGTATGGTTGAAATCATCCCTACCCTATCCCTTAAGAAAAGTGTACCTACTATTTCAGCAGTGAAGCCTTATTCTCCGCTTGAACTTGAAGGTAGAGATATTTATATCCGTGAAGGATGTAATGCTTGTCACTCTCAGATGATCAGACCGTTCAGAGATGAGATTACAAGATTTAACGGTAAAAACGGACAGTACTCTAAAGCTGGGGAATTTGTATATGACAGACCATTCCTTTGGGGATCTAAGAGAACAGGACCGGATTTACATAGAGAAGGAGGTAAAAACCCAAGTTCTTGGCACTACAAGCACATGTATAACCCAAGATCAACCTCTGCAGGTTCTATCATGCCTCGTTACCCTTGGTTAATTGCTACTAACTTAGACAGATCTAAAATGGTAGATAAATTGAAGCTGATGAAGAATACATTTGATGTACCTTATACAAAAGCTCAAATTGACTCTGCAGATAAGTGGGCAGACAACCAATCGGCAAAAATTGTAAAAGATATCTTCTCTGAAGCAAATGACTTGAAAGAGGCTTATGCTAAGAGACCTCAGGGAGAATTAGAGAAAAAAGAAATTATTGCTCTTATTTCTTACCTTCAGAGATTAGGAACAGATATTAAAACAACTGAAATTAAAACAGCAAGTAATAACTAAAAACATTAAAGGTTAGTATGATTCCTCAGAACTTTAAAGATATATTATCCAATACAGAAAATGCTGGCTTCTACCAGACACTGGCTCTGATTTTCTTTATGCTGTTCTTCGTAGCTCTGGTAATCTATGTTTTTAGCAAGCCTAAGAAATATTACAAAGAGGAAGAAGAAGCTCCCCTTGGAGAGGATGAAGACGACGATTTTAATTTAAAAAATTAAACTATTTTTTATGAAACAAAGAACACCTGTTGTTGTAAACATCTTGATAATAATCGGACTTTTAATAGTTTTTTATTATTTGTTTGTGCAGAGCTACGCGTTCCTAGCTTCGCCTTACTTCTGGGGAACTGTTGTGATAGCTGGTATCCTTGCCTTTATCCACAGTGCTATTGGAGATTTGATTGAAAACAACAAATTCAAAAAATTATCTCCGGAAGAGAAAGCGGCTTATTTAGCTGAAAAGAAAATTCCTTTCTTCAAAAGAATGTATGCAGCTGCCTTCAAAAAGCAATCTGATACGGAAGAAAAAGATATCCTTATAGACCATGGTTTCGATGGAATTATGGAGCTGGATAACCAATTACCAAAATGGTGGGTAGGTTTATTCTACTTTGGGACTGCTTTTTGTATTGTATATATTGCAGCGTATGCGTTTACAGATTTCGCTCACCCATTAAGCGAATATGAAAAAGAATACAAAGAACAATTGGCAAGTATTGCAATTTATGAAGCAAGCCAGCCACCTGTAACAATAGAAACAGCTAAATATTCAGCTGATAATATTGCAGAAGGTAAAGAATTATTCAAGACAAACTGTGCATCTTGTCACAAAGAAGACGGTAGTGGAGGTATTGGTCCAAACCTTACTGATAACTTCTGGATCAACCAGCCTGAGAAGACGTTATTCAAAAACGTATTCCACATGGACTGGAATGGTTCTCCTACTAACCCGGCGATGAGAGCATTTGGTAAAAACGGGGAAGTTTCTGGAGCTGAAATTGAAAAGATTGCAGCGTATGTATATCACATCAACCAGGAATTACCGCCAGTGACTCAGGCTCAAGGAGGAGCTGCTCCTCAGGGAACTGAAGCACATTGGGAAAAAGAATAATTTAGAAAATTAGAAACATATGAAAAAAACATAATTTGTTATTACCTTAAAAATAGTAACGAATTATGTTTTTTCTTTTTTAAACACATTACAATATGTCAGACATAGAAGAAATAGAAGTACGAGGCGGACAGGGACAGGTTCTGGACCCTGAGACTTACAGAGATTCTATCGGGACAATGGAGCAATCCGGTAAAAGAAGATGGGTATTTCCGAGAAAACCAAAAGGGAAATACACCAACTATAGAAACATTGTAAGTTATCTACTATTAATCATTTATTTTTCATTACCGTTCATCAAAATCAATGGTAACCCATTGTTGATGTTCAACGTCATAGACAGAGAGTTTTTCATTTTTGGACAGCCTTTCTATCCTCAAGACTTTTTTATCCTGACTTTAGGTGCCATCGCATCTTTAATCTTTATTATCGTTTTTACGATTGCATTCGGAAGAATTTTCTGCGGGTGGATTTGCCCTCAGACAATTTTTATGGAATCCATTTTCCGTAAAATCGAATATCTGATTGAAGGTGACCGAAACAAGCAGATGAAGCTGGACAGACAGGAATGGGACAGCGAGAAGATCTGGAAAAGAACTTTAAAATGGTCTGTTTATATCATTATTTCACTCATCATCACTCACTTTATGTTTATGTATATTGTGGGATATGAACAAGTATTCAAAATTGTTTCTGAAGGACCCTTTACGCATCCTACCAATTTCATTGTAATGATTCTGCTTACTGCTGCATTTTACTTTGTATTTGCGTGGTTCAGAGAACAGGTATGTACTTTGGTATGCCCATACGGAAGACTTCAGGGAGTATTGATTGATAAAGATACAATCAACGTTTTCTATGACTTCAAAAGAGGAGAAAACAGATCAAAATGGAGAAAGGGTGAAGACAGAAAAGCAGCCGGTAAAGGAGACTGTATAGATTGCCATCAGTGTGTAGTCGTATGTCCTACCGGAATTGATATCAGAGACGGGCAGCAGCTGGAATGTATCAACTGTACCGCTTGTATTGATGCCTGTGACGAAGTCATGGAAAAAGTAGGTCTTCCAAAAGGCTTGGTAAGGTATGCTTCTGAAAATGAAATTGAAAAACAAACTCAGTTTAAATTTACAGGAAGAATGAAAGGATTCAGTATATTCTTATTTCTTCTGGTAGGATTCTTAGGGTATCTATTATACAGCCGTGGGGAAATGGAAGCTAAATTCATTAAGCCCGCTGGAAGCACATTCTTTGTGAAAGAAGGAAAAATTATCAATACTTATAATTATACTTTCCTGAATAAAACCAATGAAAAGAAAATTGTTACCATCAAGGTAATAGATCCTGCACATGGAGAAATCACTTACAGTGCATCTAGTAAAATTCAGGTAGATAGAGATAAAATTACCAAAGGAACTATCAATATCAGCTTTCCGGAAGATGAAATGAAGCTTTCTAAACAGAACATTACGATCGGAGTTTACGATATGAAAGGTAAACTGGTAGATTCTTATCAAACTTATTTTGAAGGACCATTTAAATTACAATTTTAATTAGACAAAATGAAGAACTTTAGTTGGGGACACGGTGTTGTAATTGCATTATTAGCATTTATTATTTTCATATTATCCATGATGTTTCTTTTCCCGAACGGACAAAAGAACTCTGAAATGGTAACCGATAATTATTATGAAGAGGAATTACAATACCAGGATGTAATTGATTCCAAGAAAAGAGCAGATGAACTACAGGAAAAACCTGTATACAGCCAGGACACTCAAGGAATTAAAATCAATTTTCCAAAAGATTATAATAACTCAAACACTACGGTAAAGTTTGTTTTAAACAGAACCGACGACCAGAATTTAGATATCAAAAAATCTGTAGAACTTGATGCCAACCATTCTTTCATTATTCCTGCACAGGTATTGAAAATGGGTAATTATACCTTAAGACTGAGTTGGACGAAGGACAAAACAGACTATAGAATGGATTATGATGTGATATGGAAATAGGACTTGTTATATCGGCTATTGCGTTAGGCTTTGCTTCCGGTTTTCATTGTATCGGAATGTGTGGGCCTATAGCTTTATCGATGGGATTAACAAAAAAACAGGCAGCCAATTTTTATCTTCAAAATCTTACTTATCAGTTTGGAAGGATTTTCACCTATTCATTATTAGGTGCGCTTCTTGGAATTATAGGACAGGGATTTGAGATGGCTGGTTTTCAAAAATACCTGACCATCACTGCCGGCATCCTGCTTATTATTATGGCTGTATTTTCATTTGGTGGAAAAGATTTTGCTTCAAAGATTCCTTTTTTGTCCAAATTTTTATATTCAGTAAAGTCAAATTTAGGACGTCTCCTGCAAAAAGCTGATTACCGTTCGAGATTTACAACTGGAATTCTTAATGGCTTTTTACCCTGCGGAATGGTTTATATGGCTCTCACTGCAAGCCTTGCAGGTGGAGGAATATGGCAGGGAGCTTTATATATGGCTTTATTTGGTTTAGGAACCCTTCCATTCATGTTTGCCATCGTTCTGGCCGGAAACCTTATGAACCAGGCCTTCAGAACAAAAGTTTTAAAGGCGGTGCCTGTCATTATGATTATTTTGGGTGGACTTTTCATTCTCAGAGGTCTAGAACTGGGCATTCCTTATGTTTCGCCAAAAGCCGAGTCCATGACTATTTCAAAAGATCCTAATGGAGCTGTGAACTGCCATTAACTAGAATTTATAATATACCATGAAAAAAGCAATCGTCTTATTTTTAATAAGCTTGTTTATGTTGCAATCCTGTAGTGTCAATTCTGAGATTATCTACCATACCGATAAAGTAATTACCTCTGTGACGGATGTTGATACAAGAGAATTTATATCAGAAATGATGGCGATGACTCCTGATTCGTTAAAACAACAAGAATTTGAACAAATAGATAAACTACCGACGACCTGGAAAAGTATGTATGATCTTGCAAAGCAGGAAGGTACGTTAAAGACTAAAGATCCGGATACCCTAAAAATCATGAAAAAGGTATTCATAAAATCAAATAAAGAAAACAATAAATTGGCAGGTTTTTCCCTTAAAATGGAAAGTTTTACAACAGAGGATTATCAGTCTGTGAAAAGTATGACCAAAGAGGGAAGATTAGCCATAGATCAGAATATTTACAATCATTGGGACGGAAAGACTCTTACCATTGATACAGATAACTTTAATTTGGGATCTATTGAAGCGGCAATCCGAGCCAAAACTTCAAAGGAAGAATCAGAAAAAATGGAAGGCATGATGGAAATGTTTTTCAAAAATATCGGGACTACTTTAAAGTTCGAAAGTAAAATAAAATCGATCACCGGCAGACATGACTGGCTGAAACAGGTAGATGATTATTCAGTAAGAATAGAATACGATTTGAAAGCCATGTATGATAAGGATGTAAAATTAAAAAATGCTGATAAAAAGATTATAATCATTACGGAATAAAATAACAAGACCCACCGGAATCCGGTGGGTTTTTATTTGGAGATCAATCAAATTAGTTGATTGTATCAAATCTTGCATATTCAGCAATCTTCTTAGGAAGTTTAATTCCTTCTGCTGTCTGATTGTTCTCTAACAATGCTGCCATAATTCTTGGCAATGCCATTGCAGACCCATTCAGGGTGTGAACCAATTGAGATTTTCCATCTGCTTTGTAACGGCACTTTAATCTGTTAGCCTGGAATGTTTCAAAGTTGGAAACAGAACTTACTTCTAACCACATTTCCTGTGCAGCACTCCATACTTCAAAGTCATATGTCATTGCAGAAGCAAAACCTGTATCTCCACCACAAAGTCTTAATACTCTGAATGGAAGCTCAAGATCAGTAAGAATCTCTTTGATGTGCTCTACCATTTCTTCTAATACAGCATAAGAATTTTCAGGTTTTTCGATTCTTACAATCTCTACCTTTTCGAATTGGTGAAGACGGTTCAATCCTCTTACGTGAGCTCCATAGCTTCCTGCTTCTCTTCTATAACACTGAGAGAAAGCTGTATTTTTAATCGGGAGATCTTTCTCATCCAATAATACATCACGGTAAAGGTTTGTTACAGGGACTTCTGCAGTAGGAATCAGATATAAATTATCTTCGTTAATATAATACATCTGACCTTCTTTATCAGGTAACTGTCCTGTTCCATACCCTGAAGCTTCATTCACTACGTGAGGCGGGTTTACCTCTGTATATCCTTTCTCTACATTTTTATCAAGGAAATACTGAACTAAAGCTCTTTGTAATCTTGCTCCTTTTCCTAAATAGACAGGGAAGCCTGCCCCAGCAATTTTTACTCCTAGTTCAAAATCAATAAGGTTATATTTTTTAGCCAGTTCCCAGTGAGGAATAGCTCCTTCACCAAGACCTTCTACGGTATGAGACTGGAAAATATTTTCATTATCATCAGCAGAAGCACCGCTTTTTACCAATTCATTTGGAATGTTGGGAAGTTGGTACAAAATATTTAATAATTCTGTTTCTTTTACTTCCAGCTGAACTTTCAATTCTGAACTCGACTCTTTGTACTGTGCTGTTTTAGATTTTGCCGATTCCGCTTCTTCTTTCTTTCCTTCCTTCATTAAAAGTCCAATTTCCTTGGAGATTTTATTGATCTCGGAAAGCTGGGAATCTAATTCAAATTGGATTCTTTTTCTTTCATCGTCAGTAGCAATAGCTTCGTCTACCAACTCAAGATTTTTGAATTGTCTTTTTTGAAGACCTTCTAAAACGCGTTCTTTATTGTCGCGTAAAAAATTGACTTGTAACATTTTATTTAGATGTTAAATATTAAATTTAGCCTAATATAAGCTAACAATTTTACAAATTTAAAACTATTTTATGATAGTTACGTTATTTATCGAATTGGGAGTACCCGAATCTTTTGAAAATACAGATTTTGTGTTGTATAAAACTTCTGAAACCTGAAAAACTTCCGGCGAATTTCGATAATGAATTTCAAGAATATCCGTAACTGGCTGAGGAGTATTATTAACAGTCTTATTTAAGGTTACAGCCATCCTCGAATAATAAGTTGTGCCAGCAGAATCAAATTTCTTTCTTTTGGCTCCTGCAATATACTCTATATAGAAAACAGAATCCTGTCTCATTCTTAGAGGCATAGTCGTCACAGGAGAGTTATCTTTATCCCCCAATAGATCATTCACTGAATAGCTGGTAAAAGAACCACTTTTTTTAGCATTCAACAAATCCGGATTGGTATCCGATTTCATATAGATATTCATTATCTGGTCAATTCTTTGCAGAGATTCTTCATCCTGACCACAGCTGATAACCACACAACTAAATAATAAGATATAAAGAAAGATATTTTTCATTCCAACAAAGATAAAAAGATTTTATCATTAAGGCAGTTTCCTTAAGTAGGAAAAGAAAAAAAACAGAAAACCCAAACCTGAAATAAGCAATGTTGCCGTCATGGCAATTCCCATCCCAATGGTACCGTAAACAGGAACCAATATATATGCTAATACAGCCAGAAATAAGAGCGAACCCGCACTGAGCCAAGTATTGATTTCTACTTTACCTACAGCCGGCAAAAGATTCCCGTAAAGATTTCTGGTCAGCATTCCTAGTGTAAAACCCACCGATAAAATCATAAATAATGTTGTATTCTCCGCATAAGTTTCTCCAAAAAAGAAAATGATAATGTACTTTTTAAATAGATAAAAGAAAAGCAGAATTCCCAGGCAAATGGGAATGAAAAATTTATTAAAGTTTACAACATAGGACTGCAGGAACTTTTTATTCTTAAAATTCTTTGAGAGAACCGGAAAGTCACTCTGCAGAAAACTGGTCGCCAAAAAAATGATATTAGAAGGAATCAGAATAGCAGTTCTGTAATTGGCAACGGCATTCTCATTCATCATCAATCCAAGTAACAGAATATCCAATGAAAACAAAGCATCTGAAGTAAGGGATGTAAGACCAGTAAAGATACCGTATCTCCACATCTCTTTATAATTTTCAAGTTTGAATGCCCGATGCGAATAGATATCCTTCTTTAACCATATTAAAGATAAATACGGTGCAATACTGATGGCAATAAGATATCCGTAAAACTTAAAAAAATAGGTAAGAATTAAAACCAACAACAGTCCTCCGATATTCACAACATTATTGATTCTGGCAAATATCTGATTGCTGCCGGTAATTCGGTAAAATACCTGAATATGATTGAGAAAATAAAATCCTCCAAGCCTTACCGCACAGGCCATAAAAATAATGAAGATATCTTCATACTTATGAAAATAGAAAACAGAGGCACTTAGAAACAGGAGAATCAGAATGACTTCAAAAAAAATTCCTTTGAAAAAAAAATAAGATGAAATTTTTAATTTTTCCTCTTTATCAGATGAGATAGATCCGAAACGGATTAAACTCTGGCTGCTTCCAAATCCTGTAAATGGAGCAAAAATAGTTAAAACAGAAAGGACAATGCTTAAGACCCCAAATTCATTTTCAGGCAATAATCTGATAATCAGCAAAGATCCTAAAAAACTGCAGATTTTAGCAATAAGGAATGAAAAGAAAACATGATGTCCACTATTGTTAAAAAAATTTCTAAAAAAATCTTTCATGCTTTTCATTTCAACCTTATCAACGGAGCATTTAGACTTTAACAGTCTTATATTATATTTTTAAATGCCTGATTAAATTTATCTGCTATTGCTGATACTGAAAACTTTTCGACAACATATTGATGAAGTTTTTCCGGAGAATCTGCTTTATAATTTCCATTCAGCATATTCTTCATTGCTCTATAGAGTTCTTCTTTAGATTTTTCAATGATAATTCCCTGATTTTCTCCAATAATTTCAGGAATTGCTCCTACACGCGTTGCAATCACCGGAACCCCCGAAGCAAGAGATTCTAACAAAACACACGAGAAACTTTCATAGTCACTGAAAAGGACAAAGCAATTGCTTTTTTTCATTTTTTCAGCAACCTCTGTATATGAAATTTCTCCAAATGTTTTGATGTAACTCTTTCCATCATACTTTTCGATAAGTCTATTTAATTGCTCTACATCCCCGTCGCCTCCAATTTGGAGTTCAAAGTTCTTAAAATCCTTTCTTAGCCTAATTGCAGCTTCTATGATAGCATCTGGGTTCTTAAGGGAAATAAGATTCGATATATGAAGAAATGTAAATGTATTGCTTTGTTTATTTTCCGGAAAAAAAAGATCTGTGTTAACCACATTTCCGATGACCTTAAAGTTTTTACCGATTTTAAGATCTTTTAAATTATCCATCAGAGTTTTACTTACAGGAAATAAGAAAGAGGCTTTCCGGGCAATATATCGTGCCGTAAGAATACTTGTAAATGAAATTTTGGATCTATTAATCTGAAGAAAACCTGACCAGTGTTCTGAAACCACAAAGGGAATCTTATATTTTTCCTTTAGATAAACCGCAAAAAGCATGGAATTATGCAATATGTTTGCATGTACCAAATCAGGCTTTTGTAACTCAAGGAAACCCTTTTGGTAAGCCTGCATTCTATTTCTAAAATTCAGTAACGGATTTTTTGAGCTTTTATAATATACAATAAGAGTTCTTATTCCGTTGATCTTCTGATCATCGAAAATAAATTCCTGATCTTGGGAGAAATCCCCTATAGCATGTAGTATTTCTACCTCGTGCAACGACGCAACGGCTTCTGCATGACGTTGTACAAAGTTGCCATTCGTAGGCTCCAACTTGTTGGGAAACCATGAGGAAATATACAGGATTTTCAATAGAGATTATTTTATGGAAGAAGCCCAGCTTTTCTCCAATGGAAGAAGGAAATGGCTTAAAAAATCCAAATAAGTATTTTTAGAAAAATCAAAAACCTCAATATCTTTCGACAATTCACCGTTTCTTAACTTGTTCTTGAAATCAAGAAGCTTTAATGTTTTCACCTCACTGTTTTCTACGAAACTGGCTTTCATTCTGTCAAATAATCCCAACTGATACTCTTCATCAATCTCTCTCATTACCTTCCCTAAAGCATCAATACTGCACCCTGAAGCCATCTCCTTCTCTTCATCAACACATACAATAATGAATTGATTTTTTTCAATTTTGAAGGATGATGAAAGTGGCTTTCCATGCGCAGCCCAAGTTGCCAGAAAATCAAATAGTTTTTCCGTAATAGCTTTTGCTTCTTTAGTTTCAAATGGCCTGGATGCCGGATATATAATAACTCTGTAATCGTTTGTTTCTACAACGTTTGATTCTTCAATTTTCATATCTAATCAATTTAGAGGATAAAATTACGCTTTTTTCTTCAGACAGAATGTGACTTATATCCTGTAAAGATATTCTTCCCAATTAAAGACATTCAAAAACAGCATTATAAGAATTCTCATTTCTACTTAATACTTTGGTCTGAGAATAGCCTTTTTCAACAAGTAAATGGATGAGTTCTTCTTCGCTATGATTTGAATTTTTCAGTGCTATATTGTTTATTTCTATGATAATTTTAGGTTGGTAATGGGTAAGTATTTCGTGCATCCCCTGTAGTGCTGAAAATTCACCCCCTTCAATATCTATTTTAATAAGATTAATCTTTGTAATCTTTTGATTTCTAACATAATCATCCAGAATGACACTTTTTACCTTCTCTTTTGCCGTGAAATCTTCAAGATACAATGAAGCCATGCCTACATTTCCATAACTTTCGTTGTATAAAATTTCAATGTAATCATTTTTATCCGCAACAGCCAGGTGCTCAAGAGTTACATTTTTTAAATTATTAATAGAAAGATGCTGGGAAAATTTTTTATAATTAGGATTAAAGGCTTCAAAAGCGTACACATGACCATTAATTCCAATAATTCTGGATGCATTTAATGAAAACAAACCAATATTCCCGCCTACGTCTATGAAAGTATCTCCATCCTGTAAAACAGAGTATAGATAATCTATTTCGTTCTTTTCATAGTCTCCAACAAAATAAAGTTGTTGCTGAATCCAGTCATCAAGATCTAAATTAAGGATAATATTACCTCGGTAAACAATGCTTTTCTTTACCCCATTAAAAAGATGATAAGGTTTAAAGATATATTTATGAAAGGCAAAAAACTTTTGTCTGAAAAAAGGGAAACCTATGATGAATTTAAAAAATGAAGCTAAAAGACTTCCCATACTCGTTTTATCTGACTGCAATTTACAGCATTTTGAATAAAAAAACAAAACCAGGGATTCTTCCTGAACTGTATGATTTGATGTTATACATCTTCGTTTACATTCTTGAAATGTCTAGATATTATATCCATTTCTTAAGCCATATAATCATTTAATTTTTAATAGTATAATATTTTTGACTCAATGCATAGAGCATCATAATGAAAAGCGGAAAAATAAACGGAAAGAAGAGTCTCAATGCTGCCGTATGCGGAAAGAAAAAGAATTTGATGTATACATTCACCAGGAAAAGTACTGAAATCATTCTTACCCATGCATCTTTGGAACACCAAAATACTATTGCAATCATGATGATTACAGACAGAGTCACTTTTTTAAAGTAGATCATCCTGATATAAATAATACTCAGATAGTCTCTTACGCTTACTTCAATAGGATGGGTGGAAATAAAAGGTCTTCTGTCGATAAAAGTGTCGTAAAAAACGTCTTTCCAACCGGGATAATGGTAAAATTTAATAATTGCCAGATATATCAGCAGAAGTACTGCACCCTGTGCAATAAGGGAAAAATCAATCTTCTTTTCTTTAAAATAGTAAAAGAAGAAAACGGCAATAATATAAGTCAGGGTAAGTGTAATATAGTCCGGACGTATAAAGGTGATGGCACACAGAAGTACAAACATCCCCCATTTGTTCCATTTTTTGATCAAACCGATGATAAAAATCAGGATAAACTGAAAAATGAACATATCCGGTGTCGAAATTCTTGCCATATCCGTCATGGGCGGCAAAAGCATGGCTGCAACCGTTAGTCCTATTGCAAACCAATATTTCTTCGGAAATAGAAGTTTTAGAATATAAAATAATAGTAACCCTGAAAAAAAATAAGAAATAAGACTGGTAAACAAGACTGCCATTGGAGAGGAAAGTCCCAACTTATAAAAGAGAGTTATTACAAGAATATACCCTACTTTGATTTGAAAATAGGGTAATTGTTCTGTAAAAGATTGTGTATTTTTTACGAAATACTGCCTTGGAATGTTCCACTGCTTTATGCCGATGATATCTGTATACTGGTCTGCAGGTGCTTCTTTTTTTATTTCATCGTAAGTTATAATTCGAACTTTATCTTGTGAATTCGGGAACTCAGAAGTATACATACTTCCTAAATATCCCGGCATATCCCAGTTATATACTCTGTTTTGGTAATTCCAGAATGTAAGAGCAGCAAGTATCGAAATGATAAATAAAAAGGAGAGTTTCAATTCTACCTTCATAAAACTGTATAAGATTACAATTATAAATCGTCTGCTTCAGCAAGAAGCTCAACGATATCTTTTACCGCAACTTCTGTATTTTTGTTGAAGTGTTTTACCCCGTCCGTCATCATTGTATTACAGAATGGGCATCCTGTTGCAATTACCTTTGGTTCAAAAGATAAAGCTTCTTCTGTTCTTTCAATATTGATGTCTTTATTCCCTTTTTCAGGCTCTTTAAACATCTGGGCACCCCCCGCTCCACAGCAAAGTCCATTTGTTTTGCAACGCTTCATTTCTACAAGCTCTGCATCCAGTTTCTCAAGAAGCATTCTTGGAGCTTCATATTCATCATTGGCACGTCCCAGGTAGCATGGATCATGGAAGGTAATTTTCTTTCCTTTGAACGCTCCGCCTTCAATTTTCAATCTCCCTTCTTCCATTAAGGTTTTAAGGAATTGAGTGTGGTGAACAACGTCAAAGTGACCTCCAAGACTTGGATATTCATTTTTAAGGGTATTGAAACAGTGTGGGCACGCTGTTACAATTTTCTTTACCTCATAAGCATTCAGAACTTCAATATTGGTAAGTGCCATCATTTGAAAAACAAACTCGTTACCTGCTCTTTTTGCAGGATCTCCGGTACAGCTTTCTTCCTGTCCTAAAACAGCAAATTCAACCCCTATTTTATTCAATATCTTGCAAAATGCTTTTGTAATTTTTTTGGCACGGTCATCAAAACTTCCGGCACATCCAACCCAAAATAAAACTTCCGGTGATTTTCCTTCGGCAGCATATTCTGCCATTGTTTTTATATTGAAATCCATTTCTTTTTCCAATTTGAAAATGTGAGAATTTGGAAATTTGAAAATGACTTAGCTATCAGCAGTTTTCAAACTTTCAAATCGATTAGTTTTTTAATTTTCTGAAGCCCAGTTCAGACGATCAGCCTGATTATACTGCCAAGGAGCAGCATTATTTTCCACATTCGTCATCATCAGATTCAACTCCTGCGGAGCAGCAGACTGTTCCATGACCAGGAATCTTCTCATTTCAAAGATAATGGAAAGTGGGTCTAACAATACAGGACAAGCCTCTGTACATGCATTACATGTAGTACAAGCCCAAAGTTCTTCTTTAGTAATATAGTCATTCAACAGCTTTTTGCCGTCGTCTACAAATTTCCCATTTTTATCAATATTCCGTCCTACTTCTTCCAGTCTGTCTCTGGTCTTCATTAAGATCAATCTCGGAGACAATTTTTTCCCGGTAATATTTGCAGGACAAACAGAAGTACAACGCCCACATTCTGTACAAGAATATGCATTTAACAATTGTACCTGATTAAGGTCAAAAATATCTTCTGCTCCAAACTTGGAAGGAACATCTGCTTCAGCTCCCTCTGCTGGTGCCGCATAAGGATCTGCATTAGGATCCATCATCAATTTGATTTCTTTTGTTACAGAATCAAGATTGTTGAATTTCCCTTTTTTATCAAGATTCGCATACCAAGTACTTGGGAATGCTAAAATAATGTGTAAATGCTTTGAATAGTAAAGGTAGTTCATGAAGAAAAGAATTCCTACAAAGTGGAACCACCAAGCTCCTTTTTCTGTAAAGTGCAAAAATCCATCACCGAAATTACTAAAAACAGGACCTAAAATAGAAGAACTAATCGGGAAGCTTCCAAGCGCCGGTAATACACCTCTTTGCTGTAGCACCCAATCAGCAGCATTCATTTTAAAGAACGCCATCATTAAAGCAAATTCAATGATAAGAATCCAGTTGGCATCTTGTTTTGGCCATCCAAAAAGTTCTTTCATGGTTAATCTCTTTACTCCATAAAAGTTTCTTCTGATGAAGAAAACCACAACTCCGATAACAACAAGAAGTGCCAGAATTTCTAACGTGGCAGTAAAGAAACTATAGAATCCGTTTCCGAAAACTGAAGCCAGGAAACGATGAGTTCCAAACAGTCCATCAACAATAATTTCAATAAGTTCTATATTGATAATCACAAAACCTACGTACACGAAAAGGTGTAAAACACCAGCAATAGGACGTTTCACCATCTTGCTTTGCCCCATAGCTACTCTTGCCATGGTAGTCCAGCGTTCAGATTTTCTATCCGTTCTATTGATCTCGTGACCAAGTCTGATATTTCTATAGATCTTCAGTAGGCTCTTGGCAAACAGTCCAAATCCCGCTACTAATAAAATCAGGAAAATAATGTTATCGATGTACTGCATAAGGCGTATTAGTCTTTGTTATTTTTACCGAAAACTGAGAAATTGATATATCGCTTAGGATTCGCTTTCATATCCTCGATTAATGTATTCAGGTTAGAAGAAGCTGAATTAAGATTATTATACAGTTGATCGTCTTTCATTAGTTTACCCAAACTTCCTTCTCCCTTATCTATTCCACCAATCACCTGATTCAGTTTTCCTACAGTAGCATCAAGATTAGCAATCGTTGCATTTAATTGTTTTGTATCAATGCTCTGTGCAAGATTTCCGTATTTATCCAGGGTTACCTTTCCACTTTGCATAGTAAGACTTGCATCATCCAATACTTTCTGTAGTTTTGGATCATTATGACCTACCAGGCTGTTTACATTTCCTGCTGTAGTCTGAAGTGCTCCTACTGTTTTGTTAAGGTTGGATAATAAAGCTTTTACTTCGGCTCTGTTTTGTGCATCCACGAGCAGGTTGGCATTTGCCATTAAAGAGTCTACTCTGTGGAGAACTACCTGCAATTGATCTTTTACCGGACCTACCTGAGAAGAAAGGCTTCCCAGCGTTCCCAGCTTGAAAGCTCCTTTCAGAGTATCTCCATCTTTTGCTGTAGCACCGCCATACATCAGGTTTACTCTCATTTCTTTACCGGACATTAATCCCGGTTCAAAAATTTCCAATGTTGAATTTTTTGAAAATTCAAATTTGTTATCAACCGTAATTTTTACAACAAAACTGATTTTACCGTCCTTTGCTGTTTGAGGTATAATCTTATCAACCTGGCCTACTTTAAGACCATTAATAGAGACTGCCGAAGACTGCGCAAGGCCTTCTACATTTTCATATTTTGCGTAAAAGATATTGTCGGTAGTAAAAAGGCTTTTCCCTTTCATAAATTGAAACAACACCACAAAGCCTACGATAGCTAGAAGTGCAATCACACCAGCTTTTAATTCTTTACTGAACTTCACTTGCTAATTTTTTTCTAATAAGCAAATATAATACATTTTAAATAAATCTTTTCCTTTATTATTCTGCGTTAAATACAAAAAAAAGCGACAAAAAATTGTCGCTTTTATATTAATAGATAAGAATCTCTTATTGTTGCTGATTTCCCAGCTTGTTCCAGATCTCGATTCTATAGTCCTGGATATCTGCGTTATCCTGAAGACTCTTCAACCAAGCCTGTCCAAACATTCCTGCATTTCTCTGAGAAATAGACTCAGTGAACTGCTTAAGATCACCAGGTTGCTTGTTTACAGTTTCAGATTTTTTAATCAGTACGTAAACTCCTGTTCCTCCTTCAACCGGGTTAGACAGTTTACCTTTTGCAACACCGAAGGCTGCACCAGCAACTTTAGGCTCCATAGCACCAGCTACTGAAGGGTTTAATAGGTTTACCTGAGCGGTTTGTTTTGTAGTAGCAAACAAAGCAGCAATCTGATCTAAACCTGAAGCTTTTGCTCCTGCAATTTTATCAGAAATTTGTTTTGCAGCCAATTTATTTTTAACAATTACTTCAATCTGATCTCTTACAGATTCAGGATCAGCAAGACCAGCTTCCTGTTTTCCGTTCAGGAATACAACAATTTTGTCTCCTGTTCCGTCTACGTTAAATAATTCAGTATCTCCTTTAGATCTTTTCTTATCAAAAGCCCAAGTAAGAATATCGCTATCCTTTTCAGTACCTAGTCCCTGAAGTTGTCCTTCGAATCTCTTCGCAGCTTTAGGGTTAGTGAACTGGAAGTTTCCTTTCTTAGCAATGTTCACGAAATCGTTGAAAGATTTTCCTTGAACCTGCTGAATGAATTTTCTTGAGTTTTTATCTGTTTCAGCTTCTGTAGCATCTGAAGGCTTAATCTCTTTTACAAGATTTGCCACCTTATACCCCATTGATCCAGATTTTTTATCTTCGATATTGATGATGTGGTAACCAAACTGAGTTTCCACAACTCCTGTTGCTCCTTTAGGATTGTTTGCCAAATAAGTAAGGAATTCAGGAACGAAAGGGGTTTCCGGAGTTGTCCAACCAAGGCTACCTCCTTGTGCAGCAGAGTTTGGATCATTTGAAAGCTTAAGGAACTCTGTAAATTTAGCAGGTGTTGCTTTTACGATAGCTCCGATAGAGTCTGCTAATTTCTTAGCCTGTTCTTTAGATCTTGTTACTCCTTCTCCTGCAGGGCTTCCTTTGAAAGCGATCAGGATATGTCTTGACAATGTAGAATCTGAAGTCTTCTTCCCTACAAGCTTAGAAACTACATAGAAATTTTGTTCTTTATAAGGACCAAAAGTCTGTCCTATCGCAGCTGTTGCGATCTGACCTTGTATAGTAGCAGGCAATTGTGTAGGCTTTACATACTGAGGATTGAAAGGTGAATCTGAGTTTGCCATCACAAACATAGAGTCATTCTTCGTATTCTGGAAGTTTTCAGTACCTCCACTCGCATCCGTACCTCCTGAGTATAATTTTGTAATTTCCTTTAAAGCGGCTGCATCATCTGCTGCACTTGGCTTAGACGGGAAAAACACGATACCTAAGTTTCTGCTAGGCTCAGCTTTGAACATTACCGGGTGCTGCTTGATATAGTTGGCAAGATCTTCTGTCGTAACATTGATCTTTGTTTTTTGAAGATAAGCTGCATAGTCTACCTTTACAAAGTCGATGTCAGCAAGCTGATCTCTTTCTTTCATCAATTCTTCAGCTTCTTTCTTACCCGTAGTAATACCTGCTGAAATATTGGTAAACACCTGTCTTGCCATCAGTCTGTACTCAATTGATTTTCTAGTTTTCAACCATTGAGCATATCCCTGAGGGTTAGTGTTTTGTAATGTTTCAATTTCTTTTTTAAGGTCTTGAGTTTTAAAGTTCCCCTTCTCATCAAAAAACTGCTGATTTTGAGCGAACATCTGATCGTACTGGATTTGATTCCAGAAATAATCATCATTCATTTCAAAGCCCAATTTCTCAAACTGTTGCTTGATAAGTTTAGATTGAACAAGTAACTGCCAAGCCTGTTCTTCAAGACCGTTCTTTGGACGACCCTGTTGTTCAGCCTGTTGCTGCAGCACGAAAAGCTGATCATTGAACTCTTCGCGGGTGATTTTCTCACCATTTACTTTTCCTAAAACGTCAGGATTCTTACCAAAAACCTTGTCGATACTGTCTGGGTTCACCAAGAACGCCAAAAGCGCTAAGGCTATTACTCCCATTAAAAGCCAAGGCTTACTCCTAATCTGTCCTAAAATTGCCATTTTATAAATTATAGTTTTTTATCAGTTTGCGAAAATACACATTTTTAAGAAATTAGAGAAGCAGAAGTTCTTTATTTTAATTTTAAATCCTAAAGATTATGTAAAAAAGGAAATTTTGACCATATTTTTTAGCAAAAAACAAATGGCATAAGTATTGTGCAATCTAGTATATTATAATATACCACACGTTTTCAGGGCTTATTATAAAAAAATCCATTTAACGATTAAAAACGAAAATGACAATTTGTCATTCGATCCATTATGACAGAATTTGAAGATATAAGTTTAGAAGAAATGATCAGCGACGGTTTTGATATCGTCACTGAAGAAATCAATCTTTCCGACTTTGGAGAGACTGAAAAAAATTCCGAACAGAAAATATTCCCAATACTTCCCGTAAGAAATATGGTAATGTTCCCGAATGTAGTAATTCCTATTACTGCAGGAAGAAAAACCTCTATACAACTCCTTGAGGAAGCGCAGAAAAACGGAGATTTCATCGGAATTGTAAGCCAGAAGAATTCTGATCTTGAACAACCTACCGAAAAGGATATTTATACCACCGGTACATTAGCAAAGATCATCAAGATCATTAAACTTCCTGAAGGTAATATTACGGCTATTACCAAAGGCTTCCATAGGTTTAAAATCAAGAAAATTGTTGACATTCAACCTTATTTTAAAGCTGAAATCACAAAATTAAAGGATAATAAACCTAAAAATCAGGAGGAATATGAAGCGTTATTAGAAAATATCAAAGAGCTTGCTTTAAAAATCATTGAGCTGGACCCTAATATTCCTAATGCAGCTAATTTCGCCATCAAAAATATCAACAATAATGATGATCTGCTGAATTTCATCTGTACCAACGCCAGCTTCCCATCTCTGGAAAAGCAAAGGCTGCTTGAAGAAAAAAGCATGATGGAAAGGGCCAATAAATGCTACGAGATGATGCATGAAGATTTCAGAAAGCTGGAATTGAGAAATCAAATTCATCAAAAAACTTCAAAAGATCTTGATAAACAGCAAAGAGAGTATTTCCTGAACCAACAGATCAGAACCATCCAGGAAGAATTGGGTGGTGGACCTGAAAGTGATGTTGCAGACCTTATTGCTAAAGCTAAAACAAAGAAATGGAGCCAGGAAGTTGAAGATCATTTCCAGAAAGAAATTGGCCGATTACAAAGACAAAACCCTAATTCTCCGGACTATAATGTACAGAGAAATTACCTTGATTTCTTCACAGATCTTCCATGGGAAACCTATACCAAAGATACTTTTGATATTGCAAGGGCTGAAAAGGTGTTAGATAAAGCACATTTCGGACTTGAAGATATTAAGAAAAGAATTTTGGAGCACATGGCTGTTTTAAAACTAAAGAACAACATGAAGTCTCCTATTCTACTATTAGTAGGGCCTCCGGGAGTAGGTAAAACATCCTTAGGTAAATCTATTGCAGATTCTTTAGGCAGAAAATATATAAGATTATCTTTAGGTGGACTTCATGATGAAAGTGAAATCCGTGGACACAGAAAAACCTATATTGGTGCGATGGCCGGAAGAATTCTTCAGTCTATCAAAAAGGCAGGAACTTCTAATCCTGTAATTGTTTTGGATGAGATTGATAAAATTGCTCAGGGACTTCACGGAGACCCAAGTTCTGCACTACTAGAAGTCCTTGACCCTGAACAAAATAAATCTTTCTACGACAACTTCCTTGAAATGGGATACGACCTGTCGAAAGTAATGTTTATTGCAACGGCAAACTCCCTTTCAACGATTCAGACTCCACTTTTGGACAGAACGGAGATCATTCAGATTGCCGGATATACATTGGAAGAAAAGATTGAGATTGCAAAAAGACACTTAATCAAAAAACAGCAGGAAGAGAATGGACTGGACACCAAATCATTCAAACTTGGAAATGCTGAACTTAAGCATATTATTGAGGCTCATACCTCTGAAAGCGGCGTAAGAACCTTAGAGAAAAGAATTGCTTCTGTGGCAAGATGGGTAGCATTACAGACTGCTTTGGTAAAAGAGTATGACCCAAAAATTTCGCTGGAAAAAGTAGATGAAATCCTTGGCGTTCCAAGACCGAAAAGTTTATCTGAAATCACTGGAGTTCCCGGTGTTGTAACAGGTCTTGCCTGGACAAGCGTAGGTGGAGATATTTTGTATATTGAAAGTATTCTAAGCAACGGTAAAGGAGCTTTAACGATGACCGGAAATCTGGGAACCGTAATGAAAGAATCTGCTACTATTGCCCTAGAATACATTAAGGCTAAACATGATGAGCTGGGAATTGCCCAGGAAGACCTGGATAAGAAAAACATCCACGTTCATGTCCCTGAAGGAGCAACTCCTAAAGATGGTCCTTCGGCTGGTATTGCCATGCTGACTTCAATGGTTTCTTCTTTTAAAAACAAAAAGATCAAACCTCACCTTGCCATGACGGGAGAAATTACTTTAAGAGGAAAAGTACTTCCTGTAGGCGGAATCAAGGAAAAGCTTCTTGCGGCAACCAGAGCCGGAGTAAAAGATGTTATTCTTTGTGAGGCTAACAGAAAAGATGTGGAAGAAATCAAAAAAGATTATTTAAAAAATCTGAAAGTGCATTATGTCAATAGAATGGAAGAAGTCATTGATATTGCTATTGAAAAATAAAAACAATTTATTTACATATTAACTTCTCAATAAGAAACACGTTCTGAATTCCAGAGCGTGTTTCTGTTTAAATAGTAAGGATTTAGGAATGGAATTTGATGTGCAGAAAGAAAAATCCACACTGTTTGAATAAAAAATTCTTCAAATCGACGGGTTTTTCTTATTTTTATTCCACACTGCAGATTTTAGATTATGAACTTTCTTAGACTTCCTTTCCTTGTCAAGCTTACCCTTGTCGTTATTTCGATCATTGGGATCGGGTATCTTTTAGCTTTGGGGCAAACCATTTTAGCTCCATTTTTCTTTGCATTCCTGATGGCCATGCTGTTTTTGCCGGCAGCCACTTTCATGGAAAAGAAACTAAGATTTCCAAGATCTATGTCAACAATGACTTCCGTATTCATTATGTTGATTATTTTAGCGGGGCTCATTTATTTTTTCACCAATCAATTATCAGATTTTAGCAAAGATTTGCCTCATTTAAGAGAGCAGCTGACTACCGTTTTTAATAATGCTCAACATTGGGTTTCCAAAACATTCAATGTAAAAGTAGACGAGCAGGTAGATTACATCAATCAGGGATTGAATAAGCTTTTATCTTCTTCCGGTGCCATTTTAGGATTTACTTTTGGTATTTTCTCAACAGGATTTGGTTTTATCATATTTTTCACCCTGTTTTTTATCTTTATTTTAAATTACAGAAGACTGTTGAACAACTTTATTGTAACGGTTTTTAATGAAAGACATAAATCAAGTGTTCAGGCAGCGGTGAATGAAATTCGTGTCATGACCAAGAAATACATCTTCGGACTGTGTCTTCAGGTGATTATTGTATCCATTCTTACCTCTATAGTACTCACTGTTTTAGGGGTAAAATACGCTATCCTTTTAGCTGTTTTAACAGGTTTATTAAACGTAATTCCTTATTTAGGTATTTTTATCTCACTCATTATATCCTGCTTTATTGCCTTTGCTACAGCCAGTCCTTCAACATGTATTTATGTTGCTATCGGATATATTGGTATTCATGCTGTAGATGGAAATATTGTACTTCCATTTGTTGTGGGTTCCCGAGTGAAGATCAATGCTTTATTTTCTTTCATAGGAATCCTTCTGGGTGAGCATCTTTGGGGAATTGCCGGGATGTTTCTTTGTATTCCTGCGATTGCTATTATCAAGATCATCTGCGAAAAGGTTGAAGATTTAAAGCCTTGGGGAAAACTACTAGGAGAAGAGGAAAAACCAAACAAAAAGAAGAAAAGCTACAAGATTTCAAAGAATATTACTCTGAAGGAAATGGACTAACATCATTGCCGATAAGTAATTAATAATGAGCAATAAAACATTCATTAGCAATGACCGCTAAATTGATATTTACAGCATAAACGAACATATTAAACTTTAAACAATAAAGACTGCTTTTCACAGCAGTCTTTATTTATTGTATTATGGAAGAGCACAAAGCGGTCTCATTCCATTTGGACAAGATTCTTCACAAGGAATATAGGATTGATTATCCGGGCAATATCCTAAATTAGGAGTTGTAGGGCCGCCTCCACCAGGACCACCTCCTAAACACGGATCTCCCGGAGGTATTTTACATGGACAACCAATAGGACCTATGTCACATTTTCCAATGCCAGCTCCCCCCTGAATTTCTCTTAAATCTGTACGGTTTAATTTTTTAAGGTTTTTCAACATAATTTTTATGAGTTTAGTTTGTACTCAAATATAAATAATAAAATGATACAGAATATCACATTAACCTACCGTTAACACAAACAATGTTATTTTTAAATTGCAAAATCACAATAAAATTGTATTTTTATTTTACATTTGATATAAAATATTTATTATGAAACTCATTAAACTTATCATCTGTATCTTATTTGGCATTATGTTTATTAATGCAGGCTTAGACAAATTCTTTCATTACAATCCAACCCCTCCCCTCACAGAAGCACAAATGAAAATCTATGCTGCATTCGGAGAAATTGGATGGTTACTACCATTGGTAGGCACTGTAGAAGTAATAGGCGGTCTATTATTTATTTTTCCAAAGACAAGAGCATTAGGTGCCATTATAATCCTGCCTGTTTTGACAGGAATTTTAATACATAATACTTACAGAGATCCTTCAACCACTGGAATTTGTATTTCCGGTATCTTGTTTCTGATCAATATCTGGATATTGATTGATAATAGAGAGAAATATAAAAATCTGGTTGGATAGCAATTAGAAACCCATATTTAGCAGATGACATCAACTATCATCTGCTATTTTTTTTTTATATAAAAGCACTGAATCCTGTAATAGATCGCCCTACAATGAGTGAGTTAATTTCTTTTGTTCCTTCATAGGAATAAATAGCCTCGGCATCTGCTACAAAACGGGCCACATCATATTCCAGGAGAATACCATTTCCACCCATCACTTCTCTCGCTCTGGAAACAATATCCCTTGTTCTTAATGTACAGAAAACCTTTGCTAATGAAGCATGTTCATCTTTTAGAATCCCTTCATCCTGCATTTCAGACAATCTGAAAACCATAGTCTGCATGGCCGTAAGATTGGATAACATTTCTACCAAATGTCCCTGAATCATCTGAAATGAGGCAATAGGTTTTCCAAACTGTTCTCTGGTTCTGGTATATGCTAAAGCACTTTCATAAGCTCCTCTTGCACATCCTGTTGCCATCCAGGCAACCCCTGCTCTTGTCATTCTCAGAACTTTTCCGGTATCTTTAAATGAATTGGCATTCTGCAAGCGATTTTCTTCTGTAACTACGCAATCTTTAAGAGTAATTAATCCGTTTTGGACAATCCTCAAAGCCATTTTCCCTTTGATCTTTTCTACAGAATATCCCGGATTATCTTTTTCAACAATAAATCCTTTTACTTCTCCACTATCCAGATCTCTTGCCCAAATAATAATAAGATCTGCAAAAGTTGCATTTCCGATCCATTTTTTCTGACCATTTAAAACCCATCCTTCAGCTGTTTTCTTACAAGTCACTGTAAGACCCCCTGCAGCTCCGGAGCCCACTTCCGGTTCAGTCAGTCCAAAGGCTCCTATTTTTTCAAACTTCTGCATCTGTGGGAGCCATTTCTGTTTTTGCTCTTCTGAACCACATATATAAATAGAACCCATTGCCAACCCGGACTGTACTCCAAAAAATGTAGCAATAGAGGCATCAATTCTTGCCATTTCCATCGCAATAACACCTTCCATCAGAAAAGGCATTCCAGGACATCCATATCCTTCATAAGTTACTCCACAGATATCCAGTTTTTGAAATTTCGGAATTAACTCAAAAGGAAATTCATCCCTAAGCCAGTAATGATTGACCAAAGGTTTAACTTCTTTTTCCATAAAAGCTCTTACTTTCAGTTGAATTTCCCGCTGTTCAGGAGTTAAAGTATGGTAGATATCGTAAAAATCGCCATCAATGGGAGGAAGTTCTTTCTTTTTCTTATCGGGATCAAGCATTTTCATAAGCCCGGTAAGTTGTTTATCATCCAGCTTTGAAAAATTATGCATTAGTTTCGGCAAATCTACTTTTTGAGAAATAGCACTGAGTTGTTCAAAATCTATGGATGTGAATAATCCTATTGCATTTCTGATTTTAGAAAAGGTATTTGACATAATGATATATTGTGATTTTGGTTTGTAAAAAGATAAGCAAAAATTACTCCGAAAGCAAACCACCAACCTAGACTCTATTTTACAAACGACTGATATATAATCAATTAAAATAGAAAATTCTCTTTACAAATTTTTTACTTTCAATTTTCAAGCATTACAAAGGATCCTTGCTGAACTTTGACTCAAGCAAAACCTCAAAAATCTTACGCTATGAAAACGACTTACATCAAATTATCATTATCCGCAGTTCTTTTATTAGGAATTTATTCATGTAAAAAAGGAGAAGCTACTAACAGCGAACTTAAAAGCTATGAAACTGCAGCAGATTCTGCAGCTGTTACGACAGACAGTGTTTCATCTGCTGCCAGTATGGAAGTGAAGGATAAAAAGTTCATCAAAACAGCAGATGTCAACATGGAAGTGAAAGATGTATATAATGCAACCATTGCCATTGAAAAATCAGTACAGGACCTTGGAGGATTTGTCACCAAAAGCAATCTACAAAGTAATGTTGTTTATGAAGACACTTATAACACTTCTGATACTGAAGCAATGCTGATAAAAAAATACAAAACCGAAAATTCAATGCAGGTAAGAGTGCCTACTGAAAAGCTGGGCGAGCTACTGACCTTTATCAACACCAACAAGCTATTTCTGAACTCAAGATCCATCAATGCGGAAGATGTTACTGCCCATATTAAATATTCTGAACTGGAAGCGAAAAGAAACCAGAAGACTTCTGAAAATATTGATAAAATAAAAAACAATAAGGACAAGGTAATCGTGGATGACAATAATATGTCTGAAGGAAATCTTCAAAAACTAAATACCATGAGCATGGCTGACAACCTGAAATACAGCACCGTTGATATTTACATCAAAGAACCGAAATTACGCATCGCAGAAATTGCCGTTACCAATACGGACAGTATTGACAACAAATACAAATACAACTTTATTCATGATGCAAAAGACGGCTTCATCTATGGATTCTATCTGATCCAGAGAATTATCGTAGGACTCATCAACATCTGGCCTCTCGTTCTCATCGCAGGTGGAATTATTTATTTCCTAAGAAAAAGAAAAATCAAAAGATCTGAGCTGCCTAAATCCTCAGAACAGAACTCCTAACCTATAGGTTATCATCATAATTTTAGATTTTACAGCCTCCTGTTTTCAGGAGGTTTTTATTTTTTTGAAAAAAAAACTGTAACGATTGTAATATACCTCTTACCTACTGTTTAAAAGAACAGAAAATCAAAAAAAACAAATACTATGAAAAATTTAATAAAACTTGGATTCGCAGCATTATTATCAATGAATTTCATGACGGCAACGGCACAGAATAATAATACAGAAAATGAAAACAGCCTGTTATGGGAAGTATCCGGGAACGGACTTTCTAAACCCTCTTATATTGCCGGAACATTTCATATCTTATGCAGCAAAGATTTTGAGATAAAACCAAAAACATGGAATGCTCTTAATCAGGCTGAAAATTTTGTAATGGAAATTAATTACACCGATCAGAATGAAATAGTCGCAATGCAAAAAATGATGGCCGCAGATAAAAAAATTTCTGAACAATTAACTCCTGAAGAGGCAAAAGAACTGGATAAAATACTTGCTGACTATGGAACCAACCTGAAAAACATTGACCACCAAACCCCACAAGCTCTTTATGCTCTTATTGCAACAAAAGCAATTCCTTGCCCTCCTAATGAAGTGAAAATGTATGAAATTGAGCTTCTGAAAACAGCTTTGAAAAACAAAAAAAGTGTGAATGGGCTGGAAAAGGTTGATGATCAGATTTATTCAATTGGTCAATCCTACAATCTGAAAGAAGTGATTTCTCAACTGAAATTGAGTAAAGAGTATACTATTGCTTCACAAAAAATGACAGAGGCATTCAAAAATGAAAATTTAAAAAGCTTGGATCAGCTTATTAAAGATCCAAAATTCATGAATAAAAAACAGGAGAAATTCATGCTGACTGACCGAAATACAAAATGGGTAGAAAAAATGCCTGAAATAATGAAAAAACAAAGCTCTTTCTTTGCCGTTGGAAGTGGTCATTTATGGGGAAATAATGGGCTCATCAACCTTCTTAAAGCAAAAGGATACACCGTAAAGCCTGTATCAAACTTATAACAATAACCCAACCATGAAACTATTGTGAGTACCCCAACCGGAACAGCCTTTCTAAAGCTTGTCAATCAGCACAAAGGCATATTATATAAAGCTTCCCGGATCTATGCAGATTCCATAGAAGACCGTGAAGATCTTCAGCAGGAAATTCTTATCCAGCTATGGAAATCTTATCAAAACTTTAAGGGAAACAGTGAATTTTCTACATGGATGTATCGCGTTGCCATCAATACTGCCATTACCTATTTAAAAAAAGAAAAACAGAGGACAAAAAATCATACGGATCCGTCTCATCATTTTGAGGTACAACAGGAGGACTACAACCCCACAAAGGACAGGCAGCTCGAAATTTTTTACCGTGCCGTCCAAGAACTGAATGCATTAGAGAAGGCAGTTATCTTTTATTTCATGGAGGGGATGTCACATAAAGAGATTGGAAGCAACCTCGGGCTCAGTGAAGGCAATGCCCGTGTAAAACTTAACAGAACCAAAGAAAAAATACAGCAAATCATAAAAAAAACAGGTTATGAATTTTGATCAATTAAAAGAACAGTGGAATAATGAAGACAGCAATGTTCATATTCCAGACGCTATAGAACAATTAAAGGAGAGTAAACATCCTATAGAAAAAATCCAGAAAAGTATGAAAAAAGAATTTCCGGCACAGATTTTAGCCATCATTCTTATCGGATTCTTTCCTCTTCAGTTTAAATTTCCCTCTTCTCAATACATTATTTATTATATATCCTATACAATGATGGTTGTAATATCATCTTATTATCTGTTTGGATTTTATAAATTCTATAAACAAACGGAGCTTTATACGGGAAATACCAAGAACAGCCTTTGGAAAATTTATCATGAACTACGATTAAACATGGAAAGATATCAGTCATTCGGCTTTTTATTACTACCTCATTTCCTTATTACTATTGGATTATTTATCTATAACACTTTGGAAAAAAAAGGGAAAGATCTGACTGAACTCGCAACCCATACTCAGATCTATTTAATAATTGCCGTTTTAATTGGAACACTTTCCCTACTGGTAAGCATTGTTTTATGGACAAAATATTTCTATGGTGCCCACGCTAAGCAATTGGAAAATATTTTGAATGAAATAGACGAATAATGTCTCAAAAAACATTTTTATACCCATAAAAAGTAAACCTCAGGTCATTTCTGGGGTTTTGTTTTTTAAAAAATCGTTATTTATCATCCTCAAATTTATTTGAGGTTTTATTTTTCCTTAAATTTGCACATCAGAAATAAATCGTTATGGATCTCTAAAGATTTTGATCCGCGATATTATTTTTCTGAACTATAAATTCCCAACAACATGCTATCAAAAATAAACCCTATACAAACCAACAGCTGGAAAGCCCTTGATGAACATTTTGCATCTAACGACCTTGAGCTAAGAAGTCTTTTCCAGTACAACCCGAATCGTTTCGAAGAATTCTCCCTGCAAAAAGATAATTACCTTTTTGATTATTCTAAAAACTTAATTGATTCAAGAACAAAAGAACTTTTATTACAATTGGCAGAAGAATGTCAGTTAAAAGATGCTATTTCTAAAATGTTCTCTGGTGATAAAATCAATGAAACAGAGGGAAGAGCAGTTCTCCATACTGCTTTGAGAGATTTCTCTGACCGTGAAATTCTTGTAGACGGCGAAAATATTAAGCCAGAGATCAAAAGAGTATTGAACCACATGAAAGATTTTTCTGAAAAAATCATTTCAGGAGAACACAAAGGATTCAGTGGAAAGCAAATTACAGATGTGGTAAACATCGGAATCGGAGGTTCAGATTTGGGACCTGTGATGGTTTGTTCAGCTTTAAAGCATTTTAAAACAAGACTAGACGTTCACTTTGTTTCCAATGTGGACGGAAATCATATTGCAGAGGTTGTTAAAAACCTAAATCCGGAAACGACTCTATTCATCATTGCTTCTAAAACGTTTACTACGCAGGAAACAATGACAAATGCCAATTCAGCAAAAGACTGGTTCCTTAAAGCAGGTAATCAGGAAGATGTAGCAAAGCATTTCGTAGCTTTATCCACTAATATTGAAGCGGTTAAGCAGTTCGGAATTGCTGAAGAAAACATTTTCGAATTCTGGGATTGGGTAGGCGGAAGATACTCGCTTTGGAGTGCTATCGGATTAAGCATTGTACTGGCTGTAGGTTATGAAAACTTTGAACAGCTTTTAAAAGGAGCTTTCGATACAGACCAGCACTTCCAGACTGAAGACTTCTCTGAAAACGTTCCTGTACTCATGGGGCTTTTAGGAATCTGGTATCGTAATTTCTACGCAGCAACCACCTATGCAATCCTTCCCTATTCGCAATACCTTGACAGGTTTGCTGCTTATCTTCAACAGGGAGATATGGAAAGCAACGGAAAATGTGTAGACAGAAACGGTGAATTCGTAGAATATGAAACAGGACCAATCATTTGGGGAGAACCTGGAACCAATGGACAACATGCATTTTACCAATTGATTCACCAAGGTACAGAATTGATTCCTGCGGACTTTATTGCTTATACTAAAAGCTCTAATAAAGTTTCTGACCATCAGGATAAATTATTAGCGAACTTCTTTGCCCAGACTGAAGCACTTGCTTTCGGGAAAACAGAAGAAGAAGTGGAAGAAGAACTTAGAAATGCAGGAAAATCCGATGAAGAGATTGACCGATTATTAAACTATAAGGTTTTCCACGGAAACACACCTACTAACTCTATATTATTCAAAGAATTAACGCCTTTCACATTAGGACAGTTAATTGCTATGTATGAACACAAAATCTTCGTTCAAGGGGTTATATGGAATATTTTCAGCTTCGATCAGTTCGGAGTTGAATTAGGTAAAGTACTCGCTAACAAAATCTTACCGGAGCTTGAAAACAACGAGACGATAACTTCACATGATAGTTCTACCAACGGATTGATTAACTATTATAAAGAATTTAAGTAGTAAAGTAAAAATAAATCTAAATAAAAGTAAAAAGTAAAAATGGCAGAAATTCTTGACGGACTTAAGGTTTCCAAAGAAATCAAAGCTGAGATCAAAGTTGAAGTTGAAAAAATCCTGGCAAATAAAAGAAGAGCACCTCATTTGGTTGCTATTCTTGTAGGAAACAACGGAGCAAGCAAGGCTTATGTAAACGCTAAGGTAAAAGATTGTGAAGAGGTAGGATTTCAATCCAGCTTAATCAAATTCCCAAGCACAGTTTCAGAATCTGAACTATTGGAAACCATTGACGAGCTGAATAAATCTAAAGCAGTGGATGGTTTTATTGTTCAGCTCCCTTTACCGGATCAGGTGGACCAGGAGAAAATCATCAACGCTATTGATCCAAGAAAAGACGTGGACGGATTCCACCCTGAAAACTTCGGAAAAATGGCTCTTGAAATGGATACTTTCTTACCGGCAACTCCTTTCGGAATCTTAACATTATTGGAAAGATATAATATTGAAACCAAAGGAAAAGACTGTGTAATCATTGGTAGAAGTAAAATTGTAGGAAGACCAATGAGTATCTTAATGGGAAGAAAAGATTTCCCTGGAAACTCAACGGTTACCCTTACCCACTCCTACACAAAAGACATTGAAGAATATACTAAAAAGGCAGACATCGTTATTACAGCCTTGGGAGATCCTCATTTCTTAAAAGGAGAAATGATTAAAGAAGGTGCTGTAATCGTTGACGTGGGTATTACAAGAGTAGACGATGACTCTCCAAAAGGATATTACCTTGCCGGTGATGTAGATTTTGACAGCTGTGCAGCAAAGGCAAGCTGGATTACTCCGGTTCCTGGAGGAGTAGGCCCAATGACAAGAGCAATGTTGATGAAAAACACCATTATTGCTTATAAAACTTCGGTCTATAACGACTAATTTTAAAATGAATAAAGAACAAGATATTTTATTAAAAGAAGGTAAAATGCTCCCTGTAATGGAGCATTTTTACACTTTACAAGGAGAAGGAGCACATACTGGAAAAGCGGCTTATTTTATCAGGCTGGGAGGCTGCGATGTAGGCTGCCACTGGTGTGATGTGAAAGAAAGTTGGGACCCGGAGCTTCATCCTTTGATGAATGCTGAGGAAATTGCAGAAACAGCGGCTAAACATTGTAAAACCGTCGTTCTTACGGGAGGAGAACCTCTTACTTGGAATTTGGAAGTTCTTACCTCCAAATTAAAAGAACTTGGATGTACTATTCACATTGAAACTTCAGGAGCATATCCTATGAGCGGGCATCTGGATTGGATTACTCTTTCTCCAAAGAAAACAGGATTGCCTAAAGATGAGATCTATCAAAAGGCCCATGAGCTTAAAGTTATTGTTTTCAACAATCATGATTTTGCATTTGCACAGGAACAGGCTGCCAAAGTTTCTGAAAGCTGCAAGCTTTACCTCCAAAGTGAATGGAGTAAAAGAGATGATATGTATCCTAAAATTACAGATTTTATTCTGGAACACCCGGAATGGCAGGCTTCTGTTCAGACCCACAAATATCTGAATATACCGTAAAAATACGTACATTAGCTGGCCCTTCCTGTTATAATACCGATAGATGCAGAGAATTCGATACTCTAGATACCTGAAATCGATCATTATTTTGCTTGACCTCATGGTTATTGCATCTATTTTCATATTCTTTTTTATAAGCAGAAACGAAAACCTGAAGTATCATAAGGAAACCTGGTACCAGAACGCTTTTTCTCTGGTTTTGCTGTTTTTGTTCTGGGTGCTTCTCAGCGGTAGGACAAAAATATACAATATTCCGAGGAACCTTACGTATACTCTCTTTCTGGAAAGGCTTCTGATTCATTTCATATCCTTTATACTTGGTGTTTTGCTTATTGGGAAGGTCAGTAATAATGTATTCTTCAACTCTGATATTTACTGGTTATCATTTTATCTGTTTATATTTATCTTTTTAGCAAAATCACTCATCTATTTTTCTATTAAGTACCTACGGTCTTTAGGGGTTAACTATCGAAATATCATGTTTTTAGGAGATGGAGATTCTACGGAGATCCTAAAAAACATTTTTAAAGAACGTAAAGATTACGGATACCGAATATTTGAACATGAGAATGCAGATGCCAGCACCGCCGAATTGGTGAGCTTCTGGAAAAAAAACGGTATCCATACATTGTTTTTATCTACAGAAAATTCTTACGGTGAAAGTGTTGAGTCTGACATATTCAAACTTGCAGAGGAAAACAAGGTTCATATTTCATTGATCCCCAGTATTACCCAAAGTGATTTTTTCCTCTATGATCTGGCTTATATCCAAACTCAACCCGTTCTTAATCAGGCAAGATATCCATTAGATTATTATTCCAACTTCCTGATGAAAAGAACATTTGATATTTTCTTTTCCATATTTGTTCTGGCTTTCGTTTGTACATGGTTATTTCCGATCATCGCAATTTTAATCAGGGTAAGTTCCAAAGGACCTGTTTTCTTCTTTCAGAAAAGATATGGTTTTCATGAGGAGGTGTTCAGCTGTATAAAATTCAGAACCATGGTCGTCAATGATGAATCTACAACGAGTACAACCAGAGAAAATGACACCAGAATCACCAAGGTAGGTAAATTTTTAAGAAAGACCAGCCTTGATGAACTTCCGCAGTTTATCAATGTACTGAAAGGCGAAATGTCTGTAGTAGGTCCACGTCCTCACATGTTGGCTGTTGATAATTACTACAAACCAAAAATCGGAAGATATAGCCTAAGAAGTATGGTAAGTCCAGGAATTACAGGTCTTGCACAGGTAAGCGGATTGCGTGGTGACTTTGGAGATGTGGAGGTAGAAATGAAAAAAAGAGTTCTCGCAGACGCATTCTATGTAAGGAACTGGAGTTTTGTGCTGGATCTGGTTATCATATTAAAAACCATTTTACTGGTTATTGGTGGGGACAAAAACGCAAAATAAAGCTATAGCTAAGGTTAGGATAATTTTAACATTTTCCGGGCTTCTGTCTTCTCTTCAACCTTAGCCTAATTCAATAAAAAAGTCTAATTTAGCAGTATGTTAAAAAAGTTTTTCACAGCAGTAGGGGAATATATGATCCTTTTAGGAAAATCCCTGCAAAAACCCCAGAAAATGAGGGTTTTTTGGAAGCTGCTCATGAGGGAAATTAATGATTTGGGAGTTAATTCTTTCGGTCTCGTAGTCTTTACCTCGATCTTCGTGGGGGCAGTAGTAGCGATTCAAATGTTTAATAACTTTGATGCTTCATCATTTCCTATTCCTCCTTCATTTGTAGGATATGCAACAAAAGCAGTACTTGTTTTAGAATTTGCTCCTACCATTATCAGTTTGATTTTAGCAGGTAAAGTAGGATCATACATTGCTTCCAGTATTGGAACAATGAGGGTTTCTGAACAGATTGATGCCTTAGATATCATGGGAGTCAATTCACCCAATTTTTTGATCTTTCCAAAGATCATTGCCTGTATGATTTTTAATCCTCTTCTTATCGCTATCAGTATCGTATTTGGTATTGGTGGAGGCTATATTGCCGGGATTTTAACAGGAAACTGGACCGAAAACGATTATATTGTAGGGATCCAAATGTATATGCCTAATCTATTTATCTATTATGCATTTACCAAAACCATAGTTTTTGCATTCATTATTGCAACGGTTCCTTCTTATTTCGGATATTTTGTGAAAGGAGGATCTTTAGAAGTAGGTAGAGCAAGTACCCAGGCAGTGGTATGGACAATGGTCTTCATTATCATTTCCGAATTAATTTTAACCCAATTAATATTAAGCTGATGATTGAGGTAAAAGATCTTAAGAAAAGTTTTGGAGATGTTGAAGTACTTAAGGGAATTTCGACTTCATTTGATAAAGGAAAAGTAAACCTTATCATCGGACAGAGTGGCTCGGGAAAAACCGTTTTTCTTAAAAGTTTACTGAATGTCTATATGCCATCATCCGGAGAAATTTTGTTTGACGGCCGGGATGTCAATACCATGACGAGAGAAGAAAAGCAACACCTTCGTTCAGAAATTGGAACCGTATTTCAGGGAAGTGCCTTATTTGACTCTTTAACAGTAGAGGAGAATATTATGTTTCCATTGGATATGTTTACCAACCTTACTTTTAGAGAAAAAAAGAAGAGAGTTTTCGAAGTAATAGGAAGGGTACATCTTGATAAAGCAGGAAGGAAATATCCTTCTGAAATTTCCGGTGGAATGCAAAAAAGGGTTGCCATTGCAAGAGCAATTGTAAACAATCCGAAGTATTTATTCTGCGATGAACCTAACTCAGGGCTGGATCCATATACCTCTAAGGTTATTGATGATCTTCTTTATGAAATCACCAAGGAATACAATACTACAACCATCATCAATACTCACGATATGAATTCTGTAATGACGATTGGCGAGAAAATTGTATACCTAAGACTTGGTATCAAGGAATGGGAAGGGAATAAAGATATCCTGATTACAGCAGGCAATAAAAATCTGATTGACTTCGTTTATTCTTCAGAACTATTTAAAGAGCTGAGAGAATATTTACTTGAGAATAACAAAACAATTGAGAATACAAAATTAGACGATAATGAAAAAGGTACTTAGTATAGCGTTAATCGGGTTTTCAATGTGGGCTTCTGCACAGATCTCACTGGCGGGTAAAGCCAATTTAATATTTCCTACAGGTTCACCTTCATGGTCCAACATTAAAGGAACTGTGAATGATGCCATTGAGGGAACAGGAAAAAACAATGTAGGGTTCAACGTAGGACTTTCATTAAAAGTAGGATTACCTACGTCATTATTCTTGATGCCTGAAGTATATTACACTCATTTTAAAAATGAGTTCACTACAGAAAACACAACTTTTGATGTGAAGAGCAACCGTATTGACGTTCCGGTTCTTTTAGGATATAACGTTTTAGGTAATATGTTAGGCGTTTTTGTAGGTCCGGTAGGAAGCTTTAACCTAAGCAAAGACAACACCTATAATGATTTTAAAGAAAATGCAAAAAATAACTTTACAGTAGGCTACCAGTTCGGTGCACAGCTTGAAATTAAAAAGCTTATTGTAAATGCAAAATATGAAGGAGCTTTCAGCAAAGATGAGAGAAACTTCATCAATAAAGTTTCCGGTTCGGAGATCAGATATGATAACAGACCTAACCTGTTTATGGTTGGTTTGGGATATAAATTTTAATCAACAATCGAAAATAACAACTTTAAATCCTCAAATTTTAGATTTGAGGATTTTTATTTTGATTTTCAAGTTCGGCCTGGCGTTGTGCAATTTCTGCTGCCTGTTTTTCCAGTTCTTCTTTTTCTTTCTGAAGCTGCTTGAATTCTTTTTTCTTCTGTTCAGCCTTTATAGCACTTCCTTTGCTTAAATATCCTACCATTCCACCAATGATAAGCCCGATTCCTATCCCAGCCATTATTCCCATAATATGAGAAATCCTGATCTGTTCTACAGCAAAATCAGTAGTAAGATAAAATAGTAAAGCAGAAACTGCTAGTAGGATAAGTCCGGTAATTGATAAACTCTTCATAATATTGTGTTTAAGTAATTATGTGATAAAAGCTCTACCAAATTTACTAAAAATTTAATAAGTCTTTATACAGGAATAGTATTTAAATGGTGTTTTCAATAATAAATACAACCATAATTATTCCAAATCATGTGAAAAGAAAAAATATTATTCATAAAAAAGCGAACTCATTTAAAAAATCAGTCCGCTTTTTGATTAATAAGCTAATACATTATAATTTTCCTCCTGCAGCCTTGTAATACTCTAAAGCTTTCGGTAAGTCTTTATTAATATCTGAAATTCTTGTATCCGGGCTCGGGTGAGTAGATAAGAATTCTGGTTGTCTCGCTCCTGAAGATGCAGCTTCCATTCTGTTCCAGAAAGGGATGGCTGCTCTTGGGTCATATCCTGCCATAGACATCAGGTAAAGCCCCATTTCATCAGCTTCTGACTCCTGGCCTCTACCATACTTTAATAATGCAACTTGTGAACCAATAGGATATACTTTCTGGAAAACACTTGCCCATTGTGCATTTGAAATAGCTCCTCCAAGGATAGCTCCTCCATATTGAGCCATCATAGCCTGAGAAATTCTTTCATTTCCATGACCTGCCAATGCATGGGAAACTTCATGTCCCATTACTACTGCTAGTCCATTATCATCCTTTGTAACTGGTAAAATTCCTGTATAAACAGCTACTTTACCTCCCGGCATACACCATGCATTTAATTCATTGCTTTGCAGAAGAGCAAACTCCCAGCTGTAATTGGCTAAATCTGCCGATCTTCCTATGCTCTGATAATATCTCTCTGCTGCGTTTTTAATTCTGTTTCCTACATTTACCACTCTCTTTGCATCTGCTGTTCCGGTAATAAGTTTACCTTTAGACAATGTCGTTTTGTATTCCTGTGCAGACATTGTTAAAATTTCTGAATTATTGGCCAGCTGTAAAGATGATCTTCCTGTAATCGGATTTGTAGTACAGGCAGCGACCAACAGAGCGAATGCTCCCATTCCTAATAGATGTGTAACTTTCATAGTTTGAGTGTTAATAATTCAACTTTAACAATTTTTATTCCAAAATATTATAGAAGGAATATATTTGCATACATTTTGCTGTTTAAATTTAATAATTATATCGATTATGAAAAAGTATATTTCTATTCTGATGATCTTTGGATTTCTATTCAGTTTTCAAAGCTGTGCATCACAGGGTTCATCAGATCCAACAATAGTAAATGCGTTAGTGAATTCTCAGGAATTTACTTTCTACGCACAGAGAGCCAATCCTACAAATTATGATGTTATCAATGTTATGAACTCTATGCCCAATTCGACTTCAACCAGAATGTTGAATCTGAATTCCGGAGATTATACTATTGATGTAAGTAAAAGCAATGTGGATGTAGTTCTTCCGTATTTTGGAAGATTATTCAACCCTTCTTTCGGTAATAATGATAAAAACGGCTATAGATTTACTTCAAAGGATTTTGTCATCAATAAATCTCAGAATAAAAAAGGAACCTGGACTGTTCAGATTAAACCTAAGGATGTGAGCACAGTTGAAGAGATTAATATTGAGATCTTTAAAAACGGAAAAGCATTTGTTTCAATGAAAAGTAATGACCGACAGCCCATTACTTATGACGGATATGTCGCTAAAAGTGAAGTTAAACAGGAAAAAGAAAAACTTTAGGCCCTGTTTTCTCCCGATAAAAATTTTTCAACAAATAATTTTGCTTCAGTGCTTGGATTGGAAACCATCTCTGAAGCATTTTTTTTATGCATTTGATAAGCTTCTTCTACATCATTACTCTTTTTCATCAGGGACAGGATATATTCCTGCACCCAATATTCGAATCGCTTTTCTGCCTGTTGGGTACGGATTTCATCAAAACGTCCCGCTTTTTTTTTCAAATTAATAAACTCAGAGATTTTGTCATATATCTCCTGCAGCCCTTCATTATGTAAGGCAGAACCTAATAATACCGGGATTTTCCATTCTTTTTCTTTTGGCGGAATAAAATCCAGGGCTCTTTTTAATTCAAGTCTGGTATTTTTTGCTTTTTGAAGATTATCCTGATCTACTTTATTGATGAAAATAACATCTACCATTTCCATTATTCCTCGTTTTATCCCCTGTAATTCATCTCCACCACCAATGATTTTAAGAAACAGAAAAACATCAGTAATATCGGCCACCAAAACCTCAGATTGCCCTACTCCAACGGTTTCAATTAAAATATAATCATAACCGGCAGCTTCACAGATCATCATGGTTTCAAAAGTGGTATTCGCAACTCCGCCCAAAAATCCTGAGCTTGGAGAGGGTCGTATGAAGGCATTTTCTTCTTTTGCTAATTCTTCCATACGGGTTTTATCACCCAGAATACTTCCTTTATTGATTGAAGAACTGGGATCAATGGCAAGAACTGCCACTTTTTTGCCCTGGGCAATCGCCAACCTACCGAAACTTTCAATAAAAGTAGATTTCCCGGCACCGGGGACTCCAGTTACTCCTATTCTTATGGAGTTCCCTGTTAAAGGCATAATTCTTTTCAGAAGGTCTTCCGCCTGTACTCTATGCTCAGCTTTTTTACTTTCAACCAAAGTAATAGCTTTTGCAATCAGACGTTTGTTTCCTGATTGTATTCCCTCAATAAGTTCTTCTGTAGAAAATTTCATTGATTCAAAATTAATAATTAAAAAGTGAACGGTCAATAGTTCATTGCCAAAGGAAGAAGAAAAGCTTGAGAATGGATTTTTTCACATTCTATTATTCACACTATTTCAATTTTTATTTCTTCTAAATTAAAACTACACTACAGTGTATCAACGGGTTTCGGAAATTATTACATTTGTTATCTATCAAAATAAGAAACATGAAAAAACTCATTGCTGCGGCATCATTCACTGCGATTCTATTAGTTTCCTGTACCCCTAAAGCTTCAACATCTGCTGCTACAGCAGGGACTTTAACTTCTACTACTGAAGAGATGGCTCAGGGAAAAACTATTTTTGAGAATTCTTGCGGAAAATGCCATAAGCTACCGGACCCTACGTCTCATAATTCTGTACAATGGGTTGGAATTATGAATGCTATGGCTCCTAAAGCAAAACTAACGGATGACCAGCACAAATGGGTTTATGATTACATTGTTTCTGTGAAAAAGTAATTCACCAAACAAAAAATAAAGGTATGAAAAAATTAATCTTAAGCGGTATTGCGGCATCGGCATTTCTGGTATCCTGCGGTCCTAAAAGTACGGCCGTAACAGGTCCTAAGTATACCTCATCTGAACAGTTGGCCCAGGGAAAGACCATTTTTGAAAATTCCTGTGCAAAATGTCATAAGTTGCCTGAGCCTACCAAGCATGACAATCAGGGCTGGATCAACACTTTAAGCAGAATGGCTCCTAAAGCTAAGCTTAATGATGACCAACATCAAATGGTCTATGACTATCTAATCTCTGTAAATAAAAAATAAGCTTTCAAATGAAAGCTTATTTTTTTGATTATCATTAAAAGAAACTCTTATCTTACAATAAGCTTTTCTGTCTGGGTTTTATCTCCCTGCTGAATATGAACCATATAAACTCCTTTCTGCAATTCCTTTGTAGAAATGGCTTTCTTCGACCCAGACTCCCTGGCGTCTGAAAACACTAATTTTCCTGACATATCGAACATTTTAATCTTAACTTCCTGGGAAGATTTGTCAATATTTCCAACGAAGAACTCATCATAAGTCGGATTAGGGAATACTATAAATTTATTATTTATTACTTTAGCTTCGTCAATTGCCAATGATACATTACATTCAGCAGGAATTGTAAAGTCTTCTACCTGATCCTTCATGCTAAATATGTTTCCAAAACTTGCATTTACACCCAGCCCTCTTTTAGCAAATGCTTTCCATATCAAACATTTATCAGCACTTGAATTTCCAATCGCATCAGCCTGAAGAATCGCATTTCTTCCATCTATAAATGTAGGGTTACAAGTTTGTAGCTTCAAACCATCCATTACAATTTGTATTACTTTTGCATTTCCTGATGTTGTACTGGCCAGCACATCGTTGTTATATCCATATTTCTCAATATATTTCCAGGCAAGATCCCAAAGCATAGTCGCCCAAATAAAGCCTACAGCATGTGCTCCTATCGCTGAATTAGTCTTTCCATACGTGTAATTGTTGATTGCAAAATCAGGAGAGTATTTAGATGGTCTAATCCCTACATCTGTTGTTGACTGATTCATTGTATATGTTCCAAGACTTCTTGCTAAAGAAGAAGTATCTCCTGGTCTGGTTGTAAGCATCAAAGCAAAAAAATCAGACCATCCCTCACCCATTTGCTCAGGATAATAAAGGCAGTCATAGCCATCTCCTGTTAGTCTATTAGAAATCCCATGTCCATATTCATGAGCAACAATTCCATTATCCCAACCTGAATGTTTGAAACCATTGAAATCATATTTCAGCGTTGTATTAATTATTGCACCTCCTGTAATTTGGTTAACAAGGAAGTCACCTTCTGTTTTACCAACTATGATTGCAGGAATCGTTAATTCCTGGCTATTTCCACCTCCCATTGTAGGAGGAGTATCAGAAGTGAGATGATAATAAATGGCTCCAATAGCTCCGGCGTTTTGTAAGTTTTTCAACTTAATTAAATTCGGGCACGATGTACTAGCCTCTACCACTGCTATTTTTCCTGTTAAGCTACCTGCTGCAACATTTACACAGGCATCAAGAGGTACTGAAAGAGCTAAATCACCTGTAACCTCTTGACCAGTTGCTAATTTATTGCCAAAAGAAGCTCCTGAAGACAGCACTATGGGCCTGTTTACTATTGTTGCTGGAGAATTGTACTTATATCTTACAATAGGATCAGCGGCAGACTGTTCTCTGGTCCATAGATACATTTGCATAATAGGTGAGTCAAACTCTATTACACCATTCGTTTCCAATTCGTAGCCCGAATAAAAAGCAGCATTATTAAAGGCGCTTCCATCAAAAGCTTCTGCTTTTACTGCGTCACCTTCTATCCCTCCTTTTCCAAAGTTATTTATCTGAAAGTTTCTGGCCGGCTCTGTAAATCCAAATTTATAGAATATATCATGCATTCTATTATTCATATAAAATAGATTGGTGATAGCAGCATCCTGATGGGTAAGTGGATTTATATATCTTCCTTCATCAAAGGTGAAATTAAAATTGAGAGCACTACCTCCGTCAGGAGAATATCCAGGAACATCCATATCATCTATGTCTGAATATGCATACACATTATTTCCTCGTGTAGTGGTATAATTATTTATTCCATCAGAATGCCATCCTTCCGGAGAGGCGGTTAGATCCCAAGGGTTATTTACAATTGTTCTGGAGCCGAATGTAGGAGCTTCAACAGGCAGAGGAAAGACATTATATGATGCATTAGTAGGAGTCAGCATATGAACCGGATGAATCACTTCTGAACTTTTATTTACTGGAAAATGAGGTCCTGATTTTATTTCAGGTTCGGCATGTTCCTGTGAATCATCTCCTGAACGGCAATAAATTGTACTATTATTTTTGTTTAATATTTCACCAGTACTGGCATCGGCAATCACGTGCCATATATCCGAAGAATTTTTATCTGAGACAAATAATTCTTTTGAATGTACATATACTTTATTTTTTTCAAAGTAAACGTCTGGCAAGTATCTTACTCTGGAGATTTCATATAATCCTAGTTTCTCTTTCAATGATTCTTCTGAAAATCTTTCCTGTATTTTTTTCTGATTAGCCACTACCAGATTTTTGCTGAAATCATTTCTTTCTGAGATAATCTTATCTTCTTTAATCACTACTTTTCCCAATGCTTTAAAAACACGAAGTCCATTATAAGTTTGCTGTACATTAACAATACTAGCTTTTAAGCTTTTGGAAACGTCTTCGTTCAGGATAACAATTCCAACATTATTATTCCTATTACTTTTTTGGATTAAATCTCCAGTTTTCTGATAATAATCTTCAATCAGTTTTTTAGAGTTTTGGGCACTTGTGTAGTTGCTGGTTAAAAATAATGTCACAGAAATGGGCAATAAAAAAAGATTCTTATTCATGGTTTGTTTTTTGGTGTCTCTAAAATAAAGATTATCAATAGAAAACCCTAGTAAATCACAAACTTTATTCCATCCTTGTTGAATTATAGTTTTTTTATTCAGTCTTTTCCTATTTTACAGATATTCTACTAAATATTTTATTTTTCAACCAATAAAAAAATCCGAAGGAATATTTATTCTCTCCGGATTTTCTATTATATTATTTTAATATATTTCAATAATTATCTTACAATAAGCTTTTCTGTCTGGGTTTTATCTCCCTGCTGAATATGAACCATATAAACTCCTTTCTGCAATTCCTTTGTAGAAATGGCTTTCTTCGACCCAGACTCTCTGGCGTCTGAAAACACTAATTTTCCGGACATATCGAACATTTTAATCTTAACTTCCTGGGAAGATTTGTCAATATTTCCAATGAAGAACTCATCATAAGTCGGATTAGGGAAAACAATAAATTTATTGTTTAAAGCTTTCACTTCATCAGTAGCCAATGAAACGTTACATTCTACAGGTACGGTAAAATCCTCTACCTGATCATTAGCCACTACTTTACTTCCTGCGGAAGCGTTAACTCCTAATCCTCTTTTTGCAAAGGTTTTCCAAATCATGCATTTATCTCCGCCCCCATTTCCTAAAAGATCAGCCTTAAGAATAGCATCCCTTCCATCTATAAATGTAGGGCTACAAGGCTGAAGTTTTAATCCATCTATCACAATTTGCAGCGCTTTTGCATTTCCTGATGTTGTACTTGCCAAAACATCACTGTTGTATCCATACTTTTCAATATAGTTCCAGGTAAGATCCCAAAGCATAGTGGCCCAGATAAATCCTACCCCATGTGGAATAGCTGCTGTATTTGTTTGTGCATAGGTATAACCATTTACATTGAAATCCGGTGAATATTGGGCAGGTCTGATCCCTACTCCTGTAATAGGCTGTCCTTTTGGATAGGTTCCTACGCCTCTGGCAAGGGCAGAAGTATCACCTGGTCTTGTGGTAAGCATGAGCGCAAAATAATCTGACCATCCTTCTCCCATCTGCTCTGTTGTATTGGCCGTAGAAAGACAGCTATATCCTTGTCCTGTAAGTCTGTTTGAAATTCCGTGTCCGTATTCATGAGCAATAATCCCGTTATCGAAGCTTGAATGTTTAAATCCGCTGTAATCAAAGTTCAAAGTGGCATTGACTGTAGTCCCACTATTCAGTTGAGCGATCATAAATTCGCCTTCCGTTTTTCCAATATTGATAGATGGAATCGTTACTTGCCCCCCCGAATTTCCTGCTCCCATACTTACAGGAGTATCACTTGAAGGTCTGTATACTATAACTCCAATGGCACCTGCATTTTGTGCATTCAGAACTTTAAGTCCATATTCGCAGCTTGTACTGGTCACAATGGCTATTTTATTGGTAAGACTTCCTGCAGCGGGTGCTATACATGCATCGGCAGGGACGGAAACGGCAAGATCTCCTGTAACTGCAGGGCCAAAGATAGGTCCGAATGAGGCTCCCCCGGTTAACACTTTAGGCCTGCTTACAATGGTAGCCGGAGAATTATACTGATATCTTACAATAGGATCATCTGCCGTTTGAGTTCTATCATACAGATACATTTGCATTCTTGGGGCTAAAACCTGATTTTGCCCTGAAACAACTCTTTCATATCCTGAGCTGAAATTGGCATTATTGAGACCGCTTCCGTCAAAAGCTTCAGCTCGTACTGCATCACCACCTATTCCTCCATTAGTAAAATTATTGGTTTGAAAATTTCGAGCACTTTCTGTAAATCCGAACTTATAAAATACATCATGCATTTTATTATTCATATAAAACAGATTGGTAACCGCTGCATCTCTGTATGCAAACGGATCGGCATATCTGTCATCTGCAAATGGGAAATTGAAGTTTCTGGCACTGCCTCCGTCAGGTGAATAACCTGGCAGATTGGTATTACCCTGATCAGAATAGGCATAGACATTATTTCCCCGGGTATTGGTATAGCTATTGGTGCCGTCAGAATGCCACCCTTCCGGAGAAGCCGTCAAATCCCATGGATTATTTACAACAGCACGGTTTCCAAAAGTGGGAGCTTCTAGAGGAAGAGGGAAAATATTATAGGAAGCATTAGAAGGGACAACCAGATTACCTGCTGTATTCTGAATAGTCCCTTTAAAAAAGGCGGGTTGATCTACGATATTTTGAGATTCCTGTATCTCTTCAGATTTTTCACCGGAATCTGAACTGTGATCAAATTGACAGCTCAGGGTCATATTATCTTTACTAAGTATCTCTCCACTGCTGGCATCTGCAATGACATGCCATACATCGGAAGAATGAGCGTCTGATACAAATAATTCCTTTGAAAGAACAAATACTCCATTTTTCTCGAAATAGACATCAGATGAATAATCGATTTCCAAAATTTTAATAAGTCCTAATTTTTGTTTGATTAGATCTTCAGAGAGCCTTCCTTGGGCTTTATTTTGTTGAGCCACTACAACGTTTCGGCTGAAGTCATTTTTTTCAGAGATAATTTTATCTCCTTTAACAATGACTTTTCCTAACGCATTATACACTCTAAGTCCGTCATAGGTTTGTTGTACATCCACGATGTGAGCTCCAAGGCTTTGTGACTTATCTTCGTTTAGAATAATCACCCCAACCTTATCATTGGCACCATTCTTTTGAAGTAATTTTCCACTTTTTTGATAGTAATCCTGAATAAGCTTCGTGGAGTTTTGTGCATTTATTTTACCAAAGGCAAAAAAAACCGCTACCGAAATCGGGAGTAAAAATAATTTTCTATTCATAAAATTGTTTATTTATAACAAATCTATCAATTATTTGAAACATTCAAAATATTTAAAGAAATCTCATAAACAAAAATTAAATTTACACAACATTTTCCTTAGTTTTCCTCATTCTCGTTTTAGGCATTTTATTCTGAAGAAGCTTCTCTCTATCCTCTAAAATTTCAAGTGAACTTCTGCAAAAACTAAATTTCTTTGCTTCTTTAAGCTTTTCCATAGCTAGTTTATATTCTCCTTTTCTTTCCAGTAAAAGAGATTTAGCGTTCAAAATTTCTGCTTTGTTTATTCCCTTCATCTTTAGAGCATATTCAATGAGCTTTTCTGCTTCCTCATAATCTTCATTACTCAAAAGGCATTCAATATAATATTTAGGGGTGTTTACATTTCCGATATTACACTGCATGGCTTCTTCAAAGTATCTTTTTCCTGTTTCATAATCTTTCAAGACCTCTGAATATACTCTTCCCATTAGACAAAGGCTGTCTGCATCTTCGGGTTCATAGGAAAGAGCATAATTCAAAGCATCCAAACACTCGGACATATTGTAAGGGAAATAGTCCAGGGCTTCAAAATAGTATTTATTTTTAGTTAAGGTCATTGCTGTAGTTTTTTAATTTCTGTTTAAGAATATTCCTTTGTTTTTTATAGGACTTATCCTCATATGTATTTTTAAAATCTGTTCCTGAAAATGTACGGACCGGATTGCCTCGTTCTACCTGAAGATGAAGGTTCCAGGTTTCTTTCATTTTATCTTCCAGCTTTTGAACATAAACTCCCATTACCTTTTCTGTTAATCTGATAATAGAAAGTTTTTTATTATTCAACTGTGATCGTGTATCCTGTACAAATACCGATTCATTGGTGGGAATATGAGTAGCACGAACGGCTGTATTTACTTTATTAACATTCTGTCCACCACTTCCCTGGCTTCTGGCTGTCTGAAATCTGATATCTTTTTCATTGAAATTAACCGGTTCCAAATTTTCCAATTCGAATATACCGATGAACCATTTACTTCTTTTATGCAGCTTTCTGAATGTACTTTTGCCTTCCCAACAGATGCTTCCAAGCCATGTTTTTAAAAATTCTTTAACGTGCTTCCCTTTTAGAAGAACGGTTGCAGATTTTATGGTCATATTTACATCTCCGTTTTCGCGATGAATGATTTCGTAATCTATATTGTTTTCTTTTGCTTCTTCCAAAAAGCTTTTTAATACTTTAGAAACAACCCACTGGCATTCTAAAGGTCCTCTTCCGGAAGTGATCTGTATTAATTTTTCCATTGTTATGTTGGCATTTTGCTTAATAAAGGATGTCCAACAGGATCTATTCCTTTTTGTAATAATTCTTTTGCAGCCATTACTGCCCAGCATTTATCGCTGGAATGAATATTTCTGTAGAATGAAAGTAAAAGATCAGGTTTCACCACTGTAAATCCATTGGCTTCAATGGTATCTAGATCATTTCTTTCAAAAAAATCGATCGTGATTCTATGAAATTTTTCATTTTCTAATTCTACAATTTTCTCATATCGCTTGAAGTTTTCCTGGCTAGGTAAGTGGTCGTACCGTGTCCAGACTTTTTGAAATCCATCCTGCCGGAGAATCATCACTACTTCGGCGACATTTTCTTTTCTTACAAAAACGTCAATATCTTTGTGGTCATGAGCATGTTTATATTCTGTATGTCCTGTTACAGACATAAAGTGCCATGCCCACCCACCTGATATGATGACTTTATTTTTTAGTTTTTCTAAAATTTCGAGGCCCAGCAGGATTCTGAATTCCGGCCAGACTTCTCCATATCTTTTTATATTATGAGGTGCTCCCATTTTTTTTTAAGTTAAAGGTTTATAATTGACAGCTCTATGATCTGTCATCGTATTAAACCTTATAGGTTTTTGAAACCTATAAGATTTGATTTTCACTGAGATTATCTATCCATTCTCACAATTCTTGGTTGGAATGTTCCCAGAATGTCTACCAATTCGCTTTGCGCATTCATTACTTCATGAATATCTTTATAGGCCATTGGTGCTTCTTCTGTATTTCCACCCATTAAGGTAACATCTTTAAGTTTTAACTCTTTTTTAATGTCATTTTGGGTGAAAAGGTTTCTGCATTCTCCTCTTGAATGAGCTCTACCTGCTCCGTGTGAAGCTGAATTCAAAGAGTCAGGATTTCCTTTTCCGCGAACGATAAATCCTTTGGCAGTCATAGATCCCGGAATCATTCCCAATTCATTTTCATTGGCTGGAGTGGCTCCTTTTCTATGAACAATCACTTCTTTTCCGTTATGAATTTCTTTCCATGCAAAGTTGTGATGGTTTTCGATTCGGGCTTTTACTCTTCCGCCTACCGCTTTCACCAATCTTCTATGAATATCATCATGGCAGGCTGAAGCGTAGTCTCCTGCAAGGTTCATTGCCGTCCAATATTCCAAACCAAGGTGCGTGCTTAGATCCAACCAGGCAAATTGCTGCGCTTCTTTAGGCAACGGGCACTGTTCTACTGCTACTCTTGAGTAATATTGGGCGATTTCTGCTCCTAATCCTCTTGATCCGCTGTGTGAAAGGATTCCCAGATATTTTCCTTTGGGTAAACCGATTTGTTCATCTTCTTCAGTGATTTCTACTTCCCCGAATTCCACAAAGTGATTTCCGCCTCCTGAAGATCCCATTTGCTTGATGGCTTTTCCTTTTAATCTTCTTAAAATAGGAATCAGGTCAAATGCATCTCTGTCGAAGATTTCGTGATCTATATGAGATTTGTGAGTCTCATACATTCCAAATTTTGTATGTTCAGCAAGAGCTTTTTCATATTTATCCCTTGCACCGTTCAGATATGAAACTGGTGTATCTAAAATGCTAAGGCTCATTCTGCATCCAATATCCATACCTACTCCATAAGGGATTACAGCATTTTCTACCGCTAAAACGCCGCCGATTGGAAGGCCATAACCGCTGTGAGCATCAGGCATCAGTGCTCCCTGAACAGAAACCGGAAGTTTCAATGCAGTGTACAGCTGATTTTTTGCTTCCTCTGAAATATTGTTCCCGAAAATCTCAAATGCTGCACGCTGTGCATTCAACATTCGTTTTTCTGTTTTTTTAGATGAAAGCAGCGTTTCTGCAATCTGTCCGAAGGTTAAATCTTTTTCAAAATTTTCCGGATGAATCAAAATATCCTTCAGAAGAGATTTCACATAATGGATATTTTTCGTTGCAAAATTTCTCTTCATCACTTCCAGGGCTACGTTTACGCTCTGATTGTTTGGATAGCCCAGTTTTAATATATCTTTTCCTTTTAGTTTTAAATTTCCCATTTTTTTTGTTTTAAATTATGGACGTATCGTCCAAAAAACTTTCTGCAATTTCTGTTGCAGACATTGTACAGGTAACATATTTCCTGCTTTTGATAAGATCTGTTTCATATTCCATTTTCCATGGATTAGATTTTCCGTAAATTTTTTTCTGAAGGATTCCCACAATTTTATACTGTTCCAAATACGCATATAGTTCTGCTTTCTCTTTTTCCAGTTCTGCATCTATAGGCTTTTGATGGGTAATCATGTGAGGTCTTGTCCTTAGGATAAATCTCCACGGATCAGTAAATTTGTAGTAGGTTTCATTGCGTTTCCGAAAAGGACAGTATTCTTCTTTTTTCAGAAAATATTGCCTTTCTTTTGGTGTAAGTCCAAATTTTGGACAGTTCCAGAAGTATGAAGAAATACGATTGAGTTTTTGTTCTCTTGCTACATATATTCTTCGGCCAAATTTTCTTTTCTTTTTTAAAAACTGGCGGCTTTCAGAATACATGTAAGTATTGATTTTCTTCAAGAGTCCTTCAAAAAACTCTCCATCACCACTCCTCATGACATCATCTCTTACAACAAAGAATCTCACGAATCCTAATTGGTAAGGATTTTCAAGAGGAATTAATGGAAGGTTTCTTAACATTTTCGAAACTTCTTTACTACGTTTAAACTTTTTTCTTATCTGTTTTTCTACATCTTTTTTTATTGTTCTTTTTCTGCTTCTTAAGCTTTTCAGCCGGTAAGACAGAAGGTTATCATCTCCCATGTAAGGCACAAGATATCAGATACAAAATCCAAAATATTGAATTTGATCTTAGTCTATTTTCCTAATCAACTAAAATATTAGTTGATTGAATTAATAATGATGAACTGTCATAGTTTTGAGAATAAAACCTCATCCTATTGAGTTCTTAATAACACTTAAAAAGATTTCGGGGGAAACTAAATTTGAGTTTTGAAATATTGCGCAATAAAAAACCCGAAACCTTTACGGCTTCGGGTGTTGATATTTCATTGTACTGTTATTCTATGAGTGTACCAAACCACGAAGCCCTACCACTGTAAGCGGTAATCCAACTGTAGAATTCTGATTAGTTCTGAACATTTGCTTCGTTGTTTTTAATTGGTTAAACTTGATTTTCAGGTGCAAATATATTAATTTTTCTGATAATCCAACTATTTTTTTCACTTAAGGTGAATAATACTTAGAAAAATAGCATCAATAACCTTCGTCATTCGCCTTATATCCAGAGTTTCCAGAGTATCAGTTGTTTGGTGATAATTTTTATTTCTAAAAAAGGAAGTATCAGTAATCATGAGGGCGGGGAAATCGAATTTCCAATAATTCAGGTGATCCGAATAATCTACACCACCTACAAACTTCGGGGCCGGGAATGTTTCTGTTTTTATCTGATGGGAATCTTTGAAGTGATCTATAAAATTTCCAACAAACGGTCCTGCTCCACTAAATTTTTTAACCAAAGTAATAAAGTCTCCTTTATTTCCATAAACCCAGGAGAGAATTCCTATAGGAAAGCTCTGGGATTCTTGTTCATCTTTGAAATAGCCAATCATTTCTACACTGGCCATTCCATAGACGTCTATATTGTTGTCTTTTAAATATTTTGCATGAACATAGCTCCCCATATTTTCAGTCCTGAAATATGGAGGTTCTTCTAAGGTATAGGCCACCAGATCTACTCTATAATTGAGTTTCTGTTTTTGAAGCATTCTTGCCAGTTCCAAAAGTGCCGTAACTCCGGTCGCATTATCATCTGCACCCTGCTGATCTCCACAAACGTCATAATGAGCTCCTATAATAATTCTTTTGCTATTTTCAGTCCCAAAGGAGCAGATTACATTTTTATATTCTTTTCCATCTACTTTATATTCCTGAAAGCCTATACTGTCACTATAGGTATTGAAAGTCTGATGAATATACTCTGCAATGGCATTCAGCTGCTCTACATTTTTATGATTCCGGAACTTTGGAGTTTGGGTAAGTGAGACCAAATGTTTCTTAACCTGTGAGCTATCTGCAGGAACAGGAGATTTTTGTACAATTCGCTCTTTCTTTTCGCCTGAAATGAATATCAAAATACCTATAAAGAGAAAGCCTACAAAGAAAATCAGCTTTTTCTTTGTAGGCTTAGTTATATTTTTTAAACCCATAGATGTGCTTTTAATTTCTTAATGAAAATTAAAGCTTTTTCGGATTAGTTTTCTAAAAATCTCTCTAAAATTTCCACAGCACATTTTGGAAGATTGGTCCCAGGACCGAAAATAAAATCGGCTCCATTGGCGTAAAGAAATTCATAATCTTGTTGCGGAATAACTCCACCTACTACGATGGTAATATCATCTGCACCCAGCTTTTTCAATTCTCCTACAACCTGAGGAACTAATGTTTTGTGCCCAGCAGCTAATGAAGATACTCCCAGAATGTGAATATCATTTTCTACAGCTTGCTTTGCCACTTCTTCCGGAGTTTGGAATAATGGAGCTACATCAACGTCAAATCCCATATCAGCAAATGCTGTTGCTACTACTTTTGCTCCTCTGTCATGACCGTCCTGACCCATTTTAGCTACCATAATTCTTGGACGACGTCCTTCTTCTTCTTCAAACTTCTGAGTCAGATTAAGGGCTTTTTCAAAATATTCGTTTTTACCAGCATTCATAGCGTATACTCCAGATATCGTTTTAATGTTTGCTTTATATCTTCCAAAAGTTTCCTCCATCGCATCACTCATTTCACCCAGGGTAACCCTTCTTCTTGCGGCTTCAATACAAAGTGCCAGTAGATTACCTTTTCCTGTTTTTGCACTTTCACGGATTTCATTCAGGATTTGCGTTACTGCTTCAGAACTTCTTTCTGCTTTAATGCTATTTAGTCGTTCAATTTGTTTTCTACGAACTTCAGTGTTATCAATATCAAGAATCTCAATTGCATCTTGTTTTAATGAGGACCTGAATGAGTTTACTCCAATGATGAATTCTTCACCACTATCGATCTTGGCCTGCTTTTTAGCAGCGGCTTCTTCAATTCTCATTTTTGGAATTCCTGCTTCAATCGCTTTGGTCATTCCTCCTTCCTGTTCTACCTCGTCAATAAACTTCATCGCTTCTTCAATCATCTGCTGAGTAAGGCTTTCTACAAGATTACTTCCTCCCATCGGATCTACTACATCACATATTCTGCTTTCCTGCTGAAGAATGATTTGTGTATTTCTTGCAATTTTTGCAGAATAATCCGTAGGAAGGGCAATTGCTTCATCCAATGCGTTGGTGTGTAACGATTGTGTTCCACCTAATGCAGAAGATAGTGCTTCAATAGCAGTTCTTGTAATATTATTGAAAGGTTCCTGCTCTGTTAATGACCATCCGGAAGTTTGGGAGTGGGTTCTTAAGGCTAAGGATTTAGGATTCTGAGGGTTAAATTGCTTTAAAAGATTAGCCCAGATATATCTTGCGGCACGCATTTTAGCAATTTCCATAAAGTGGTTCATCCCAATGGCCCAGAAAAATGATAATCGAGGTGCAAAATCATCTACGTTCATCCCTGCCTTGATTCCCGTTCTTACATACTCGAGGCCATCTGCCAGGGTGTAAGCCATTTCCAGTACCGGAGTGGCTCCTGCTTCCTGCATGTGATATCCTGAAATGGAAATTGAGTTGAATTTCGGAATATTTTGAGAAGTATATTCAAAAATATCTGCAATAATCTTCATGGATGGTGCGGGTGGGTAGATATAGGTATTTCTTACCATAAATTCTTTCAGAATATCATTTTGAATTGTTCCTGAAAGCAATTCCTGCTTTACACCCTGCTCTTCTGCTGCTACGATATAGAAAGATAGAATTGGCAGTACTGCTCCGTTCATCGTCATGGAAACGGAGATTTCGTCTAACGGAATTTCATTAAACAAGATTTTCATATCTTCTACTGAATCGATCGCAACTCCTGCTTTCCCAACATCTCCGACAACTCTTGAATGATCTGAATCATAACCTCTATGCGTAGCCAAATCAAATGCTACGGAAAGTCCTTTTTGTCCTGCAGCAAGGTTTCTTCTGTAAAAGGCATTGGATTCTTCAGCGGTGGAGAAACCGGCATACTGGCGGATCGTCCATGGTTTTTGAACATACATGGTGGAGTACGGACCTCTCAGATAAGGTTCAATTCCTGGAGAAGTCTGCGTTAATGATTCATTTTTAATATCTTCTTTTTGATAGGAAGATTTCAACTGTAATCCATCTTTTTCAAAAGGATAGATTTCAGTTATTTTTTCAGTTATATTAAATTGAGGAGTTTTATTTTGAACTTCTCTTCTCATACTTACGGATTTATTAGATGCTAAATTTAAGCATTTTTAGAATAATAGATAAGCATTGATAATCTTATGATTACGTGAGTTTTAAATTGCAATCTTCCTATATTAAATTCTGTTTAAAAACTTTATCAAAACATATGGAATGAATCTCTAAATCGTATTTTCAATATAAATTTAAGTATCTTCGGCGTTCCATTGACGGAAGCGTATGCCTTACCCACTTCTGTTTTAGCTGCAAAAGAAATTCAGGCTGGAAGTAAATTATCTGCTTTGCCCGTTCCGACGAATAAAATATTGAATGTTATGAATCCCGGAAAATTAGTTACTAACAAATCTTTTTCGGCTTCAGAAGGTAAGATTTCGGTTGATGTAGAAAATCTTCCAAAGGGAGTGTATGTATCTCAGCAATAATAAATAAAACCCCGGATGAAATTCATCCGGGGTTTTTAAATTATAGTTATTTATATCCTATTATTTTTTAATAAGCTTAGTATTGTAAGTGTTTTTATCATCTTTGATCGTAACAACATACATCCCTTTGATTAATGAAGCAACATTAATTCTCTGTCCGTCAATCTGACCTTCCTGAACTAATCTTCCGTCAGCAGAGTAGATTTTGTAATCTGCCTTACCTTTAAGGTTTTTCACTTCTACGAAAGTATCTGCAGGGTTAGGATAGATGGATACTTCTGATGCTTTTGTACCTCTTACTTCGTCTGTTCCTAATGTTTCTGTGATCTTAACCGGAAGATCCATTACACCTCCTGCTCCTGAAGGGATTTCAACACATGGGTTCGATAAGTCTGTATTACCATACTTTCCAACAACTCTCATTCTTAATGTTTTATCACCTGAATAAGCCGTGGCTGGTACTGTAAAGTTTACAGCTCCTCCAATAGCTGCATTTACTTGAGCATTATTTGATCCTAATCCAAAAATTCTTTCTGTATCTTCAAACACTCCATTTCTGTTATAATCTATCCAAGCATTAATTCTTAATTGTCTTCCTGACATTTGAGAATAAGCACTGGAGATTACTGCTCTAGCATCTAAACTATAAGTAGTTCCTTTCACTAGGTTTATTGTCTTAGCAGGGTTATCACTCACATCTTTATAAGCTCTGAATGTACCATCAGTATGAATTGCTGTGTTATTCAATGACACCTGATATACCATTCCAAAATCAGGAATTCCTGAATTTAGTATACAATAATCAACCCCTGTTGTAAGTCCCTTAGTTTTAAATGTATAATTATTAGAGAATGCACCAGGAACGGTGTTTACAACAGCAGCAACCTGTACTTCATAATTTGTTTCATCCTCTAAACCTGTCAATACAACATTGTTTGTCTGACTTAACACGTTTGACCAGTTTGAAGTAGCACCTTTTCTATAATTGATTGAGTAAGTAGCACCCGGAACACTATTCCAAGATACTCTCGCTGTTGTTTTAAACACTTCTGTATTTATTGTTGAAACTCCTGTTGGGGCTAAAGTTGTAGAAGTAGGAGCATCGGCAACAGTAATAGTAGGAGATACTGCATAGAATACATTTCCAATAGCTGATACTCTTAACTTAATTGGAGTTGTAATTGTACTTGGCATCTGCACAGTATAGCTTCCGTTGTTTGGAGTAGAGGCAACAAGTTCCGTCCAAGTTGCTCCATTCACAAGATCTGTTGTATACTCAATTTTTACATTCGTTGAGTTATAAGGAGCCTGGTTGGTATTGGCAACTTCCCATTGAATAACGTTATTAGCATTTCTATATAATACTGAAGATGTAGTAATACCATTAAATTTGAATGGTCCATCATTTCCAACTACTGTATTAATTTCCTTAGAAGAAACCATTGGTCTCATTGCATTTTGATCTCTTACAGTAACAGCATATGTTAATGTTCTTGGAATATAAGACACTGTCTCCCATACTGTTTTATTCGTAAGATTACCAGACATTACAACTGGTAAACTAGGGAAATATCTTCTTCCACTTGCAGTACCAAAATAAGACCTTGTCAATGCACCTTGTGGATTATATCCCCATCCACTATCTCCAGAGATAGAAGCATAATCATCTACACTGTCATTCTGTTCCCATGTATAGGTCAATGCATCTCCTTCAGCATCTGTTGCTGATGCATCAAGATAGTAAGCTGTTCCTTTAGGTACTGTATAAGCAGTAAGCTCACCTATTGTAGGTGGAGTATTGTTAGTAATTGCTTCTGAAGTTCCACAGCCTGATTTTCCTTCCAGACTTGTCAAAATCTGATCTATTGATTTATAATGAAAATAAGCATCTGAAGCCATTGCAACGTTATCACTAGTAATTCCTGCATATCCCATAATGGTAGTTCCTCCTCCAGGTTCTACATTAGCTCCGGATCCTTCTGATTTATTTGAGAAAGTATGATTACCTCCCAATTGGTGTCCCATTTCATGAGCAACATAATCAATATCAAAAGAATCTCCCATAGGGTTAGTATTTTGGGTAAAGGCAGCGCCTTTCGCTAAAGCAGTAGAAGATGCCGGGTTAACACACATTACCCCTATTCCTCCTGCATTACCATTACCCCCTGCTGCATTGAATACATGCCCAATATCATAATTGTCATTTCCAACTTGGGAAGTTAATGTCTGCTGAAGTTGTAGATTTAAATTCCCCGTATAAGGGTCTGAAGCAGGATCTGTGAAAATAATACCTGGTAAATCTTTCATAATAAGCTTAACTCCAAAATCTTTCTGGAAAACACCATTTACACGATCCATAGTTGCATGCATCTGGATAACAGTATTTGTAATTCCACCAGTTGGGTCAAACTTTTTAGTATATTCACCTGTTGTTGAAAGAGCTAATCTATAGGTTCTGAAAGTTGTACTAGAAGGTCTGCTTGTTATTCCTACATTAGAAAGGCTATTTTTTCCATTAAGCTCTAAAGCCTTTATATCTTTAAAGTTCTTCTCCTCTGTAGTACATTCAAAGCCATGCTCTCCTTCGGTTCTTTTTGTTTTATAAAAAACTCCATAAACTTGCTTATCAGTACTAATAGGCTCTATAAACTGGAATTTTCCATCTTTAATAATCATAGACTGCATCTGAGTTGGAGCAGTACTGAATCTTACATATTTTCCGGGATCATCTACTCCAACCCCTACGTAAGAACCTAGCTGATATCTATCTGCCATAGATTTCTCCACAATAGGATCACTATATACAGCAAATCTCTCAATTTTCCCCTCTGCTGTAGGTAAAGATACAACTACTGCCTGGGCACCTCTTCCTCTTTCTACAGCATCTTTTAAAGTATTTCTCAATGACTGTAAATCTAATCTGTAAGAATATTGAACTTCTACTTCTTTTCTTACTTCAGACGTTTTTTGTGAGGCTGGCGTCCACCTCTGTGCATTAAAGCTAGACAGTCCTGCTGCCAATGCACAAACTAGTAAAATTCTTTTTTTCATAATTACTTAATTAATCTAAGATTAATAAACTTTAAATATCCGGCGTAAAAATAACAATTATAAACACAACTAAGCATAAAAAAACGACTAATTTATTAAAAATTAGTCGTTACGTTAAATATTTTATTTTTTAAGTGCTATTTCTTTATTCCCATTTCATACAATGCAAATGATATCAAATCTGCATTTTCACCGATTACCTGATCTGTCGATCTCCCGGCACCATGTCCTGCATTCTTCTCAATTCTCAATAAAATAGGGTTCTTACAAGCCTGTTTTTCTTGTAATTCTGCTCCAAACTTGAAAGAGTGAGCGGGAACAACCCTGTCATCATGATCACTGGTAATAATCATTGTAGACGGATAACATGTTTTCACTTTTACATTGTGTACTGGCGAGTATGATTTCAGATATTCAAACATTTCTTTGCTGTCTTCTGCCGTTCCATAATCGTAAGCCCATCCAGCACCAGCTGTAAATTTGTTATACCTTAGCATATCCAACACTCCAACTCCCGGGAACGCAACTCTTGCCAAATCAGGACGTAAAGTCATTGTGGCTCCTACCAACAAACCTCCGTTTGATCTTCCGGAAAGTGCCATATATTCTTTTGAAGTGTAGCCTTTGCTTTGTAGATATTCTCCTGCCGCAATAAAGTCTTCAAAAACGTTTCTTTTCTGCATTTTTGTTCCTGCATCATGCCATTTTTTACCATATTCACCACCTCCACGGATGTTTGGAACAGCATAAATACCTCCATTTTCCATCCAAATGGCATTCACTACTGAGAAAGATGGCTGTAAACTGATATTGAAACCTCCGTAAGAGTATAGAATCGTAGGGTTTTTACCATCAAGTTTAGTTCCTTTCTTATAATTAATCATCATAGGCACCTTTGTTCCATCTTTGGAAGTGTAAAATACCTGTTCAGAAACGTAATCATCCGGATTGAATTTCACCTTTGGTTTTTGATATACTTCAGATTTCCCTGAGTCTACATTGAATTTATACGTAGTTCCAGGGGTAATATAATTACTGAAAGAATAATAAATTTCTTTCTCTTTTTCTTTTCCTCCAAAACCTGAAATATTTCCTTTCCCAGGAAGTGTAATTTCTCTGACTAGTTTTCCAGTTTTATCGTATTGCTTTACCTGATCTATGGCATCAATCATATATGTTGCAAAGAAATATCCACCACCCGTAGAAATTCCCAATACGTTTTCTGTTTGTGGAATGACATCTTTCCATGTTTCCGGAGCAGGGTTACTGATTCTTGTTTTGACAAGGCGCATATTCGGAGCGTCTTTATCTGTAGAAATGAAAAGATCATCTCCCTGAGTGTCTACAATATTTGCATTGATATCAAATCCTTTATTAATCTGTACAAAATCGCCGCCTTTTTTCAAATCTTTGATAAACAATTCATTTCCATTGGTTGCGTTAGCTGCTGAAATGATTACATATCTCTGATCGTCTGAAACGCTCGCTCCCAGATATCTTCTTGGTGTTTTTTCTCCGCCGAAAATCAATTTATCTTCAGACTGCTTTGTTCCCAGCTTGTGAAAATACACTTTATGTTTATCGGTCATTCCGGAAAGTACAGTTCCTTCCTTCGGTTTATCATAACTCGAGTAATAGAATCCTTCGTCTCCCTGCCATGAAATCCCACTGAACTTAACATCTACTAAGGTCTCATCGATCTGTTTTTTGGTAACAGCATCAATGATAATAATCTTGTTCCAGTCACTTCCGCCTTCTGAAATAGAATAAGCGGCAAGAGTTCCTTTTTTGTTGAAAGAAAGATTAGATAATGAAGTGGTTCCTTTTTCTGAGAATTTATTCGGATCTAAAAATACTTCAGTAGCCTTAGTCTTATTATTTGTTCTGTATAAAACTGACTGCGCCTGCAGACCATCATTTTTAGAATAGTAAGTGTAGTCTCCCTCTTTGAAAGGTGCAGAAATTTTCTCATAATTCCAGATATCTTTCAGTTGGTTTTTAATTTTATCCCTGAATGGAATTTTTGAAAGGTAATTCTGGCTATATGCTACTTCTTCATCTACCCATTTTTTGGTAGCATCAGAATCGTTTTCCAGATCTCTGTACGGATCAGAAACTGCTGTTCCAAAGTAAGTATCGGTTTGACTTCCCTTTAATGCTTTTGGATAATTCATTGTTTGAGAATAAAAAGATGCTGAAAACAGAACTCCAGCAGTTAATAACATAGGTTTAAAATTCATACTGAACGGTTTTTATCAAAAATACATAAAGTATGTGAAATAAAAAAAGTCCCATTTTGGGGGACTTTTAATTATTTAATAATCTATTAATCAATCCTTCACTGATTATAAGTTATCAAAATAGAAATCGGTAAGATTGGTTACAATTTCATCCGGACTTCCGTTCCAGTAGTATATTTTATCACCTTCCTTCAATTCGTATAAACTGAATTCCTGGTCTGTAGTGATTGTTTTATCAGCATTACTTATATTCTGCGCCATCTGAAGCAAATATTTTTTCAGTTCATCAGCCTTAATTTTGGCAGGCTCTACTTTAGGCTCAGGGGTTGGGTTTGCAGGCACCTTAAAACTTACAGTATACTTCACCTCAGCAATTTTCTGATCTTCTATATATTCATTCTGAACAACTTTGATGTCCTTAATTATAAGTTTAGCATTTCTGAAATTGGAAAATAAGATTCTGAAATAATCCTCAGCTTCCTTTTGACAGGCTGAAGTGGCCGCCTTAGGGAATACAGAAAGAAAGCTCTCTGCACTTGTTTTTATCATCCCTTCTTCATTTTCTTTAAAGTTTACATCAAAAGCGTCTTTCCCTTCCACTGTAGGTCTCAGATAATCATTCAGTTTAAGACGGGTGGCTTCATCATTATTCAAAAAAGATCCGAAGAAAAGTTCAAATACTTCTTTTGGTTTCTTTACTTCTGTCTGTGCACTAAGCTGCTGCCCCATCATCGTGAGTAACAGCAAAAAAATAATTTTGTAGTTTTTCATAGTTTAATAATTTGAATTCATTGTACGTTTAAAAGAAAAGCCCCTGAAAAAATCAGAGGCTTTGTTTTATTTTTTTGAAACTTTTAGTAGTTTTCTTCTTCTCCTTTCATTTTTTCTGCATTCTCAGCCATAATTACGGCATCAATCATTTCAGAAATATCTCCATTCATATAAGCATCCAGATTATACATAGACTTGTTGATTCTATGATCTGTTACTCTTCCTTGTGGATAATTGTACGTTTTAATTTTTGCAGAACGGTCACCTGTAGAAACCATAGATTTACGTTGTGCTGCAATATCTCCCTGCACTTTCTGTAGTTCGATATCGTATAGCTTCGTTCTTAGCATTTCCATTGCCAATTCACGGTTAGCTAACTGAGAACGAGCTTGTTGACAAACCACTACCAACCCTGAAGGCTTGTGTGTTAACTGTACTTTCGTTTCAACCTTGTTTACGTTCTGACCTCCGGCCCCTCCTGAACGGGAAGTCTGCATTTCGATATCAGCAGGATTCAGTTCAAAGTCTACTTCTTCCGCTTCCGGTAAAACAGCTATTGTAATCGCAGAGGTATGAACTCTACCCTGAGATTCTGTTTCCGGTACACGTTGTACACGGTGAACTCCTGATTCGAATTTCATGATTCCGTAAACACCTTCTCCTTCCACCTTCATGATCAATTCCTTGTACCCTTTTGCTGCTTCATTAGAATCTGTCACTTCATGTCTCCATCCTTTTGTTTTGAAATACATGGTATACATTCTGTAAATGTCTTCCACGAAGATCGCTGCTTCATCACCTCCGGTTCCGGCACGTAATTCAACGATAACGTTTTTATCATCCGCAGGATCTTTAGGAATCAAAAGAACTTTAAGTTCTTCTTCTAATCCCGGAAGTTTGGATTGAGCTTCTAATTTTTCTTCTTTTGCAAGATCTACAAGATCTCTATCTGAGCCATCTGCAATAATTTCATCAGATTCTTCGATGCTATCTAAAGCACCTTTATACTGATCATAAACTCTTACAATTTTTCCCAAATCACTATATTCTTTGTTCAAAGAAGAATATCTTTTTTGGTCTGAAATGACATCAGGCTGTATAATAAGGTCTGCAACCTCATTATATCTTTGTTTTATAGCTTCTAATTTTGGAATTAATGATTTAGACATTGTCGAATTTTTGTGGGTGCAAAGATAAGGATTATTAATTCAAAAGTAAAGTATAAATTTTTGAGCATTAGGGATCAAGGAAACAAAATAATAAAAAGATCTCTTTATGAATTGACCCATCCTCTTTTTTAGGTTTTCAATATTCCTTTAAACTCCTTTGGAAAGTCTTCTGTCAATCCAATATAAAATGAGTCCTACAGCAATAATTCCTAGTCCTATTAAACTTTCTTTGGGGTTATGAATAAAGGTAAAATAAAGGATATAAAAACTGAATAGTAAAAAAACAGTCGGAAAAATATAAAAAGCATTGGATTTAAATATTTTTCTATCCTTCTTTTTAAGAAAATATACCGTCGAAATTGCTAAACTGGCAAATAATTGAAGGATAAATGCAGTATATACAAAAATCTCCTTGAAGCTTCCTGTTAAAATTATGATGGTCGCGATAACTGCATGAGCAAAGATCGCTCTCACCGGAATTCCTTTTTTATTTCCTACTGAAAGAGGCTTCCAGATACGGGTATCTTTTGCAAAGGCCTGAGTCAATCTTGAACCTACCCATAAGTATCCACTAATTGTTGCAATAAGCTGTAATGCGATAAAAATATTTACAATTTTCCCGAAGGAAATCCCAAACATATTCACCGCAGCCTCACCCATTACATCTTCTTTTCCCGCCAGTTGACTTACCGGAGCATGTTTCAGCATGATATAGTTCACAAGAATATAACTTACCGTCACAAAAACGGTTCCTATAATCAGTGATTTAGGAAGATTCTTCTGAACATCCTTTATTTCCCCGGCAATATAAGACGCTGAATTCCATCCGGTATAGGAATAGGTAACAAAAACCAATGAGGTAGCAAAGGCAGGAAGCATCATTTCATTCTGCCAGCTATTACTGAAATTCAGGCTGTTTCCAATTTGTGGAGAGCCTGATAATCCAACACCCAAAATTATCAATATAATGATAAAGGCAATTTTGATGAATGTAAAAAAATTATGGAACCGGCTTGAAGTCTTTAAACTGAACGACAAGGTAATAGCTACCAAAAAGATCGCTGCAATCGCAAAGCCATTTCCGAATGAATAATCAAATACAGAAAGATATTTCGACATGGCTAAAGCTGCCAATGCGACTGGCGAAGAAAACCCAATAATTAAGGAAATCCAACTTATCAGGTATCCAAATAAAGGATGATACGTTTCTTTAAGATAAATAAAATCACCGCCGTTTCCTTTAAAATGGGAGCCTAATTCCGCATAGCAGAAAGCTCCGAACAGCGCCAGAATTCCTCCGATTATCCATAACAGGAAAATACTGTAGGTATTGGTAATATCTGATAATTGAAATCCCAGGGTTGTAAAAATCCCTGTCCCTATCATATTGGAAACGACAATGGCTGCGGCTGTTTTCCAGCCAATCTGATGTGAAGCAGTACTCATTTACTCATTAAAAATTAAAATTAAGCCTTCCAAAGAAATAGCTTCCCAATGTACCCATTTGAACCGGTGCATATTTGAACACTCCATAATATGAATTTTTATAGATCTGAAGATCCGGGAAAACATCAAATACGTTATTAGCTCCCACCGTAAAGTTGATATTTTTTGTAATATCATACCCTACACTTACATCAGTAACCACCTTTGGTGAAAACTCCTGAACCTCTCCGAAAGGAAATCCGTCTCTTATGACTTTACCAAAATAGGTATTTCTTACGAGAAAATTGAATTTTCCAATTCCATACGTCAATCCTAATGAAGCTTTTGTTTTTGGGGATAAAGTTTCAATAATATTAATCTGATCCGGGCCAAAAAATTCATTCTGAGGTGTTCCCAGATGTTCAGGAAAATGAAAGTCTGTAATTTTTGTTTCTGTATAGTTTCCGGCAAGATTGATATTTAAGTTTCCACCTGCCAGTTTCCAATCATAGGAAACCACTACATCTACTCCTTTTGTTTCCGTATCAATCGCGTTGGCAAAGAATCTGCCGCTTTCTACTGCATTTCCTTCTCCTACTACTGAAATATCAGATAATCTGGAATCTGTGATATTGCTGGTAATGACAATTCTGTCTTTCACTTTAATAATATATCCGTCTACAGTAATGAATAAGCCTTTGGCAGGTTGTAAGGTAAATCCGGCACTTCCGTTTACAGATGTTTCCTGTTTTAATTTATCAAATCCGAGAACCTCTGCTGCCTTGCTATCATTATTAAAAATTCCTTTCCTTACAATTCCATCACCTGAAGTAGAAATATCCGCAAAAGAGTTATTAAAATACTGCTGCTGAAGTGATGGTGCCCTGAATCCTGTTCCTACAGCTGCTCTTACTGCATAATTTTTCACAAACTCATATCTCACAGCCAATTTTCCGTTCAGAGTACTTCCAAAATCTGAATAGTTTTCAAATCTGGCAGCAGCATCAATATTCAGTTTCTTAGCAAGATCATAGGAAATATCAGCATACACCGCTGTTGAATGCCTATCTTTTTTCAAGGCATTATCCGGTGAAAAACCTATAAAAGACTGAGAACCTCCTGCCCCAATCACTGTAGAACCTTGTGTTGCAACATTACCGTTCACATCATATTGGGTATAAGAAGCCTCATCGCCTGCTTTAATCTGGTATTGTTCAAACCTGAATTCTCCTCCAAAGGCAATATTGAAGTTCTTTATCTTTTTTGAAATATCAAGATTAATGGTATTTTGCAGAAAACTGTGTGCTCCTGCATAAAATCGGGTGGGCGATTTTATCCCAAGAGAAGCATTATTGGTATTGCTTACGTTATAATTGAAAGTATTGCTCCCAAAGGTATTACTCAGGTCTATCAGCCAATTATTAACATTATATTTCGCACCCACAGCATAGGAAATATCGTAGATCTGAGAATTCAGAACTGCCTGAAAACCGTTAGGGTATATTTCTTTAACAATATTAAAATCTTCATTGGGAAGTCTTCTGAAACCATACCCTTTTCCTTCTTTAATGCTGAAACCACCAAAGGAATAGAATTTAAAGTTATCGTTCAAAGGGTATTCTGCATTGAAAAACAATTGCCCTTGTCTGATTTGGGCATCTCCGATCTGGAAATTAAAATAGTCTCTTGTTAATCCTCTTTTATTTATTTCTTCATCATCATTTTGTCTTGCAATATCTGGATTATCTGCAAATTCGTAGGCAAAATTATTTCCGAAAATATCAAGATCGTGATTTTGGGTTCTCGTTGTTTTTCCTCTGTGACTTAGCTGTAATGAAAGATTGATAAAACCTTCATCTTTACCCAAAGAAGTTCCATAATTAACGCCGGCCTGGTAAGTATCACCATCATTTCTTCCACTTAATCCATAGGTTAAACTTGCTGAAGCGCCTGCATTCTTTTTTAGAATAATATTAATTACTCCTGCAATGGCATCAGAACCGTATTGTGCTGCTGCACCGTCTCTTAACACTTCAATTTTTTCAATAGCAATGACAGGAATTGTACTTAAATCTGTTCCTACAGATCCATTTCCTACCGTATTCTGATAGTTTACCAGGGAAGTTGTATGTCTTCTCTTCCCATTAAGCAATACCAACACCTGATCCGGTCCCATTCCTCTTAGTGTTACAGGATCAATATGCTCCGTTCCATCAGAAGCAGACTGTCTCACAGCATTAAATGAAGGGATCACATAATTCAGAATGTCCTGAGCCGTCATTTGTGGAGATGATCTTTGGACTTTATCAATATTGATTACATCTACAGGAACCGGCGTCTCCAATTTTGTTCTTTTAACATTTCGGTTTCCGACGATGATAATGTCTTCGATTTGTTTTCCTTTTTCCTCCTGCTCCTGGGCAGCGACTAAAATTGTCCCTAGCAATAATATAGCAGTGCTTAATTTTTTCATCTTTGTTCTTGCCAATTAATAATATTCTTCCGCAGATGATTCTGCAGCTACACAAGACTTCAAGAAATGGAATTCGTATAAGAAATATTGACTTCACTTATCTCCCCATCGGGTTGGAATTAGCACCTTTACACTTTTGGAATCGTGTAGGTTGCTAAGGTTTCATTGGGCCAAATCCCTCCACCTTTCTTGATAAATCTAGTGCAAAGGTAGACTAATTTTTCAAATATGCAAAAAGCGGATAATCACTACCAAGAAAAAAGGCAAATTCGCTGAATTGCCAATTTGCCTTTGTATTTATTTTACGATCATTTTTTCAATAGCCATTCCGTTTTCTGATTTCAGATGAACCAGATACATTCCCGACGGATAATTGACTCTTAGTTCATAAGTCCCATTTTCTTTATTCAACTTAAATGAATCCAACTTTTTACCACTTCTATCGAAGATCATGATTTCTCCATTTCTGGCTTTGTTAAATATTAATTTTGCAACACCATTTTTGATCGGATTATCAGCAATCTGAAGGGATAGCTTGTTTGCAGCATTCACATCAGAGGTAGATAAAGCTCCGGCATAGTTTCCAAAAATTCTGAATTCTCCAGCCTGTAAAGTGATAGGAGCTGTTGTTGAAGCGATGTTTGAAACCGTATCATCCATCAGGTTTTTCCACTGGCCAGCATAAGGAAAATAAGGAACAACATTTTGTACAGCAGTAGAATAATTTGCCAGAACGACTACGTTTTTCATTCCGTTGATTGTATTGTCATATACATAAATTCTTGTGATAAGCCCATCAGGATCATTGGCAAGATTGTTTGACTCTATGGTGTAAGTCTTTGATTTGAATACCGGATTGGTATTTCTGATATCAATAATCTTTGCCCAAGTATCATAAACTGCCTTTCTGTTGGCATCGGTATCATATCCTAATGTGAAGGCTACAGGTTTTTCATCGGTTCTGCATCCATTGTTAATGCTACCATCCGTACATCGGTTGATACTGAATTCGTAGCCCAATTCTCCAAACTGCCAGATCATCTTAGGACCGGGAATGGTAAAGAAAGTAGCTCCAAATGTTTTCATCCTTTCCAAAGCCGTATTCAAATTCTTTACACTATAACTTCCATTGATCGCTCCATAAGCGAGATTTTTAAACATCAGCCTTTCTTCATCATGACTTTCTCCATATCCTACAGCACACATATCGGTAAAACCATGAAGACTATGATTCATGCGGTCATAATTGCTATTATCTTTATACCCCATCGTATTTTGATTATAAGGCTCTGTTTGTTTATTCCAAAGCATCACTCCTTTTCCTTCTGCCACTCTGTAATTGGCCCATTGCTGTTCTTCTGCATCAGTTCCCAAATGCTCAAATATCATATAAGAATTAGGATCCAGTGCCCATTGTCTGTCTGCATAGTTCTTCATAATATCTACCCTATCCTGCTGATAAGCATTTGTACAGTTTTCATCATTTTCAGAACAGTTTTGCGTAAAGCCTTTTGTCAAATCCCAACGAAACCCATCAATACGATACTCCTTTAACCACTGCTGAAGACACCTTTCAACGTAATATTGAGTTGAAGGACTGGTATGGTTAAAATCATTAAACACATTATATGAATGTTTAGGAACCTGATTGAAATAAGGATTATTAGCTGCCACATCACCGTAACCATCACCATCCGGATCTATATTCCAGAGTCTTACCAAAGGAGAACGCCCTGTTGCATGATTAAAGGCAACATCAAGAATGACAGCAATCCCATTCTGATGACACAGATCAACAAACTCTTTGAATTTTTCAGGTGTTCCATAAGCTTTGTCTAAAGCATAATGAAAAGAGGTATTATATCCCCAGGAAAGATTCCCTTCAAATTCCATAATAGGGAGCAATTCAATGGCATTAATCTTTAGATTTTTTAAATAAGAAATTTTGTTAATTAAAGACTGCCAGTTTTTTTCCTGTGTAAAATCTCTTAACAACAATTCATATACAATAAGATCTTCTTTTGCGGGTCTTTGAAAATTAGTCACCTGCCAGTTGTAAGGAGTTTGCCCCGTTTTGAATGTTGAAACCTCAAAATCCTGTCCTGCCGGAAATGCCGGAAGATTCGGATAGGTAGAAGAGGAAATCCACTGGTCATCATAAGATGATAAGATCTGAGGAGAATAAGGGTCAGCCACTTTTTTCAAATCATTAGTCCTATATTGGAACGTATACATTTGTTGTGGAGTTAATCCATTTAATTCAATCCAGTAAAGATCGGGATTAGCGGTATCTCTTTTCATCAGATAGGTATCATTCACAACCCAGTTATTAAAACTTCCGATCACGTGGACAAAGCTTTTGTGAGGAGCATACAAAGCAAGCCCAATCTTCGTTTGATCTGCCGGATCATAATTTATTCCCTGTTTGATCCAACCCGGTATGGCTTCAGAAACAACATTTCGGGGAACCTGTAAAATAAATGTTGCATTTTTTGAGCTGCTTCCCTCTGTGGCAATCACTTCCATATTCGCATCTTGAGATACCGTGTAATTATAAGAATAAGACTGAGAGGGTGTAGATGTAGAATTTACTACAACCCCATTGGCTTTAAGCTGAAAAGTAGCATTAACGTTCGTTGTTGCCGTAATATTAATTGAATTCCCTGTTGGAACTGTTGTAAGGCTGTTTGCAGTTGGATTCGTTAAATTTAAATTCAGTACCCCTACATTCACAAAAATATCAGGGGAAGTCTGATGTGATCCAGTTTTATCTTTTAATAAAAATCCAAATCTTCCGATTCCTGTTCTACCGAAAAAAGCCGTTGGCGTTAATGTTAGAGTGTATGTATCTGTTGAAACATTGTAATTAAGCTTATTCAATTCATTGGAGTTGTTCCAGCTTCCGTTGGTTGGACAATCCTGGCTGTTCTGATAATTGGTATCAAAGGACCAGGACCACATATAAATTGAATTATTAGTTACTCCCCAGGCCGATTCATCAATCTGATCACCTGGAACTGTCAGTGTAATTGCATCTGTTTCATTAAACGGATTGGGTGAAATCGTATAATTAATCTGCCCGAAAACAACCGTTGTAATGATCAACAAAACAACGAAATAGAATTTTTTCATATCTTTATTTTTATCGAATATAATATTAATTTCTTTTTTGCAGTGATGATTTTATTCTTTTTTTGATTAAACAAGGATCAACATAGCATAAAAAAGGCCCATGAAAAAAATTCCATGAGCCTTTCAATAAAAGTAATTGTAATGAACTATCGTATGTAACGGAAATCTGACAGATATATTGATTCAAATGTTAAAAAAATTAGTCTTTCATAATTTTCTTTACCACAGATTCTCCGTTCTTTAATTTTAACTCTATCATGTATAAACCAGAGGGAAGAGCATTCATGTTGATCTGATTATCTGAGAAAGGAGCCATTATACTTTGCCCAACAGCATTAATGATCTTGATTCCTTCAATCAAAGAAGTACTTTTTACCGTAAGAATTCCTTTCACGGGATTTGGAAAGACCTCAACCGTTTTTTTCTTCAAATTGAGATCAGAAGTTCCAAGCTCTGACTCTACTTTCATACATCTTACTGAAGATCCTTGTCCTCGTGAAGCTCCTGCAGAAGCATTAGTAATGGTAGTTCCTATGTACAAATATTTTCCTCCAATACCAGTAGGTGTAGAACTCCAGAAGTATCCTTTTTGTCCTGCAGAAGTAATCCCTCCATTTGATGAACTACGGAAACCTCCCATAGGTAATTTTAAAACTCCTGCATATGCTTTTATGGGTGAATGAATTCCTGTAACTTCAATAGCATCTGTCCAGTCTGCCTGGGTGGGCAATCTCCAGCCATTCCCTATTGCCTTACATGGATCAATTCCCACCGACTCTGCTACTTCTGAAAAACCTGTACCAGCCCATTTATCATTGAGCCCATTAGTAGACCACCATGCAGGAGATCCTGTAATAAAGGATCCACCTTCCAGACCATTCGGAGAGTTAACAGCAGGTACAGAAGTTGTGGAAGAAGCCCGTAATTGATGTCCGTCATCCCATCTTCCCCACTGAAACAAGTCTCCATAAGATTGTTCATCATCTATAGACTCCGCAACCCTTTCACTTCCAAGATTTTGCTGAAGCCAGATCTTTCCATCTGCAGTCCTTACCGTAGTATAAGTAACTAATTGCCCCTGATATGTAAAGGTTACACATCCCAGATCTCCAGTATTATTTCCCGGATTTGTATTATTGCAGCTTTGCTGGGCACTTAATGCACTTCCTCCCATCAGCAATATTCCAATTCCCAGATTTCGTACTGCAAAATATAAATCTCTAATCATAAATATTATTTTTAATTATTCTAAATTTAATTTAATTTTGCGCAAAAGTACCTTACGTAATTAATTCCGGGTTATCATTTCCCAACTTTTAGTTATCCTATAAAGGTGCTTTACATGGTACTATGGCTGTAAAAATGTGTTGTATGGGAGATCAACAGGAAAAAGAGGTCGTTTTCAAATCGGAGAATATTGAAATTAACATGCAGAATTCATCTGCCATCGAAGGCTCTCCAAGATCATATCTGCTTGAATCCATTTCAAGTTTCAATCTTCTGTTTTTATTAAGTCCGGATATTCATCTGAAGGCTCATGATTGTGATACCCAATTCTTATTTAAGAAAAACCAGTATATCCTTCATTATTCATCACAGAAAAACAAGGCAGAATTATGGACCGACAGTGAAGAGAATCTGAAATATCTGCACATTCAACTCAATTACCAATACATTTCAAACCTTATCAATCCTGAAACCAATAAAGAAGGCGCAGAAATCCTGGAAAATATGATTCATAATAACTTCATCTTTCTTCAAAAAGCCACTCCCCCCAACATGACGGTTGAAATGCATATTATTTTAAAAGAGATTTTAGCCTATTCTAAAAAAGGAGTCATGCAGAAACTGTTTACTGAAGCAAAGATCATCAAGCTCCTGATTCTTATTTTTGAACAGTTTAATGAAAAAAACAGTCTAGAGGCCGCTTCAAAAACTCCTGAAATGATTAAAAAATTCATTGATGAAAATTATCACCGGAATATTAAAGCTGAGGAAATCGGAAAATTGATTGGAGTAAATCAAAACCTCATCAGGAAAGCGTTCAAGACGGAATATCACACTACGATCAGTCATTACATCTCTGAACTTAGAATGCTAAAGGCCAGAAAACTTATTACAGACAAAAACATTATGATTAAAGAAATTGCCATTGAATGTGGTTATGAATATCTTCAGAATTTTACCCGAGCCTTTAAAAAGAAGTTTGGGGTATCTCCGGAACATCTGAGGAATAATAAATAGAAAAACCGCTTAAAAAAATTAAGCGGTTTATATATGTTGTTTTGCTTTGATATTACTTTTTCAGAATTCAGGTGAAAAAGCAATGACAATCAATTAATGATGATGTCCGTGATCGTGATGAAGGAAAGGTCCATTTCCTTTAGGCTGGCTGTAAATAGTTTCTACACCTTCCTGCTCAGTAATAAGCTTTCTTCTGATATCTTCAGGATCGAAAGGCTTCACTTTTCCGAAGTACTCTTTCAAACCTTCAGTTAGCCACATTGGGATAACTAATCCGAAGAACATAAAAATACACCAGAATCCTACTAAGAACATAGTAATAAAGAATACAGTCCAAAGGAACTGGTAGAACGGCCAAAATGCTGATAAAATAGTTATCATTCTCTTAAAGATTTTAGGCAAAAATAAAGCTTTTTTCTTTTTTACACAAAAGATACCGGCTCTATTTTTTAATTTATTTTAATTCTATATAGATTTTGAGACGGTGAGAAGGGAGGTTTGAGGCTCATATAAACAGCTCATATCTCCGCTCTCAAGGTCTTTTTATCTGATTAATGAGCTAGATCAGCAAAGAAATCGTTTCCTTTATCATCGGTAATGATGAATGCAGGGAAATCTTTTACTTCAATTTTTCTTACCGCTTCCATTCCTAACTCAGGGAAATCTACTACATCTACGGATACAATATTATCTTTTGCCAGAATAGCAGCAGGTCCTCCAATTGATCCAAGGTAGAAACCTCCGTATTTGTTACAAGCATTGGCAACATCCTGACTTCTGTTTCCTTTTGCCAGCATAATCATACTTCCGCCATGGCTTTGGAATTCATCTACATACACATCCATTCTCCCTGCTGTTGTAGGTCCGAAACTTCCTGAAGCCATTCCTTCCGGTGTTTTTGCAGGTCCTGCGTAATAGATTGGGTGATTTTTGAAATACTCCGGCATTGGTTTTCCGCTGTCGATGATTTCTTTGATCTTAGCATGAGCAATATCTCTTGCTACGATCAGAGTTCCGTTAAGTTTTAGTCTAGTTTTGATCGGATATTTAGAAAGCTCAGCCAGGATTTCAGGCATTGGCTTATTCAAGTTAATTTCAACAGCTTCTTCAAGGTGTGGCGGTGTAGCGGGTAAGAATCTCTTTGGATCCTGTTCCAACTGTTCAAGGAAGATCCCGTCTTTTGTAATTTTTCCTTTGATATTTCTATCTGCAGAACATGAAACTCCCATTCCTACCGGGCAAGAAGCAGCGTGTCTTGGAAGTCTTATTACTCTTACGTCGTGAGTAAGGTATTTTCCTCCAAACTGTGCTCCAATAGCACTTTCCTGGCAGATTTTCTGAACTTTCGCTTCCCATTCAAGGTCTCTGAATGCCTGACCGGCTTCATTTCCTTCTGTTGGAAGGTTGTCATAATATTTTGCAGAAGCTTTTTTCACAGCGGCAAGGTTCGCTTCAGCTGAAGTTCCTCCAATTACCAATGCTAAGTGATAGGGTGGACAAGCTGCTGTACCAAGATCTGAAATTCTTTCCTTTACGAATTCTTCAAGAGATTTCTCGTTTAATAAAGATTTTGTCTTTTGGTAAAGAAATGTTTTGTTTGCTGAGCCACCTCCTTTTGTTAAGAATAAGAATTCATAATAATCTCCTTTTTTAGCATAGATATCAATCTGCGCCGGAAGGTTAGATCCTGAATTTTTCTCATCAAACATCGTTAAAGGAACCACCTGAGAATATCTTAAGTTTCTTTTTTGATACGTATTATAGATTCCGCGGCTTAAGAATTCACCGTCATCCACACCTGTGTATACGTTTTCTCCTTTTTTACCCATTACAATCGCTGTTCCCGTATCCTGGCAAGAAGGAAGTGCTCCTTCTGCTGCTACAGCAGCATTTTGTAATAAATTATACGCAACGAATCTGTCATTGTCAGTAGCTTCAGGATCATCAATGATTCTTTTAAGGCTTTCTAAGTGTGAAGAACGCAACATGAAAGAAACATCTGCCATAGCTTCTTCAGCCAATAATTCCAATCCCTTTGGGTCAACTGTTAAAATTTCTCTGTCACCCAGTTTTTCAATCTTTACATAATCTGATGTAAGCTTTTTATACACCGTATCATCTTTCTGAATTGGATACGGATCCTGATATCTAAATTCCATTCAATTTTTTTGTTTGTACAAAAATACGGCTTCCAATAAAAAAATATGAGCAAAATCAGTCATTAAAATTGATATTTATAATGATTATAAATTGCGAGTTTTTGAGTTTATAAGTACCTTTATACTAATCAAATAATGAAGCCAAAAAAGATAAAAACAAGGCTTCAGGAATAAAAATACTATAAAATTTCAACCACAATGAATTACAGAATAGAAAAAGACACCATGGGAGAAGTGCAGGTACCTGCAGATAAACTTTGGGGTGCGCAGACCGAACGTTCAAGAAACAATTTCAAAATTGGTCCTGAAGGATCTATGCCTCACGAGATTATTGAGGCTTTTGCCTATTTAAAAAAGGCTGCAGCCTACACCAATGCTGATTTGGGAGCTCTTTCCTCTGAAAAAAGAGACATGATCGCTAAAGTTTGTGATGAAATCCTTGAAGGAAAACTAAATGATCAGTTTCCTCTGGTGATCTGGCAAACCGGCTCAGGAACTCAGTCAAACATGAATGTGAATGAAGTAGTATCTAACCGTGCTCATGTGAATAATGGCGGAACTTTAGGAGAGAAATCTGAAATTCACCCAAACGATGATGTGAATAAATCCCAATCATCCAATGATACTTATCCAACGGCTATGCATATTGCAGCCTATAAAAAAGTAGTGGAAGTTACCATTCCGGCAGTTGAAAAATTAAAAAATACGCTTGCTGAAAAATCCAAAGCTTTCAAAGATGTCGTAAAAATCGGAAGAACACACTTAATGGATGCAACTCCACTTACATTGGGACAGGAGTTTTCCGGGTATGTTGCTCAATTGGAATTTGGATTAAGAGCTTTAAGAAACACACTCCCTCACCTTTCTGAACTTGCTTTGGGGGGAACCGCAGTAGGAACAGGTTTAAATACACCCGCTGGCTACGATGTAAAGGTCGCAGAATATATTGCAAAATTTACTAACCATCCGTTTATTACAGCTGAGAATAAATTTGAAGCATTAGCCGCTCATGATGCGATTGTTGAAAGCCACGGCGCTTTAAAACAACTTGCGGTTTCTTTATTCAAAATTGCTCAGGATATCAGATTACTGGCCTCCGGACCTCGTTCAGGAATTGGGGAAATCTATATTCCGGAAAACGAACCTGGATCATCCATCATGCCTGGAAAAGTGAATCCTACTCAAAATGAAGCTTTAACAATGGTTTGTGCACAGGTTCTAGGGAATGACACGACGATTTCTTTTGCAGGAACTCAGGGTAATTACGAGCTGAATGTTTTCAAACCGGTAATGGCCTATAACTTCCTTCAATCTGCACAACTTATTGCTGATGCATGTATTTCATTCAACGACCACTGTGCTGTAGGTATTGAGCCCAACCACGAGAGAATTAAAGAACTTGTAGATAAATCTCTAATGCTTGTAACGGCTTTAAATACTCATATTGGGTACGAAAATGCTGCAAAAATTGCAAAAACAGCCCACAAAAATGGAACAACTCTCAAAGAAGAGGCCGTTAACCTTGGCCTTTTAACTGCGGAACAGTTTGATGAGTGGGTAAAACCTGAAGATATGGTAGGCAGTCTGAAATAACAATTCTAATTTTCATTCATAGACTTTAAATAAAAACACTGGAGAGCTTTCTCCAGTGTTTTTTAATTGATATGAATAAGTATTATTCTATTCCAATAGAAACTCCGAAAATAAGAGCTTTATCATTTTTAAAATAATTGTCTTTAAAGAAATTACTAAAATCTTTCTTCACAAATATACTGATACTGTTATACGAAAAAGTAAGCTGGGCTCCATACACAAAAGGATTTACCTGATAATTTCCTTTGTTTCTTATCTCGCCTTCGTTTCCTTTTACAATATTATTGGTCGTCATTTTCACTCCTCCGTATACATTGGCTCCTACTTTGAACCCTCTGTAATAATTTCGGTACTGAATATCCATTCCTCCATTTTTAAGTTTTGAAAAATTATACTGCATTCCTAGCGGAACCATAATATAGCCTGTTCTCAATTTATTTTTACTCAGGTTTCCGCTATATTGCTCAAGAGCAACTCCATACTCCGGACCTTTTGTAAATAACATATTATTATCCATTCTAATGGTCCTCCAGGAAAATCCTAATCCGGAAATTACTGCCCACGGGCTTGTTCTGCTTAGCTGATAGTTTAGTTTTAATCCAAATTCGAGATTATTAGCGTATCCTATATTCTTATCTAACTCATTATCTGGCAGATTATTGGTAAGCGTCATTACACCATAAGAAAAATATCCGGTAAGGTTTCTCGTTGGGCGAAATTTCTTTAACAACTTTGCTTTAAGTTCTTCATTAGAGTTCACATCAGTATTTAAAAGTGAATATCTGACCTGCTTTTGGATGACCTCATCCAGATCAAATCCAAGATCTTCAATTCTTTTATCCATTTTTTCTGAATAACGATCTGCAATCTGAGCTTTTTCTCTATTAAAATCTGCAGTATCAAGATTTCTGGATTTCAATACCTCAAGCTCTTCTCCCATCAATTTCTTTTCTTCCTGAATAATTGCATTAATTTTTGTTGCATATTCTTCAACTTTCTCTTTCACAATAGGGCTTACTTCAGTATCTTTTTTAGACAAATTGATATTGAACTTCTTTTGTGCATAAAATGATGTCGAAACAAGGCACACCATTCCCATTACGATTAATTTCTTGATCATGTTATTATTTTTTTTATTATTTGGAGATAATTATTTAGTATTCAATTCTATAGTAGCCACATTGCTTCCACCTTTTGTTTTTTCAATCACATCTTTATGTTCTACTGAGAAGAGAAGTGTGGAGGGATCCACATATTTTTTCTTTTTTATCTGAACTTTTGAAGAGTCTGTCTTTGCAAGAATTTTAGGAGTCTGAATTTGAAGTATTTCAAGTTTCTTTTCAGCCATTATTTCTTTGGAGCTCAATTTACTTTCTTTCGTTATAGGTAAAGCTGCTATCTCTTCAGTTCCTTTTGGAATGGAAGTGTTTTTCAGTTCTTTCTTTGTATTATTCTTCTCTGCAAGCTGAGCAGGCTCCTGCTCCGGCATGGTGATTACTTGTTCCACATCATGTTGTGGTGTTTTCTTTACCAATTCGGGTTGAACAGATGATGAATCTTTCAGTAAGAATAAAACCGTTCCTAAGCTGAAACTTAGCACAATACATGCAGCGACTAAAAACCAGTTTATTTTTGATCCTGTTGTGACCGTTTTATTTTCGGATTGCAGCTCAATTTCAGACCACAAATCTCTGGAAGGGGTAATTTCTCGTTCTTCAATCTGTTTTCTGATGTGCCATTCAAAATTATCTTTAGACGTGTTCATTTTTCATTTTTTTTTGTTGTTGAAAGTAGATCTTTCTTAATTTTTCTTTTGCTCTGAACAACTGTGTTTTGCTCACTGCAAGAGAAATCTGCAAGGTATCAGCAATCTCCTGATGAGAATACCCCTCTAATACATACAGATTGAAAACCATCCTGTAAGCATCCGGCAACTGATCCAACAATTCCTGTGCATTAAAATCAAATTCAATATTCGGTTCATGAATATCTTCCTGAAAAGACTGATTGATCTCATCGAGATAAAATACCGTTTTATGGCTTTTAATAAAATTCAGACATTCATTCACAACAATTCTCCTTGCCCAGCTTTCCAGATTTGCTTCTTCCCTGAAGCTTTCTATATGCTTAAATATTTTACAGAATGCTTTAATGAGACAATCTTCCGCCTGGTATAAGTCACTTACATAACTTTTTGCCACACTTAGAAATCTCTTTACATTCTGTTCATAGAAAAGCTTCTGTGCAGCCGGATCCTGTTTTTTCAGAAGGCTCAACAAATCATCTTTTTTATTTCCGAACAAAAATTTCATTCTAATACTGTTTCTACTATAATGACAATCAAAATTGTAAAAGGTTACACAAAAAAAAATATTTTTTACTTTGAATTATTTGAGTGGTAAAAAAGACAGGAAATAGAGCGTTCCTGTCTTTTAAATTTATAATCCGGCCAATTCATTCGGGCCGGATACCTGATCTGAAAAATACTGTTCCAGATCTTTCAGGGTCTCAGGTGTTGTTTGGATATCTTTTACTAATTGTCCTTTGTTTACCACTACAATTCTGTTGCAAACTTCTGTAGTATGGGATAAATCATGACTGGAAATAAGAAAAGTTACACCGTCCTGTTTTGATAATTCTTTGATGAGATTTTTAAGCTTGATCTGGGTAGAGGGATCCAGGTTAGCGAATGGTTCATCCAGAATAATGATTTCAGGATTTCCAATAATGGCTCCTACAATTCCTACTTTTTTCTGATTCCCTTTCGAAAGATCCCTGATATATTTACCGGATGCAAGGATCTCACCGTTAAAAAGATCGTGAAAGGGTTTTAAAAAATCATCTACGGAAGCCTTATTCTGTTCTCTCAATTCACCGATGAAATAAAAATATTCCTCCGGAGTCAGATAGCCAATAAGAAAGGAATCATCTACAAATGCGGAAACTTTGTTTTTCCAGATCTCTGATTCATTTACTTTTATTCCATCAATGCTTACAAAACCTGTACTTGCCTGAATAAGATCCAGCATCAAACTGAAAAGAGTCGTTTTCCCAGCCCCATTATTTCCTACCAGACCAAAAGTTTCACCATTAGGGATTTCAAGATGTTCAATGTTCAGAACGGTTGCCGTCCCGTATGTTTTAGATAAATTATTGATAGTAATCATAGCTTAGTCTTTATTTTTAAATGCATCTAATGTGCTGTATTTTTCTCTTTTATAATGCCTTACAATGATATCAAAGATTTTTTCCCGCAGTAAAAATCCTATCAGTCCCATTATGGCAATACTTATAACGCCTGCCGTAATTCCAAAAAGAGATTTTGCACCGGCAAATACAGCCATAGGAAGCAACATTTTAGGAATCATCAATAACATTGACTTCAGATTGAAACTATTTTTCTGTCCAAATCTTTTTTCTTTTGAATTAAGATCAATCTGGGTTTTATTAAAGGCTCCGGACCAAAGGGTAAATTGTGAATTCACTCCAATATTATAAAGTCCGGCAGCAAAAAAAGTAACATAAATTTCCCATCCAAAATAAGTATAGACAGCGGCTATAATAATTGAAACTCCAGTCACAATATTCATCAGCCACCACTTGGCTTTTAAATATTCTTTGTAAGGGACATTCAGGGTCATCATCAGAGGGTAATAAGAGCTGTCAAACGCAGGAACCCTTTGTCCAAACAGAAACTGAAAACCACCGGTTACAAAAAGTCCCATAAACATAGTCATTGCCGGAGTTTTATAAGCTTTAGAAGTATACATCAGCAATCCATAGAAAAGAAACATAAAACTTCCCAAAAGAATCCCTTTGGCTACTTTATTACGCTTCAACATTTTAATATCGTTATTGATGAACGTTCCTATGACCCCATATTTATTCAGAAATGCAATATTCTCTGTTTTCCCTACTGACTTTTTAGCCTCAAGACCCTGATCCAGATAAAATTCTTTACGGATATACCTAAAACAGAAGATCCAAAATAGGGCAAACAAAGCAATAGGAATCAGTGAAAGATATGGGTTTTCATAAAGACTATGGAAGGCCATTTCTGAATAAGAAAGTACCGGGATAATATTATAATAACCTAACGCGCCTACTATCGCAAATACTATCGCCACAGCAATCGCAATCTTTTCTGTACTGTTCAGAAAAATATTGATAAAACTATTCAGGTAAAATAATGATGAAATACCAATCAGCCACGACAAAACTCCCACGACACTATAGCCGTGAAATAATGCAATTCCAGAAAATGTAATAAAAAAGAGAGAGTTCAGCCAACTGAAGGCTGAAAAAAAGGTTTTTACTAAAAGATAATTGACCAGGGTTCTCCTTTTAATATTCAAAGTAAGAAAGGGCTTAATATTCTGCGTTGGAATTTCCTGCCAGAGATATTTAATGGCTAAATCTACCACCCAGCCTATAAGTAAGAATTTGGAAACAATCTTTAAAGGATCCTGATGCATTTCTTCCTGTACATACATAAAGACCAGAAAGGCCCCACCAGTAAGACAGCCCATGAAATAAAGAATCGCAATGAATCTTAAAATCTTCATGGTAAGATTGATCCCTAAAGATGTACCACGGAAGAAGCTTTTAATTTCCAGCTTAAGGAACTTTAGAAACATAGTTGAGTTTTTTACATTAGTAACTATAAGGTAAAAAACGTTACAGCCTCTTAGCCAATAAGTTCTTTAGCCTGAGCAAGAGCTGCTTCGGTAATCTTACTCCCTGAAAGCAACTGTGCAATTTCATTCAGTTTTTCACCATCACTCAATGGAATGATGGTAGATTGAGTTTTCCCGGCAATATCCTGCTTTACCACTTTATAATTATCATTTCCTTTGGCTGCAACCTGTGCAAGGTGGGAAATAACAATCAGTTGCATATCTTCAGACATTTCACGCATAAGATTTCCGATTTCTTCGGCTACTTTTCCTGAAACTCCGGTATCAATTTCGTCTAAAATCAATGTTGGTAATTCATCACTTTCTGCAATGATCTTTTTTACCGCCAACATCACTCTTGATCTTTCCCCACCAGAAATGGCTGTCTGGATAGGCTTTAAAGGAAATCCTGAATTGGCCTGGAATAAAAGCTGGATATTTTCTTTTCCAAATAGATTAAACTCTTCAGCATCCTGCAATTCTATATCTACTCTCGCTTTTTCAAGACCTAGCTTTTTAAGCAGTCCCTCTGCTTTTTTAATGAAAACAGGAACATTCTTTTTTCTGTTTTTGGAAAGCTTTTCAGCCAGAATCTGAAGTATTTTTTCTTTTTCAGCAATGTTTTCTTCAGTTTCAATAATTTGTGCTTCCAGCTCTGAAGCTCCTTTCTGATCTCCTGCAAGTTCATTTCTGATCTCAATCAGCTCAGTAAGGCCTGAAACATTATGTTTAAGGAATAAAGCATTGATTTTGTTATTCAACTCGGTAAGAACGATAAGATTTTCCGGATTGATCTCCAGTTTCTCTGATTCATGTTCCAACTCGGAAATAATGTCTTTTAACTCTACAAATGAGATTTCAAGTCTTTGATCCAATTCAGCAAAACTGGTTGAAATACCCGCAATTCTGGAAAGCTTAGCTTTGGCTTCATTAAAGAATGAAAGAATTCCAATTTCTTCCTGATGAAACCTTGACAGAATCTGACCAACATTTTCAGAGATCATTCCTGCATTTTCCTGAACAGCTAACTGGTTTTGAATATCTTCGTAATCTACATCATCCAGTTTTAATTCTTCAAGTTCGTTAAGCAGAAAATCTTTATAATCACTTTCTTTATTGGCTTCTGAAAGTTGTGTTTTCAGTTTTTTCAGCAATGTTTTCAAATTCTGAAACGCTGAAAACTCCTGCTGATAATCATCAATGATCTTTTTATTTTCAGAAAGTCCATCAATGATTTTAAACTGATATTCTGAGGTAAAAAGATTGGAAGTTTCAAATTGAGAATGAATATCTATTAATTGAGAAGAAAGTTCTTTCAATATATCCAGCGTTACCGGAACATCATTGATAAATGCCCTTGACTTTCCGGATGGTAATATTTCTCTTCTGATGATGGTTTGCAATTCATAATCAAGATCGTTTTCAATAAAGAATTTCTTGAATTGATTATTTAAAGCAAACTCAGTTTCTACAATACTTTTTTCTTCTGCTTTTGAGATTGATTTTACATCTGCCCTTTCTCCGAGAATAAGGCGCAATGCACCCAAAATAATGGATTTCCCAGCTCCTGTTTCTCCGGTAATTACCTGAAGACCGTTATTCAATGATACTTCAAGGGTATCAATCAGGGCAAAATTCTTAATGTAAATTCTTGAAAGCATGGATAAACGACGAGTTACTTTAAATGCAAATATAGAACTTTAGAAGTCAGTATTCAATATCTGAGAATGGCAATCCTGTGAAATTTTTAAATCTCCATATTGAAACGGGGAAAACCTACCATTAGACCAGTTTCAAAAATCAAGATACTGAAATAACAACCCAACATATCTTAATAAACATATTAAAAAAAGTAATCCTTAAAGCCATCTGAGGCTTTTGAGGATTACTTTTAAAAATTACAGCCGGCTACAAATACAATTCCTGTTTTTATATGGCTTTTATCTTTATACGATTGAGATCAATTCATATATCTCTCAATACAGTATTTTAAACCATGCAAGTACAATCTCTGTTAGGAGGATAGTATCCTATACATGTTCTTACACCGTCTTGAATTGCCCACAAGCAGCAGCCACTGCATCCGTAAGAGATTGGACCACTTCCTAAAATGTTTTTTTGCTGATCTCTGGTTAACTTTTGTGATTTGATTTTTGATTTCATAATATTAAGATTTGGTAATAATTAAGTATTATAATAACAAATATAGAAAATAATATCAAACACCAATGAAAAATTCAAAATGCTTACCCCAAAAACAATGGAACCATTTCATGCATTCACCTCTCATATAAGCAAGATGCTAAACCTTCCACTTATTCCACTTATTATCAATGTTTTTAGGAGAAAGAATAATCATAGTCTGCTTCAGATCATTAAGGATAAGTCCGCCATTATTACCGGAATTGAAAACATTGAAGATTTCATCACTCTTTGTATCCATGAAAAGATTGAAGAAAAACCCTTGTTGGAAAGTATTCTCATACATCTTAAGCTGCATAAGGGCATCAAAAATCACTTTTTTACCTGGGGTCTGATCCTGATTAAAAAGGTTATCCATCCCGGATCTGTGATAAGTATACATGGTAGATCTCAACTGGCTCCAGTTGGGATTCATAATTTCATTGATTAATATGGTACGGCTTCTCGGTTCGTTGATTGTATTCCAGCCGTCATAGTTTCTGTTTTGAGAATTTTGAGCAATCTGCTGAGCTTTTGAAAACCATTGAGTTCCCCCCATAGACTGGAAACTGTCTGCATCATAACCCAAAATAAGGTAAATATAGAAACTGATTACATCAGTAAGGTTCTTTCCGGAAAACTGTCTTTCATTGAAAATAAGGTTTTCGTTCTCAATATATTCAAAACTAAAGCGCTGATCCTGAAGATTCAGTAAAGGAGACTCATATGTGGTATTATAAACCGGACGCACTGCCTGTACAACGATAGACCCTTTGAATTTGTTGACATCTCTTTCAGCAATGACAATCGAAAACCCACACTTGATTTTTTCAAAATTCTGTAACTTCTTTCCCGTCCAGCTGGTATTATTGATAAAATCCCTAAGACTTTTCTCCAAAGCTTTAAAGGCCTGCTGGTTACTTCCTCCTATTTGTTGGGAGTTCACCTGAACAGTTGCCAACAACTCCTGGGAAAAACCAAGATTACAGATAAATAACAGAAAAAATAAACTTATAATTTTTTTCATATGGAGATGCTTATTGTTTTTTTAATGTCATATGTAATCGTATTATCCCCATAGATATTGTCTTTGCAAATTCTGACGATTTCATGGTCTATTAAAAATTGAGAACGGAAATTTATTAAAATTATTTTAAAAGCTGAGATTCAACAAAATTGAGAATATCTTTTGCTACTTCTCCTTTCGACTTCAAATCAAATTCTCTTTTCTCTGTTTTGGTGAATATTTTAATTTTATTGGTATCATTTTTAAAACCAGCCCCTTCATCACGTAGAGAGTTCAGCACAATCATATCAAGATTTTTCTTCTCTAGTTTTCCTTTGGCATTTTCCTCTTCATTTTGAGTTTCCAAAGCAAAGCCTACCAGAAACTGATGGGTTTTCTTTTCACCCATTGTTTTAAGAATATCTGGATTTTTCACCAATTCAATGGTTAGGTTTTCATCATTTTTTTTGATCTTTTCCTTGGCAATATCCTTCGGCGCATAATCTGCCACAGCAGCACTTGCAATCCCGATATCGATCCTGTCATAAAACTCAAATACTTTAGCCAGCATTTCTTTTGCAGAAGTTACTTTATGCAGTTCTACCCTTTTATCGGTAAGGATTTGTGAACTTGGTCCTGAGATTAGAATAACTTTTGCACCTCTTTTTGAAGCCTCTTCAGCCAAAGAAAACCCCATTTTTCCTGAAGAATGGTTTCCGATGAATCTCACAGGATCAATTGCCTCATAGGTAGGACCTGCAGTAATTAAAACGGTTTTTCCCTCCAAACTTTTTTCAGTTGTATGATCTGCAAAGTAATCTTCAATTGAACTGAAAATCGTTGATGGCTCAGCCATTCTTCCCTGCCCGATAAGGCCACTTGCCAGCTCTCCGTTTTCAGCAGGAATGATACTGTGTCCATAGCTTACCGCCAATTCGAGGTTTTTTTTCGTAGAAGGATGCGCGTACATATCCAAATCCATTGCCGGAGCAATAAATACAGGGCATTTTGCAGACATATATGTTGCAATAACGAGATTATCACACATTCCGTGCATCATTTTAGATAAAGTATTGGCGGTACATGGAGCCACAATCATTACATCTGCCCATAAAGCAAGTTCAACATGGCTGTTCCAGGTTCCGTTGTTATCATAAAAATCGGAATAAACAGGTTTCTTCGATAAAGTAGCCAAACTCAGTTTGGTTACAAAATGTTCTGCATCGGGGGTCATAATCACCTGTACTTCGGCTCCTTGTTTTACAAAGTCTCTTATCAGAAAGTGAACTTTATAGGCTGCTATTCCTCCAGAAACAGCAATAAGGATCTTTTTACCGGAAACACTCATTTAGCTTTAATTTTTTTGAAATACTAAAATACTTATTTTTTCTTACAATCACGGTTTAAAACAGCAAAGGTCATAAAAGAACGTAATTCCTTTATGACCTTTGTTTATAAAAAAGACAGAAGATTACTTTCTCTCTTCTGTTTTTCTGAAATACACGTCTTCATTTAACCACTCTTCAATAGCAATTGAAGTTGGCTTTGGAAGTTTTTCGTAATGCTTAGAGATCTCAATCTGTTCTCTGTTTTCGAAAACTTCTTCTAATGTAGAATTGTGAACAGCAAATTCATCCAATTTATTGTGAAGCTCCGTACGGATCTCCGCATTGATTTGCTCTGCTCTCTTTCCCATGATAACAATAGCTTCGTAGATTGAACCTACTTTATCTTCAATCTTATCTTTGTCGTAAGTAATAGTATTTACTTCTGCTTTTGTATCTTTTACACTCATTTTGAGAAAATTATTTTTATTTTAAGATGGCAAATTTACGAATTATCTTTTAATTTTGAAAGTCGCTGCAGGTGGAGGGGTCTGAAGTGCCGCACTATCCCTCTGCATCTGCTTTGCCTGCTTTTCATTGCTGATCTGATCTTTAATCTGCTGCTCTTTTTTATCCTGGCTGGCAAGCTTTTCAGCCTCTTTCTTTTGCTTAGCTGTTAAAGCGGCAATTTTTACTTCGGTTTCTTTTTTAACCACTACAAAATGCTCCTTTTCTTTTTCCAGTTTTGCTCTCAGATCAGATGCTGTCTTAGAGTACTCTGTATTAGGAAGCTCTTTTTCAACCATTTTCACATAGGTCAAAGCACTTTCAATACGTTCGTCTTTAAGATTATAAATAGACTTCATGGCCAATTCATAACGGGATTTCATGATATAATCATAAATTTTCGGACGAAGTTTCGTACTCGGGAAGTCTTCCAATACATTTTCCAAGGCTACGTTAGCAGCTTTGTACTCACCCATTTTAAAGTATTGTCTTCCGTTCTCATAAGCCTTAAATTCTAGCTTATAAGTTAATTCGTCAATAAGCTGACTGATATTCTTTGATCTTTCTGAATTCGGATAGTTGTTCAGGAAGTCCTGAAGTTCATTCACCGCTAATTCTGTACTTGACTGATCCAGGTTATAATCCATAGACCCTTCATAGTAGCATAATGCAGACATATAAGCCGCTTCTTCTGCTCTTGGATCTTTTGGAAAGTTAACCGCAAAGTTTTTAAACTGATGACCTGCCAGTTTATAACTTTTATCATAGTAGTTGGCATAAGCTGTATTGAAACCTACGTTAGGAAAATCATCCGTTCCTGCTACAAGGTTCGCAAGTCTGTCATAAAGAGCCAATGCATTTTTCCACTTTTTCTTAGCGAAGTTTTCATTGGCAGCTTTTAAGATAAAATCTTTATCAGCACTCTTCATTGCTCTTTCTTGCTGGCTTACACATGATGCCACCACTGCTACAGCAAAAAGACCTAAAATATATTTTTTCATATAAAAAGTTCAACAGTTTTCGGATTATACAGCCGATTTACTAATTTGCAAAAATATAACTTTTTTGCCAATAGATTTTTTTTTATGAATATTTAACGTAATTTTAGTCTGCAGCGTATCCTAAAATTGCAAAAACACTCAATAAAAGATTCATTCTTACTTTCTTCTCAGCCTCTTTTGCATAAGCTTCTTCGTTTTTACTCGGTACATAAAGCTCATAAAAATTTTTATTCCGGATCACAAATAAAGTAGAGCCGATAATCATGGTAAGAATATCTTCCGGCTTTGGCGTAAAGGTAAACACTCCGGAGGCCACTCCTTTTTTGATGACTTCATCCAGTTTTTTTACAAACAGCTGATAAAAATCAAGCAATTCGTCCTTTAAATTCTCTGTATGACGGAGTTCCTGGGTAACAAACCCATGAAAATAATTATATTTGAAGAGCTGGGAAACAATATATTTTATCATTTCACGCATCTGCATTTCTGGCTTTCCTTCTTTGATCGTATCCGCAAATTCTGAAAAATTTTCCCTCGTCTTTAATACTCTATATTGATAAAGGTAAGACATCATTTTCTCTTTAGAACCGAAGTAATAAGAGATCATAGCGACATTGATATTGGCTTTAGAACAAATATCTCTCACAGAAGTTCCTTCGTACCCTTTTTTTGCAATTAATTCTTCTGCAATATCCAGTATGTGAATCTGTTTTTCAGTAAATTTTTTTTTCATGAAGTGCACTTTGAGTAAAGTTAAGAAATTTTTAACACATTTATAAACGATCGTTTAATAATTTTATATTAATTCCAAATAGTCGTATTTTTGAATATGGAATTTTTTGATTTTCATCATCATAAAAAATACATCAAAGACGGAATTTACAATTTGGACATAGGGCAAATTCCGCCGGATTCCCTTTATTCAATAGGAATACACCCCAATGATATTGATAGTAATAATATAGATCACCAGCTGAACTGGATGAGAAATATGATGTTTCAGAACTGTTTTGCCATAGGTGAATGTGGGCTGGATTCTTTGGTTCCAATCGATCAGAACATTCAGGAGGAAGTTTTTTTAAGACAGATCAATATTTCCAATGAGGTAAAAAAACCTGTTATTGTACACTGTGTAAAAAAATTTTACGAGGTGATTTCTTTTAAGAAAAAAGCAGAACAGCCCATGATTATTCATGGTTTTAATAAAAAACAGAAAATTGCTGAGGATCTTCTGGCCAATAATTTTTACCTGAGTTTTGGAAAAGCTGTTTTGTATAATTTATCTTTGCAGCAAACTTTGAAATCTACTCCTTTACATCGTTTTTTTTTAGAAACGGATAATGATGATTTTGATATTAAAGAATTATATCTGAAAGTTTCGGAGCTCAAAGAGATTTCACTGGAAAGTTTAAATAAACAAATTATAGAAAATTTAGAGGCAATACAAAATGGATAAATACTGGTTGGAAAGAACAGAACTTCTTATTAAGGAAGAAGGTTTGGAAAAATTGAACAAAGCAACTGTTCTTGTTGTAGGGTTAGGTGGTGTGGGTTCCTTTGCAGCAGAATTCCTGGCAAGAGCTGGTGTTGGAACAATGACCATTGTAGATGGAGATACTGTAGACATTACCAACGTAAACAGACAGCTTCCCGCTTTACGATCCACTGTTGGGAAACATAAAGTAGAAGTTGTTGCCGAAAGATTGCTGGATATTAATCCTGACCTTAAATTAACAAAAATCAATGAGTTTCTGAATCCTGAAAGAATGGAGGAAGTGCTGGATTCATCACCATTTGATTATGTCCTGGATTGTATAGACAGCGTCACTCCAAAATTAAGCTTAATTATTGCTGCTAAAAGAAAAAAAATAAAGGTGATAAGCTCAATGGGAGCTGGTGGAAAGACAGACCCGAGCAAGGTATTGGTAAGAGACATCAGTAAAACCGAGCATTGCCATCTTGCAAGACAGATAAGAAAAAGACTGAGAAAAGTAAAAATTGACAAAGGAGTGCGTTGTGTTTTTGCCAATGATATTCAGGACGAGGAAAGCCTGAAAATGACCGACGGAACAAATTATAAAAGATCTTTTTACGGAACGATAAGTTATATGCCAGCCATTTTTGGACTTTATGCTGCTGCTGAAGTGATTAATTATTTAGTGGAAAAAGATTAATGCAGAATTCCAAATATCCCAGAGCGGAAAAGCTCAAAAAAAATACAGAAATCAGTTTACTTTTTGAAAAAGGTAAATGGAGAACTTCTGGAAATCTGAGAATCATTATTCTCAAAGATAAGCCTACTCTTCCGATTGAAAGCGGAAAATTTGGGGTTTCTGTTTCTAAAAGATATTTTAAGAGAGCGGTTCACAGAAACCGTATCAAAAGATTGCTTAGAGAATGTTATAGGCTAAACAAAGCCTTATTTCAAGAAGCTTTTGGAGAAAAAACTATCGCTATGATGTTCTGGGTTTCTTCTGAAATGCCTCCAAAATTTCAAGATGTAGAAACACAGTTTATCAAGCTTTGTGAGGCCCAGAAAAAGTAATTTTCCTTTACATAATAAGAATCCATGAAAATCTGTGTTTAATACTTTATCACAGGTTTTTATTTCTTATTTGGCATATTATTTTTCTTACTATAGATAAGAGTAACACAGATAATTGCCTATACAAACTTCTATCAAGTCTGTATTTCATAGGGTTTTGCTTATTATGCAATATACAACCCGAAACGACACACTTTGTCAACCGAATCCCAAATCGAACCTCCTCATAACACTTCAAATCTCACATACTTTTTGTAATTTTATAGGAAACAATAAATCTGAAAATTAATATGTTGGATCAAGTTCCCTATCTTTCGTATGTCATTAGTGCCTTTATCGGCATTGGACTATCTGCTGCTACAGGCTTCAGGGTCTTTCTTCCTTTGTTTGCTGTAAGCCTTGCTTCTTATTTTCACTGGATTCCGATGAATGAGAGCTTTGAATGGCTGGCGGGCTTGCCAGCACTCATCACTACGGGAATAGCAACGGTTGTCGAGATTCTGGCTTATTATATTCCATTCGTAGATCATTTACTGGATACTATTTCTGTTCCTATGGCGACTGTAGCCGGTTCTATCTTATTCGCCAGCCAGTTTGCCGAATTGGGCACATTTCCACAATGGGCGCTGGCTCTAATTGCGGGTGGAGGAACAGCAGCTACCATAAGCTCGGGCTTTGCAGGAATACGGGCCGCTTCTACTGCGACCACAGGAGGATTGGGAAATTCTGTAGTAGGAACTACCGAAACAGCAGGAGCAGGTATCATGACTATACTTGCTATGGTTGCACCCATTATTGCAGCTGTTCTGGCTATTACTTTATTGATATTGGTAGTTGTATATGGGCGAAAAGCATGGCGAAAAATTCGGGGTAAAAAAACGCCATCAACTGAATAAAAAACAAAGGTACAGTCTATTATAGCTGTACCTTTTATATTATATTTTAGTTTTTACTCCTAAAATCTTTGATCTCTTTAATTCTGGTTTCGAAATATTCTTTCTTCTCCGGATGCTTTTTAATCAGGATATCAAATGCTTTAATTGCTTTTGAATATAGTTTCTGTTCAAAATAAAGATTCGCCAATGTTTCGGTCATCAGGTGGGAAATATCATCATTCTTTTCTTTGACAACATATGAGCTTTCTTCTTTCAACTGACTGATCCTAGGGTTGTTTTCGATAAAAGTTTCAATCGCTTTTTCCTTGATTTCTTCTTTTTCTTTTTCAACCTCATCTGGTCTGTCTATTTTCAGCCAACTCTGCCATGTATTGATAAATCCAGGGACGTTGCTGTTGATTGATGACTGAGGATTGCTTTCTACTGCCGCTTCCTTCATTGGTTCTTCTTTTATAGGCTCTTCTGTTTCTTGCTTCGCTTCTCCAACTTTCAAACTCGATATATCTGAACCAAAGAATGAAACATTCATTACAGGAACTTCCTCATTTTTCTGGCGATCCGTTTCGGGAATGCCCTGAACTTCTTCAGTATTTGTAGGTTGTTTTTCCTCTTCTATAGAAGTATCTTCAGCAGAGACTTCTACTACCGTTTCAGGCTCTTCAACAGACTGTATATTTTCCGTTTTTGTCTCAGCCGCAGGTATTTCTGTTACTACAGGAATGTTTGTTACAGGAGCAGCCGTATCTACCGGTTTATTAATTAAAGAATCAGGCACATTAGATTCAAGACTCATAGGCTTCCATGTTGTCTGAGCCTCAGGAACAACTTCTTCAACAACTTCTTCTTTTGTAGCTTCTACTTCAGATTCTGTATCCTCAATTATTACTTCCTGTACTGGCTCTTCATTTACTTCTTCTGATTCTTCTGAACTTTCCTGATCGGTTGACCAGAAGTGGAAACTTTGAGTTTCTGCAAAGCTTATTTCATGATCTTCAACAACTTCCGGCCCTGCCTGCTCTTCTTGCGGAACAGATTTAGTCTCCTTCATCTTTTTCTCAACCTCTTCAATCAGACGTCTCATTTCCTCCTCATGCTTATTTACATTAAGTGGAGAAACTTCAACAGGTTCAATACCTTCTTCATTATTGGCCTGGATTTTCACATCCGGCAGGAATGCGTCTGTTGCGTGGAAACTTAATTCTGCACCCGGTTGTTCTGTAAGCTCTTCTTCAATTTCTGAAACAGGAACTTCTTCATCAGCAATAGCTTCGGCATCTTCTGTTCGAACTTCAGATACATTTTCTTCAACAGCTCCTTCCGGAGATAAGGATTCTGTTCCCTCAAAACTCAGATTTTCTTCTTCATCAACTTTTTCTTCTACAGTTTCTGAAGCGATCTGGTCTTCATTAATAACGGTTTCCGGTGTAAAATTTTCTCCTGCATTCTCTTCGATTTCCTCCTGTACTTTTTCTTCTTCCTGTTGAACCGATACTGTAGTTTCCGGTTCGGATTTCTGAGTAACCAACGTTCCTGATTCTAATGTAGATTCAAGATCTATCGTTTCTGTATTTTCCTCATCCAGGAAATTTTCTTCCCCTTCAAACAGAATTCTGTTACGTTCTCCATTTACATAGAGATGCTTAACTTCCTGTCCTGTCTGTAATAGACATGTTTCCTTTTCTTCTTCCTCATTTTTTTCCGGAGCCGGAGCGGTTTCTTCTCTTTTTATCGGGAAACCTTTGACATTATAATTGTACTTAACAGGCTTTTCAGCTGCTATTACAGAAGGTTTATCTTCAGTTATTTTCTCTTTTACTTCCTGCTGAATTTTCCCGTTGATCAGTTGATAAAGAATTTTTTTATCAGTGGTATAAGCTGCCGTTGTAGAAAGCTCTTTCTGATAGTTTTCTTTTTCATACAGGTGTACTCCATACAGATGGAGCGCCCTGATATTTTGAATATAGGGAAATGCGTGAATCTCTTCCTTCAAAAGTCCAAGGTCTTCTGACTGAATATTTTTCGGATTTTTTATTAATTCTAGAACTCTGGGATTCATCTTACCAATTCGCTACAATATCGTTAAATATCTTATTAATAATTCTTTCTGTCACAATCTTCACTTGAGAGTTTTCGATCTCACTTTGTGATAAGCTACTGTTAAAAGCAGCTTCATCACTATAGGTTCTGTCAAAACTGGAATCCGGGTGTACTTTATTTTCGTAATGCACCTTCACAGTAATTGTAAGCTTATTCTGAGCCTGTTGTACTACACCACCGGAAGGGTTGGTCTGCGTATTGGAACTGATGGTGGTAGGCGTAATCGCATAATCTGTAATTTCTCCTTCTATCAGGATATCAGGATTTGATTTTGTTCCTTTCAGAGTGGTTCTCTGTAAAAACCTGTTCTGAATATCTGTTGAGAACTGTTGTGACAATGTCGGATTTACAAGAGATGCATTGTTCGGAAACTCATTGATCTGAACCGTTTTTTCATCTGTAAGAGAAGATCCGGTAAAACTGTAACATGAATTCAACATTCCCAGCAAAGCAAAGAATACCATCATTAATAATGGCTGTTTCAGACTGATATTTTTAATTTTAAAATTCATTTTTAGATCCAATTTCAATGATTTCGTCATGTTCAATTTGTTGAATAGCGTCTTCATAAGCAAAATAATTAGCAGTATATACGAAAGGAAGGGTAAGAAATATCCCGATCCCACACGCAAGAACTCCGATTTGAGCTAAAAGGCCTACCACGAATGAGAAAAGAAGAATTGCTATAAGGTTTCCCTGAGTCATTACTCTTGAAATATTCCATGCTGTTTTTAAGTCTTTAATTCCTTTCAGGCTGATCAATGGAACAATGTAGAACGCTTTCAAAGCAAAATAGTAGATGGCTACTATGATAAAAACTACATAAGGAATTACAAATATCATGGCAAGCGGACCAGCATCATTCCCATTATTAGATAATGCTCCTGTTAAAGCCAATACAATAATCAGTGGAATGTAAATAATGAAAACTCCTCCAAAAATAATTAACTGTAGAATAAGGTAGGGCATAAAATCCTTAAAATCAAAAATATCCCCAGGGCTTGCAGGCTGATTTCTATTGATTTTTTGAAGATATTTATACATATTACCCATTGCTAACAACCCACAAAAAGGAATAATCGACATAATCATGCATACTAAAAATGCGATAAAAATGTTCCCGAAGTCTTTCTTTAAAAGTTCGAAACCTTTGTTAATATATTCTCCGAATTTAAAATTGACCGGCTTAGGCATTAAATTTACATTCATACTTATTTTGTGCTTTACTAATCTTCCAGATTATACTGTTTTATTTTTCTATATAAGGTTCTCTGTGAAATTCCAAGCTCATCAGCAGCTCTGTTTCTTCTTCCTTTATGTTTTTCCAGGGCTTTTATAATCAAATCCTTTTCGTTATTCTGAAGAGAAAGTGATTCTGGTCTGTTTTCTTCTATTTCAATATCCTCAATATCTTCATAGCTGTCATCCGGACTTGAAATGATTGTAGGGGTTTGTACCGCCGGCGCATCGTTATTCTCAAAATACAGTAAAGAACCGGAATTTACCTGTGGCTGAGCTTCAGGAGTATAAATTCTGTTGATGAGACTTTTTTCATGATTGCTCAGATCTGCTGTTCCTCTGTTCTTTATCAATTCCGAAGTTAAGGATTTTAAATCATTAATATCGCTCCTCATATCGAATAGAATCTTATACATGATTTCCCTTTCGCTTCCAAAATCATTCGATTTCGGTGTACTCTGATTGTTTACCACCATTGGGAGATGGGTTTCCATCGGAATATATTCTGCAAGCTTTTCTGCCGTGATATTTCTGTTTCTTTCCACAACGGTCATCTGTTCTACAAGATTCCTCAATTGACGGACGTTACCCGGAAAAGAATAATTTTCTACATAATGAACAGCACTTGGCTCCAGTTCCAGTTCCGGCATTCTGTATTTTTCTGCAAAATCTATGGCAAATTTTCTGAACAACAAATGAATATCTCCCTTTCTTTCTCTTAAAGGAGGCATATCAATCTGAACGGTATTCAAACGATAGTACAAATCCTCGCGGAATCTTCCGTCATGAATAGCCTTCATCATGTTTACATTGGTAGCTGCCACGATTCTTACATTGGTCTTTTGTACCTGCGAAGATCCCACTTTCATAAACTCACCGCTTTCCAGCACTCTTAAAAGACGAACCTGTGTCTGTAACGGAAGTTCTCCTACCTCATCTAAAAAGATTGTTCCTCCGTCTGCTACTTCAAAATACCCTTTTCTGGTGGCAGTAGCTCCTGTAAATGCTCCTTTTTCATGCCCGAATAACTCTGAGTCTATGGTTCCTTCAGGAATAGCTCCACAGTTGACTACGATATAAGGCTGATGTTTTCTTCTGGATTCTGAATGAATGATCTTCGGAATAAATTCTTTCCCTACTCCACTTTCTCCAATCACAAGGACGGAGATATCTGTAGGGGCAACCTGTATCGATTTTTCCAATGCTCTGTTAAGTGCCGGAAAGTTCCCGATAATTCCGAAGCGGTTTTTTATGTTTTGTAGCTCGTTGCTCATAAGTAAATTTTTGATTATTGATTTAATGTTCTACAGCTCTTCAATCTGCTGTCTGTAAACTTTGTTAAAATGATGGGTATAGACATCTTTCATTGTCTTGCCTTCATCATACGTTTTTAAGGCTAACATTTTTAAATCCAAATAATCCTTGTTTCTGATCTTAGAAACTTTACTTTTAAAGTATATATTCTCGGCAAAGTTGTACTCTTTGCTTTGTTTTTCAAAATTTTCCAGGGCTTTATCATATCTGCCCAGTTCAAAATAGGTAACGCCAAGCTGGTAATGGTCAAACATTCCCTTTACATACCCTCTTGTAGCCAGAAGCTTTTCGATAATGCCGGCCGCTTTTTCTTTCTTCCCTAAACCACTGTAGGACATAGCTTTCACCACATCCAAATGATAATCTCCATTTAAAGATCTTCCAAGATCTTCAGGATAATATTGACGGAACTCTTCTAAGTCCTGAATTGCCCCTTTATAATCCCCTAAAAATTGAAATTTACACCAGCCTCTGTAACCAAGGTGCATTTTAGGATTTAAGGCAACGGCTTTATCAATCAGGATTTTCCAGGTTGAAAAATCTCCGTTTTTAAGATAAGGTACCGCTTTCTCCATATAAGCATTGGAGAAATCCGGACAAAGTTCAATAGCTTTATCAAAACCTTCCTGAGACTCGCGGAAACCTTGTAACTCTGAAGCTTTGTTGTAAAGTTCACACGCTTTTTTACAGTCCTCACCCTCTATTGCATTACAGTTGACCTGTGCAATAGTATTGGTGTACACGATAAGTAACAAAAAGCTAAGGTAATACCTCTGAAACTTTTCCATCTTCAATTTTATAGGTTAAATACTGATAGTAATCTACTTTTAAACCTTCTATCTCTTTCGGCATCCAGCCACTTAATGATTTTGTGAACTTCAACAGCCTATTTTCCAGTTCTTCATCCAAAGCAATATCTTTCAACTCTGAATTCATATGCTTTAGTCTGAACAATCCTGTTTTTCCTTCACAATTTACTAAAAATCTAACGGTAATATAATCATTGATCTTCTTTTCTGAATATATATTTTCTTTTTTAAGTTTTTCGACGATAGCATTTTTTTCTCCCTTATAATCGAACTTTTGCGGTCCGTGATAATATTGAAAACTGAAAGGCTTGTCTTTTCCTGCTCCACATTTCTTAAAACCTGCTTCATCTAACTTGCTGTCAAAAGCTATATCACCCACGGTATCCGGATATTTGCTCCTATTTTTCTCTGCCTGACAAGAAAACAGAACAAAAGAAAATAGAGTAAAAAGGTAAACCGCTTTCAAAACTTAAATTTATTCTGTGATTTTCCCTAAAAGTGTGCCTTGGGTATTATCATGTACAAATACGTCCACAATGTCACCTATTTTCTGCCCCTCAAGCTTATCGAAGACACAAACTGCGTTTTGAGAGTTTCTTCCTTTCCATTGATTTTCATTCTTTCTGGAAGTTCCTTCGATCAGAATCTGGTGAACTCTTCCCACATACGACTGCATTCTCATTCTGGAAAGCTCACCCTGAAGTGCAATTACCTCAGCAAGACGTCTCTGCTTCACATCAGCCGGGATATTATCTTCCATTTTCTTGTGAGCAGGTGTTCCCGGTCTTTCCGAATAAGCGAACATATATCCATAGTCATATTCCACTTCTTTCATCAGACTTAACGTATCCTGGTGGTCTTCTTCGGATTCGCTGCAAAATCCAACGATCATATCCTGGGAGAAGGCAACTTCAGGAACAATTTCCTTAGCTTTTCTGATGAGTTCAAGATATTCTTCACGGGTATGTTGTCTGTTCATTGCTTCAAGCATATTGTTGCTTCCACTCTGCACAGGAAGGTGAACATATTTACAGATGTTATTATGTTTCGCCATCATTCTGAATACATCCAGGCTCATATCCTGAGGATTTGATGTGGAGAATCTGATTCTCATTTCCGGAACTGCCTTGGCAACCAAATCTAATAACTGAGCGAAATTAACCGCAGTTGCTTTCTGCATTTCGGATGCTTTGGCAAAATCTTTTTTAGGACCGCCTCCATACCATAGGTAAGAATCTACATTCTGTCCTAAAAGCGTAATTTCTTTATAACCACTATTCGCAAGGCCTTTACATTCCTCAATAATGGAATGGGGATCACGGCTTCTTTCTCTTCCTCTGGTAAATGGTACTACACAGAATGTACACATGTTATCACAACCTCTCGTAATGGTAACAAAAGCAGTAACTCCATTTCCGCCTAAACGAACAGGGTTGATATCTGCATAGGTTTCTTCTTTGGAAAGAATTACGTTGATGGCATCTCTACCATCGTCAGTTTCCTTTAGTAAGTTGGGTAAGTCTCTATAGGCGTCTGGTCCTACCACAAGGTCTACCAATTGTTCTTCTTCTAAGAACTTGGTTTTCAACCTTTCTGCCATACATCCCAGAACCCCTACCGTCATGTTTGGTTTTTCTCTCTTAAGATTTTTGAATTGGGAAAGACGCATTCTTACTGTCTGTTCCGCCTTTTCACGGATAGAACATGTATTTAACAGGATCAGATCGGCTTCTTCCACTTTCATCGTTGTATTATATCCTTGTTCATTAAGAATGGAGGCAACAATTTCGGAATCAGAGAAGTTCATCTGACAACCATAGCTTTCTAAAAACAGTTTTTTAGAATTTTCAGGTCTTTCGGCAATCGCAAATGCTTCTCCCTGTTTTGTTTCGTCTATATATTTTTCCTGCACGATAATCAATTTAAGGTTCGGGATTAAAACACGGGAAACCTTTCCGTGAATTTTAATCTACGAACAGATGAGTCTGCAAAGATACAAAATATTGTGACAGAATGGCAGGAGGATTATTATGATATGTTAAACTCATGAAAAGAGTAATTTTCCTCTACTTAAAATGAGTATTAATCTCCGTGGTCAAAATGATCTGATGTAAAATTAATTTTAATGATTTTTTTAGAAACGACCGGCTGACCATCTTTCATTGCAGGTTTCCATTTCTTTTTTACTTTTTTAATAGCAAACTGCATGTCATCTATAAACATCTCGCTATTTTTCACTTTAGGTAAGACATCAAGATTTTCGACTTTCCCACTTGTATTCACATCAAAGACAAAAACAAACATTCCGTTTACTGCATATTTTTTCAAATCAATATAGGAATGGATCATTTGTAAGAATTCTTTGGTAAAAGCGTCATCGCCACCCGGAAACGCTGCATTTTGAGAATTCATAACGGTTTCTGCCGGATTTTTTGATCCTTGTGAATATCCTATAAATCCAAAGAACAGGAACAGGATTAAAATGTATTTTTTCATGGTTATTATTGGTTCTTCAGTACAATCAATTTCCAGTCAACCCCAATATTCAGGTCGACGCAATAAAAAAAAGAAAAAGTAAATAAGAAAATGGTTAGTAGTTTTTCATTCATGCCTTTGGATTACATATCTACTGATAAGGATGAGAAGTTCATTTTCACTTTCATCTCAGATTTTACCGGTTGTCCATTACAGGTAGCTGGCTTCCAGGTTTTTTTGATCCTTCTTACGACATATTGCATATCATCAAAGAAAGCTTCACTGTGTAAAACTTTTGGAGCTCCTACAGCATCTATTACTTTTCCCGTTTCATTGATTATCAGAGTAAATGTAAAGTCTCCACTCAGCGTATAGAAATCTGCATTCAGGTATGTATACATGTATTTGCTCAAAATATCTCTATATGCCGAAGCTCCACCTTCAAATGCTGCCGGTTTAAAATCAGTACATTTTGCTGCAACCTGTAAAAAAGGTTCCTTAATGTCTATTTTAAAAAGGTTTTTATTATTTTCTACAATAAAGGAATCATCTCTATCTTCAAGCTCTTGTGCAAAAGCAAAGTTTGCAAAACATAAGGCAAAAAATAAAAGTATCGTTTTCATAGCTTGATCTTTTCATTAAATTAATAAACAAAGGTAAATATTTAAGAGTCTTACCAAAAAGAAAACTTCACACAATGTATGAAGTTTTCAATTTTTTTCACTTCATCTTTATAAAGATATCTAAAACTGCCTCTATAACAAGCCTTTAATATGCTTATAATTACTTTTTACCGTTTCGAGTACTTCATCCATTTTTCCCCCCAGCATCAGCTGAGCCATAGATTTGGTCATCCCGAGAACCTGATCCAGTTCAATCTTAGGAGGAAGAGCCAGCGCATTAGGGTTGGTAAAAATATTAAGGAGATAAGGTCCGTTATAATCCAGACATTCTTTAATCGCACTTTCTACCTCTTCGGGTTGATGAACATTTTTTCCAGGATATCCCATAGCCTGGGCAACTAATGCAAAATCAGGATTAATCATATCGGTTTCGTTATCCAGCATTCCGCCCACTTCCATTTCTAATTTTACCATTCCCAACGTCCTGTTATTAAAAACAATCAATTTTACGGGAAGCTTATATTGGAAAATGGTTGCCATATCTCCCAACAGCATAGATAAACCACCATCCCCACACATGGCAATAACCTGCTTATCCGGATGGGCAAGAGACGCTCCAATAGCCATTGGCATTGCATTGGCCATTGATCCGTGGTTAAAAGATCCCAACATTTTTCGTTCTCCGGTTCCTGTAATAAATCTTGCTCCCCAAACACAGCACATTCCTGTATCTACAGTGAAAATTGCATCTTTTTTAGCCAAACGGTCCAACGTATGGGCAACATACTCCGGCTGAATAGCATTTTCTTTCCCGTAATCCTTTACATATTCCAGCTGATTTTCCTTTACTTTATCGTAAAATGCCAATTGCTCATTGAGAAAGTCAACATCTGTTTTCTCATTCAGCATGGGAAGCAATGCCATAATCGATTGTTTTACATCTCCAGTAAGACCTAATTCAAGCTTTGCCCTTCTTCCCAGCCTTTCCGGACTTTCATCGATCTGAACTATTTTATTTTTTACCGGCATAAACTTTTGGTAAGGAAAGTCAGTTCCCAGAAGAATTACAACATCTGCTTCGTGCATGGCATGATAAGCGGAAGGAAATCCTAACAAACCTGTAAGACCAATCTCATTAGAATTATTAGGCTGAATCGCCATCTTTCCCCGGAATGAATATCCTACAGGAGCCTTTAGTAAGTGAGATAATTTGATAACCTCAGCACTCGCTTCAGCAGCTCCAATCCCGCAGTAAAGGGTTATCTTTTTATTTTCATTAATCAGCGTTGCCAGATTTTTCAACTCATCATCTGATGGTCTTATTACAGGATTGGTTTTAAAGATTTGAGTAGAAGTCGTTGTTTCCTGTGCATCCAGTTCTGAAACATCACCCGGAAGGCCGATGACCGCTACTCCTTTTTTAGAAATCGCATGTTGGATAGCCGTTTGAACTGTTCGTTGTACCTGCTCAGGACGGGTAATCATTTGATTATAATAACTGCAATCGTCAAATAATTTTATTGTGTTTGTCTCCTGAAAGTAATCCATTCCCATTTCATCACTGGGAATTGTAGATGCAATCACCAGCATCGGAACATGCGATCTGTGTGCCTCATATACTCCATTAATCAGGTGAACGTGTCCAGGACCGCAGCTTCCTGCACACACTGCAAGACCATCAAGTTCAGCTTCGGCAGCAGCAGCATAAGCTCCTACTTCTTCATGTCGTACATGAATCCACTGGATGCTGCTTTTCTTCACCGCAACATTTAGGTGATTGAGGCTGTCACCTGTCACTGCATAAATTCTTTTCACATTAGCGTTTTCGAGCATTTCTACAATTTGCTCTGCTATATTTTTAGCCATAAATAATAGATTTGGTAGTTCTTTTTATTATAATAACTAGGATAAAAGTACCCTAATCCTATCAAATTTAGCCAATTAATTGGAGTTTTCGAGACGTTTAACTATTAAAAAAATGGTAAATTTTTCATCAAACTCTAATTCAGTTGTTTTTATTTTAACGTAGTGCCCGCTAAGGTTTTGGATTGTATAATAACTTTTAGTCCGCAAAGGCGTTTCACTCAGCTATCTTAAATAAGTCCTTTACTGACGTTCTACCAGACTTACGGTTCATTTTTTTACCACATTGGTTAAACTTTGCCACTCCAGCATAAAACAAAACGGCCATCCTAAAGGATAGCCGTTCGTATATTATTTTCTATTGATTAGATAACCACTTCAATCTGGTTTCTCAATAAGTCTTCGAATTCGTCTCTTTTACGGATCAGATGAGCTTTTCCATCAAGGAACAGAACTTCAGCAGGCTTTAATCTTGAATTGAAATTTGAACTCATCTCAAAACCATACGCGCCGGCGTTGTGGAACGCAAGGATGTCACCTTCTCTTACTTCGTGTAGTTTTCTGTCCCATGCAAAGGTATCCGTTTCACAGATGTTCCCTACTACGGTATAAATTCTTTCCGCTCCTTTTGGATTAGATAAGTTTTCAATAGCGTGGTAAGAATCATAAAACATAGGGCGGATCAGGTGATTAAACCCTGAGTTCACTCCTACGAAAACAGTAGCAGTAGTTTGTTTGATTACATTCGCTTTCACTAAAAGGTAACCACTTTTTCCTACTAAGAATTTCCCTGGTTCAAACCAAAGCTCGAATTTTCTACCTGTTGTTTTTGAAAACTCTCCTAAAACTTTTTCTACTTTTCTGCCTAATGTTTTAACGTCAGTTTCTTCTTCGCTGTCCTGGTAAGGGATTTTGAAACCACTTCCCATGTCCAGATATTTCAGGTTAGGGAAATGTTCAGAAAGTTCAAGCATGATATCCAGCGCCTGAAGGAATACCTCAGGATCTTTAATCTCACTTCCTGTATGCATGTGAAGACCTTCAACATTAAGGTTGGTACTTTTCATCACTCTTTCAATGTGACGAAGCTGATGAATGGAGATTCCGAACTTACTGTCGATATGCCCTGTTGAGATTTTATAGTTCCCTCCGGCAAAGATATGCGGGTTGATTCTAACAAAAATAGGGTAAGAATTTCCGTATTTATTCCCAAATTGCTCAAGAATAGAAATGTTATCAATATTAATATGAACTCCGAAAGACATTGCTTCCTCTATTTCAGCTAAGTCAACACAATTGGGAGTAAACAATATTTTTTCTTTTGGAAATCCTGCCTTTAATCCTAATTTGACTTCGTTAATAGATACGCAATCTAAAGATGCACCCAGCTTCTTGACATACTTAAGGATATTGATATTGGTCAACGCCTTCGCTGCATAGAAGAACTTAGTATGTTTTAAAAAAGAAGATGTAAGTTTTTCGTATTGAACTTTGATGGATTCTGCATCATACACATACACCGGGGTGCCAAACTCATTGGCGATCTTTAATAATTCTTGTGAATTCATAATTTCATTTTAACATAAAAAAAGGCAGATTCTTTGAAAAAGAGCCTGCCACATTGATTATTTTTTATGCAAGACAAGTCTTTTAAATATTCCAAACCTTAGAGAACTTAATAGCTCCCTTTTTTCCAGTTTTTATTTGTTTAAGAATTTGCATTGCTTCTATTTATTTTTTGCAAAAATACTATTTATTTTTTATTCTGAGAAAATTGATTTAAAAGTATCTTCTTTCTAATCAAAATTTAAGGCCTAAATTTCTGTATTATTTAGGTAGCGGTAAAGTCTCAAAATCACCGCGCAGAAGTGCCAACTGCAGTTCATTATTCAAATCCGTTGAAGACAGCTGAAGATCAATTTTTAATTTGGCAAGTTTACTGAGCGTTTGTATCTGTGTAAACAGCTCATAAAAACCAAAGGATATTACTTTTCCGTTTTCAATAATTAAAAATAATTTCTCGCCTAATTTTCTTCCGGTGCCCAGCCAAAGCTCATTCCTTTTTCTGAATTCTATCTTCTGTTTTAACACATTTACATCATTGTATTCTTCCTGAGCACCAATAAACTGAACGGCTTTTGCACCTTGAGTAAATGATCTGAATTTCAAGATTGCCTTTTCTGTTTTATTGAGAGTATTTTTTTCAACAACATATTTGTTGTTTCTGAAATAAAGTCCGAATGGCAGAACCTCTTTTTTCTTAACCTTTTTAGAGTTCAGGATTAATTTCGCGATAATATCCGTTCCGGTAAGTTCAAAATTAATCTGTTCAACGTCCTTTTGAACCTGTTCCCATTTCTTGGATTTGGAATTGAATACTTTTTTTGAAAATTTATTGATATCCTGCACATAATCGGAAAAAATAATTTTTCCTGCTTCATCCTGAAAATAAACGAACCCTTTTTCGTTGGGAAGATCCTGTGTCAATTGCTTAATCTTATTGATATAGGTTTTGGCATTGGTTTCTTCGTGCTGTTTTTGGATTATCTCGTTTTCGGTATCTTTGGATATTAAAAGTTTAAACAGTTCCAGCGTAGCTCTGGCATCTCCGTCTGCTCTGTGATGATTAGTCAAAGGAATCCCTAATGATTTTACCAATTTACCTAATGAATAGCTTACTTCATCAGGAATCAGTTTTTTAGCTAAAGGAATAGTATCTAAAGTATTGATTTTAAAATCATAACCCAATCTTTTAAACGATTGGCGAAGCATTCTGTAATCGAAATCAATATTATGTCCTACCAGGGTTGTATTTTGGGTAATTTCAATCACTCTTTTAGCTATTTCATGGAACTTCGGGGCCGTTTTCACCATCTTAGGAGTGATACTGGTAAGCTTCTGAACAAAAGGAGTAATATCTCCTTCCGGATTGACAAGGGATATAAACTGATCTGTAATTTTCTGTCCATCATACCTGTAGATGGCGATATCTATAATGCATTCATTTCTATAACCTGCACCATTACTTTCTATGTCTATAATTGAATACATTGATTTTCCCGTTAACTGCTGTGTTTATTATTTAAAATTTCAATTCTTTACCCCGATATCATTTTCCTATCAGTAAAGATAACCTGCTAAAATAACAAAAAATATATCAAAATATAGCAGGTTACTCTATATTAGGTTCGGATTATCTTTTTCTGCCTCCAAGACCAAACATTCCGAGAATAGCTTTTGCACCTTCCCGCATTAATGTATTGGTAAAAGTTCTTCCTGCCTGGCTTTGCAATACCTGCTCAAACATTCCCGGTTCTTCTTTTACCGGTCTTGTTCTCTGATTGGTTGTTGGATTTTGGGCTGCTTGCTCCATTCTGTTGGTTAGCATTTCATAAGCAGATTCTCTATCGATTGCTTGCTCATATTTGGCTACCATGGCTGAGCCGGACGTTAATTCTGTAATCTCCGCCTCACTCAAAACATCCATTCTTGATTCTGGAGAAATAAGATAGGTATGAACCAGTGGTGTTGGAATTCCTTTTTCATCCAAAGCTGTTACAAATGCTTCCCCAATTCCTAAATTCTGAATAAGATTGGAGGCATTATAATATTCTGTCGTTGGATAATTCTCAACAGCCTTGGAAATTTCCTTTTTATCTTTTGCTGTAAAACCTCTCAAAGCATGTTGTATTTTTAACCCTAATTGAGACAAAACACTCTCAGGTACATCACCAGGAATCTGGGTAATAAAATAAATACCCACTCCTTTTGAACGGATAAGCTTTACCATCGTTTCAATCTGTGAAAGAAGAGTTTTTGAGGCTTCATCAAAAAGTAAATGTGCTTCATCTATGAACAACACTAATTTTGGCTTACCACTATCTCCTTCTTCAGGAAAAGTCATATAAATTTCTGCAAAAAGAGAAAGCATAAAGGTAGAAAATAGTTGTGGCTTATTCTGAATATCTGATACTCTTAAAATATTCACAACTCCTTTTCCATCTCTGGTTTGTAATAAGTCCTGAACATCAAAGCTTAATTCACCAAAGAAATCTCCCGCACCCTGTTGCTCTAGAGCTACAATAGATCTTAGAATAGCTCCCAAAGAAGCTGGTGCTATCGATCCGTAATTAGCGGCAAGCTCAGCTTTCCCTTGTGCATTATCTGTCACATACTGAAGTACTTTCTTTAAATCTTTAAGATCAATCAGAGGAAGTCCTTTATCATCACAATATTTAAAGACAATAGACATGATACTTTGCTGGGTATCATTAAGTTCAAGAATTTTACTTAATAAAACAGGGCCGAATTCTGTTACAGTAGCTCTCAATTTTATTCCTTTTCCTCCTGAAATACTCATCAATTCTACCGGAAAACCCTGTGGAGTATAAGGAAGCTGAGTTTTCGCATACCTCTCTTCAATGATAGAATTCATCTGCCCGGCTTCTGCAATTCCGGAAAAGTCACCTTTGATATCCAAAACCAATGATGGAATTCCCTGATGAGAAAGCTGTTCTGCAAATACCTGTAATGTTTTAGTCTTTCCTGTTCCCGTTGCTCCTGCAATAAGACCGTGACGGTTGATTGTTTTTAAAGGAATAGTTACATTCACTTCCGGAACGACTTCTCCGTCCAGCATTCCTTTCCCTAATATGATGTGATCTCCCTTTGGAGTGTATCTAGCATTTAATTCTTCAATAAATTGTGCTTTGTCTGCCATTTGATTGCTTTTTTAACTTATAAATATAAAGGTTTTTGTAAAATATTTTGTGATATTTCCCCTCTAACTTTCATTAGTAACCTAGGGGAACAACTTTTCCCTGTTTAAGCAAATTTCAAACCATGGTTTCTGGGATTGAAAAAACAACCCTGATAAAGAATTGCCATTCAATAGAGACATGATAAAAAACAGCATTTCTATCTTAACATTATGTAAGGCATTCTTTTTGCTGAAAAAAACAAAAGAACTTAAACAATCGTTTAACAAGTATTGAAAGAAACTATCAATTGAATTTAACATTTGATTTAGAATTTATCTAATACTTTGTATCTTTAACTATTAAAAAAATACCCCAATGAAAATTGAACAAATATATACGGGCTGTCTGGCTCAGGGTGCCTATTATATTGTATCAGAAAATGAAGCTGTCATTATTGATCCTTTAAGAGAGGTAACACCTTATCTGGATCGTCTGGAAAAAGACAATGTCACTTTAAAATATATTTTTGAAACTCATTTCCATGCTGATTTTGTTTCAGGACACTTAGATTTAAGCAAAAAAACCGGAGCTCCAATTGTATACGGACCTACGGCTGCTCCTGAATTTGAAGCGATTATCGCAGAAGACAATCAAATTTTTGAGCTTGGAAAAGTAAAAATAAAGGTACTTCACACTCCTGGACATACGATGGAGAGTACCACTTATCTTTTAATTGATGAAAATGGCAAAGAAACCGCCATCTTCACGGGAGATACTCTGTTCTTAGGAGATGTAGGAAGACCGGATCTTGCTCAGAAGGCTACTAACCTTACTCAGGAAGATCTTGCAGGGATTCTTTATGACAGTCTCCAGAACAAAATTATGCCTTTGGATGACAGCATCACTGTTTATCCCGCTCACGGAGCCGGTTCAGCATGCGGAAAAAATATGCAGAAGGAGACCGTAGATATTTTAGGCAACCAAAAAAGAACGAATTATGCACTTAATCAGCCAGACAAGGCCTCTTTCATTAGAGAAGTACTTGATGGGCTGACTGCACCTCCAAAATATTTCGGAATGAATGTAGCCATGAACAAAGGTGGCTATGAGAGCCTGGATACAGTAATGGATAAAGGACTAAACCCTGTTTCTCCGGAAGATTTCGAAGCAATGGCAGAAGAAACCGGAGCTTTAATTCTTGATACCAGAGGAGCCGCAGATTTCCATAAAGGTTTTGTTCCGAATGCTATCAATATCGGATTAAAAGGAGATTTTGCCCCTTGGGTAGGAACTTTAATCGTAGATGTTAAGCATCCATTATTATTGATAACTGACGAAGGAACTGAAGAAGAAATTATTATCAGACTAAGCCGTGTAGGTTTTGACAATGTGGTAGGTTATCTAGAAGGAGGTTTTGAAGCCTGGAAAAACGCAGGTAAAGAAATTGATGAAGTAAAAAGAATCTCTCCAACTGAATTTGCAGAGCAGTTTACAGCAGATGCAAAAGTAATTGACGTGAGAAAACTAACAGAATATTCTGCTGAACATATTGACAATGCTTATAACAGACCTTTGGATACCATCAGTGACTGGGCACGCAATCTTGATGATTCTGAACATTTCTTCCTACACTGTGCAGGAGGATACAGAAGCATGATTGCCGCAAGCATTCTTAATTCACACGGAATCAGAAACTTTACTGAAATAGAAGGTGGTTTTAACGGGATTAAAAAAACAGAAAAACTTCCGACAACAGACTTTGTCTGTCAATCCAAAACATCATAACATCATGAAAGTTAATTTTTTTGGAATTTCTTTACTTTCTATTCTAGCGTTAAGTAGCTGTAAAACAAATCATTTCACAGAAGCTCCCAAGACTAACATTAAGGAAGTGGTGACCAGTTCAGATGTAACATTGGTAGACGTAAGAATTCCTGAGCAATATGCTGCTGGAACGGCAAAGAATGCTATCAATATTCCATTGGCAGAAATTCAGAACAATATAGAAACTCTGAAGGGTAAAAAAGTAGTTGTTTTCTGTAATAAAGGAATACAAGCAGATCAGGCAATGGAAATTTTAAAGAAAAACGGAGTAGAAGCTTATGATGGAACGAGCTGGAAAAATGTAAAAGGTATCCAGGACGAAGTTGATAAAAATAAATAAAAAGAAACTTAAACTATGTCACAAAAATTTCAGGAAATCATCAATTCCGAAAGACCGGTACTTATTGACTTTTTTGCCACCTGGTGCCAACCTTGTAAGGTTCAGTCTTCGGTTTTAAATACTGTAAAAGAAAATATAGGCGAAGGAGCCAGAATCATTAAAGTTGATGTGGACCAATACCCTGCTTTGGCAGCACAATATGGAGTAAGAGGAGTTCCTACTTTAGCTGTCTTCAAAAATGGAGAACTTCTATGGAAGGAAAGTGGAGTGCATGATGTAAATACATTAACAAACCTCCTGCAACAATATATTTAAGACTAAAAATAAGGCTGAGTTTAAATTAACTCAGTCTTATTTTTTATCAATCCATTGAAAAATGATCACGATCATTTAAAAACTGGAAATGATTTCTGAAATCTTTCAATTCGTTCATATCCAGCTCTGCCGATACTATATTTCCATTTTTATTCGAAATTTCTCTTCCATCAGCAAAGAAACAATGAGAACTTTCCTGATAAGACAGATTATTTCCATCCGTTCCTATTCTGTTTAGGCCAAATACAAAAGAAAGATTTTCAATGGCTCTTGCTTTTAAAAGATGCTCCCAAGCTCCTACTCTTTTTTCAGGCCAGTTCGCAACGTATAAAATAGCATCATAATCATCATTATTCCTTGCAAACACAGGGAAGCGAAGATCATAACAGACCTGAAGCAAAAACCGTATTCCTTTATACTCTACAATGACTCTGTCTCTTCCTGAAGTATATACTTTATCTTCTCCTGAAAAAGAGAACAAATGTCTTTTATCATAAAAAGTAATTTCACCGTTCGGTTGTACAAAATACATTCTGTTATAAAATTTACCCTCTTCTTCTACCGCAGCGCTTCCGCAGAATGCTGCATTTTTTTCTTTTGAGATCTTTTTCAAAAACTCCAGAGACTCTTTATTTTTGTCAGAAACTTCAGCTGCATCCATACAAAATCCTGTTGAAAACATTTCAGGAAGCAGAAACAGATCTGCATCAAGATTTTGAAGTTCGTTCTCTATTATGGTAAAATTTTCAGCTTTATTTTTCCAGATGATATCCAAGTTCAGTCCTACAATCTTCATCTTTTTATTTTTAGTTATGACGATATATAATGTATAAAAATACACCTTTTATGTTTAATAAAGAAAAGTGATTTATAATTCTTAATATTTATTAAAGTCTGCTATTTTTATAATATTCAGGGTCTTTCGGTTTCATTTTTGATGCAGGTAATTTTTATTAATATCATTAAAAAAATATAAAATTTATGAAGAAATTGGTTTTTATGGTGATGATGTTCTTTTTTGGAATCACGGCGAATGCTCAAGCATGGACAGGAAAAGGAGATCAAAAGGTTCAACTGGGTCTAAGTGCCTGGGGATACGGAACCGGGATAACGGGAACTTATGATTATGGGTTGAATAAGCTTATATCTGTGGGTGCCGGGCTTAACGGTTACTTCAGTAATTATAAGAACAACGATAAAAACAATCGGGTGTTTGTTTTCGGAAGACTGAACTTCCACCTGCAAGAAGCCTTAAACCTCCCGCCAAAGTTGGATATATATCCGGGTGTTGACGTAGGAGTTGTTGGAAAAGATTTTGGAATAGGGGCTCATATTGGTGCCCGCTACTTCTTTACAGAAAGAATTGGAGTATTTGCAGAGGTGGGTAATAACGGAAGTCTTGGCGTTTCATTCAATTTATAATCAAATAGTCCTGAAATATGACAAAGCTTCTCGTTTAGAGAGGCTTTTTTATTTGGCATAGTTTTGATAATTGTTACCTTTGCAAATTAAAATCTAAAATTTATTAATGGAAATAGCAATCAAACTCTTCCAGTTCATTCTGAGTATCTCTATACTTGTAGTTCTTCATGAGCTTGGGCACTTCTTACCGGCAAAATGGTTCAAGACCAGAGCAGAGAAATTCTTCCTGTTTTTTGATCCTTACTTCTCCATATTCTCTATGAAGAAAGTCAACGGAAAATGGAAGTATAAATTCTTCTCTCAGAATCTACCCGATACTGAAGTGATAGAGGTAAACGGGAAAAAGGAAGAAGTTCCTATCGATATATCAAAACTTTCTGACGACGATTGGAGAAAATATCCGGAACAAACCAAATACGGTATCGGATGGCTTCCTTTCGGTGGTTATGTAAAAATTGCCGGAATGGTAGATGAAAGTATGGATACAGCCCAAATGAAAAAACCGGCTGAATCTTGGGAATTCAGATCTAAACCGGCCTGGCAGAGACTAATTATCATGTTAGGAGGTGTTACAGTAAACTTCTTCCTGGCTTGGATCATATTCTCAGCTTTAGTTGGAAAAAATGGAGAAACAATTTTTGACGCAGATAAAATCAATACGCCCCTTCACTATACGGCAGCAGCCAAGAAAATGGGCTTCCAGGATGGAGATAAAATCTTGAAAGTTGATGGAAAAGTTCAGAAAGACTTCAAAAAACTGGCATTAGACGTTTTATTAAGTGATGAAATCACAGTTTCCAGAAATGGAAAAGAGGTTACTTTTCCTACCAGCGATGATGGAAAAGTAATGGCATTTCATGATCCGGAACCAAGATCATTCTTAACTCCAAGAATGGCTCCTATTATTGATACCATTGTAACCCAATCTACAATTGATGCAGGATTAAAGCTAGGTGATAAAATTGTTGCCATCAACGGGAAACCTGTTTCTTATTATGATGAAGTAAAGCCTTTGGTAGTTCCTAATGCAGGAAAAGTGGTAGACTTCCAGGTGTCAAGAAATAATCAGATTGAAGACCTTAAAATCCCAGTATCTAAAGAGGGAACCATTGGTGTTCTTTCTTTCAAAGAAGCTGAGAAATTTATGGTTCATAATGAATATAGTTTCTTTGGTTCTATAAAAAGAGGATTTACCCTTACAATTGAGAGTTTAACATATCAGATTAAACAGTTTAAATTAATCTTCAACAAAAAAATCCAAGGGTATAAAAAAGTAGGTGGTCCACTTGCTATTGTAAAGAATATGCCGGTAAGTAAAGATGCACAAGGAGGTGTTTCTATTGACTGGACAGCATTCTGGGGCTTTACAGCAATGTTCTCAGTATGGTTGGCATTCCTTAACCTTATTCCTATTCCGGGACTTGATGGTGGACATGTTATATTTACACTATATGAGATGATCGTAGGAAAACCGGTTCCACAAAAAGTATTGGAAAATGCTCAGATGGTGGGAGTTATCTTCCTATTAGGATTAATGGCTCTGATCTTTGGAAGCGATATTATTAAAGCCATTACAGGAACACTATAATTTTTTGAAAATTTTTCTTAAAAATATTTGCAGGGTATAAATATTCGTCCTATATTTGCACCACTTAAAACAAAGGACATTCCTCCTTAGCTCAGTTGGTTAGAGCATCTGACTGTTAATCAGAGGGTCGCTGGTTCGAGCCCAGCAGGAGGAGCAAAAAAGACTTACAGAAATGTAAGTCTTTTTTTATTTGTAATCATGTATCTAATGAGAAATGATATACGTTTTCTGTTCATTATAGATCAGATCTTCTGCTAAAATATAAAAATCGTTTCCGATTGCATTGCTGATTATACTTATTTTTATTAGAGAGCCATCATATTCAAGAAATTTATACCAAGACCTACCACAATCTTCCGAATACATAAGCAGGCTCCTATTGGGGCTTAAATGATTATATAGACTTGCCCAAATAATCCCATTTTCCAAATAAAGCATTCTGAATATTACAGATCTTCTATACGGATCCGGAATCATTACATAATCAAATGTTTTAAGATCGGTTGTGGATACCATAAAATTTGTTCCATGATAGTAATCGGTACCCAATACTATATTTTCTTTGGTCTCGGCTATGCTGGTATAGCCCCCTTTTTGAATATGAAATCTATTCCGTTTAAACCATCCGGACTTTTCATCCCTGCTTTGTAATGAATAATTATCGGATTTGTTTGTCCAAATCCCTTTTTTATCATCGCCTTCCGTAAGAATCAAACATTTTAATTGATTAACCCATTGTAGTATATGAATGTGTTTATTGATGTGTTTTTCTAAAAAGTCATTTTTTTCCCACGTCTCTCCTTCATCATTTGATACATACACATAACCAACAAAAGTCCATTTACCCTTTTTTTCAACATTTCCATATTCTCCAATTAATATATTATTATCAGTTTCTGTTATCGTTTCAAATAAGAATCTACTCTCATCTGAAGAAAAATCCAGGACCTTTTTAAATGTCAATCCCAAATCATTCGATTTAAATACCATACCACCACTACAAATGAAAGTATTTTCCCTTTTATCTATAAAAATACCCTCGATCTTAGTTCCAAAATCAAAACATTCCGTAGTAACTCCATGATGGTCTTGAAAGAATAGTTTTGAAGGCTCCGCTATTCCGGATCCAAAAATTCCAATATTTCCTTTAGCAAACACTAGACTTAAATCTACTGAACTTTCGCGAAGCTTTACATGTGAGATTTTCTTAAGACTATCTAATCCACACTCAATCATTAAATCTGGAAAGGCATTATTAAATTGAAGCAGTTTTATATTTTTTTTTAAAAACCGCCAAGAAAACTCCCAAATTATAAACGATAAAAATTCCTCCGTTTTATTAGCTCTTACTACATTATAAGCGAACGGGATAATATTTCTTATATTGACTTTCGAATACTTCTGTGTTATCATTTTTTACCAATAATTAAAACTAACCAGGAAATATGTTTTATAAAATTAAAATTCATCAGAATTTTATCAATCTTTTTTAAGATTGGCTTCACAATTTTAAATCCTGATATATAAAGTAAAGGACCAAAGACATGATAAGTTTTAACCCTGATTAAGTTAAAAAACTTTTTCATTTCTTTAATTTCTTTTAAGGTTAAATGATTCCATGGATATGATTGATAATCAAATTTTCTCAATTTCAGATAAGCTCTACCAACTCTTGTAATGGGATTATTTTTTAGATTTTCAAGAAAAATGACACATCCTCCCTTCTTTAAAACTCTGAGGCACTCCCTAAAAAAAGTATCATGATCTATATACTGTACAACACTGCTTGAAAAAATTACATCAAATGAATTATCGGCAAAAGGCAGTACATCTGTATAATTATAATTCAAAAAGTTAACATTTGAATATTTTGCTTTTGCTTCAGTTATTCTTTCAATGTCTGAATCTATTCCAGTAACCTCAAATCCCGCCTGATAAAAGACATCTGAAAGGTCTCCGAATCCACATCCAAAGTCTAAAACATTAGTGTAAGTATCCCTATTTTCATCTAAGAAATTTGAAATTTCATCAACAAAAGGAGTTATATAATAGAGTTTGTATTCATCATGAATAAGTTCATAAAATTTCTCCTTGAATGAAGATCTCATAAGTAATACAAGTTTAGTGTTATAACCAAATATAACAAAAATAGTATATTCTGTGAACAAAAATAAAATTCTACTTATTATTAGAAAGGAAAAGGATAAGCAAGAAATTATATGGAAGTAATAGTATTTTGGTATTCGGGAATGATTAAGCTTATAAATAACAGAATACGAAAAAATTACAACTTACATCAGAAACATTTTTTGTTGCCTTTTATTTACAAAGTTTTTACCTATCCATAAATGAGGTGAAAAAAATTAGAACTTACCCCCTCAATCATAAGGAAAATTGACGAATTGAGTCTATTATAGTCCAATTTCAGAGATAAGAACAAATGATTTGGATACCATTAGCAGACAAAGAATAAAGCCACTTCAAATTCTATTATTTCGGATATTTAAAAAAGATCTTGGCACTGCAAGATCTGTTAAAAGTGATCCTGTATAGATCATTTTATAGCTGAAATATCTTATCTTGTTTCAAAAGATAGAGTCTTTAAACCCATTTTTAGTGTTTGTCTTTTAAATTATATTTATTTTATGCAATTTTAATTTACTGAGAAATAAAACAATAGCAATTTTTGTTAAATATTAAGTTATAAAAACTTGCTTGGTACGGATATTCCTATTATATTTGCACCACTTAAAACAAAGGACATTCCTCCTTAGCTCAGTTGGTTAGAGCATCTGACTGTTAATCAGAGGGTCGCTGGTTCGAGCCCAGCAGGAGGAGCAAAAAGACTTACATTTCTGTAAGTCTTTTTTTATTTCTATATAATTCTATACATTAAATTGGAGACGATGATTCTATGATTATCTAAGCCAAGGTCAATAATTGGTTGATTCAATCTAATTTTATTCTTAAGAGCAATAAAACCTTCTTCCTTTTCATTATCTACATCATTAATTGCTTTGACTTTTTTCAGATCTAAATGTAATTCATTACAAGCTTTCCTTCATGGCTTGAAATAAGCCTCATTTTTATCACAATTACTTCTATTTAATATAAACCTATACTACAAATAATTTTAGGGGGAAAAAGACGTCAATTTGTAATAGATGAAAGTCAGATAATGAATGATGAGTATTAGTATGATACTTCAGTTTATCCGTAACCTTCTCCCTTTGTCATTCTGCAGGGATTCAAAAGAGCATTATCCATTATTATTATACTACTATGTTTACTATTGAAAATAAAAGTATTATAACTCTTTTTACGTTATGGGTAAAACTCCTTACAGGATGGCAATAGAGGGTATAATTAGATTTGTAATGATAACAAGGAAAAGATCTAGGATAAATTCAGAATAAATAAAGGTAAAGACTTAGATAAATAATCATGATGGGTATTGAGAACAATCCTGATTACTCATTACTCATTACTCATTACTCATTACTCATTACTTATTACTCATTACTTATCGATTCTTGTTTTGCTGTGGAGTATAGAGCAAAAAAAAGTCTCATACAATTATGTATGAGACTTTTAAAAATAAAATAAAAACTGGCGGCGGCCTACTCTCCCGCGTTAGCAGTACCATCGGCGCTGGTGGGCTTAACTTCTGTGTTCGGAATGGGAACAGGTGAGCCCCACCGCTAAAACCACCCTAAAGGTTGTATATAAGATGTCAGATGCAAGACATCAGATGTCAGACGAATTTGTCTGATATCTGAGATCTAATCTCTGATATCTGTTTTAAGCGATAAAAACTTTCACAAAGAGCTAACCTTGCTGCACTTTCGTGCGCCATATCAGGCTATAAATCTACGGGTAATTAGTACTACTCGGCTATGACATTACTGTCTTTACACCTATAGCCTATCAACGTGGTCATCTCCCACGACCCTTAAAAGATGTCTCATCTTGAGGCGAGTTTCGCACTTATATGCTTTCAGTGCTTATCTCTTCCAAACGTAGCTACTCAGCAGTGCACCTGGCGGTACAACTGATACACCAGAGGTTTGTTCAATTCGGTCCTCTCGTACTAGAATCAAGCCCTCTCAAACATCTAACG
>NZ_CALNWX010000001.1:0-505000 GCF_940807095.1 Chryseobacterium sp. Marseille-Q3244 | reverse complement strand
CCTAATATTAAATTAGTTCAGTATTTTTTTGATAAACTCTCGTCTATCGATATTTTTATAAACTCGGCACTCGAAAGTGCTCGGTTATCTCTTTGTGATGTCTTTACCGTTAATGTCAATGATCTTTATCTATTTCTGATCTAATTCGCAAATATTGTTTTTGGCTCTATTTGCTTTTTTAAAATTAAACCATCGATGTGGAGAATAAGGGAGTCGAACCCTTGACCTCCTGCGTGCAAGGCAGGCGCTCTAGCCAGCTGAGCTAATTCCCCCTCTAGTAGACTTCAGATTTTAGATCTCAGATTACAGACTTTATGGTCTGACATCTGATGTCTTATATCTTCCCGTCTTATAATTAGTAGTCTCGGGCAGGCTCGAACTGCCGACCTCTACATTATCAGTGTAGCGCTCTAACCAGCTGAGCTACGAGACTCTGTTATGAGTAATTAGTGATGAGTAATAAGTAATACTTCTTGCTCCTCTTCATTCCCCAATCTCTTTCCCTAATACTAATTTCTAGTGGGTTTTGTATTTTTAATATAATCAACCAAACAAAAAACTAAAGCTTGAACTTTAAGTAAGTTCTGTATCTTGCGATACTAATTTTTTTATCGTCTTTAAGACGCTCTAAAATGAGATGTTCCAGCCGCACCTTCCGGTACGGCTACCTTGTTACGACTTAGCCCTAGTTACCTGTTTTACCCTAGGCAGCTCCTGTTACGGTCACCGACTTCAGGTACCCCAGACTTCCATGGCTTGACGGGCGGTGTGTACAAGGCCCGGGAACGTATTCACCGCGCCATGGCTGATGCGCGATTACTAGCGATTCCAGCTTCATAGAGTCGAGTTGCAGACTCCAATCCGAACTGAGACCGGCTTTCGAGATTTGCATCACATCGCTGTGTAGCTGCCCTCTGTACCGGCCATTGTATTACGTGTGTGGCCCAAGGCGTAAGGGCCGTGATGATTTGACGTCATCCCCACCTTCCTCTCTACTTGCGTAGGCAGTCTCACTAGAGTCCCCAACTTAATGATGGCAACTAGTGACAGGGGTTGCGCTCGTTGCAGGACTTAACCTAACACCTCACGGCACGAGCTGACGACAACCATGCAGCACCTTGAAAAATGTCCGAAGAAAAGTCTATTTCTAAACCTGTCATTTCCCATTTAAGCCTTGGTAAGGTTCCTCGCGTATCATCGAATTAAACCACATAATCCACCGCTTGTGCGGGCCCCCGTCAATTCCTTTGAGTTTCATTCTTGCGAACGTACTCCCCAGGTGGCTAACTTATCACTTTCGCTTAGTCTCTGAAGCTTGCGCCCCAAAAACGAGTTAGCATCGTTTACGGCGTGGACTACCAGGGTATCTAATCCTGTTCGCTCCCCACGCTTTCGTCCATCAGCGTCAGTTGTTGCTTAGTAACCTGCCTTCGCAATTGGTGTTCTAAGTAATATCTATGCATTTCACCGCTACACTACTTATTCCAGCTACTTCAATAACACTCAAGACCTGCAGTATCAATGGCAGTTTCACAGTTAAGCTGTGAGATTTCACCACTGACTTACAGATCCGCCTACGGACCCTTTAAACCCAATAAATCCGGATAACGCTTGCACCCTCCGTATTACCGCGGCTGCTGGCACGGAGTTAGCCGGTGCTTATTCGTATAGTACCTTCAGCTACTCTCACGAGAGTAGGTTTATCCCTATACAAAAGAAGTTTACAACCCATAGGGCCGTCGTCCTTCACGCGGGATGGCTGGATCAGGCGCTAACCCATTGTCCAATATTCCTCACTGCTGCCTCCCGTAGGAGTCTGGTCCGTGTCTCAGTACCAGTGTGGGGGATCACCCTCTCAGGCCCCCTAAAGATCGCAGACTTGGTGAGCCGTTACCTCACCAACTATCTAATCTTGCGCGTGCCCATCTCTATCCACCGGAGTTTTCAATAAAAAACGATGCCGTTTCTTATATTATGGGGTATTAATCTTCCTTTCGAAAGGCTATCCCCCTGATAAAGGCAGGTTGCACACGTGTTCCGCACCCGTACGCCGCTCTCAAGATCCCGAAAGATCTCTACCGCTCAGCTTGCATGTGTTAGGCCTCCCGCTAGCGTTCATCCTGAGCCAGGATCAAACTCTCCATTGTATGTTTGTCTGACTCACTCAAAGTTTTTTAACGCTTTAGTTTTTCCTTACTTGGTTGTTATATTGTATGTCAATGATCTTTATATCTTCCGCTTTTCAACGAAGCAATCTTTCTGTCAGTGTCGCTCCGTATTTGCGAGTGCAAAAGTAAAACTTTATTTTGATTCGACCAAATGTTTTGAAAGAAAATTTTAAAGTTTTTTAAGTAACCTTAATCTCTTTCCTAACCCTCAATCCCTCTACTCCTGCGCTCCCTTAATTGGGACTGCAAAGATACAAACTTTATTTTAACTTGCAACTTTTAAATCCTAAAAATTAAAAGTTTTTTTTTCGTCTGTCTCTTTCGTAAAGTATAATGTTTATGCTTATTTAAAAGCTCTTCTGCGCTTACTGAATCCCTTTCGTTTTTCAGTGGGGCAAAGATAGAAACTTCATCCATTACCCGCAAGTTTATTTAACATAAAATTCATATTCAGGTAATGTTTTATCCTTAAAGCACTGGTACTATGAGAGAAAAATTTTAAACATTTGTTTGGGGATTGGAGGGAAAGGATCCAAGGGGATGAAAGTTGGAAAGAAATGGGGTGTTTTTATATGATATACCATCTCTATAATGATGGGTAATGGGTAATGGGTAATGGGTAATGGGTAATGGGTAATGGGTAATGGAAGGTATACATTATATATAATACATGGGCTAAGTTTTCAGAATTATTTTGAAATAGGTTTGGGCTAAAGCCAATGGCTGGGCGTTTATTTTATTTGAGTGGGCTAAAGCCCACTCCTATTGATGGATTTCTGTACGTTGGAAATTATAGATAGAGGTTTATTTTAATAATGCGATGTTGAGATCCTTAAGGATGACAAAAATGGTGCGAGGGAAAATAGATAAATAAAGAGAATGGAGGATATGATGGTTATTCTCTAAGATTGTTTTATAGAAAAACGCTGTGTTTTTTTTTATTTCCCACAGAGGACACGGATTTTCACAGATGATAGTGCTGGTTGTATTGTGAATAGCTTTCTGGTATATCTAATTGAAAGAGCCACTCGATCTTCTTAAAGGAATAGGTAGCTTTTGTGGGAGTTCTTACCGGAATAGAAGATTAAACCTCGCCAATGACAAAGACTTCAGGAGATGTGATGTATACTTATATATAAGAAGACAGGTTTTTATAAAAACCATCCTCTATTACTTATTACTCATTATTTATAATATATGTCCACTACCCTAGCCCCGATAGTAACGGTTACCCCGCAACAAGGTTTGGAGAGGTGGAGGGTTTGAACCTTGGAGGGTAAAGGCGTGAGGAGTAAGAGTGGATAGCGGGAAATAGCTCCGGAAAAGTTTTATGGAATAATTTTAATTGATTAGGATAATTAAAAACAAGATCAAATTTGAAAAAATTCATTTTTTTGCTGGAGTCGTTAAAGATTTTTTAATCTATTATATCTTAAAAACGAGAATTTCAATGGCTATAAGTCATAAATACAGTGACTTTTTACGTTGTCATTAATCAATTGATCCTTATCTGTTAAGACAATAAACATAGAAATAATTTTTTCTCAAATGATAGTACTATTTTTGTTAAATTTGCCGTTTTACATAGAAATGTAAGAACATTTTATTTTTATATATATTTTAAAAAACTGCATACTTTTTGTTTGTGCTAATTGCCTGAAGAAACGAATGATGTTAAACAACAACTCCAAAAAACACTATTTTTTATTTTTTTTCCTGACCATTACCAGCTTCGCATATGCTCAAAACAGGGCCAGCGGAAAGATTGTTGATGCCAAAAACAACAAAGAGGTAAACAAAGTTGATATTTTTATTAACGATAGCAAGGCTCCAATCCTTACAACAACTTCGGGAAGTTTCAGTGTTCAGTCCGACAGTATTATTCAAAGGTTAAGATTTGCCAGAAAGAACTATACCACAGAAACTATTGACGTTACTCCTGAAAATGCGGAAAATATTTTTGTTCAGCTTTCTCAGGCCAAGGTAAGCAATATTCAGGAAGTTGTGATCCAGGCTGGAAAACCTAAATATAAAAGCAAAAAGGAAAACCCGGCTTATGCCATTATGCAAAAGGTTTGGGCTCAAAAAAGAAATAACGGTCTGGAAAAGTTTGATACTTATTCTTACAAAGAATATGAAAAGACTCAATTTGACCTTAATAATATAGACAGCGCTTTTATGAAGAAGAAAATCTTCAATAAGCTGGATTTTATTTTTGATTACGCAGATTCTACTGCCAGTGGAAGGCTTGGCCTTCCTATATTCCTAAATGAAGCTGTTTATGAAAATTATGGTAAGAATAAGCCGGACAAAGACAGTAAAAGAACATTGGTTGCTCAAAAAACTTCAGGATTTCAAGATAATCAGGTCATTACTGTTTCCGCAAAGAACCTTTACAGGGATATCAATATTTATGATAATACTTTAAATTATTTTGATATTGGATTTCAGAGTCCGGCAGGAACAGATGGATTCGGAACCTATGACTATAATCTTGTAGATACCATTTCTATTCGTGGAGAAAAGGCTTTTCAGATAAGATATCAGCCTAAGCGTAAGGATGTGCTGGCATTTCAGGGAAATCTTTATATAGATACAGATACTTATGCTGTTCTGGGAGCGACTTTAAGATCAACACAAAAAATCAATGTTAATTTCGTGAATAGTGTTTATACGCAACTGGAATATGACAATCCGGATGAAACAACATTCCTTCCTAAGAAATTGGTTACTGAGGTTGAGATGAGTCCTTTTTCAAAGAAGAAAGGATCTAAGAGTATTATTGCGCGAAAATCTGTTGATTATTCTAATTATGAATTCAACATTCCTCTTGATCCGAAAGTTTTCAAACGAAAAGAAGAAGAATACGATGATAAGTTTACTGATAAAGAGGAAGCTTACTGGACAAAGGCAAGACCTGATACTTTATCTAAATCTGAACAGGGTGTTTATAAAATGTTGGATCAATTACAACAAACGCCTAAATTCAACCGTATGGTAAAATTATTTGAGACTCTGGGTTCCCGTTATTATAATGCTTTTAAAGGCGTGGACTTCGGACCTATTTTCTCCATATATGGCAGAAATGAAGTGGAAGGAGACAGAATCAGAATCGGGGCAAGATCTTATTTTGGTTTGAATGACCCTTGGAGAGTTCAATTCTATACTGCTTACGGATTTAAAGACCATCAGGTAAAATATGGAGCTGAAGCACGATATATGTTCAACAGGCTTAATCGATTTATGATTGGAGCCGGAACCAGCAGAGACATTGTTCAGCTAGGAGGACAGCTTACATCTGGTGACGGAGTGGCATCACGTTCTTTATCTTCAAGTACGTTTTTTGCGAGAGGAGAGAATATTTCTTTAAGTTCTGTAAATCAGACAAGTGTTTTTGCTGCTATTGAACCCTGGAAAAACATACAGATAAGAGTTGATGGAGTTATGCAAAGTATCAAGTCTGCCATTCCGGAAAAATTTAACCTTATGTATTATCAGCCGGATGGTCAACTAAGAAAAACGGTAAATGATTCTCATGTTACCATTAGTTTGATCGCTAAACCGGGCGCAAGATTTTCCCAAACCGGAATTGACAGGTATCAGGCAAGAAACCTGGCTCCTACTATTGTACTAAGATACACAAGAGGTATTGAAGGTTTATTCAATGCTGATTTCAACTATGATAAGCTGCAGTTTATGTTCTACAAACCATTTTTGATCGGAACATTAGGGAAAACCGTTGTGAGTTTCGAAGCCGGTAAAAATTTCAACACAGTTCCTTTGGCTTTACAGAATATTATTCCAGCTAACCTTTCTTATGGTTTGGTTCCGAATACGTTCTCACAGCTTAATTATTATGAATTTGTAGCCGATGCTTATACGACTCTTCATTTGGAACACCATTTTAATGGTAAAATATTGTCTTATATTCCTTTAATCAAAAAGCTAAAGTTTAGAGAAGTAGCTTTTATACGAGCAGCTTACGGGACTTTGAGCGATGCATCCAAAGCAATTAATGTGGAAGGTTTTAAATACTCTGCTCCAAGTGAACATATTTACTATGAATATGGATTTGGTATTGAAAACATTGGTATTGGAAACTTAAGATTATTCAGAGTAGATTTTAACTGGAGAGGAAATTATCTTGACAGACCTGATATTTCAAAATTTGGCGTTAAGGCTGGAATTCAGGTAGGATTCTAAGTAAATAATATGATATAAAGAATCGGCGGCTTCTTCGAAGCCGATTATTTTATTATTCTTTAAAAATTAACACTGGCAAGGCATAATTTCTTCTACTGCATTTGGGCAGTATTGTTGCTGCCAAGGAGTAAGCCCACACCATTGAGCACATGTTGTTGCCAAAAAATCAGGACACATATAGTCATTTCCTGCAATGATTGACTTCAATTGCTTCTTTGTAATTTTTTTATAATTTTTCACATCTATAGAATAATTTGCATTAGATACACTCACAAGGCTCTTCAAAGATATTACTCGGACAATGTAACTTTTGCCATGTAGTCCAACGGCACCATGCATTACAAGAACTTGCTACAGGAGGACAGTTTCCTGCCCCACCATTAATTACTTTCAGATTCTTTTTTGTTAATTTTTTCAGATTTTTCATAGTATTTAGTTTTAATTAATTATCTATTCTATATATTTTTTGATTTCTAGAACTCCTCTAGAATTTATTGAAGCAGATAAATTGAAAAACACTGCTTCTCAGAAACAATGCCTTCAGCTTTATTTTTATTTATTCATCGCAAGGCATACATAGCACTTCAAGTAAACAACGTTGTCTCTGCCGCGGTGTCCATCTGCACCAATTGAAACAATCATCTGTTACAGGAGGGCAATATTCTGAACCTCCGTTAATATTTTTCAGGCTCTTCTTTGTAAGTCTTTTTAAATTCTTCATAGGATTCTATGTCAATTTTCTGACTGTTTATATGAAATAGACTAGCAGTCGCAAGGCATATCAATAACCGCATTGGCACAATGAGCTTTTTGCCATGCACTCCATCCACACCATTCGCTGCACCATGAAGCTGGAATTGGACATCTCTCCCCTCCAGCAATTGTTTTCAGCTGTCTTTTTGATAATTTTTTTAAATTTTTCATAGTATTAGTTTTAATTTGTTACCTACTCTATAAGCTTTTCGGCTTCCGCATGTGATTTGTTATTTGATATACAGCAAATATATAAATATTTCACTGCCCGTAGATTATTTATAATAAATTTAACTTTTAGATAAGAAAAACAAAAAAAAAGCCTCAGCAAAAATGCTGAGGCTTTAATTTTTATAAAACGCTTACAATTATGCGTTTGGCTCTACAGATACGAAAGATCTGTTGTTTGCTTTCTTTCTGAAAACTACTTTACCATCTACTAATGCAAACAAAGTATGATCTTTACCGATTCCCACGTTATCACCTGGGTGGTGCTGAGTACCTCTTTGTCTAACAAGGATGTTTCCTGCAATAGCAGCCTGTCCTCCGAAAATCTTCACACCTAATCTTTTAGAGTGAGACTCTCTACCGTTCTTGGAACTACCGACTCCTTTCTTGTGTGCCATTTTATTACTGGATTATTTGTTAAGTGCTTTAAATTGATCGATATTCTTAATGATAGCAGCATCTACTTCTTCATGAGTAAGGATCTTCTTTTCTAATTCAACTTTAACTGCTTTACCTAAAGTAATTAAAGTTTCTCTGTTCTCTTTAGACTGAGACAAGTTGTTTTTCTTTAAGTGATAGTTCAACTCGTGATCTTCACTAAAGTTAACAGTTGCGTTGTCAGAAAGAACTTCAGACTTTACAGTTTCTTTTTTAGCTGCTTTTTTAGCTCCGCCTTCAAATCCTGTAATACCAGTGATTACGATTTGAGTTAAAGATTGTCTGTGACCGTTTTTAACTTTGTAACCTTTTCTTCTTTTCTTTTTGAAAACGATTACTTTATCAGCTTTTACGTGGTCTAGGATCTCTGCTTCCACAGTGATTCCGCTTACAGCTGGGGCGCCTACAGTGATTGCTCCGTTTACAGTAAGAAGAACTTTATCGAAAGAAACTTTTCCTCCTTTGTCTCCTTTTAAACGGTTCACAAACAACTTCTGGTCTTGCTCAACTTTGTATTGAAGCCCTGCTATTTCTACAATTGCAAACATTGTTTATAAATTTTTAGTTATTTCGAGGTGCAAATATACAAATAAAATTCTAATCACCTTACAATCAAAGCAATGTTTTTTATTGAAAAAATATATTCACTATGTTTTGAATAATTTTTACTACTAAAGTGCTCATACATAAAAGATAATTTCTTACCTTCGTTTTACCAACTAAATAATTATATGAAAAGAAACTTTAATCTCTGCTTTATAGCAGGCGCTATTGCTGCATCATTCCTGACAGCATGTAGTGATGACAAAATGGAAGAAGCTGCTCTTCCTCAACAGGAAAGCCTTAGTGCAAAAATTGAACAACCTGGAGCCGTTGAAAAAAATTGCTCTTATGTTGATAACAACTGGAGCTCCAATTCTGTTTTAATGACCGGACTTCAGAATGCCACAGACACCAATTTTATGAATGCTCAAATGACTAAAATTGCAAGTTTATGGGGAAGAAGCAATCCTACTCTGCGTTTTGTGAACGATGCATCCAATTTTAATTCAACGTATAATGCGATTTCCTATTCTACAGGAAAAATCTATTATGGATACGCCATCTATTATGATGCAAAAGCAAAAGGCGGTGATATTGTCAATGCGATGATTCTTGCTCATGAGTATGGACATCAGCTACAGTATATCTTTGGACTTCCTTCAGTCAATGAAAATACGGCAAGACCTAATGAGCTTGAAGCTGACGGTTTCGCAGGATATTATCTAAGAAGACCAAATGGTTATAACAAAACAAATTTCTCTGAAATTGCCGCTGCTTACGAATTTGCTCAAAGCATTGGAGATTATCAAACCAGTAGCCCAGGACACCATGGTACTCCTGCACAGAGAAGATCAGCTGTTCGTTTAGGTTTCCTTTTAGGACAGTATGACCTTAATGCATCCAACTTTGATTACAATTTCTTCTATTATTACCAGGGAGTTCTTAATGGAACTTACAAAATGGCTAAAAACAAGGTAAACCCAGAAATTGACGCCTACATGAGCCAATATATAGATGAATTAAGAAAAATTCAGTCCGGAGAAATTTCAGCGGAAGAATTTAAACATCTTCAATAAAGAAACATTCATTTTTAGCATATTTAAGAAAGGAGGCAGATCATCAGGTTCTGCCTCTTTTTATTTGATTTGAAAAATAACGGAAGTTTATTTACTTTTGACCCCATATCTATCATAATGAACAGAGATCTCTATATTGACTTCGCCAAAGGATTGGCTACCCTATCCATTATCTTTATCCATACAGCTTTCTGGTCGGGGCAGTTTTATATTCCTGCAGAAGTAAGGGTCTTTTCCCTTGTTTTTGATGTTGCTTTATTTTATGCATTAAGCGGAATCACTTCAGGAACTAATATTGAGAAAACGTTCTATAGATTGCTCAAATTACAGATCACTTATATGATCTTTGTGACTTTTCTGTTCTTTTTGGATTATTTCTTTAAGGTATTTGGTCTTTCATTCTTTTCTTTGGAGTGGCTGCAGAGTTTTTATTCAACATTTGGATCAAAATATTCCACAACCAGCATTTCAACCATCCCTCAATGGCAGAACCTGGGCAACTGGTATCTTCATCAATATACCAATGCTGATACTTTCCCAGTAGTAATGGGAAGCTTTTGGTATCTTAAAGTCTATTATATTCTTACCGTTTTAGGAGTATTAATCTTAAGATTTTTCCCAAATCATATCAATTGGTTCATTGGGCTTTGTATAGGCCTCACTTTATTATTCAACATCTTCCCGGAATATTACCCAACAGGACAGGTGGGCTATGTAGCCTTTTACATGACAGTATTCTTAATTGGAAACAGAATGCGTGGAAAAAAGATTCCCACTAAAATTGTTCCTGTTTTATATACCCTTGTAGCAGTAGCTTTAATATGGATGTTCTGGTATTACGGAAATGAAATTTTCTATAAGATCAATAAGAATAAATTTCCGCCACAGATTCCTTATATTATTTGGGCGCAGTTTTCATTAGTTACCTTATTCGTTCTTTATAAAAGATTAAAAGTCACTAAAGAAAATCTCATCACTTATATAGGTAAAAATGCTATCTTCTTCTATTTTGCACAGGGGATAAGCTCTTCCTTAATTTACTTTCTGGTGGTTCCTCTGAAAGAAAATATGCCTTGGTGGCTCTTGATGGTTATCATTTATATCATTAATATTATTCTAGCATTCGCTATTTCTGCAGGATTGAAAAAAGTAGATGCATTGGGATGGAATATTCTTGAATTTTTAAAAAAGAAAACAGCTGTTAAAGACTAATTTTCTTACTAAAGGTTCCTGAAAGATCAATTCTGAGACCCAAAGTGAAAACACTCTTTTCTCTTTCTCCTGCTGCTGTTTTTCCCATAGAAAATCTTTGTTCGCTATAAATTTGAGCAAATCTGAAGGGAGAATATGAAAGTCCTACAATAATATCATTCTTTTTGAATCCGGGATCCAGGTGATATTGTTCTGATATATCCTTTAGATCCGGAACGTAAAGATTATATCCTGCTAAAACCGAGAACTTCTGGAATTTATATTTCCCGAAGACTTCTACTCCTTTGGCATTGAAAACGGTTGTAAGAGGTAATGATCCCATCGCAGGATCAAGGTAAGAACCTTGAGAAAAATCTCCATTTTTCTGTACTACTCCAACAATACTAAAATCGATGATTGGTCCAATATATTTAGTTCCTAAAGAAAAATAAGTAGGTTGCCCTGTTAGCCCAATAATTCTTCCGGCATTGACAAGATCGTCACTAAGTAAAGCTCTGTTATAAGCAGCTCCTGCAAAAAAACCTTCTTTTATCTCATATTGAAGAGAAGCTCCGAATCCATCAATAAACTTAGCATTATTTCCTCCTCTGGCCTGAATCTGCCCACCAATATAGAATGGGCCGAAATGATTTCGATAAATAACTGCCTGATCTGCGCGCCCGGTTCCTGTTTCTCCACCATCCGTTCCTCCGATAAATGTGGCGGATGCCCGTGCTCCAAAAACATTAAACCGGTCTGTATAAGCAGTAACATCACGATAAACACTCCATTGTTTTCCGATGGTAAGGGTTCCGAATTTTCCGAAATCTAATCCTAAATACCCGAGACGGTTACCAAAAACCTGATGTTTTTGTGCTGACTCTACACTAAAAAAACCGCCTGACAAATTTCCGTCAACATTAAAGGAGGTACCTCCTTTAAACATATTCAACTGAATTTCGCCTCCTGCAATAAACCCAAAGTCACGTTTTTTAATATTTACTTCCAATCCAATTCTGGAAGCATTTTCCTGAAGTTCCAACTTATTATCATATGCCGCCAAATGTCCGCGAAGGCTTGCATAGGGCTTGAACAAGATTTCAAGTGAATCTTTTGTCTCCTGCGCCTGCATGTTTCCTACCCCTATAAAAAGTAATAAATATCCTATTGACAAACAGAACGGTCTCCTTATATTCATTCGAATGATTATCTGATTATTAGTTTCGTTACTAGATAGAAATTTAAGAAAAAATATAATAATCCAAGAGCTTTGCCATTTATAAATACGGCATAAAACAAGCGCCTCGTTAAACAAAACCTAACAGAATATAAATTCTACCTCATCAAAAGTACCGAATATGCCTAATTTGTTTTAAATTTACAAAAATTTAAAACATGTTTAAGTTGAAACTCCCAACCGATCCAAGGTGGGCAAACATTGCGGAAGGAAACATCGAAGAAATTTTAACGGATCATGCATGGTGCGAACAAAAAGCGGCTACCAATGCCATTGGTCTGATCACAATGCTTCCTGAATATCCGGAGATCGTGACAGAACTTCTTGCTATTGCCCAGGAAGAGCTGGATCATTTCAATCAGGTTCATGAGATCATTAAAAAGCGCGGGTATCAATTTGGAAGAGCCAGAAAGGATGATTATGTAAATGAACTTGCCAAATTTATCATCCAAGGAAGCAGAGAGGATCTTATTGTAGACAAAATGCTTTTTGCAGCCATGATTGAAGCCAGAAGCTGTGAAAGATTTAAGGTTCTTACTGAAAATATCAAAGATGAAGAACTTAAAGTCTTCTACAGAGAGCTTATGATCTCTGAAGCCAACCATTATACAACTTTCATTGCATTTGCAAGACAGCTTGGAGATCCTGAAAAGGTAAATGAACGATGGGAAGCCTGGCTGGAATATGAAGCCAATATCATTAAATCCTACGGAAATAAAGAAACCATTCACGGTTAAAAATATAAACAGTAAAGAATAAACGTTGAAGAAACCAAGCTTTGAAAGTATTGCCAATCTATTCCTGAAAAACTTTTTTCAGGGGCTGGTTATCATTGGACCAATCGGACTTACAATTTTTGTAATTTGGTATATTGTAAGCGCAATAGACAATCTTGTTCCTTCACTTGCAAAACAGGTTCCGGGGCTTGTTTTCGTTTCAATCATATTACTTACTGCTATTTTAGGCTATCTTGGAAATAAATTTGTGGTGGGAAAATTCTTTTTTGACACCATGGATAGCTTACTGGAAAAAACACCGGGAGTAAAACATATTTACACTCCTACCAAGGACGTCATGTCCTCTTTTGTGGGTGACAAGAAAAAATTCAACGATCCTGTATGGGTAAAAACGAATGAAAATCCGGAAATCTGGAGAATCGGCTTTTTAACTCAAAAAGAAATGTCGGACGTTGACAAGCATAATTACGTTGCGGTATATTTACCCCATTCTTATGCCATTTCGGGCTGGGTAATTGTTACTGAAGAAAAAAACATCAAACCTGTAGTAGGAATGACTGCTGCTTCTGCTATGAAGTTTGCAGTAAGTGGCGGTGTTGCCGGGTTCCATTCTGATGAGAATATATTTAAAGCACCGGAATAATACCTATTCTTCTTTAGATGTACATTGATGAATTTGAAAAATATTTTCAAACACATTTTCTTTTACACACAATTTAAAAACATACCAACCCATGAATTTACCGTACGCGGAACCTTTCCGCATTAAAATGGTGGAAGAAATCCACCAATCCACAAGAGCTGAAAGAGAACAATGGCTTAAAGAAGCAAATTACAATCTCTTCAATCTAAAATCTTCACATGTTTATATCGATCTTTTAACAGATTCCGGAACCGGAGCAATGTCTGACAAACAATGGGCTGCATTGATGACTGGAGATGAAAGCTATGCAGGGTCCCGTTCTTTTGAGCAGCTGCAGAATACTGTTGAAAAAATTACCGGATTCAAATACTTATTACCTACTCACCAAGGAAGAGCTGCTGAAAATGTACTATTCTCCGTTTTGGTGAAAGAAGGTGATGTAGTTCCCGGAAATTCTCATTTCGATACGACAAAAGGACATATTGAGTTCAGAAAAGCACATGCCATCGACTGTACGATTGATGAAGCTTTTGATATCAATGACCTTCATCCTTTTAAAGGAAATATCAACCTTGAAAAACTTGAAGAAGTTTATAAAAGCAATCCTAAGGAAAATATCCCTTTCTGTCTGATTACAATTACCTGTAATTCTTCCGGAGGGCAGCCTGTCTCTCTGGAAAATATGAAAGCAGTAAAAGCTCTTTCCGACCAATACGGTATTCCGGTATTTTTTGATTCCGCAAGATTTGCAGAGAATGCATACTTCATTAAGAAAAGAGAGCAAGGGCAGGAAAACAGAAGCATCAAAGAGATCTGTAAAGAAATTTTCTCTTATGGTGAAGGAATGACAATGAGTTCTAAAAAAGACGGGCTCGTAAATATTGGAGGTTTTATCGCTTTAAATAACGAAGAAATCTTCAGAAAAGCATCAAATTTCACTATCATCTATGAAGGGTTCATTACTTATGGAGGAATGGCTGGAAGAGACATGGCAGCTTTGGCGGTAGGTCTTAATGAGGCTACAGAGTTTGCTTATCTCGAAAGCAGAATTTCTCAGGTTGAATATCTTGGAAACAAACTTATTGAGTATGGAATTCCGGTTCAGAAACCCATCGGAGGACATGCTGTTTTCATTGATTCTTTAAATTTCCTTCCTAATGTTTCCCGAGAGGAATATCCGGCCCAGACTTTAGGTCTTGAGATCTATAAAGAAGCTGGAATCAGAACTGTAGAAATCGGAACTTTATTGGCAGACAGAGATCCTGAAACGAGGCAAAACCGTTATCCAAAACTGGAATTGGTACGTCTTGCGATCCCTAGAAGAACTTATACCAACAATCATATGGACTATATTGCTGCCGCAATAAAGAACGTATATGAAAGACGTGAAGAAATCGCGAAAGGGTATAAAATTACATGGGAGCCTGAAATATTAAGACATTTTACTGTGCAGCTTGAAAAAGCATAAATATAAAAACAAGCCGGAATTGATTTCCGGCTTTTTTATATTGTTCAATTATTCCACAAATACCTTTCTCAAAATCTCACTTATAGATCTTTATATTTTTACTCTTTTCATCTAATTTCTCAAAAACCAAGAATCAATTTAATTCATTTTTTAAAAATAATGAATGATTTTAATTTACTTTTGTACCATAAAAACAGACCGAAAAGTATTTAAACACCAACCTGAAAAAAACCATTATTCCGAACATGAACAAAATTGCTGTCGTGGGCGCTGGTATTTCCGGCTTAAGCATGGCGAATTATCTTGAAAAATATAACATTGATTACCATATTTATGAAAGAAGAAAAAAAGAAGATCTGGCAGGTCATGGCTTTCTTATCCCACAGGAAGGCATTGAGTATCTAACCCAGATTATAGATCCTGCTCTTCTTTTTAAACACGGAAGCTTTCTGAAAAAATATATACAATATTCCCATACAGGAAAAAAATTGGCAGAAAAGGACCTCAACAATGTATTTGCCATTTCAAGACATTCACTCATCCAGCTTCTGTCAGAAAACATCTCTCCTGAGAAAATAACATATAATGCCACAGTAATTCCTTCTGATACAGAAAAAGGAAAACTGAAGCATTCTGATGGAGCAGCTATAGATGCTGAAATAGCAATTGTTTCTGACGGTTCCAGAAGCAGAATCAGAAGAAATCTTTTTAAGGATGAAAAAATGAGACAGGTAAGAGAAAATGAGGTGGTTAATATTATTAAAAATCAAGACATCGCAGCTTCTATTGAAAATGATTTCATGAAATTCCATCACGATCAGGGTGGACTTACTTTTGGAATTCTTAAGCTTTCTCATGATACCATTCTTTGGTACTCTCAGTTTGACAATGAAAAATATAAAGTCAATGAACACACGGCAGAGAATCTGAAAAAGTATATGCTTGAACTTTTTGCAGACTGGCATCCTTTAGTATCCTCCATTATACAACAATCTAACTATGAAAATGTACATTTATGGTGCGTCTACGAACTGGAAGAACTTAATCCTTTCTATAAAGATAACATTGTATTCATCGGAGATGCAGCCCATCCGCTTATCCCTTTTACCAGTCAGGGAGTAACCTCAGCATTGAAAGATTCTCATACACTGACTAAATATTTAGTTGAAGAACACTCTATTAGAGAAGCTTTCCGCAAATATGAAATGGAAAGGAAGCCTGAAATAGAAATCCACATCAATAATGGCAGAATATTATTGAACCAGTTTCTTCTCCCGACAGACCAACACACAGACAATATTTTACCCATATCTTACAAATAAAAAAAATGTTCACCAATAACGATATCAATTTTGAAGCTTTAAAAAGAAAAGCCTATAACGGAAGATGGGCCACCCTGGAAGAAGGAATTATCCCTTTAACAGCTGCTGATCCGGATTTTAGAACGGCTCCTGAAATAGAACAGGGAATCATTGATTATATAAAGGACGGCTATCTGAGCTATGGCCCGTTTTCCGGACTTCCTGAATTTAAGAAAAGTGTGGCCGATCATTTTAATCAGGAAAAGCATGGTAACTTTACTTCTGAGAATGTACTTGCTGTTAATAGCGCTGCACAGGGAATGTTCCTGATCGCTAAATATGTTTTACAACCTGGTGATGAAGCCATCATTCTGGATCCTGTAGATTTTTTATTTAAAAAATCTGTAGAAACGGCTGGTGGAATCGTAAGGCTGTGCCCGGTAAATACCCAAACCGGTGAAATTGATTTTGAGAAACTGGTTTCTTTAATTAATCCTCATACTCAACTGATAAGCATCTGTAATCCGCACAATCCACTTGGCAAGGTATATTCCAAGGAAGTATTAAAGAAGGTTTCAGAGATTGCTTCAGCTCATGATTTATGGGTAATGAGTGATGAAATATGGAGTGATATTACTTATGATAACAGGGATTTTCACACCTACTCATCTGTTTCTGAAGAAGCCAAAAGAAAAAGTTTTACTGTATATGGATTCTCAAAGTCATTTGGAATTGCAGGATTGAGAATTGGAGCTGTTCTATGTAATGATCAGGAAGTTCTTGAAGATTTTACAGAAAAATCCAATTTCAACTCTACGATAGAAGGTGTTTCTACTCTATCACAGATTGCAGGAAGTGTGGCATTGGAAAAGGCCAAACCTTGGTATAAAGAGTTTTTAAATCACTTAGAACAAAATAGAAATCTGGCTTTCCAGCTTCTGAATGGATCAGGACTTGTAACCCCTAATCTTCCCGAAGCTACTTTTGTATTATTTCCGAAGATTGAAAATGGAATGTCCAGCGATCAGTTTGCCCAACATGTTTTACAACATGGAAAAGTAGCCATTGTTCCAGGTTCGGAAAGATGGTTTGGAAAAGGAGCTGAAGGGCACATCAGAATATGCTTTTCTACTTCCAAAGAAATTCTGGAAGAAGGTATTAACAGAATCATTACCAGCTTTTAATGTTGAAAATTTTAATTAAATCAAATATTTTAATTATTATTTTACTTTCATTTAACATAAACAAGATTAAATTAAGACATTCATAACAAATATTTAATTTAAGTATTGATTTACAAATAAATATTGATAATTTTGAGTTAACCATCACTCAAAATTATCAATATGAAGATAAAATACATAAGCGTCATTTTTCTTACGGCATCTTCACTATCTTATGCTCAGCAGGTAAAAGATACCCTGACAAAAGAATCTAAAATAGATGAAGTAGCTATTACCGGAAGCCGAAACAAAAAAAGAACGGTCATTAATACTCCTGTTCCTATTGATGTTATCGATATCAAACAGGTAAGCCAGGCGACGGGCCAGGTAGAAGTAAACCAACTTTTACAGTTCTCTGCCCCTTCCTTTAATTCTAATAAACAATCCGGATCGGATGGTGCCGACGCAGTAGATCCGGCTACATTAAGAGGGCTCGGCCCGGATCAGACTCTTTTACTCCTTAATGGAAAAAGATACCATCAATCTTCCCTGATTAATCTTTTTGGAACCAAAGGAAGAGGAAATACGGGATACGATATGAATACCATTCCTATCGGAGCAATTAAACGGGTTGAAGTGCTGCGTGACGGGGCTTCAGCTCAATATGGTTCGGATGCGATCGCCGGAGTCATTAATGTTATCCTTAATGATCGGGATAAAGGTTTTGAAGGAAATGCTTTTTATGGAATGAACCTTTTTAAAAGTCCGGGAAATAATGATGTCATTTCCGATCATAAAGTTGATGGAATTACATTTGATTTCAGCGGAAACCTGGGAACGAAAATAGGCAACAAGGGAGGTTTTGGTAACTTCACTGCTGAATTTATCAACAAAGACTACGCAATCAGAAATGCTAATCCTGAAATCTACAATGATCCTCCAGCTCCAAGACAACGCTTTGGAGATGCAAAAGCTCAAAATGTATATTTCTTTGGAAATATTGAGCTTCCTTTAACTGATGGGCTAAAGTTCTATTCCCGCCAGGGCTTTTCACACAGAAATACCAAAGCTTATGCATGGACAAGAACAGCGGATGATGATAAAAATATCCCTTCGATATATCCAAATGGATTCAATCCTATTGAAAATACAAGTATTACAGATTTTACCTTTGATAATGGGTTAAAATTCAAAGTTGCCAATTGGGATGTTGACTTTTATAATGCGTTTGGAAATAACAGATTTACTTATCAAATCGACCAAACCCTCAATGCAAGTCTGGGGGCAAAATCCCCCACCAGCTTTAATGCAGGAGGGCATTCGCTTTTACAAAATACAACAGGTTTTAACGCCGTTAGGCAATTTAAAGTTTTGAAAGGTCTGAATATTGCGTTTGGATCTGAATTTAGATATGAAAAATTTAATATTATAAAAGGTGAAGAAGCTTCATATGCGATGTATGATATTAATGGAAATGTTGTAACCGCTGACACGCCGAAGAATTTATGGGTAGAAGTGCCGGGTTCTGATCCTGTGCGCTATCGCCCAGGAGGTTCACAAGGATTTCCCGGTTACTCAATTGATTTAGGTAAAAGCAGAAATAATTTTGCTGCCTATCTTGATACGGAACTTGACATAACAGATAAATGGATGGTCAGTGTGGCAGGAAGATTTGAGAATTACAATGACTTTGGAAGTACATTAAATGGTAAATTTGCCACCCGCTATGCCATTACCCCGCAGTTTGCTTTTCGAGGATCTGTTTCCACTGGTTTCAGAGCCCCTTCTTTAGCTCAGAAATATTACAGTCAGCAATTTACCAACTTCCAAGGGGGTGAGTTAGTGACAATTCAATTGGCTTCAAATGACAGTGATCTTGCTAATAAACTTGGAATAGAGCAACTCAAGCAAGAAACTTCAGTAAATGGAAGTGCAGGATTTACATTCAATACCGGAAAATTTACAGCAACAGTTGATGGATACTATATCAGTGTAAAAAACAGAATCGTTTTGACAGGCTATTTTCCAAGAGAAGAGCTTCCTACAGAACTTCAACAACTCTATCCTTTTATAGATCAGGTTCAATTTTTTTCCAATGCCATAGATACCAAAACTAAAGGTATCGATGTCATATTAAGCTATAGCGAAAATCTGGGATCAGGAAAATTAACGGCTACTTTAGCAGGAAATTATAATGATATGGAAATCACCAGAGTAAATACTTCTGAACAGCTGAAGGGAAAAGAAGATACTTACCTAAGCCCAAGAGAAAGAGCTTTTATTCTTGCTTCTGCTCCAAAAACAAAAGTTAATTTAAACCTCAACTATAAGATCAGTAAATTCAATGTAAATCTTCAAATGGTAAGATTTGATAAAGTAACACTAATTGGATATGATGATTCAGAACAGGTATACAATCCCAAAGTAACCACTGATATCTCTTTTGGGTATGAATTTTCAAATAATCTCAATCTTACTCTGGGAAGCAAAAACATATTCAACAGGTACCCAACTTTGCAAAGTGCACACGTTAGTGATGGGAATACAGAAGCCGGTGGAATTTTTGATCCGGTACAGATGGGATTCGCAGGAAGGCAGGTTTTTGCCCGACTTAATTTTAAATTTTAATAAAGGTAGGAATTGGAAAAGGGAGCAGAAAGTTCCTATTTGACAATTATTGACTGATAATTATTTAACAAAAAAAGAGCCGGGTTGCACATCTTCAACCCGGCTTTTTCTTATTTCTTTGAAATTCTATAAAGTTTTCCACTATCTGTGACGGCGTAGAGGTTTCCATCCATTCCGTCCAGTACATCTCTGAATCGTTCACTTTGGCCTGCAAGAAGGCGTTCCTCTCCTACCACTTTATTATCTTTCATCACAATCCTGTTAATATGCTCACCACTCAGGCATCCAATGAAAAGGTTTCCTTTCCATTCTTCTATATTTCCGGTATAGAAAGTAACTCCGCTTGGAGAAATTACCGGATCCCAATAATAAACAGGTTGTTCAGTACCTTCTTTCTGGGTAATACCCTTTCCTACTTTAGCCCCGGAATATTCAATCCCATAGGTTACATCTCCCCATCCATAATTTTTTCCTGGCTGAATAAGATTAATTTCATCACCTCCTCTTGGGCCCATTTCCACATCCCAAAGGTTTCCATTTGGGTCAATAGCTAAACCTTGAGGATTACGGACTCCATAAGCATAAATTTCAGGTTTATATCCTTGCTTTCCTATAAATGGATTTCCTGGAGCTGGCAATCCGTCTTTGGTGATCTTAATGATCTTTCCTAAATAATTATCTGTTTTCTGAGCATAGACCCTTGTTTCTTTATCAGATCTTTCTCCGGTACTAACAAATAAATTTCCATCTTTATCAAAAACAAGCCTACTTCCATAGTGTTTATCTCCATCATAAGAAGGTTCTGCGCGGAAAATCACTTTTACATCTGAAATTGATTTAAAATCCTCTGATAATTTTCCTTTTGCTACAGAGGTAAGGTTTCCTTTTCCAAATGGCTCTGAAAAACTAAAATAAATAGTAGAATTGGCTTTAAAATCAGGATCCAATGCTACATCAAGCATTCCCCCTTGTCCTTTAGAGTCTACCTTTGGAAAGCCTTCTATCTTGGAGACCTGTTTTCCATCTTTTGATACAACATTCATAGATCCTCGTTTATCTGTGATGAGGAACCTTCCATCCGGTAAATTAATAATTCCCCATGGCTTCCCAAGGTCTTTATTCAATATCTCCACATTGTAAGCGGTATTTGTTTTTACGGCCTTTATCCGTGTTTGTCCTTTAAATGCAGGCTGATATTCAGAATTGGGTTTTTCTGTCTCTACGCTCCCTTCATTTCCGGTTTGTTGGGCATGTGCATTATTCTTTTTACACGAAGATAAAGTCAGAAAAAGACTAAGCATTGGAATATAAAATTGATTGATTTTCATACTATTATGATTAGGTGTTCGAAAATGAATGGAAAAATAATGCCATAAAATAGCTTATTCAAACTTTAAGACAACAACTATAATACATAGTGTGAACAAAAAGAACTAATGTGGAAAATATTCATCATCAAAACTTTATCACGCCTAATAATTTCTTTCGTATTTTTGTTCTATACATTCTTTCTTATGGATTTCAAGCTTCAATCAGAATACAAACCCACCGGGGATCAGCCCCAAGCCATTGATAAATTAACTGCAGGAATAGAGATTGGTGAAAAGTACCAGACTCTTCTTGGGGTAACAGGATCCGGGAAAACCTTTACGGTTGCTAATCTTGTTCAAAATGTTCAACGTCCTACCCTCGTTCTTGCCCATAATAAAACCCTGGCAGCCCAGCTTTTCATGGAGTTTAAAGAATTCTTTCCTGAAAATGCAGTGGAGTACTTTGTCAGTTACTATGACTACTATCAGCCGGAAGCTTATATTGCCACAACCGGAACTTATATTGAAAAAGACCTGAGTATCAATGAAGAAGTTGAAAAATTACGTCTTTCTGCTACAGCAAGCCTTCTTTCGGGGAGAAGAGATGTTCTTATCGTAGCTTCCGTTTCATGCATTTACGGTATTGGGAACCCAACGGAATTTCATAAATCTTTAATTTCCATTGCTATTGGTGAAAAAGTTACGAGAACAGCACTCCTTCATTCTTTAGTGAATGCATTATATGCCAGAACATTAAATGAGTTTCAAAGAGGAACGTTTCGTGTAAAAGGAGATGTCATTGATGTTTTCCCTGCTTATACAGATAATGCGATCAGAATCCAGTTTTTTGGGGATGAAATTGAAAAAATTCAAAGTTTTGATCCTGTTAGCGGAAATGTAGAGGATAATTTTGACCAAATTCAGATCTATCCGGCGAACCTTTTTGTTACATCAAAAGAAACACTAAATGGAGCGATCAAAGATATTCAGGATGACATGGTAAAACAGGTAGATTTCTTCAGCTCTATAGGAAAACCATTAGAAGCCAAAAGACTTCAGGAAAGAACAGAACTGGATCTGGAAATGATCAAGGAGCTTGGATATTGTTCAGGGATAGAAAACTATTCCCGATATCTTGACGGCAGACTTCCGGGAACAAGACCTTTCTGCCTGATTGATTATTTCCCTAAGGATTTCTTAATGGTTATTGATGAAAGCCATGTAACAGTTCCACAGGTTCATGCAATGTATGGTGGTGACCGAAGCAGAAAAGAAGCATTAGTAGAATATGGATTCAGGCTTCCTGCAGCGATGGATAACAGGCCTTTAAAGTTTGAAGAATTTGAAGCCATTCAGAATCAGGTAGTCTATGTTTCTGCAACTCCAGCGGATTATGAACTGGAAAAAACAGGAGGGGCTTATATTGAACAGATTATCCGCCCTACCGGACTTCTTGATCCTATTATTGAAGTAAGACCAAGCTTGAATCAGATTGATGATTTAATGGAAGAAATACAGAAAAGAGCTGATGCTGATGAAAGAGTTCTGGTGACCACCTTAACCAAAAAAATGGCGGAAGAGCTCACCAAATACTTCACCAAATTCGGGATCAGGACAAGATATATTCATTCCGATGTTGAAACGCTGGAACGTATCCAGATTATGCAGGACTTACGGTTAGGGCTTTTTGATGTTTTGATTGGGGTCAACTTATTAAGAGAAGGTTTGGATTTACCGGAAGTTTCATTAGTTGCTATTTTAGATGCTGATAAGGAAGGAATGCTGAGAAGCAGAAGATCCATGATTCAGACCGTGGGGCGTGCTGCAAGAAATATCAACGGAAAAGCCATTATGTATGCTGATAAGATCACCAAATCTATGCAGGCAACGTTGGATGAAACCGAATACCGCCGTGCAAAACAGATGAAGTACAATGAAGATAACGGCATGGTACCCAAAGCACTGAATAAAAAAATATCTGAAAATCTTGTGGGTAGAAGCAAAGATTTTCCAGATGAAAAATATACCCAAAAAGAAATTCTTCAAAAGGTTGCTGAAGTTAAAGCTACTTACGCCAGTGATGAAGTTGAAAAGATTATTGAACAGAAGCAAAAAGAAATGGAAGCGGCAGCTAAAAATCTCGATTTTATTAAAGCGGCTAAGCTGAGAGATGAAATTGCAGCTTTAAAGGCTTAGAATAATTCATAAAAAAAATCGGCGGCTTCTTCGAAGCCGCCGATTTTATATCATAAAACAGAACTTTCTTTATAATCCGTTTCTTACGGAAGCTCTGATCGGAGCTAACAGATCCATCAAACCATTTAATTTAATTTCATAAACAGTTGACAACTGCATGCCCAATTTACCTTTAGGCATTCCATTTTTATTGAACCATTCCAGATAACTTATCGGAAGATCAATCAAGACTGTTCCTTCATATTTGCCAAATGGCATTTTAAAAACACAGATTTCTTTTAATATTTCCGGATTTATTCCCTCCACTTTTTATATAATTAAATCAATTTATTACTTCATTCTGATTGGGTAACTCCAGATCAGGAGGCGCATTCTCATCAGCAAATTCATTTCTGTATACCTGTATCAAAAGAAGGGTAAATGAGATCAGAATAGGGCCAAAAATAAGTCCCATAAAGCCAAACAGGTTCATTCCCATGATAATTCCAAATACCGTATTCAGAGGATGGATATTTTCGAGTTTCTTTAAAAGTGTAAAACGAAGCAGATTATCTGTAAGCCCTACTACCACTACACAATAAATTGCAAGACCAAGCCCTTGTGCGGTGTCTCCTTCTGCAATCATAAATATACAGACCGGTACATACACAATAGCCGTTCCTACAACCGGAATAACAGAAGAAGCTGCAGTCAGAGCAAATAATAACACAGCTCCCGGAGCTCCAAAAATCAGATATCCGATAAGTGATACGATTCCCTGCCCAATAGCAACTACAGGAATACCAATTGCATTGGCCATGATGAGTTTCCTTAGTTTCTCGCCCAGCAATGAAACGTTTGATCGTTTTAAAGGCGCCGAATTCGTTAGAATTCTCTCAAACAATCTCGGCTTTTCCAACATAAAATACAGGATAAAGTACATGGACATTATTACTGTCAGGGTATTGAATGTCCCACTCAATGCTGAGGTAGAAAATTTCCCTACAAAGCTTTTCAGCTTATCCATATTTTCCTGACTCAAAATATCAAAACCTGTTTTGGTTTGGATATAAGAATGTATTTTATCCAAAAATACATTGAATTTGTCCATATAAACCTGTGCATTTCCTAATTTATCAATAATGAGATCTGCAATGAAATAAATAGGCAGGATCAGCACGATAAGGCTTGCAAACATTAATGCAAAAGCTGCAAGAGAAGGTTTCCACTTTTTTTCTTCCTGAAGATAGAAATTATACTTTCTGCAAACCACATAAATGGTAATAGCCCCTAAAACTGATGGAATAAACAAGGCAAGATTAAAGCAGACTAAACCTGCCAACACCAAAATAATGGCGAGCAAAGACATCTGCTTTATGGCAACACTGCTTATTTGATTGTCTTTATTCATCAATTTTTATTTTATTTTTATTGTTTTGTATACATGATTTGTCTCGGCTTTCCAACAAAAGCACAATAAGCAGAGTACATTACGACCATAATGAATGGCGCCGTTAAAATAAACCCGATTCCACATAAAATAATACCTGCCAGTGAGATTAAAAGCCCAAGGAAACTTACTCCTAATAGTGTTCCGTAATTCTCTTTTGCAATATTGAATGACTTACTTAAAGCATCAATAGCTGAAGAGTTTTCAAATAATAAGATAGGATATCCTAATAAAAGAAATGGATAAATAAAAATAAACGGAAGAAAGCAAAGCGTCAATGCAACAGAAGAAATAATCCCTGAAAGGAAGCTATAGATCAATATATTTACAAAATTCTGGCGGTATCCAATGAAAAGGTCAGAGAATTCAATCGGATTTTTGGTATTAAATTTATTCACCATATAGATCAAACCTACATACAGCGGAGTCAATAACAGTAAAAAAAGACTGGAAAACGTCATATACATTGAGAACCCAGGAGTTTCCCAATATCTGAAATTCCCATAATCACCCGAAGTTTTCATTTCTTCCATGATGGCTGCAGAATTGAAACCGGTAAGACTTTGGATAACAATCCCTCCAACGATATAAATTATCATGGCAACAATAGCGTACCCAAAAACACCTTTATACATTTCAAAGGCATGTGAAATGATTGATCCCGTTTCCCTACTGGGAACAGAACCTTGCTGATCAAATTCGTTAAATTCAGACATAGTTTAAATATTTTAATGATTTTATCAAATTTAACTTTTTTTGATAAAAAAACACATTAAACCTAACTGAATTTTAGCTTTTCTCCGAAAATATTGTTTTATATAAAGAATAAATCATAGCATTCCAGAAAGGAAACGTGAAAAGTCCTCCAATTAAAAACAAACTGAACCCCAGGTATTTAAACAGAACAGCAACGAAGACACACACCATGATTTCTACAAAATACATTTTAAGAGCTTTAAAATTTAAAGAAATGGCTTCGAATATCCTTTTATTGGTAAAAAACATCAATGGAGCTACAAATACCGTCACTGCTACCCAAATAATGGCCAAAAGAATCGTAGGAACTGTAAACCTATAAATCATAAACCAGAAAAGATAATATCCCAGATATTTAAAAAAGTTAATTCCGTTATACCCTACAAACAAATCTCCCAGTTCAATTTTTTCGTTAAGATCCAGTTTTCTGAAGATCTGGAACATTCCCAGATTCAGAGGATATAGAAATGCTGTAGTTGCCCAGATGGCAAGAGTAAACATCTGATAGTTTTCGGTAGCACTTAATTGTCCTATCTTTTCCATATAGGCCTTTGTTCCTTCTTTCAAAGCTTCCGTAAGCACCTGATTCTGCTCCCATATTCCATACCTGTCTCCGAAGAAGAAAAGAGAGGTAAGAAAGATTCCAAAAAATATCATTGAAAACATCAACTGAAAAACCAGTGTTTTATTCCAATAGAAAAAAGCCTGCTTCAATATAAAATCAATTCCCGGTTTCTGAGGATATTTACTCTGCATCATAAAAATTTTATGCAAAAGTAAACATCAATAAGTATTTTTGCCGAATGTTTTCAGTGAATCATCAAAAATTTATGGAAATGGACGAGCTTTCCCTTCAGAAGGTTCCCTATTTCTTTGTGATCGATTTCCTTTCAGAGAAGGTGGAAATCTATAAAGAAAATGAGATCGAAAAATCAGGGTTATTAATTGATTTTCAAATGTTTTCAACCACAAAACAGAAACAAGCGCTTGATAAAAAAGTAGAATGGAAATTCTTTCCGGAGACCCTGGAAAGCTTTAAAACAGGATTTGATAAAGTTCAGAAAAATATTCGTCTTGGGAATTCCTATCTGGTAAATTATACCCGAAAAACTGAAATTGAGACCAATTTAAGCCTTAAAGAAATTTTTTATCACTCCGAGGCAAAGTACAAGGTTTTTTATAAAGATTTTTTTGTATTTTTTTCTCCTGAAACTTTCGTAAAGATTATTGACGGAAAAATTTTGACTTATCCTATGAAAGGCACTATTGATGCCTCCATAGAAAATGCGGCAGAAATCTTAAAGAATGACCCGAAGGAAAAAGCTGAGCATTATACGGTGGTAGATTTGCTCCGTAATGATCTAAGCATGGTAGCAGATAATGTACGTGTAGATCAGTTTCAGCATATTGACTTCCTCAAAACACGGCAGAAAGATTTATATGCCATGAGTTCGGAAATTTCAGGAATATTAAAACCTGAATTTGACGGAAAATTAGGAAGTATTATGCAAAAATTGCTTCCTGCAGGATCTATTTTAGGTGCCCCAAAACCTAAAACGCTGGAAATAATCCTGGAGGCAGAAGGCTATGACCGAGGATATTACACGGGAGTTTGTGGCTGGTTCGACGGTGAAAATGTCGACAGCTGTGTAATGATACGTTTTATTGAAAAAGAGGACAATAAGCTCTATTTCAAAAGCGGAGGCGGTATAACGCACATGAGTAAATTAGAAGACGAATATCAGGAAATGAAAAATAAAATCTATGTCCCAATTCATTGAAAGCATTAAGGTAGAAGATCAGGAGATTTTTCTATTAGAACTCCATCAAAAACGTGTTAATCAAACATTCTCTCATTTTGGAAAAGAGGGTTCTATTGATCTGGCCAAAATCTACAAAAATCTGGAGCATGATGAAGACGGGCTTTTCAAGCTAAGAATTTCCTATGATCTTGACAAAAGAATTCGCACTCAGATGATTCCTTACGCGATCCCTGAAATTCAGGATTTCCAACTGGTAGAAAACAATAGTTTCGATTACTCATTCAAATTTGAAGACCGCAAAGAATTAGATAAAATGAAGATGAAATCCAAAGCGGAGGAAATCATCATTGTGAAAAATAACCATATCACCGATACTTCTTTTTCCAACCTTTTATTTTTAAAGGGTAAAGACTGGTTTACTCCAAACTCTTATCTTTTGAATGGAGTACAAAGACAACATCTTTTGAAAAATAAGAAAATAAAAGAGGCTGAAATTACTCTACAAAATATAAAGCAGTTCAGCCACTTTCAACTCATCAATGCTTTAAACGACTTTGATGATATGTTTATCTATCCTATTGACAGAATTATGAATCTGCCAGGAAATGAAGAATATCTTGATCTTTAGTTTTCTTTCATGAAATTAAAGTAAGCTTTCTGAATGTCAGCACTGTTTTTCCCATAAGTATTTACTTCCAGGATTTTTGGTTGTGCATCAGGTTTGAAGAAGTTCTCCAACACTCTGTCCAACGTCAGTTCATCTTCCACCTTAATGTAAGAGAAGCCGAAATGCTTGGCTAAATGCTCAGCATTTTTACGGTGTTTGGTGGCAATAAATTCGTCTAACGTATTCGGGTTGGCATTTCCAGGTCCCGGAATAATCTTGAAAATATTCCCTTCTCCGTTGTTGAAGATCATAATTCTTACAAAAGGAGGAATATACTGGTTCCAAAGACCATTGATATCATAAAAGAAGCTTAAATCACCGGTAATCAACAAAGTTGGATTGGCATTTTTAATGGCAAATCCCATTGCAGTGGATGTTGAACCATCAATTCCGCTGGTTCCTCTGTTGCAGTACATTTTTCTTTTGCCAAAATCGAACAACTGTGCATATCTGATCCCGGATGAATTGCTGAAATGAATATTATAGTTTTCAGGAACAGTTTGTGCTGCTTTATTAAAGAAATAAAAATCTGAAAATTCTACCGTATTTAAAAATTGCTGGTGCTTGGCATCTTTTTTATCTCTCAAAACATCCCACAAATTAAAATAAGGCCTTGGCTCCAGGTTAATGAACTTTAATAATTTGGAAAAGAATATCTCAGGTTTTACCTCTATTTTCTCTGTCAATGAGAAATATGTATCCGGCTGCCAAACTTCATCCAGATGCCAGTGTTGCTTTGGCCTTGCGCTTCTCAGAAACTGTTTTACTTTTTTGGAAACCACATTCTGTCCTATCGTAATTAACAGGTCCGGAGCATAGGTTTTATAATCTTCTTCTGTAAAATTGAAGATATAGCGGTCTATATGTCTGAAAAACTTCTCATGATACAAATTGGAATTTGCTTCGCTGAGTACAACTACAGAATGGTTTTTAACCAGTTGTGTCAACTGATTTTCCAATTCTGGGCTGTAATCTCTTGTTCCCACTAACAACATAATCCTCTGAGACGTATGCCAATCTGCAATCAGGTTGGATGGGATCTCATACTCTTTATGCTTGATTGTTTTTTCAACCGTCGGAAAAGTTGGAAGCTCTGATACCAGTTCATATAATGGCTCTTCCAAAGGAATATTGATATGTACCGGTCCTTGCTTTTCAAAGCAAAGCTCGATAGCCTTTTTAATTGTATCAAAATTAATATCTTCCGCATTCTCCTTACTGTCTTCCAGTAACTGAAAATCTCCGTAAGAATGCTGATGAAAAACATCCTTCTGCCTGATCGTCTGCCCATCAAAAATATCAATAAAATCTGTTGGCCGGTCGGCTGTCAGTACCAAAAGGGGAATGTTCTGGTAAAAAGCTTCCGTAACCGCCGGATAATAATTGACTACTGCAGATCCACTGGTACAGGTAATTGCTACTGGTTTTTTCTCACTTTTAGCCATCCCCATTGCTACGAAAGCAGCACTTCTTTCGTCTACAATACTGTAACAATTAAAGCTGTCTATTTCTGAAAAATGAATCGCCAAAGGAGCATTCCTTGATCCCGGTGAAATTACAATGTCTGCAATTCCGTACTGCTGAAGAAGATGTGCAAGTATTTGGATACTTCTCTTAGAAGAATATTTTTTCATACAGCAAATTTAACTTATAAATAATGATTTTAAAATCATTTAAATTAAAAAAAATGTAATTTTGCTATTCGTAAATTTCTAAAAATGGACAAAATACCTAGTGTAGACCTGCGTGATTTCCTTTCGGGTAACCCGGAACGCAAACAGAAATTTGTAAATGAAATCGGAAAAGCTTATGAAGAAATTGGTTTTGTAGCCTTAAAAGGCCACTTTCTTGATGACAACCTTGTAGAAGATTTATATGGAGAGGTAAAAAACTTTTTTGACCAACCAGTGGAAACGAAACAAAAGTATGAGATTCCAGGAATTGGTGGTCAGAGAGGGTATGTAGGATTCGGTAAAGAAACTGCAAAAGGTTTCAAAAAAGGAGACTTAAAAGAGTTTTGGCACTTTGGACAGTATCTGTCTGAGGATTCAAAATACAAAACGGAGTATCCTGACAATGTAATCGTTGATGAACTTCCGAAATTCAACGAAGTAGGTAAAGAGGCATTCCAAATGCTTGAAAAGACAGGACAGTATGTTCTAAGAGCATTAGCACTGCACCTTGGCTTAGATGAGTTCTATTTTGACGATAAAATAGCTGAAGGAAACTCAATCTTAAGACCTATTCACTATCCACCAATCACTGAAGAACCGGATGATGCCGTAAGAGCTGCAGCTCACGGAGACATTAACCTGATCACTCTTTTAATGGGGGCACAAGGAAAAGGTCTTCAGGTTCAGAACCACAACGGAGAATGGATCGATGCGATCGCAGAACCGGATGAATTGATGATTAATGTTGGAGACATGCTTTCAAGACATACTAACAACAAATTAAAATCTACGATTCACAGAGTGGTAAACCCGCCAAGAGAATTGTGGAGCACTTCAAGGTTTTCAATTCCTTTCTTTATGCACCCTATCAGTGCCATGTCATTAAATGCTCTTGATAATTGTGTAGACGAAAACAATCCAAAATTATACGAAGACACTACTGCAGGAGAATTCTTGCACGAGAGATTAATCGAATTAGGATTAATAAAAAAATAATCATAATGAATAATAGTCAGTAATTAAATTACTGACTATTTTTTTTATCCTGTTATACAATAAAACTCTGGACAAGGAGTAGGCTGCGTGAAAGTACCCCAAGGACAAATACAAGTATAACTACTGCCACCTCCACCGGGGTTACCACCTCCGCCAGGATTTCCAACATAGGGCACACAGTTACCGCCTGAACAGATATATCCAGGTGCACAACCACCTGTACCAGGCAATTCACCATCAAAACAATAAGCAGGGCCCATGTCTCCTGCAATCATTTTCTTTTGTTCTTCTCTTGAAATTTTTTTGAAATTTTTCATAGTTTTTGGTATTTAGTTTTTCCTACTCTATAAGCTTTTCGGATATCGCTCTTCTAAAATTAATTTTTATTTCTCTAATAATCAAACATTTGCATACAAAAACCACATGATAAATATTTTTTTTAATAATTTTTAATTTTTCTCACATGATAATTCATTTAATTGAAAATATTTTATTTAATTTTGCTATACTATCAAATTTTTAATTAAATCTATATGAAAAATCTAAAAAAACTAAGAAAAGACCAGTTGAAAGGCATTTCCGGAGGAGCTCAATTGCCTGTACCAGAATTCTGTATGTACTATTGCAACGGAACTGTGATTTGTGCAGATTGCAGTGATGATTTTAAATGCCCTGTTACAGGTGGAGAAACAATGTAAGGAACTTCAGCAAGATGTAAAAAGCCGCTTTGTTAAAGCGGTTTTTTTATTGTCTCATATTCAGCTACAACAAAAATAAAATACTAGTATACAAATACTTATCAATATTTTCATATCTTTATTTAAACCAAAATCATGCAATATGAAACATTTAAAGAAATTAAGTAAAAACAAATTGAAGACAATTTCCGGAGGAATAAGTTTCCCTTATCCCGGAGAATGTTTTTATGGGTGTAGTGACGGTAAACAGTATAGAGAATTATGCAGAGTAGAATTCTTTTGCCCTGACGGTGAGCAGCCTATTATTTATTAAAACCAAAAAACGCTTCTTTGGAGCGTTTTTTAATATAACTTAATCAAACAGCCTTAGTTGCTGATCTTTAGTTCCTGTAAAGTTAGCCGTTGACAGTTTAGGAAATTCTTTCCCTTCAAAAAACTTTTTCCGTCCTATTTTAAAGGTAGTGTGAATCATTTCAGCGATATTCCCCTCTCCTCTCTGCCTTTCAAAATATCTTTTATCCCCCAGCTTTCCGCCACGCATAGAGCGGATCAGATTCAATACTTTCTGTGCTCTGTCTGGGAAATGAGATTCAATCCAATTGACAAAAACAGGTTCTACGGTATCATTCAATCTAACTAATGTATATCCAAATCCCAATGCTCCGGCATCAGAAATTGATTTTAAAATATTCAAAGGCTCATCACTATTCAACCCTGGAATAATTGGCGCTACCATTACGTGTACAGGAATTTTATTTTCAGAAAGGATTTCAATAGCTTTTAGTTTATTGGGAGCAGAACTTGTCCTTGGCTCCATTTTTCTTCTCAGTTCTTCATTGATGGTAGGAATACTTAAGGAAACAGAAACCAGGTTTTGTTCCGCCATCGGTTTTAAGATATCCAAATCCCTCAGTACTAAGGCATTTTTTGTCAGAATATTGACAGGATGTCTGTAATCGAGACAAACCTGCAATAATTTTCTGGTAATTTCAAATTGTCTTTCGGCAGGCTGATAGCAATCGGTGTTTCCAGAGAGTAAAATAGGAGCAGCTTTATATCCTCTTTTCTGAAAAAACTTCTCCAACAGTTCAGGAGCATTTTTCTTCACCATGATCTTTCTTTCAAAATCAATTCCGGCACTGTATCCCCAATATTCATGCGTAGGCCTTGCAAAACAGTAGGAGCAACCATGCTCACAGCCTTGGTAAGGATTCATAGAATATTCCATCGGAAGATCCTCACTTTTCACCTGATTCACAATGGTTTTGGGAAACACTTCGGTAAAAGAAGTCTTTACGGTTTCGAAATCTTCATCTTCAGGCTCATAGGTATACCTGTCGAAACGATTGATAACGTTTCGCTGAGCTCCCTGACCTTTTATGAAATTTTCGTTTGACATTCTGATGTAAAATTAGAATGGATTTTTTATAAAATAATGAACTTTAACATTTAAGTTTTCCACAAAAAAATCCAACACTTTCAAAAGCGTTGGATTTAAACATAATTTAATATATTTTTTTACTACTTCAGCGCGTAAAATTCCACTCCGTGTGTTTCGTCGTCGTGGTTCTTTTCATCAAAGTGTCTGTGATAATCTGAATAACTATCACTATATTTTTTATCTTTTTTTGTCAATATTTTTTTGATGCTTATTAAACTTAATACTGCCAAAAGACCAACTCCCCCTGCCAGTAAAACTCCAACTTCTTTTTTCATATTTTCTTTGATTTATTGTTTTTGATATTGCAAAAAGTGTACCTATTTTATTCTTCTGAATTATAAATTTTGTTAACATTAAGCTATATTTTTAAGAAAATTATAATCAGTTATTTTTCTTATCTTTAGAAAAGCAATGGTTTAATTATTGTACTTATCAACAAAAATATTATTATGGAAAATCCAGAAAACATCGACAGAATGACCACCTTAAGCCAAGTCATGAAAACGCTTTCTGAAAGAGGGATACACAGAGAGTTTAGAATGAATGAAAACTGCGAGATGAAATTCGAAAATTCTGAAAAAATCTATACTCCTTCTGAACTGACTATTTTAAAGACCTATCGTTTTGAAGGTGATAGTAATCCTGACGACAATGCCGTATTATACGTCGTGAAGGATGATGCTGGAAACCGTGGGATGATTATCGATTCTTATGGCGCAGACAGTAATTATCCTGGTGCGGAATTTGATGAATTTCTGAGAGAGATACCAATCCTAGAAAGTGATGAATTCAATTTTTAAGTATTGAACCTCAATATTTATTTTTTAAACCATTAAGGATTTTTACATTAAAAATGATTTTCCGCCAATCGCAAAATCAACTTAGTATTACCCTTAATGGTTTAAAAAATTACTTCTCTCCGGAGTTATCTTTCTTTTTAAAAATGCCATTTAAGAAACCTTTCTTCTCCTTTTTCTCTTCCTGAGGCTGAGAAGTATTTTTTTTGTGTTTGATTTCTTTTTTAATATCCTTTACCGATTCTTTCATGTCCTTCACTGAAGAAACTGCACTTTTTACTGTTTTTTCTGTTTTTTCAACATTCTTTCCAATAAGTGTCTTCTTCAATCCCTGTTCAATCCCTTTCCAGAAAAGATTAAAGAATGACTTTGTAGGATCGCGTTCCACATTTTCCACTGTTACTGATTCTGGATAATTTCCAGAGTTCGATTTTAAGAAAACATTCGCGACAGCAGTTAAAAAGCCTTTCTTCTCATGATTATTTTTGTTCAGAACAGCAATCTTCAGGTCTTTATGTTTTAAATTAAATGTTCCGTGCAATCCGGCTGGATTTCCTTTAAAATTAAACAGCATTTCCTGAATCGTTCCTGCAGTGGCTGTTACATGCAGATAAGGCCTGATAAACGGATTGATACCATTTGCCGGAAGATTAGAGGTCTTTCCTGAAATTGTAAAATTATCATGCTGATCCCCAACATCAAAGCCCCAGTTCACTGCCAGAGGTGAAAGGTTCATGAAGGAACAATTGATCTTAATATCAACTTTGGTAGGTCTTCCCTTTGCCTTAGCAGAGTTTAGATTTTTGACATTCATATTAAAATTACTGAATGTAAGTTTTCCCGGTCCAATACTTTCAGGAGTATCTTCTTCGTATACCAAAACTGAATTCTTCAGATCCAGCGTATTGATATTCATAGGAATTTTAATGGAACGAAGCATTTTAGAATACAGTGCTTTAATTTTCGGATCATCTTTCGGTATTTTACTCCTGAAAATATTAGCATCTGCGGACTGGATCTCCACATGGGAAGCATTAATGTACTTATGTTGTGAAAACAGCTCCCAATCTCCCTCAGCAGTCACCTGCCCAGCCTTTAGATCATATAGATCCCTCTCCACAGGTATCATTTTGATAAACTGGTTTCTCGAAACAAGAGGCTTCATTGCAAAGTTATTGATCTGTATTTTATTCTTATTCAGCTTCAAAAGTCCAAGGTTGATATTGTAGAATTGGGTTTTATAAGCCAAATTACGGGTCGTTAGGAAATAATCTTTGACTGTAAAAGAAAGCCCTTCATTATTTGCTTTCGGGCTTATCTCAATACCGTTTACAGTAGCATTCAGATCATGAAAAGCCAGTGGTTCTTTTCCTTTATCATAAGTAAGGTTTGAGTTCTTCAAAGATACTTTTCTTACCATGACAGACTGTATGATCCCGGAATTGGTATTTTTCTTTGGTTTAATCTCCCCAGCCTTTATCGTTCCGTTTGCATTTTCAACCAGAACGTCTTTAACATCTAGATTCAGTTTTTTATTAATAAATTCCAGTTTATTGATATTAAAAGCAATATGGTTGGATTTTAAATCCATTGTCATTTTTCCGTTGGGCTGAGAACCGGGGGTCAATGAAAGATCTCTGATTTCTCCGTTAGTAGGTTTCAAAGCAATGCTTCCAATTGCAATGTTCTGATGATCAGCATATACAATATCTTTCCCAGAGAATGTAAAATCCTTATATGCAACCGGAATCACCTGCTCAGAAGTTTCTTCATTGAACACAAGTTGACTGATATTCAGATTCAGATTTCCAGCAGACAGAAGTTTGTTTCCATCCGGCTTGTTAATTTGAGCCACAGCATTTTTAAGCTTTATATTCTCAAGATTAACTTCAAAGTCAGAGTTCCTCTTTTCTTTCTTAATCTTTTTTACACCAGTATTATACACTGTGAAAATCGGGCTCTGAAAGTACGCATCAGCAAGAGAAACTTTATTTTTCTGTAAAACCACATCTTTAAACTCCATTGTTGGAATAGTAAATTCAAACAGTTGAGTTTTTTGAGGATAAAACTTTTTAAACTGAGTAAAAGAAAGCAACGGAATCAGCTTAAAGTTTTCAACAGCCATCTGTCCATCAGTAGTATTGATGGTATGAATAGTAATGGCATATATGTTATCGGGTCTGAAAAAGAAATTTTGTCCCTTAATACTGTATCGATCAAAAACAATAGGTAGCTTATCTTCAACTGACTCTTCCGTCATCTGCAGATTTTCAACCATAAGATCAAGTTGTTCTACAGATAAAAACTTTTGCTTGGTATGTTTGAAAATGGCAATTTTCCCATCATTGATCCTGATATTTTCAAATAAGAAAGGATTTCGTTTTTTTCCTTTTTTTTGGTCAACAGGTTTGGCTAAAATGACATTCAGATTGGGTTTTGCCAACAACAGATCTGAAGAACTTATTGTTTTATTGAAAATAGCATCATAAATTCCGAAACGGTTGACTTTTAATGTATCAATCGTTCCCTGAAGCCCAATGACATTCGTATTTTGTGGGTTCTTGGAGTTAACAGAAATTCCCGTTGCCAGAATATTTCCTGTACTAAGATCCACATCCAGATTTTTATAAGAAACCTTGTAGTCTGTATTTTTTTTAATGTATTCGGGGAGTTGGGTTTTAAGCCAAAAATTCAGTCCGAAATTTGCAGCAAGAAGCAATCCCGCCAGGATTCCCAAACTGATTAATAGCCTTTTAACCCACTTTTTCATATTTGTGATTTGGTTGAATAACTTATGATGAGATTAATTTTTGATTTCCAGCTCTATTACATAGCCTTCATGCCCTCTTACATTGATAAAATTCCCACCTTCAAATCCAAGATACTGTCCTTTTATTCCTGTAAGCCTTCCGGTAAATTCCGGTTTCTTATCTAAAGTAAATGAAGTTACTTTCTCCGGTTTTTCAAATGGGTAATCAAATGCCCAAAGTTCTTCTCCTTCACTGTAGAACTTCTGGAAATCCTCAGGGAAATATTCCTTGATCTTTTGTCTGAAATCTGCAAGATCTATTTCTCCTTCAAAGTCATCCTGAAGCATCTTTCTCCAGTTTGTTTTATCTGCTAAATGTTCTTTTAATGCAACCTCTATCATCCCAGCTTCATAACGGTTCTCAGTTCTTGCAATAGGCAAAGCAAAAGTGGCACCCTGATCAATCCATCTTGTAGGAATCTGAGTATTTCTCGTCACCCCTACTTTTACATCTCCGGTATAGGCCAGATACACCGTATGAGGCTGTAACTGAATTTCTTTTTCTACTTCAAGATCACGTTCCGCCACTCCTAAATGAGCTGTAGAAAGCTCCGGGCGAATGATGGTATCACTGGCGTAAGGACTTTCAAAAAAGCAGCTTTTACAAAAACCCATTCTATAAATAGGTTTATTTTCACCACAGTTTACACATTGAAACCCTACATGCTTAATGCTTAATTCTTTCCCCAATAACTCATTAATATGAATCAGATCTCCTGAAAGATTCAAATAATATTGGATGGGTTTAGCATCGTAGCTTATCATTTTTAAAATTTGCCCTTGAAACTGCATATTATATTTATATTACTTTTTTACGTAAATTTAATGATTATATTTTTCAAAAAGTAAAATTTATATTTTTGTATTCATAAAAAACCATTGATGATTTATCTTGTAACAGGCGGTAGCGGGTTCATCGGTTCCCATTTAGTTGAACAATTATTAAGAAATGGACATTCTGTCATAAACATTGACAATTTTGATGATTTCTATAGCTATCAGATCAAAATTAAAAATACTTTAGAGTCTATTGATATAATTCCGGATTTTGAATTCTCTGATAAAGAGGCTGATATTCAACGTCTGGTTTCCCTCTCCCAATCTGATCAATATTCCCTTTATTATCAGGATATCAGAGACAAAAAAGGGCTTGAAAGTATTTTCAGAAATCATCCCATTGATATGGTGATCCATCTGGCGGCATTGGCTGGAGTTCGCCCCTCCATTGAAAGGCCTTTGGATTACGAAGAAGTGAATGTTCGCGGGACAATGAATCTTTGGGAATTGTGTAAAGATTTCAATATCAAAAAATTCATTTGTGCATCTTCATCAAGCGTTTATGGGAATAATGAAAAAGTTCCGTTTTCAGAAACAGATAATGTAGACTATCCTATCTCTCCTTATGCTGCCACTAAAAAATGTGGGGAAATCCTTGGCCATGTGTATCATCATCTTTATCATATTGATATGATCCAACTAAGGTTCTTTACCGTTTATGGTCCAAGACAGCGCCCAGACCTTGCTATACATAAATTCACAAAGCTGATTTCAGAAGGCTTAGAAATTCCTTTTTATGGTGATGGAACCACCGCCAGAGATTATACCTATATTGATGACATTATTGATGGAATAACCAAATCTGTGTTATATCTGGAAAACAATTCCCATGTTTATGAAGTTCTTAATTTAGGAGAAAACCAGGTTGTCACTTTAACGGAGATGGTAGCCACTATAGAAGATGCCCTGAATATGACAGCCCACAGAAAAATTCTGCCAATGCAACCTGGAGATGTCACAAAAACCAATGCTGATATTACCAAAGCAATGACTTTAATAGGATATAAACCTGACACAGACTTCCAAAATGGCATAAAAAAATTTGTGGAATGGTTTTTGAGAAAACGACAATAGTAAATTTCTGACATGACTGCCATGCAGTTGGTGACAGTCGTTTGCAAGAAAATATTATAAAAAGAATTGAAAATCAAGTATAAAAAAGTTTATTATACAACCTATTTTTATACTTTTGCAAAAAATTAGAAAATTATGTACTGGACATTAGAATTAGCTTCCTATCTAAGTGACGCACCTTGGCCAATGACAAAAGCAGAGCTTATTGACTACGCAATCAGAACTGGTGCACCTATGGAAGTAGTGGAAAACCTTCAGGCCATTGAGGACGAAGGAGAAATTTATGAATCTATCGAGGAAGTTTGGAGCGATTATCCAACAGACGAGGACTTCCTTTGGAACGAGGACGAATATTAATAAAGCGATAAGCTTTAGGCTGCTTGCTTAGAGCTTTTTTGCCCTTTTTATATATTAACTACACGATAAGCGTGTCATTAAAACGCTTAAAGCATCTTGCATTAAGCATAAAGCAAAAAATTTATGAGTTTTTTAAACAAAGTTCTTAAAGGGTTTTTGGGAGACAAAAAAGCGCAGGACCTAAAAGAAGTAAAAAAAGTTGTAACAAAAATCAAGGCTGTAGAGCCTAACATCCAACAATTGTCGGATGATGGACTGAGACAAAAAACTGCTGAGTTTAAAGCAAGTATTAAATCTGCAACCAGCAATATCACAGCTCAAATAGAACAGATTAAAGAGCAGATAAAAAATTCAACAAACGTTGACGAGAAAGAAGCTCTTTTCTCAAAGATTGAGTCTCTAAAGAAAGAATCATACGAAATTGAAGAAAAAGTTCTAGTTCAGGTTCTTCCGGAAGCTTTTGCATTGATCAAAGAAACGGCAAGAAGATGGGCTCAGAATGGAGAAATTCGTGTAACAGCAAGTGACTGGGATAGAGAACTGGCTGCTGCAGGGAAAGATTTCGTTAGCATTCAGGGAGACCAAGCTGTTTGGAAAAACTCATGGGACGCTGCCGGAACTCCAGTAGTTTGGGATATGGTCCACTATGATGTTCAGTTTATCGGGGGTATTATTCTTCACAGTGGTAAAATTGCCGAAATGGCAACCGGTGAAGGTAAAACTTTGGTAGGAACATTACCTATTTACTTAAATTCTCTTCCGGAAAGAGGGGTTCACGTAGTAACTGTGAATGACTACCTTGCCAAAAGAGACTCCGCTTGGATGGGACCTCTTTATCAGTTCCATGGAATGTCTATCGATTGTATCGATAACCACCAGCCGAACTCGGACGGAAGAAGAAAAGCATACAACTCAGATATTACTTACGGAACAAATAACGAATTTGGTTTCGATTACCTGAGAGATAACATGGTAACTTCACCTTCAGAACTGGTACAAAGAGAATTAAACTTTGCCATTGTGGATGAGGTGGATTCCGTATTGGTAGATGACGCAAGAACACCGTTGATTATTTCAGGTCCGGTTCCTCAGGGAGACAGACAGGAATTTGATGTTCTTAAGCCTTCTATCGACAGAATCGTTGAAGTTCAGAAAAAAACAGTTTCTACCATCTTCAATGAAGCGAAAAAATTAATCGCGGCAGGAAACACAAAAGAAGGAGGATTCAAATTGCTTCAGGCATACAGAGGTCTTCCTAAAAACAGACAATTAATTAAATTCTTATCGGAAAGCGGAAACAGAGCATTGCTTCAGAAAGTTGAGGCACAATACATGCAGGACAATAACCGTGACATGCCGATCGTAGATAAAGATCTTTATTTCGTTATTGAGGAAAAGAACAATCAGGTAGACCTTACAGACAAAGGTGTTGAATACATGTCTCAAGGGAACTCTGATCCAAACTTCTTCGTACTTCCGGATATCGGAACTGAAATTGCTGAAGTAGAGGCTAAAAACTTATCTAAGGAAGAGGAATTCGAAGCTAAGGAAAAACTTTTCGGTGATTTTGCTGAAAAATCTGAAAGAGTTCACACGATGAGCCAGCTATTGAAGGCGTATACATTATTTGAAAAAGATGATGAATATGTAGTCATTGATGGTGAAGTAAAAATCGTTGACGAGCAGACAGGCCGTATCATGGAAGGAAGACGTTATTCTGATGGTCTTCACCAGGCAATTGAAGCGAAAGAAAATGTGAAAATTGAGGCAGCTACTCAAACTTTTGCAACCATTACGCTTCAGAACTATTTCCGTATGTACAACAAACTTGCGGGGATGACAGGTACTGCTGAAACAGAGGCTGGTGAGCTTTGGGAGATCTACAAATTAGATGTTGTGGTTATTCCAACCAACCGTCCTATATTAAGACATGACAGACAAGATTTAGTTTTCAAAACTAACAGAGAAAAATATAACGCTGTAATTGAAGAAATTGAAAAATTAACGGCACAGAAAAGACCTGTACTGGTAGGTACAACTTCTGTTGAAATTTCTCAGTTGCTTTCAAAAGCACTTCAGTTAAGAAAAATTCCACACCAGGTATTGAACGCTAAGCTTCACAAAAAAGAAGCAGAGATTGTTGCAGGAGCTGGGCAGCCGGGAGTTGTAACCATTGCAACGAACATGGCAGGACGTGGTACGGATATTAAATTATCTAAAGAAGTAAAAGATGCAGGAGGTCTGGCTATTATTGGTACTGAAAGACACGATTCAAGACGTGTTGACAGACAGTTAAGAGGTAGAGCTGGTCGTCAGGGAGATCCGGGAAGTTCTCAGTTCTATGTATCTCTTGAAGACAACTTAATGCGTCTATTCGGTTCTGAGAGAATCGCTAAAATGATGGACAGAATGGGTCATAAAGAAGGTGAAGTGATTCAACATTCTATGATCAGCAAGTCTATTGAAAGAGCTCAGAAAAAAGTAGAAGAGAACAACTTCGGAACAAGAAAGAGACTTCTTGAGTATGATGACGTAATGAACAAACAACGTGACGTTATCTACAAGAGAAGAAAGAACGCTCTATTCGGAGATCACTTGAAATATGACATCACGAACATGATTTTCGATGTAGCCAACTCTATCGTTGCGAAAGGAAAAGCTACAGGAAATTATAAAGATTTTGAATATGAAATCATTAAAACATTTACAATGGAATCTCCGGTTTCTCAAAATGATTTTAATAATAAAACCATTCAGGATCTAACGAACATCCTATTCAAAGCTGCTCAGGAAGATTATCAAATGAAGCTGAACCTATTGAAGGAAAAATCATTCCCTATCATTGAGAATGTATACCAAAACCAAGGTTCAATGTTTAAGATGATTCAGGTTCCTTTCACAGACGGACACAAAACGATGACTATCGTGGCAGATCTTAAGGAAGCTTATGATACTCAGTGTGAAAGCTTAATCAATGATTTTGAAAAGAACATTACTTTATCTATTATTGATGAAAACTGGAAGCTTCACCTTCGTGAAATGGATGACTTAAGAAGATCTTCTCAGGGAGCTGTGTATGAGCAGAAAGATCCACTTGTAATTTACAAACAAGAATCTTTCCACTTATTCAGTGAAATGATGGAAAAATTAAACAAAGAGATTATTTCTTTCTTATACAAAGGAGAAATTCCTGCATAAGAAATAATTAACAATATTATTAAAAAACCGCTCTGGCATTGGCTAGAGCGGTTTTTTGTTATTGATTGTATAATAATTGTATGATAAATATCAATCTTATTATTTATTTAGAATAGTTAAAAACAATATATTTGCAAAAAATATTGACTGCTTCATGAAGCTAAAAACTGCTAAACGCTGGTTTAATTGGCATAAATGGACAAGCCTTATCTGTACCGTTTTTCTACTGTATCTCTGTGTAACAGGTTTACCGTTGATCTTTCACGAAGAAATTGAACATCTTTTGGAAGACAACAAAGAAGCCTTAGCTCAAAATCATGAAAAACTGAGCTTAGATAAACTTGTAAAAATTGCTGAGTCCAGATATCCGGGAGAGAAGGCAAGATTTGTTTTCTGGGATGAAAATGAAAAAAACAAAGTCCTTTTTGATATTGTTGATCAACCTAACGCTCCATATGAAAAAAGTAAATATTTAGTTTTGAATGAATATACCGGCGAAGTTTTAGGAGCTCCCAGAACAGACGGTTTAATGAATATCATTTTAAAACTCCATACAGATATGTTTCTCGGTATACCGGGGAAACTTTTTTTAGGATTAATGGGAATACTTTTCATGATATCCATTGTTTCAGGAATCGTTCTTTATGGGCCTATTATGAAAAAGTACGACTTTGGAATGGTCCGTAAAAATAAATCCAAGAGACTTAAATGGCTGGATACTCATAACTTATTGGGAATTGCCATTACTGCGTGGATGGTTGTCGTAGGATTTACAGGGGTAATCAATACTCTTTCTGATGTAATTGTTGGTCTATGGCAGCAAGGCCAGCTGGCAGAAATGACCGCTCCTTATAAGAATCAGAAGCCATTGACCGGACATTTCAGTTCATTGGAAGATGCTAAGAAAGCAGCAGAAAATACGATTAAAGATATGAAAGTATCTATAATTGCTTACCCAGGCACTGATTTCACAAGTAAACACCATTACGCAGTTTTTATGCGTGGAAATACTGAACTTACTTCAAAACTTTTAAAACCTGTGCTAATAGATGCCAAAACCGGAACTGTAACAGATTCCAGGGATATGCCATGGTATGTTAATGCACTTTTTATTTCTGAGCCTCTACATTTTGGAAATTATGGAGGCATGATACTAAAGATTGTATGGACCGTTTTTGATGTTTTTACAATTCTTGTCCTCATCACGGGTCTTTATTTATGGATTGCCAGAAGAAAGTCTGAAAAACAACAAATGAAATTAATGACGCCCAAAAATACAGGAAGATGAAAAATAACTTTCTAAAACTTTGGGGAATGCCTATCCTACTTGCTTTCATATCCCTATTCGGATTAATCGCAGCATTACTGGGTGATGGTTTATGGGATGTACTAGGGTGGCTGACACTTTCTATCCCTTTATTTTTGATTATAAAACACTATTATAAATAATCCTATTCCAATGAAAAAGATAATACTGAGTGCATCCATACTTTCAAGTGTAGTAGTTCTTGCGCAACAGAAAGACACTCTAAAAACTAAAAGCATTGATGAAGTAATCATCAGCACTTATGTGAAAAAAGACAGTGAATATTCCAACAAAATGCCTTTAAAAGCGATAGAAGATCCGCAAGTATATTCTTCAATAGACAAAGGAGTACTGGAAAATCAATTGTTATTTACAGTAGATGATGCATTCAGGAATGTTGCCGGTGCACAAAAGATGTGGAGCGCAACAAACAGAGCGGGAGACGGAGGAGTCTATCTAAATCTAAGAGGTTTCGTAGCAGGAAATTCTATAAGAAACGGAATGGTTGCTCCTATTACAACGTCTATGGATGCCATTAATGTGGAAAGAATTGAAGTATTGAAAGGTCCTTCTGCTACATTATTCGGAAGTAATGTAACTTCTTATGGGGGGGTTGTAAACAGAGTTACCAAAAAACCTTTTGAAACTTTTGCTGGTGCTGTTTCTCTAGCAGGAGGAAGTTATAATTTTTATAGAGTACAGGCAGACGTAAACACTCCTCTTACACAAGATAAAAAATTATTATTCAGATTAAATACAGCTTATACTAACCAGGGAACTTTCCAGAGAACCAATGCGAAGAATTCTTTCTATGCATTTACTCCATCCATTACTTATCGTCCTACGGATAACTTAGAGATCAATGCTGAATTGGAAATGTTTGAAACCAATTCGTATCCTGAGACAGCTTTCTTCTTTTATGTGCCAAGTGCACAGCTTGGTGCAGATAGCATGGACAAACTGGAAAAGCTAGGTTATAATTATAAACAATCTTACACAGGAGAAGGTCTTAAAACTATAGGTAAGGCCAGAAATTTCTTTGGACAGGTTAACTATAAAATTAATGAGCATATTAAATCCTCTACGAATGTAAGTACGGCTTATTCTTATTCTGATGGATTTAACCCTTATTTCTATTTTGCTCCGAAAGGAATGGTTACAGGAAATGCAAGTGATACAGAATTAGGAGTTGTAAGAGCTGATCAGTCAACCAAAGACAGCAAAAGAACTTATTTCCAGATTCAGCAGAATTTCAATTTTGATTTTAATATAGGAAGTGTCAGAAATAGAACTGTAGCTGGTTTTGACTATATGAGATTAAATGACAATCAATACTTTATGTTTACCAACTTTGACTGGGTTCCGTTCACAGGTACAGACTATACTAATATGAACGGGCAAACATTGGGAGCAATGTATGATAATCTGAGAAGTCAGCCTGATTTTGAAAAAAATAATACTTATATAAGCTCTGGTAAAAAAGATACCTATAGTGGCTATATTTCTAACGTTATTACACCAGTAGCCGGTCTTAACATTCTTACTTCAGTACGATATGAAACAAATAACTACAGAGGAGGCCAGGTAGGGCAAAATAAAACAGCCGAATATAAGCAGGGAGCATGGTCTCCAAAATTTGGAGTTGTTTACCAAATTCTTCCAGAAAAATTATCCGTATTTGGAAATTATCAAAACAGCTTCACTGTAAATGGATATTATACTTCAGACAAGGCTGGAAATGTAACACTTTCAACTCCTGAAAGAGCCAATCAGTTTGAAGGTGGTATTAAAACAAATCTTATCAAAGGAAGAATTACAACAACCTTGAGCTACTATAATATTCAGGTGAAAAATACCCTTCTTAATACGGGTGAAATGACAGGAACTGGACAGGCTGTACAAAACCAAGCTGGTTTATTAAGAAGCCAGGGAGTAGAATTGGAAGCAAACGCTTATCTGATCAAAGGATTCTCTGTGATTGCCGGAGTAAGCTATAATGATATGAAGTACACAGAAGCTGATAACACAGTAATCGGAAGAAGACCAGCTACTGCTTCATCTCCATGGTTGGTTAACTTCAATGCAAGCTACCAATTCCTTGACGGAAAATTAAAAGGACTTGGTTTCGGAGTTGGAGGAAACTATGCCAGTGACAACAAGATTGTGAACTCTACAACCATGGGTACGTTCATCCTTCCAAAATATCTGGTACTGAATGCCAATGCATTTTACGATACTAAAAAATTCAGAATCGGGGTAAAAGTAGACAACTTTACGAACGAACATTATTGGAGCGGATATACAACAGCCAATGCTCAGGCCCTTGCCAACGTATTGGGAAGCTTCACTTATAAATTTTAAACTTTTAGAATAATTATTCCCTTAAAAACAATGAAAAGAATAACAATAGGAGCTGCATTATTAACATCAATGTTAAGTTTTGCACAGGAAAAAAAAGACACCATCAAATCCAACGATATTGAAGAAGTAATTGTTAATGGAAGGTATTATCAAAAGTACAAACTAAACGAAGTTTCAGGTTCATTAAGAATTCAGACACCAATTCTTGAACTTCCTCAAAACGTACAATCAGTAAGTTCACAAGTTCTTTCTGATCAGATCACATTGAATATGTCTGAAGGAATTGTCCGTAATGTAAGTGGAGCAAGAAAAGTAGAACACTGGGATAACGTGTATTCCAATGTTTATATGAGAGGAGCCAGTATTGCCACGTTCATGAACGGAATGAATGTTTCTTCTACATGGGGTCCTATCAATCCTGATGCATCCATTATTGATAGAATAGAGTTTGTAAAAGGTCCTGCCGGATTTATGGGTTCTATGGGAGATCCTGCAGGGTTCTATAATGTAGTAACTAAAAAGCCAACAGGAAAATTTGCAAACAGTGTACGTTTCACTACGGGAAGCTATAATCTTTTCAGAGGTGAAGCAGATCTGGATGGAGTTCTTGTGAAAGACGGAGTTTTAGACTACCGAATTAACTTAATGGGAAGTTCCAACAAATCATGGGTCGAAAACGATAAAACAAGCAAAATCATTGTTGCTCCATCTATTACTTTCAGACCTACAAAGACAACTACATTTACAGCACAGTACAATTATCAGTATTTAAAATTCAATCAGCCCGGAGCTTATCTGATGTCTAATGACGGATATGCTTCACTGAATGTACATACCAACTTTAATGATCCCAATTTCAAGCAAACTGAAGTTAAAGATCAAAGTTTATTCTTAAGCTTAGACCAGAAACTTTTCAAAGATTGGGTTTGGAGTACACAATATGCTTATATGGACTTGAACTATGACGGAGGCTCATGGTGGGGAACTTTTGACCCAGCCAATAAAAATATTTTAAATAGAACATTAAGCAACTGGCAGGCAAAAGGAAAAAACCACATTTTCCAGACCTATGTAAGAGGAACGCTTAATACAGGAAACATTGTTCATAAAATTATTGCTGGATTCGATTATGGAGATAGAAGATACGAAGCAGACTTTTCTTCCTATTCAAAAATTGTAGATGATAAAGAAACCTTACAATTCCCTATTGATATTTATAATGTGAATTATGGAGTAGATCCTACCAGGCTACCCTCTTCTGACTTTTATACGTTAAACACCTCTGCTCCTTTTTATAATGATCAGGGAGTAAAATATACATCTTATTATGCTCAGGATCAGATTGAAATGTTTGATAATAAGTTAAGATTAACCTTAGCAGGAAGATATACAAGTGGAAAAACTTATTCTGCTTATCCTAACCTAAGCCCAGGCACTCCTATCGTACCCGATACAGCTGGTGAGTTTACACCAAGAGTTGGAGTGAGCTATTCTATTAATGAAAACTTCTCTGCTTACGGAATTTATGATAAAACCTTTGTGCCACAATCCGCAACAGGGATTAATAATACAAAGATTACAGATCCTTTCAAAGGTCAAAATATTGAATTTGGTTTAAAAAAAGACTGGTTTGGCGGAAAATGGAACTCTACTTTCTCCGTATATGAAATCAGAAGGAAAAATATACTTGTGTCCGGACCTATAGCAGAAAATGGTGGAAATCCATTTCAGGTTGCTACCGGGGAGCAAAGAGCAAGAGGTTTTGAATCTGATATCAAAGGAGAAATTATCAAAGGGTTGAACATTATCATCAATTATGCTTATACTGATGCTAAAACAATTAAAGATAGTGAACCTGCCAACATTGGAATTCAGTCTCCGGGAAATGCCAAAAATGTTCAAAATACATGGATCAATTACAGATTTGAAAATGGTATGATGAAAGGTTTCGGAATCTCAGCAGGATATCAATATCAGGGTGGAAGACAGTCTTGGTATGGAGTAAATGCTAAAAAAGACCAAAGTCTTCCGGATTATTTTGACACCAACTTCGGAATTTCTTATGTTGCCAAAAAATTCGATGTTAATTTAATGCTGAACAATGTTCTTAACAGAGCACTTTACAGTGGATACAGATGAGATCTTGGTGAATATGCGTGGATCTACAATGCGCCACGTAACTGGAGATTATCAATCGGATATAAATTCTAAAAAATAAAAGTTAGCCCTCTTGGGGGCTAACTTTTCGCTATGAGAAAAAAGCAACACCATAAAAAGAAAATTTCTCCAACGAAGAAATGGTCTGCCAAACTGCATTTGTGGTTTGGTTTGTCAGTTGGTATCATTGTGTTCATAGTCTCTCTTACAGGGACTTTGTACGTTTTTAAAGATGAAGTACAAGATAGCCTTCGTAAAGAAGCCATCTATGTAAAACAGAATGAAATCAATAAAAAACCCTTATCCATCGAAATTCTTCGTGAAAAAGTAAGTCTGGAGCTTAACGAGAAATATCCTGTGAGCTCAGTTGAAATCCCTTTGGACAAAAGTAAATCCTATCGTTTTTTATACTATGATAAGAGTAAGAAAGGATGGAACTATTTTCAACAGGTTCTCATCAATAAACAGGTGTATGTCAACCAGTATACCGGAGAAATTCTTGCTGTTTACAATGAAAAGTATGATGTATTTAATATTCTGAAGTATATCCATTGGGGACTTTTACTGAATTCAGAATGGGGACCTTATGTAACGGGAATTCCAACGGTATTATTTATTATTATGCTGATCACCGGAATTATTCTATGGTGGCCGAAAAATAAAAATGCAAGAAAAGGAAGGTTCTGGTTCAACTGGGAAAATGTAAAAAACTGGAAACGCAAAAATTATGATCTTCATAATGTATTAGGGTTCTATGCCTCATTTATTGCCTTAATAATGAGTGTAACAGGGATTTACTTTGCCTATCCTTATGTAAAAAACACTTTTAATCTTACCTTATCCGGTTATGGGAACCTCCAAAAGAAAAGGAAGTCAAATCCCCGGATTCTCTGATGGTAAAGAGAGATGCAGTTTTTGATATCGCAGCATTCCAGACAGAAAAACTATACGCAGGATCATCCAGTTTCAGAATTACTTTAAATGGAAAAAATAAAAAAGGAAAGGAGCTCAAAAACCTTCCGGTCACAGTATACGGCCAGGATGGAAGATTCAGTGAAAGAAACCTGCTTACTTTCGATAAATATTCAGGAAAACTACTAGCCAATAAACCTCATCACAAACTCAAAGCCGCAGAAAAATATGCGAATGCCAATTATGATGTCCACACCGGATCTTATTTCGGATTGTTTGGAAAAATCATCTGGTTTATCGCAGGACTTATCTGCACCTCACTCCCAGTTACCGGATTTTTGGTCTGGTGGGGAAAAAGAAAGAAACAAGGAAAGAAAATATAATGAAAAAAGCAATTTTATCAGCTGCCAGTCTGGGAACTATAATGGTTTTTGGCCAGGTAAAAGATACTTTACAAACCCAAAATGTGGATGAGGTTGTGATGACGGCTTCCAGAAAAAAGGAGAACATTAAAGAGGTTCCCAGTTCAATCACAGTAGTGGGAGAAAAGCAGATTCAGTCTCAATTGACGGTTAATTCTGATATTACAAGCATCCTGCAATACACCGTTCCCAGTTTAGGAACCAATTCGGGACAGACTTCAAACACCGGACAGACCTTAAGAGGCCGTCAGGTATTAGTATTGATTGACGGAATTCCACAGTCTACTCCATTACGAAACGGTGCAAGAGATCTGAGATCCATAGATCCTTCAGCCATTGAAAGAGTGGAGGTTATTAAAGGAGCATCATCAATCTACGGAAATGGTGCTGACGGAGGGATTATCAATTATATCACAAAAAGAAATAAAACAGATCAAAAGATTTCCGGAATATCACAGATTGGTTTTACCGGACAACCTTACGGAGGAACATTAGGAGTAAGAGCCAGCCAGCTTTTATCCGGTAAGATGAACAGATTTGATTACACCCTTTCATTAGCATATGAAAGAACAGGCTATATGAAAGACGCTGACGGTGTTTTCCTAAGCCCTACTTACAGTACTGCGAAAATGGACAATTACAATGGTTTGTTGAAACTGGGCTATAACATTAATGATAATCAAAGAATTGAAGCATCTTATATTGGCTATTCCTCAAGATCAGATCTTAATCTGGGTCTAAGTACAGGAAAGTATGGTACGAAGCCTACGATTGGTGAAGGAGTAGGCAAAGGATTGGAAACAACTCCTCAGGGAACACCAAAAAACCACAATATCAGGGTAAGTTATGATAATAAGAACCTGTTTGCAGGAACTGCGTTAAACGTAAATCTTTATTATCAGGATTTTAAAACCGTTTACGGATACAGTGATACCTTTTTCAATGGTGGTCAGTCTAACGTTCTTTCTAAAAAAGCAGGTGCCCGATTCAATTTTGATACCCAGCTTTGGAATTCTGCGAATTCTCAGGGAGAAATCATCTATGGAGTGGATATTCTGAACGATCAAACCGTACAAAAACTGGAAGATGGCAGATTCTGGACTCCCAATATGAGCATGACCAATATCGCCCCTTTCTTATTGGCAAAAGTTGACCTGTTTAAAAAATTGACCATCAAGGCGGGACTTCGTTATGAAAACATCAAAGTGAATGTAGATGATTTTAATACCCTTTCTGTAATTAAAAGTGACGGAACATTTACCAAGAGTATTCCTGTGGAAGGAGGAAAACTTAACTATAATGCTTTAGTAGGAAATATTGGAATCCGTTACAATATTGAACCTTATATCAATCTTTTTGCAAGTTTTTCACAGGCCTACTCTATCAATGAATTGGGAAGAATCTTAAGAACCTCAACGTCAGAAACCATTAAAAGTCTTGAAACAAAACCCATTATTGTTAACAATTACGAACTGGGAGCCACAGGACAGCTTTCCAGCTGGCTTAATTATGAGTTAACTTCTTATGTAAGTACTTCAAAACTGGGAGCCTCATTCGTACAGAGTCCTGACAGAGCTCTGATGATCCAGAGGTCACCGGAAATAGTATATGGAGTGGAAGGATTTTTACACTTTACCCCAACAAAATGGATCCAGTTTGGTGGAAGCTACAGCTGGATGGAAGGAATTACCTCTGTAAAAGATGACGGAGATTATTCTACCAAGATCAACAACAGTAGAATCTCAGCACCTAAGGTGCTTGCCTACATTCAGGCAAAACCTGTTCCTGCATTATCTGTAGGGTTGGATATGCTTCATTCATTTACTCAAAACAGATTTACTCCAAATATCAAAACCGGATTATATTCTTATGGTGAAGGATATGTCCCGGAATATACGGTTTTCAATTTCAAGTCAAGCTATGAAGTCAACCGTAACTGGAAGCTATCTTTAGGTATCGAGAACATATTCAATAAAAAATACCAACCTGCTATCGCGTGGTGGACAGCAAGAGACAGTGAATTCGTTAATGCGCTGGGGATGAGAGGAACTTTCATTATTGAATATAAATTTTAATTAATCTAAATAAAAAGTAAAGTTTATCTTTGCAGAACTTTAACGATTATATGAAGAAAAATCATCACCATAAGAAGAAACAACCTGGATTTTTTAAGAAATGGTCTGCTAAGCTCCATTTATGGTTTGGGCTCGTCATTGGATTTTTAATCTTTATTATCTCTATTACCGGAGCATTATATGTGTTTAAGGATGAGGTGGAAAACTACACCCGAAAGGATGTGATCTACCACAATGAACAGAATATTGATCAAAAACAGATTCTTCCCATCCGTGTTATGGAAAAGGCTGTTGCCGAGCAGGTAAAAGAAAAATACCCAATCCATTGGGTCAATATTCCTATGGATAAGAAAATGTCCTATATGTTCTTCTGGTATGAGCATAATACGGATGCCTGGAATTATTTTGATGAATTTCCGATCTATAAGCAGGCCTATGTAAACCCATACACGGGAAAAGTACTGAGAGTATATGATGAAAAGAACGGATTCTTCAATATTGTCAAAATGATCCACTGGAGCTACCTTCTGAAGCAGGATTGGGGAACTTATGTAGTGGGAATACCTGTGATTATCTTTATCATTATGCTCATTACAGGAATTGTTTTATGGTGGCCTAAAAATAAAGCAGCAAGAAAACAACGTTTTTCTTTTAAATGGAAGAATATTAAAAGCTGGAAAAGAAAGAACTACGATCTTCATAACGTATTGGGCTTTTATGTTTCAATCTTTGCCCTTATCTTTTCGATTACCGGGTTGTTTTACGCATTCTTTGTAGTTCAGGCGATGATTTATGTGATATTTTCCGGAGGGGAAACCCAATATCCTGATTTCTCGCATATCAAAACAAAAGCTCCAATTGAACTAAGAACTGAAAATACTCTGGATAAAATTATCAACACAGTTAAAGAAAAATATCCTGAATCTTATGGTTTTGCTATCGATCTTGGACATGAGCATATGGATGATCATGAGCATCCTAATTTTGAGGTCTATGTAAAACATCTTACCTATTCATATCACAAAAGCAGCAGTCTTATTTTTGACGAAAACTCAGGAGAATTGCTGCATACTCATGATCCAAAAGATAAAAACTTTGGAGAAAAGGTAGTAGGCGCCAATTACGATATCCACGTAGGGGCTATTTTAGGGCTTCCTACAAAGATTATTGCTTTTATTGTAAGTCTTATCTGCGCTTCTCTTCCTGTAACAGGTTTTATGATCTGGTGGGGTCGAAGAAAGAAAAAACCGGTAAAAAAAGCTTAATCTTTTAAATAATACAAGGTTAATAAGCTATTAATACAATCTTTTTTATAATTTTAGCCCTTAGAATTTAATAATAGAAATGTCATTAATAGATTTATCAAAACAGGTTGCCCTTGGAGTTGACATCGGCGGAACCAATACCAAATTCGGAATTGTAAACCACCGTGGAGAAGTTCTGGATAAAGGAAACCTTAAAACCGATGCCTATGATAAAGTAGAAGATTTTATCGATGCTTTATATGAACATGTACGCCCATTAATGGAAAAACATGGTGCTGAAAAGCACTTCGACGGAATTGGTGTAGGGGCTCCCAACGCCAACTATTATAAAGGAACAATAGAATTAGCACCCAATCTGCCATGGAAAGGAGTAATTCCTTTTGCTGAACTGATGACCGCAAAATTCAATTTGCCATGTACAGTAACCAATGATGCCAATGCAGCAGCTTTGGGGGAAATGCTTTTCGGGGCAGCACGCGGCATGAAAGATTTTATCATGATTACCCTGGGAACAGGAGTAGGAAGCGGAATTATCGCCAACGGAAATCTAATCTATGGCCATGACGGTTTTGCTGGAGAATTGGGACACACTATTGTAAAACCAGGCGGAAGAAAGCATTGGAGTACAGGATCTGAAGGAAGCCTGGAAGCTTATGCTTCAGCAACAGGAATTACCATCACGGCTAAGAAAATGAGAGCCGAATTCCCGGAATCTATGCTGAACCAATATCCTGAAGACGAGATCAATTCTAAAACCGTATATGAATGTGCGATGAAAGAAGACCCGATTGCTATTGAAGTTTTCAGATATACTGGGCAAAAGTTGGGGGAAGCATTAGCCAATTTTGTGATGTTCTCTTCACCTCAAGCTATTTTGCTATTCGGTGGAGTGATCAAAGCCGGAGATTTTATCTTAAAGCCTGCTAAACTTCATATGGAAAGGAACCTTCTTCCGATCTTCAGAAATAAAGTAAAATTAGTATTCAGTGAACTGGATGAAGCCGATGCTGCTATTTTGGGAGCAAGTGCTTTGGTTTGGGAAAAATAACTAATACACTTATAATATTTAAAGCGATCTCAATGCGAGATCGCTTTTTTATTTTACAACGAATTCACGAATAAGTTTATTAATGCATTCGTTGCAAAAAAATAAATATTCTATACAGCCCAGCCATTCTCTTTATCATTAGCATTATCTATGAAAACAATTCATGAGATCCGTATCAAAATCCATGAAGTTTTTCTTACTTTTGATTAGCATTTTCCGTGGTCTTTAAGATTAAAAAAATGCCATTAAACAATAATAATTACCAAAAAATGGATAACAATAATTTAGAAACCATCGTTTTCGGTGGTGGATGCTTCTGGTGTGTAGAAAGTTGCTTCAACTTATTAAAAGGTGTTGAAGCTGCTATATCAGGGTATTCCGGTGGTCATAAAGAAAACCCAACCTACCAGGAAGTGTGTACCGGAGAAACAGGTCATGCAGAGGTAGTACAAATCACTTATAATCCATCCATAATTTCTTATGAACAACTTATGGATGTTTTCTTCTTCCTACACGATCCTACTCAGCTTAACAGACAGGGAAATGACATTGGAACACAATACCGTTCAGTTATTTATTATAAAGATGAGACTGAAAAACAAAAAGCAGAACAAGCCATCAAAGCATCTCAGGAATCAGGAAGATGGGCAGGAACTTACGTAACTGAACTGGCTCCATTTGAAAAATTCTGGCCTGCTGAACAATATCATCAAGGGTATTATAATGAAAACCCTACACAACCATATTGTAGTGCAGTGGTTGGACCTAAAATCCAGAAGTTTAAAAAATATTTTGGAGAGTTGGGGATGCTGAATGCAGAATAGAAATTAAAAACAAATATAACCATAGAACATGATTCAATTTATTTTAATGCTATTTGGCTTTGCATTTCCTAATAGCACAACCCATGCAGTAGTACCGAATAATTCATTAATAATATCACAAAGTTCAGCATCCGAATCAAGCGGATCAATAGAAGATACCGGAGGAGAAACTGGACAAACTCCACCTCCTCCAAAAAAATAAAGACTATACATAAAAGCGGAATATTCTCTATTCCGCTTTTTTATTGTTTAATACCCTGCATATTTCCCAATAATATATGCTGTAGAAGCTCTCAGCTCACGTCCAGTATCCGGATCTACTCCATCCATAGTAAAAAACTCAACATTCCCATTAAACTTTGAGTACCAAGTACTACCTAAGGCATTATCCACAGTAAGCGTATCTTTTCTTGTAATCCGTTTAAAATACTTTAGCTGAACGGTATCTTTAGGAATAAGACTTCGTTGAGGGTTTTTATCTTCACAATCCCCCAGCTTATATTCACTATCATCCCAAAACATACAACTTCTCTCATCAGCAGATGTTCCAAAAAAACTTAAAGGACTGTTACTTTTACTTTTTGAGTTATAATTATTCCCAATTAAAACACTTATAATCAGAAAAGCTCCGGCAATACCCAAACCATTTTGTTTGACAAACTCCGGCATTTTGAAGTGCTGCTCATTCGTAATATTGATAATAATATTAGATAACTTTTCTGATAATGACTCTTCATCTTCATCTACTTTAATTTTCACTGTAGTTTTATTAGTTTCCTCCTCCTTCTTGGTAAAAGTTCTGGAGAAATCAAGAAAGTCTTTATAGCCTACGTATTGGCTAATTTTATCTAGTCGATCAATATGAATATCTTTCTCTTCATCCTTTTCCTTTATATAAGTATCATAATATCTCCCAAAGGTTTTGTCATTTATTTCGAAACCAATGTCTTCTTTAAAATAAACCCATAGATAAGAAGCAAGCCCATTCTTAGTATCTTTTCCAGATTCCTCCCTTGCTTTTCTGAACAGCTCATGAATTAGTAGTTTTTTCTTGGACATATATAGTTTTTTGAGTCTTTACAAAATAGGTGATTATCCATCATACCACATTACGGATTCCCATAAAGCCTTCATTGTCCATTTCGTGTCCATCAATGTCCAAAACGTGACTAACACATGCGTCACCCTTTGTCGCATCTTTGCTTCAGAAAATCAGTGAAAAACAAAACATTAGAAAACAAATTTACAAAACTGATTTCAAAATCACCAGATAAAACGGAGGGAAAACTCCGGGTTGGGAAGCAGATGTTTCTCCTCCGTTTTTGAAGGTTCACTTCCCAAAAAATTTAGAAGCGCTTCAATTTTTTTAACCGTGTAACCCTATCTGCGATCTGTTTCGCAGGGAAGAACACGAATGCTTTAACAATAAATTTTTTGAAAAAATGATCCATTTTATTTTAATGCTATTAGGTTTAGCATTCCCGAATAATAATACACAAACAACAAATGATAATAATTCAACGCCAATCACAACGCAAAACGCGGCCAATCAAGATGGTGAAGGACTTGATCCAGGAGATACTGGTGGAGATACAGGTCCCGTAAGACCCCCAAAAATATAAGTTTTGACAAACCACTCTTTTTATGAGTGGTTTTTTATTTATTTTAGTGGGATGATGAGATATTTATTTTTTTGCTTACTCATTCTGGTTTCCTGCAAACAAGAAAAAGTAAATTCCCATACCGCAAATGAAGGTAATGACGATTTGTATAAAGAAGGAATAGCCTTAGTACAAAACGATAATATTAAAGCATACTCAAAATTTCAGCAGGCTATTATTCATTACAGCAAGCTAAAAGACTCTGTGAAGATTTCAAAGAGCTTAATCTATCAGTCTATTGTTCAGAATTACACAGGTGATTATCTTGGATCAGAAGCAACATTGGTTGAAGCTTTAAATTATATGAAAGAAGGGGATGAAAGCTACTATTCTGTGTATGGGAGTTTAGGAAACCTAAAGTATGATCAAAAAGAATATTCAGAAGCAGAAAAATGGTATACAAAAGCTCTTGCAGAAGAAATTAAATCTATTGAAGAAAAGGCAAACCTTATCAACAATAAATCGGCAAGTGAATACAGGCAGGGAAAATACATTAATGCATTAAAAACGTTAGCCCAAATTGATCTAACAAAAATATCAGATAAAAATCTTATCAACAGGGTTAAAGAAAATACTGTTTATATTCAATGGTTGCAAAATAACAATTATCCGGCTCAGGAAGAATTTGAGAATCTATTAGCGAATAAATTACAAAATAATGATTTTTGGGGAGCCAATTCCAGTTATGCTCATTTAGCAGAAATCAATCAAAAAGCTGCTCCGGAAGCCTCTTTACACTATGCAAGAACAATGCTTCAAAATGCTATTAAAATTAAAAGTCCCGAAGACAGGCTGGAAGCTATGGAAAAGATTATTGCTGTAGATTCTCCCTCAAACTCCAAACAAAATTTTAAAAGTTATAAAACCCTTTCAGACAGTATACAGAGAAGCAGAAATGATTACAGAAATAGATTTGCATACATCAAATATGATAGTGAGAAAAAAAATGCAGAAAATCAAACACTAAAAACCCAAAATGCGGAAAGTCAAATTAAGTTACTACAACAAAATGTTATATTAGTAGCTTTATCATTACTTCTAATTAGTGGTTATCTTTGGTATAGACGAAGAAAGAAAAGACTTCAGAAAGAAAAGGAACTTGAAGTAAAAAACACTCAGCTTAAAATGTCTAAAAAAGTCCATGATGTAGTAGCCAACGGGATTTATCAGGTAATGACCAAAATTGAAAATCAGGAAAATTTTGATAAAGAGAAGGCTCTAGATGAACTGGAATTTGTTTATGAAAAATCCAGAGACATATCCTATGAAAAACCGGAGACAAAAGATACTGTAGAATTTGCTGAAAGAATATTCAACCTCATTGATTCCTTTAAAAACGATCATATAAAACCTTTTCTTACCGGAAACAGTCAAAATATATGGAATGATGTAAGTGGAACCGTACAAAATGAAATTTTTCAAGTTATCCGCGAACTGTTGGTCAATATGAAAAAGCACAGTCAGGCCAGTCTTGTGGCTTTTAAATTTGAAAAAAATAATAACGAAATACACATTCAGTATAAAGACAATGGAATTGGGATCCCAGGAGAAATAATTCATGGAAATGGATTATCAAATACGGTTTCCCGTATTGAAAAAATAAAGGGGACAATTACTTTTGACAATACAACAGAAAAAGGGTTGAAAGTCAATATTTCATTCCCCACATCATAAAATGAAAAAGAAATGTTCAAAAAAATTTTAATAGCCGAAGACCACGAAAGCAGCAGTATTTCTGTACAGAGAACACTAGAAGACCTCAATATTTCAAATGCAGACTATGTTTATTATTGTGATGATGCAGTAGCAAAAATTCAAAAATCAATTCGGGAAGCCGACTTCTATGACTTATTAATTACTGATCTTTCCTTTGAAGAAGACCATCATGAGCAAAAGATTAAGGACGGCAAAGAGCTCATTAAAGCCATAAAAGGACTACAGCCTGCGTTGAAAACTATTGTTTTTTCTTCTGAACACAAATCCGGTACTATCAATTCTCTTTTTACAGAATATGGAATTAATGGTTTTGTCCGTAAAGCCAGAAATGATGCCAAAGATTTAAAAAAAGCAATCGCATCAGTATATGAAGGAAACAATTATCTCTCACTTGACCTTAAACAGGAAGTGAAAAAACTAAACAGCTATGAGTTTTCAGAATACGACATCACTCTTGTTTCTCTCCTATCGCAAGGGGTCCTTCAAAAAAATATTCCTGTGTATCTCCAAAATAACAACATCCGCCCCAATAGCCTGAGCAGTGTAGAAAAGAAACTGAATAGCCTGAAAGAAGAGCTTGAGATTACCAATAACGAACAACTTGTTGCTTTCTGTAAAGATTTAGGGATAATTTAGATTATAAACCATCTCAATTTTATATAACCTTTCAAAATTTTGAAAGGTTATTTGTTTTTACGGGTTCCCGTAAGGATTGGATTTTAAAGGATCATATTTTTGACCCATAAATAAAACAATCATGGAATACAAAGTAATACCATTTGTTGCAACTGCCAATCAACAAAATATGGGTTCAAAAAATATTGCAGAACAATTAGACAATTTAATAAAAGTTCATACCAATGATGGTTGGGAGTATCTAAGGTTGGAAAGTGTATCCACATATATACAACCTATTGAGGGGTGTTTTGGATTTGGCCATAAACCAGGCTATATGACGTCTTATCAAATGGTTGTTTTTACAAAAAAAGAAAATGAAAAATCTATTAATTCTTCTTATTAAAATTTATTGGTTGGTAATTCCAGCCGCAAAAAGAAGAAAATGTATTTTCAGAACAAGTTGTTCCAAACATGTCTACGAAACAACAACAAATGAAGGATTTATTTCTGGATTAAGTGCTTTCATATATCGATTTAAAAATTGTAGATCTGGCGCCTATATTATGGAAACTCCTTCAGGGGAAACTCAAATCATTTTACCTAATCAACGAATTCTTAATGAAATAGAAATTTCAGAAAGATTTATTAAAAATAAAAACAATCATGGGAAAATTTGTGATCACTCAAAGAGTGAATAAAGAATATCAATTCAATCTGAAAGCCGAAAACGAAGAAATAATTCTAACAAGTGAAGGCTATGTTCAAAAAGCATCTTGTCATAAAGGAATTGAATCCGTAAAACTTAATTCTCAAGAAGATGTAAGATATGAAAGAAAAGTTTCTGTAAATGATAAAGATTATTTTGTTCTCAAAGCTAGGAATGGAGAAATCATAGGCAAAAGCCAATTATACAGTTCTAAAACGAGCATGGAAAATGGAATAGCTTCTGTGAAGAGCAATGCTCCCGAAGCAGAAATAATAGATGAAACCCTTTAAAAATAATATCATGGATCTTAAGATTAAACTTGAACAACTACAACAAAAAGTCATAGCATTAAAAGATCAGATTGCTACAGAGGAAGCTACAAAAAATGCTTTTGTAATGCCTTTTATACAAATTTTAGGGTATGATATCTTTAATCCTACAGAGGTTATTCCTGAGCACATTTGTGATATTGGAACCAAAAAAGGAGAAAAGGTAGACTATGTGATTAAAAATAATGACGAACCTATCTTCATCATTGAATGTAAACATTGGAAAGAGAACGCTGATGCTCATAACTCTCAGCTTCATAGATATTATCATGTTTCCAAAACAAGGTTTGGGGTTCTTACCAATGGTATTATTTATAATTTTTATACAGATCTTGAAAAGCCTAATATCATGGATGAAAAGCCATTTTTCACTATAAATATTGAAGACTTAAAAGATAGCTCCATTAAGATCCTTGAAAGTTTTACCAAGAAAGATTATAACCTTGAAAGTATTTTGGATTCTGCAGAAGCTCTAAAATATATTAAGGCTATAAGAAAGGAATTTGAAAAAGAAATAGAAACCCCTTCTGATGAAATCGTAAAACTTTTAGTGAACAGATTCTTTGACAAGCCTATTACTGCCAGCAGATTGGTTTCTTTTAAAGAGTATACTAAAAAAGCATTAACAACCTCTATCAACGAATCTATAAGTTTTAGGCTTAAGTCTGCTTTAAGCATTAATGAACAAATTGAAAAGCAGGATGATGATATAAAAGCACCACAGCCTATTGATGAAAATAATGATTCAAGAATTGTGACTACTGAAGAAGAACTCGAAGGCTTTCAAATTGTAAAAGCAATTATGAGAGAAAAAATCCCTTCAACACGTATAGCTTACAGAGACACTTTATCTTATTTTGGAATTTTATTGGATGACAATAACAGAAAACCCCTTTGCAGACTGCACTTCAATACAGCGAATAAATATATTGAAACATTCCACAATGGTAAAGATTCTGGCGAGAAAGTACTACTCAGTAATCTTGATGAAATCTATAATTTTAGAGAAGAGCTCCATAAAACATTAGAAAACTATTAAACACCTTCCTCAATATAATTTACAATAGAAACTATTTAATACCCATGAAAACCTTTCTATATAAAAAAACAAATACTATGAAAAAACTACTTTTTACAGGACTTCTAGGACTTGGATTATTATTCCCTGCCAACATTTCAGCATCTACAGTTAGTACAACTTCAACTAAAGAATTTTTCAAAAAGCCAGGAAAAGGAAAAACTAAAACCAGCAGAAAGAGTAAATCGTCTAGATCACGCTATACTCCTTCAAGTTCCTATTCAAGCTACTCTTCTCCAAGATCTTATTCTTCAAGTTCCAGAAGCCGGGGATGCACATACAATGGTAATCAATTGTACGTTGGCTCAAGAGGAGGCTGCTATTATTATTCAGGAAACAGTAAGCAATATGTAGATAGATCTTATTGTTCCGGATGCAATTAAAATACGAAGCTAATAACCATGAATTTTAAATAAAAAAACACTCAACATATAACCATTGAAAAAGGTATCTCATCCGAGATACCTTTCTTTATTTTTATTTTCTAATCATTTCCGTATGCGGAATATCATCCTCCAGATACTTCTTTCCAGTATCCTCAAACCCAAAATCACCATAAAATCTCAACAGATAATCCTGTGCTGAAATTCTGATTTCAGAAGTATGAAAACGATTTTCTATCGTATCAACAGCATATTTAATCAATAGCTTTCCTAAACTTTTTCCTCTGCCTTTCTCCGTTGTAAGAACCCTTCCAATAGAAGTTTCATCATATTTTATTCCTTTATCGAAAATACGGCAGTACGCCAATACATCGCCGTTTTCCTCCGCCCAGATATGAACCGCTTTCTGATCATAATTGTCCAAATCAGGATAAGGACAGTTTTGCTCAATAACAAAAACGTCTATACGAGCTTTCAATATAGCATACAATTCAGGAACTGTAAACTCATCAAAGGTTTTTATTTTCCAGAGAGTATTATTGCTCATCGAAGCTTACACTATTTTGAGTTAAAAAGTCATTCGTGGTGTCTATGAACTTCAGAATCTCATCACCACCTGTTTTCTTTTCAGCTGAAGTAATATATAATTCAGGAAGATCCTCCCATGTTTTATGCAATTCCGATTTATAATTTTCAAAGTTTTTAATAACCTCGCTTGGTTTTAACTTATCCGACTTGGTAAAAACGATTGAAAACGGCACCCCACTTTCTCCACACCATTGGATAAATTCCAGGTCAATCTTCTGAGGAGCGTGTCTTGAATCTACCAATACAAAAAGGTTTACAAGATTTCTTCTGTTTAGAATATAATTGGTAATCAGCTTCTCAAAATCCTTTCGAAGAGCCTTTGAAACCTTTGCATATCCATATCCCGGTAAATCTGTAAGATACCAGTTTTCATTAACTAGAAAATGATTAATCAGCTGGGTTTTTCCTGGAGTCTGTGATGTTTTAGCTAAATCTTTATGATTCATCATAGCGTTGATCAATGAAGACTTTCCTACATTGGACCTTCCAATAAAAGCATATTCAGGAAGATTTGGTTCAGGACAATCCTGCCATTTTCCACTACTTTTTACAAATGTTGCTGTCTTAATAACCATTTTGAAATATATTTTAGAAAAATAAACCATTAAGAAAAGCTCTTAATGGTCATTTATTATGTTTTTAAACTTTATCTTTTACCCAGTTGTATAGGATTTCATTGAACTCTTCTGGTTTTTCCATCATGGCAGCATGACCGCAATGATCTATCCAGAACAGGTCCGAATTAGGAATAAACTTATGCATATCCTCAGCCACTTCCGGAGGAGTTACATTGTCCTGTCTCCCCCAGATCAGACACGTAGGTGTTGTAATCTTAGGAAGGTCATTCAGCATATTGTGTTTGATGGCACTTCTGGCCAACATTACTGTTTTTATTCCCTTCATTCTGTCATTCACCACTGCAAAAACTTCATCTACAAGATCTTCAGTAGCAACTTTCGGGTCATAAAAAACCTCTTCTGTTTTCTTTCTGATATAAGATCTGTCATTCTTTCTTGGAAAACTGTCACCGAAAGTTCTTTCATACAATCCTGAGCTCCCGGTAAGAACTAAATTTTTTACCAGATCAGGTCTTGCCAAAGTCAAAATAAGCCCAACATGTCCTCCCATTGAATTTCCAACAATGGTAACAGGTCCTGAAATATGACTTTCTATAAACTTGATGATATATTTCGCAATAGTGGTAAGATTCGTATTGAGTACTGGCAAATCATAGATGGGCAACTGAGGAACATATACCTTGAATCCTCTGTCCGAAAAAAAATCTACCATTTTATCGAAATTACTCAAACCACCCATTAACCCGTGCAGCAGCACTAATGGATGTCCTTCCCCAGCCTCTACATAGGAATATTTCTTTTCTTTTTTTGTACTAAATATCATATAATGCCTTAATAAAGCCTTGCAAAAATACAAATTAAACCTCAAAAATATTTTGATTATCCTAATTTAAGATAAAAATAATACAATATTCCCCTTTTTAACTTTTTTTTTCAAAACCGCTTTATTATGGCTTGAATAACAGTTTTAACAACCTTCTACATATCAACCAATTACATTCTTAGAGCTCAATCTTTAATAAAACTTATTAACATTGAGTCAAAAAGTGGGAAAAAGTGGGAAATTTTGGAAATTATTATATAAATTTGTCCCAAATGAAAAATTTCATTGGGACATATGAGTGTAAAATTGACGACAAAGGCCGCTTAAAAGTTCCTTCATCTTTAATCAAACAGATGGAAAACTTCGAAGACAAGGCATTTGTAGTCAAAAGATCTGTGTTCCAACCTTGTCTGGAAGTCTATCCAATGAATGCGTGGGATAAACTGATGGGCAAAATTAATAAACTGAACAGATTCATAAAAAAGAATGCTGATTTCATACGAATGTTTACGGCAGGAGTAAAAACAGTAGAATTGGATAATGCCGGAAGATTACAGATTTCCAAAGACCTGATGACTTTTTCAAATCTTCAGAAGGAAGTAGTAATCACCAGCGCGGGAGAACTTTTCGAAATTTGGGATAAAGAAGCCTACGAACAGGTAATCTCCACCAATGAAACTGATTTTGCCAGCCTTGCCGAAGATGTAATGGGCTCTTTTGACGAAGAATAACTGTAGAAGTTATTAAAGATTTTATTTAATAAAAAACACAATTAAGCATGTATCATAACCCCGTTTTGTTGAAGCAGAGTGTAGATGATTTGGTGACGAATCCTGACGGAATCTATGTGGACTGCACCTTTGGAGGAGGTGGCCACTCAAGAGAGATTTTGAGCAGACTTTCTGACAAAGGAAAACTGTTCAGCTTCGATCAGGATCTGGATGCGCTTAAAAATACAATTGATGATCCCAGATTTACATTAGTTAATCAGAATTTCAGATTTCTGGAAAACTCTTTATTAATGTATGGCATTCCTCAGGTTGATGGTGTTTTGGCTGATTTGGGAGTTTCTTCTCATCAGTTTGACGAAGCAGACAGAGGATTTTCTACAAGAAGCAATGCTCCTTTAGACATGCGAATGAACGTCATGCAGAGTCTTGACGCTAAAAGAGTAATCAATGAATACGGCGAGGAAGAACTTGCAGATATTTTTTATTACTATGGAGAATTAAGAGAAGCAAGAAAGCTGGCAAGGGAAATTGTTCATCATAGAAAAACAAAAAGTATAAATACCACAGAGGATTTGAAAAAGCTTTTCAGCTACATTCCCCCTCATAAGGTAAATAAATTCTATGCTCAGCTATTTCAGGCAGTAAGAATAGAGGTAAATCAGGAACTTGAAGTATTGAAAGAAATGCTGGTACAGGCTTTCAATGTTTTAAAACCAGAAGGAAGATTAGTCGTAATATCTTACCATTCTTTAGAAGACCGATTGGTAAAAAGATTCCTGAAAAATGGAATGTTCGAAGGAGAACCGGAAAGAGATATCTACGGAAATTATAAAAAGGCATTCGAATTGATGAAGAGTAAAGCAATCATTCCTGACAATAAGGAGATTGAAGAAAACTCAAGAGCAAGAAGTGCTAAAATGAGAACAGGAATTAAAGTGTAAAAGTGAACCCGTAGATTATCTAAAGTGAATTTTTAAAAATAAGATTGACAATTGATAACAAGGTAAGTTCGCAGAAAGCAAATTGATTGAATTAAAGTGGCAAAAAGAACAACAAATCGCCCCCAGAAAAGACTCACTTTTATAGACATTATAAAAGGAAACTTTCTGAATCGTGATGAGATCAAAATACATTACAGGTATTTTCTCTTGTTGTTTATCCTGATGATGGCTATGATTTACAGTAACCATCTCGTCAATAAAAAAATTAAAATTGTAAACGCCTTAAAGGAAGAAACAGAAGAATATAAATCGAGAAACGCTTACGCCCAGAGTAAGCTAATCAAGGTGAAAATGGAATCAGAGCTGGGGAAAGAGGTTGCACGGGATTCATTAATGACCTTAGAAAACCACCCTCATAAATTGCTAATAAAACTGGACAGTACAGATGCAAAAGCAAAATGAATACGACAACAAACGTAAAAAAACGTTACGATGGGGCTACCTCTTTGCAGTGGTAGCTTTGTGCGTGTTTGTAATGTTCTTGGCAAGGATTGTCATCCTTCAGAATACCAATGTCCAGGAAATTAAAGATGATTACATTAACAAAAACTATCGCGAAGCTACTTTAAAAGCTGCCCGCGGTAATTTATTTGCTTCCGATGGTTCTATTTTGGCCACAACCGTAATGCGATATGACATCTATCTTGACTTCAAAACGATGAAAGATACGATTTACAGCAACAACATCGGAGCTTTAACGGATTCTCTGAGCAAAATGTTCGGAAAATCCAGAGGAGAGTTCAGACAAAAATTTGACGAACAGAAGAAAAAGAAAAATCAATATTATACCCTGGTCAAAGGGCTTGATTTTGATCAGTACGATAGAATCAGAAACTTCCCGATCTTCAAAAGAGGTAAAAACAAAGGTGGTTTCATTGTAGACAGAAACTACAAAAGGGAGCTTGCCACTTCTGAAATCGGAGCCGGAACTATCGGTATGGATAACGGAGAACTTAAGTCCGGATTAGAAGGAGCTTTTTCAAAACATTTAACAGGAACTGACGGAAAAAGATTAGAACAAAGAATCAACTCTTCCCAGTGGAAACCTATTGACTTCTGGAAAGTTCAGGAACCTATCGACGGAGAAGATGTTTATACAACCTTAGACCTTAGAATTCAAGACATTGCACACTCTGCATTAGAGAAACAACTGGTCCATTATGAAGCCAAACACGGAACCGTAATTGTAATGGAAGTGGAAACCGGAAAAGTACGTGCTTTGGTTAACTTAAGAAGAACAGAATCAGGAGAATACGAAGATTCTTACAACTATGCGTTAAAAGATAATATCGAGCCAGGATCCACCTTCAAAACCATTTCGCTGCTAGCAGCAATGGATGATGGATTCATCGATGAAAACACGACGGTAAATGTAGGAAATGGAGTTTGGACGTATGCCAAGCAAAGAATTTCTGATGGTCACGGCGGAGGAACTTATGATATCAGTGATGTATTAGCAAAATCCAGTAACGTAGGAACAGCAAAACTCATCACAAAGTTTTATGCTGAAAAACCACAAATTTTCCTTGATCACCTGAAACGTTGGAAATTATTCGACAAAATGGACATCGAACTTCCGGGAATCACAAAACCGAAGATCGTAACCCCGGAAAATAAAAGATGGAATGCGGCAACACTAGCCTCTATCTCTTACGGATACTCTTCAAACATCAACCTGTTACAGCTGACAAGCTTCTATAATGGAGTTGCCAACGGAGGTAAAATGCTTAAACCACTGTTCATCGATAAGATCATGAAAGACGGAAAGGTAATGTACAGCGCAAAACCTGAAGTTATGGTAAATAAAATGGCATCCGAAAAGGCCATCAAAATGATGACCAGCGCATTAACTAAGGCTGTAGAAAAAGGAACAGGACGAAGCATCTTCACTCCCAACCTGAAAATGGCAGGAAAAACAGGAACCGCAAGATTTGAATACTGGCTTCCTGGCCCAATGAAATATCGCGCATCATTTGCAGGATTCTATCCGGCTGATGCTCCAAAATATACGTGTTATGTGATGGTAAGTGAACCCAATACATCAATTGGGTTTTATGGAGGACCAGTAGCAGCCCCGGTGTTTAAAGAAATCGCAGGAAAAACCTTCCTGAAAACACCACAAAATATTGAAAAAGAAATGCTCGTGGACAAAAAGGTAAACCTGAGTAAAATGGTGGAACCTAATGTAAAAGTAGCAGTCAATGATAAGCAAATGCCTAATGTAGTAGGATTGATCGGTAAAAACGTCATCCCACAATTGGAAAATTTAGGATACCGTGTCGATTTTAAAGGAGTTGGACGAATAAAAGAACAATTCCCATTAGAAGGCACAACCATCAGTAAGAACCAGAGAATATATTTATCTCTACAGAATTAAAAAAACAGAGTCCCAAAGGGACGACTTAAGCCCAAATAGGATAAAGTCCTATTGATATAAAATGATAATAACAGAATTAGTAAACAGAATCCCAGTAATAGAAATCCACGGTGATAACAACCGTGAAGTATCCGAACTGGTGTTCGACAGCAGAAAGGTTACAGAAAACGCTCTTTACATCGCTATGAGAGGAACAGTGGTGGATGGACATTCATTCATTGTATCTTCTATTGAGAAAGGAGCAACAACGATTGTTTGTGAAGAATTTCCTGAAACTCTGGCAGAAAACGTAACCTATATTAAGGTTAAAGATTCTGCTAAAGCTTTAGGTCACCTTGCTTCGAACTTCTACGGAAATCCATCCAGAAAACTGAAACTGATAGGAGTTACAGGAACAAACGGGAAAACCTCTGTTTCTACCCTGCTTTTTGATGTTTTCAGAAATTTAGGATATGATTCTGCTTTATTATCAACCGTTGAAATCAGAATCGGGGAAGAAGTTATTCCAGCGACTCATACCACTCCGGATGTTATTACCATTAACAAAATCTTAGCTGAAGCAGTTGAGAAAGGATGTGAATTTGCTTTCATGGAAGTAAGTTCTCACGGAATTGCTCAAAACAGAATCGAGGGACTACACTTTAAAATAGCCGGGTTTACAAACATTACCCATGATCATCTAGATTATCACAAAACATTTGAAGAATATTTAAAAACAAAGAAAAGATTCTTTGATGAATTAGAAGATACAGCCATTGCCATCACCAATGTAGATGACAAAAATGGGAATGTCATGCTTCAGAATACAAAGGCTAAAAAGAAGTCTTATGCTTTGAAAACAATGGCAGACTATCACGGAAAACTATTGGAAGTGGATTTCAACGGAATGTTGCTAAACTTCAACGGAAAAGAATTCTGGACAACGCTGACGGGTAAATTCAACGTATACAATCTATTGCTTGTATTTGGAATTGCAGAAGAACTTGGTTTTGAACAGGACGAAATCCTACAAGCTATCAGCAAGCTAAAAAGAGTTTCCGGAAGATTTGAAACCCTAAAATCAGATGGTGGGATTTTCTTTATCGTAGACTATGCACACACTCCGGATGCTTTAGAAAACATTCTGGACAGTATCAACGATATCAGAACCAAAAATGAAAGATTAATCACCGTTTTCGGTTGCGGAGGAGACAGAGATCACTCCAAAAGACCTGAAATGGGAAATATTGCCACTAAGAAATCAACATTGGCAATCATCACTTCAGATAACCCCAGAACAGAAGATCCGGGACAAATTATCAAGGAAATTGAAGCAGGTGTTGAGCCTCAGAACTTCAGCAAATACACTTCAATTCCAGACAGAAAAGAAGCCATAAAAATGGCCATAAAGTTTGCAGAACCTAAAGATATCATTCTCGTAGCCGGAAAAGGTCACGAAAATTATCAGGAGATAAATGGTGTGAAACATCATTTTGATGACAAAGAAGTAATTAATGAACTTTGGAAATTAATGTCCAAGTAATTATTAACAATTGAAACTATGCTATACTATCTATACGAATATCTAACAGACCATGGAATTCACGTTCCGGGATTAGGATTGTTGAAATACATCTCCTTCCGTGCCGGAATGGCTGTATTGTTCTCTTTAATTATTGCCCTTGTCTACGGAAAAAGAGTGATTAATTACCTGAGAACAAAACAAATGGGTGAATTAGTCCGTGATCTTGGATTGGATGGCCAAAAGCAAAAAGAAGGGACTCCTACCATGGGAGGACTTATCATCATTTTGGCAACCATTATTCCCGTATTATTGTTTACAAGAATTACCAACGTATATATTGTCTTGCTGTTGGTTTCAATGTTTTGGATGGGAGCCATCGGATTCCTGGATGATTATCTAAAGAAAATAAAGAAAAATAAAGACGGACTTAGTGGTAAATTCAAAATTGTCGGACAGGTTGGCCTAGGGTTAATTGTCGGAGTTACCATGTATTTCCACCCGGATATCACCGTTAAAAGAAAATATGCGGATGCAAAAGTGGTGAACCGAAACAACGTAGAGCAAAACTTCATGCCTACAGAGAAAATCACAGTTTCTACAGTACCTTTTGCAAAGAACAATGAGTTTGATTATAGCGGAATCCTGTTTTGGATGAATGAAAAAGATGCCCACGAATGGGCATGGATTGTCTTTATTCCTATTGTTATCTTCATTGTAACAGCTGTTTCCAATGGAGCTAATATCACAGACGGAATAGATGGCCTCGCCGCAGGGACCAGTGCTATTATACTGCTTACCCTTGCCCTCTTCGCCTACCTTTCAGGGAACATCATCTTTGCAGACTATCTGAATATCATGTTCCTTCCGAATATGGGGGAAACCACCATTTTCGCCGTCGCAATGGTAGGAGCCGTAATTGGCTTTTTCTGGTATAACACCTATCCTGCCCAGGTTTTCATGGGAGATACAGGAAGTTTAATGTTGGGAGGTGTGATTGCTGTTTTAGCCATTATCTTAAGAAAAGAATTATTGATTCCTGTTTTATGCGGAATATTTTTGATCGAAAACCTGTCTGTGATGCTTCAGGTAATCGTTTTCAAATACAGAAAGAAAAAATATGGGTTAGAATATGCCCAAAACAATAGACTATTCAAAATGTCACCATTGCACCACCACTATCAGAAAGATGGATTTCACGAGAGTAAAATCGTCAACAGAATGATTATCATTGGAGTAATATTGGCAATTGTTTGTCTGATCACCTTAAAAATGAGATAAGATCAATTTAAAAATTGAAAGATTTAAACATTGAAAAATTTTTTAATCATTAAATCTTTTAATCATTAAATCAAAATAATATGAAAATAGTTGTTTTAGGAGGAGGAGAAAGCGGATGTGGAGCTGCTTATTTGGCTAAAAAGAAAGGTCTGGAAGTATTTCTTTCAGACAAAGGAGCCATTAAAGATAACTATAAGCAGTTTCTTACCGAAAATGGGATTGAATTTGAAGAAGGAGACCACAACGAAGAAAGGATTCTAAATGCAGATTGGATCGTAAAAAGCCCGGGAATTCCGAAAAAAGCAGAGATCATCCATAAAATTCATGAAAAAGGAATAAGACTTTCTTCAGAAATTGAATTTGCTTCTGAATTTACAGATGCTAAGATCATTGCTATCACAGGAAGCAACGGAAAAACCACCACCACTTCTCTGATCTACTATATCCTGAAAAATGACGGATTAAACGTAGGTTTAGGAGGAAACATAGGCTATAGCTTTGCAAAACAGGTTGCAGATGAAAATCATGAATATTATGTACTGGAAGTAAGCTCTTTCCAGTTGGATGACATTCAGAACTTCAGACCCTACATCTCTTTATTGTTGAACTTATCTCAGGATCACCTGGATCAGTACAATTACAATTATGAAGAATATGCATTGGCAAAATTCAGAATCACTGAAAATCAGGAAAATGACAACTTCTTCATCTACAATAAAGATGATGAAATGAGCAAAAACCTGCTTGAAAAGCTAGAAATAAAAGCGAAGATGATTCCTTTCTCCACAAAGGAACAACTTCCTGAAGGAGGTTTTGTAAATGATGATCAGATTGTGGTAAAAATGAAAGATGAATTCTCAATGAAAGTTGAAGAGTTATCTCTTTTAGGAAACCATAATGTTGCCAATAGCTTAGCCGCATCAATTGCAGGTAAAATACTGAAGATCAACAATGAAAGCATAAGACATTCATTAATGACATTCCAGGCCGTAGAACACAGATTGGAATTCGTAACGGAAACAGACGGTGTAAAATACATCAATGACAGTAAGGCAACCAATGTGAATGCCACTTACTATGCTTTAGAAAGTATGAAAACCCCAACCGTATGGATCGTGGGTGGATTAGATAAAGGGAATGACTATACTGAAATTGAAGATTTAGTCAAAAGAAAAGTAAAGGCAATTGTTTGCCTTGGTGTTGATAATAAGAAAATTATAGATTTTTTCAAGGATAAAAAGGAATTTATCTATGATACTTCAAGTATGGAAGAAGCGGTGAAAATATCAAAATCACTGGCTAAAAAAGGAGACACCGTTCTGCTTTCTCCATGCTGCGCAAGCTTTGATTTATTCAAAAGCTATGAAGACAGAGGACGTCAGTTTAAAGAGCAGGTATTAAAAGCCAATGGCCATTAGTCAGAAGCCAATAGCATTAATTATGGACGAGCAGAATACAGAAACCAGATTTGAATTTCTAAAGGGCGATAAAGTACTTTGGATGGTCATTCTTGTGATCTCCATTTTCTCTATTTTCCCTGTTTACTCTGCAAGTTCAAACCTGGAATATATTGTGAATAACGGAACCACCACAGGCCACGTTATCAAACATATGTTCTTTGTACTCCTTGGATTAGCCATTATGAGGCTTGTAGGAACTATAAAATACGAATACATCGGAAAGCTCAGCAGTATTCTACTGGGGCTGATGATCGTTTTATTGATTGTTACCATGTTTACCGGCCAAACCATTGATGGAGCCAGTGCTTCCAGATGGTTGAAAATTCCGGGTACCCCCATTTCCTTTCAGCCATCATCATTCGCCTTCCTGATGTTGATTATCTATTTATGCAGATACTTAACCAAGAAGATCACAAGAGAAAGGCTTCCAATAGAGAATATCATGTATATTTTCGGACCTATTCTTCTTGTTTTTGTACTGGTAGCAAAAGATAACGGTTCTACCGCATTAATGATTCTGATGGTTTCAGTAATTGTTTTGATTGTCGGACAGCTTCACTGGAAATACATTGCGGGTTTTATTTCAGCCTCATTTGTAGCCATTGTATTCTTCCTGTTGATTGCATTAAATACCAATATGATTGGCGGAAACCGTGTTCACACATGGATGAGCCGTATTGAAACATTTACATCAAGCAAAGCAAAATCAGCAGACACAGATGATGAAAGTGTAAAAGCCAAGAACTATCAGGTAATGCAGGCCAAAGCCGCCATTGTACACGGTGGAATTACAGGAATGGGACCAGGAAAAAGTGCCTTAAAGCAAATGCTTCCACAATCCGCCTCCGACTTTATCTTCGCGGTTATCGTAGAAGAATACGGAGTAATCGGAGCTGCCTTTTTGATCAGTCTCTATCTGATTATGATGATACGAATTGTGATGATCGCAAGTAAAATGCCAGCCTTCTTCGGATCGTTGCTGGTGCTCAGTCTCGGGGTAATGATTTTTATACAGTTATCGGTCAATATTGCCGTTGCTGTGAATCTGATCCCGGTAACAGGACAGCCATTACCACTGATCAGTTATGGAGGAACCTCGATGCTGGTAACCTATTTACAGCTAGGAATTATCTTAAATATAAGCTCCAGAATTCAGATTTACGATGAAGAAGGAATGGGCAAAAAACAAAGCATAGCAGAAATAAACGATATCGCATAAACCAAAAAGAGTCCCGAAGGGACGATTTAACAAAAAATCGGACGCAGTCCTATTATATTAAACAATGAGCAAAAGACTAAAAATATTACTATCAGGCGGAGGAACAGGAGGACATATCTTCCCTGCCATCGCCATCGCTGATGAGATCAAGAGCAGATTTCCTGATGCAGAATTTTTGTTCATTGGAGCCAACGGAAAAATGGAAATGGAAAAAGTTCCACAAGCCGGATACAAAATTGAAGGAATTGATATCGCCGGAATCGACAGAGGAAACCTGTTGTCCAACTTAGGACTCCCTTTCAAGATTTTGAAAAGTTTAAACAGATCAAAAGCCATCATCAAAGAATTTAAACCGGATGTTGCGATAGGAACAGGAGGATTTGCAAGCGGACCTGCTTTATATGAAGCGACCAAATTGGGAGTTCCGGTCTTTATTCAAGAACAGAACGCTCATGCTGGTGTAACCAATAAAATTTTAAGTAAAGCAGCTAAAGCGATATTTACAGCTTACCCTAAAGTAGCAGGCTTCCCAGCAGAAAAGATAAAATTTCTTGGAAATCCGATCCGTTCTGTTATTATTTCTGGGATGCAGGATACTGCTCAGGCAAAAGAAAAAATGGGATTAAATAAGGATAAACTTACCATTTTATCGGTAGGTGGATCTTTAGGCTCCAGAACATTAAATAATGCCTGGAAATCTCATTTAAAACAAATTGTAGACAAAGATTATCAGCTGATCTGGCAGACCGGAAAGCTTGATTATAAAGATATTATTGAAGAAACGAAAAATATTGATACCAGGAATATTCAGATCCGTGAATTTATCAAAGACATGGAATTGGCCTATTCTGCAGCAGACATCATCGTTTCAAGAGCCGGAGCCATTGCCATTTCAGAGTTGGCAGTAGCACAAAAGCCGGTATTATTGGTGCCATTCCCATTTGCGGCAGAAGACCACCAAACCAAAAATGCCATGAACCTGGTTGAAAAAAATGCTGCCAGAATGGTAAAAGACTCTGAAATGCAGGAGAAATTCTGGAATACATTATCAGAAATCTGCGAAAACGAAAATGTGAGAAAAGAAATGTCCGACAATCTTGAGTATTTTGCTAAGCCAAATGCCACGAAAGAGATTGTAGATGAGATATTTAAAATAATAAGATAAATATGTAGGGTTTGTCATTCTGAACGAAACGTAGTGAAGTGAAGAATCTCAATTATTGAGATTTCTTGGTCCTCGGAAATCACAGATTCGGCACAGCCAATGACAAATGAAAATTTTTAATAAATAATGAAGAACTTAGAAACATATCAAAACTTTTACTTCGTTGGAATCGGAGGTATCGGAATGAGTGCTTTAGCACGTTACTTCCATGCGTCCGGTAAAAAAGTATTGGGTTACGATAAAACCAACACCAAGCTTACCCAAAATCTGATGAAAGAAGGGATTGATATTGTTTTTGAAGATCTTATAGACAAAAGAATTACATCCCTTCATAAAGAAGATACATTGGTAATCTATACTCCTGCCATTAAAACGCTTGGAATCTTAGATCATTTCAATCAAAGTCAGTTTGAAGTGTTGAAACGTGCAAAAGTTTTAGGCTTAATTACGGAAAATACAGACTGCATCGCAGTAGCTGGAACCCACGGGAAGACCACTACCTCTACCCTGGTTTCTCACCTATGCAAAGAAGCAAACTTACCGTTCTCATGCTTTTTAGGAGGAATTTCTGAGAACTTTAAGTCAAACTTTCTATACAACGGTTCCACCTATTCAGTGGTGGAGGCAGATGAATATGACAGAAGCTTCCTGAACCTCTCTCCGGATTGGGCAGTAGTGACTTCAACTGATGCAGACCACCTGGATATTTATGGAGATAAAAGCCATATTGAAGAAGGCTTCAGACAATTTGCAGCCCTAGTTCCTGAAGATAAACAACTATTTGTAAGAAAAGGAATTGAAATCGGAAGAGCCCATCAGACTTACGCTGTAAACGAAAAAGCTGATTACTATTCGGATAACCTGAGAATGGATCATGATAAGATTTATTTTGACTTCCATACTCCAACAGAAACAATAAAAGATTTTGTTTGGGAAATCCCGGGAATCCATAATGTGGAAAATGCTACAGTAGCATTGGCAATTTTGCATAATTTGGGCGTAGATTTTGATACGCTGAAAAAAGCAATTGCCAATTTTAAAGGAATTAAAAGAAGATATACCAAGCATTTTTACGAAAACGGTAAAATTTATATTGATGATTATGCTCACCACCCTACAGAAATCAATGCGGTAATGAGCTCTATTAAAACATTTTACCCCAATAAAAAATTATTGGTAGCCTTCCAGCCGCACCTGTTTAGCAGAACAAGAGATTTTGCAGACGGATTTGCAGAAAGTCTGAGTAAGGCAGACGAATTGATCTTATTGGACATTTATCCGGCAAGAGAACTTCAGGAGAATTTTGAAGGAATTACTTCAAGCTGGTTGTTGGACAAAGTAACATTAGACAAAAAAGAAGTATCAACTTTATCTGATGCTTTTGAAAAAATAAAAGAAAAAGAATTTGACATCCTTCTCACCGTAGGAGCCGGGAATATAGATACCCTGTACGACCCAATCTGTGAATGGATAAATAAATTGTAAAAAGTAATAATGTATTTACGTATTCATGAATACATTTTACATAAATACATGAATACAGAAAATGTATGAAAAATAAGTACAGAATATTAAAAATTGTTATCACGGTAATCATCCTTGGATTGTTACTGAGTTTCTCGTTGAAGAGATTCGGTGGCCAAAAGATTACGGATAATAAGATTTCTGTAAAAATGAATGAAAAAACTCCTGTTTACTTTGTTGATGAAAAAGATATCAGGGAAATTGTAAAAAAAGAGAATCCATCAGGAAAAGTAGGAGATCTGAATATTCCGGCTTTGGAAAAAAAGATCAATGCACTTCCCGCAGTGGATAGTGCCAATGTTTATCTAAACCTAAACGGAAAATTGAACCTTGATATCAAACAGAGGGTTCCGGTATTCAGGCTTAATAAAGATGGAAAAGACTTTTATGTAGACGAAAAAGGAATTGAATTTCCTATTTCAAGAACCTATTCCCATCCTTGTATGCTTGTAACAGGAAATGTACAGCCGGATGAATATGAAAAACTGGCAGAACTGGTTGGAAAAATTGATAACGATGATTTTAGTAAGAAATATTTTATTGGAATTTCAAAAAGCAAGGACAGCTATAACCTCCTGACCAGCGAAGGAAACTACAGAGTGGAAATTGGAGATCTCGATAATATTGATTTTAAAGTAAAAGGATTTAAAACCTTTGTGGAAAAATACCTGGTCTATCAGGATCCGCAAAAATACAGTATGGTCTCTGTAAAGTATCAAAACCAGATTGTGACCACTCTCAATCCTCACTTCAAGGAAAACGACAGTATCCTGAAGGCGGGTAGATTAGAAATGGCAAAAGCTCCTGCACTCACTGCCGCTGCTAAAAAAGCAGAGGTAAAGCCAAAGATTGCAGAAGTAAAAAAAACAAGCTCACCCCCGGCAAAACCGAAAGAGAGTACAAAACCTAAAATACAGGCAAAGAAAACAGAGAAAAAAACAACGGCCCCGGCACAGTCCAAGCCAAAGCCGAAACCAAAGGTGAAAATAGAATAAAAAAGGTCCTAAAGGACTATTAACACAAAGCAGGACCTGATCCTGCCATGGAAAAAGTAGAAAAAAATCAAATCGATATAAAAATGGAAAATCAAGAGTATTCAGTAGGTCTGGACATCGGGACAACAAAGATAGTCGCGATTGTCGGAAGAAGGAATGCACACGGGAAAATAGAAGTTCTCGGTGTAGGAAAAGCTAAAAGTCTTGGTGTTCATAAAGGTATTGTGAATAATATTTCACAGACAATTAATTCAATCAAGGCTGCAGTATCCGAGGCACAATCCAGTGCCGGGGTTCCTATCCGCAAAGTTACGGTAGGTATTGCAGGAAAACACATTCGTTCTCTGCAGCACTCCGATTATATTATGCGTGAACATCCGGATAAATTCATCACAGATGATGATATTGAAGCATTAAAAGATCAGGTCAAGAAACTGGTTATGCTTCCTGGAGAAGAAATTATCCATGTCCTTCCACAAGAATATAAAGTGGATTCCGAAGGGGAAATTCAGGAACCTGTCGGAATGCACGGAAAACGTTTAGAAGCTAACTTCCACGTTGTTGTCGGGCAAATGGGAAGCATCAGAAATATTGCAAGATGCGTTCGCGAAGCCGGACTAGAAATGGAAGCCCTTACTTTAGAACCATTAGCCTCTTCTGAAGCTGTTCTTACCAAAGAAGAGAAAGAAGCCGGAGTCGCTATTGTAGACATCGGAGGAGGAACTACAGATATTGCGATCTTCAAAGACAATATCATCCGCCATACCTGCGTAATCCCTTACGGAGGTGGAATTATTACGGAAGATATCAAAGAAGGTTGCTCCATTATTGAAAAACATGCTGAACAATTGAAAGTAAAATTCGGTTCGGCTGTTCCCGAATTAGAAAAAGACAGTACTTTTGTAACAATTCCCGGACTTCATGGGCGACCAGATAAGGAAATCTCTTTAAAAACCCTTGCTCAAATCATCAATGCAAGAGTAGAAGAAGTTTTGGAAATGGTAAATACCGAGTTAAAAGCCTACGGAGCCTTTGAACAAAAGAAAAAGCTGATTGCCGGAATTGTTCTGACAGGTGGTGGATCAAACCTTAAGCACCTTAGACAACTGGCCAACTATACCACAGGTTTTGACAGCAGAATCGGTTTTGCGAATGAATATATCGCCAACGATAAAAATCAGTACCTGAAAGGCCCTGAATTTGCTACGTCTATTGGGTTGCTGATGGAAAGTTTGAAGATCAGAGATAAAAAGCAAACTATTGACGATATAGAGGAGGTTGTAAAAGAGCAAACTAAGCCTGAAGCAGCTCCTGTACAGACAGAAACTGTTCAACCCGTTCAACAGGCTGCAGCTCCTGTTCAGGAACAATTGGTTGCCGATGAAAAGCAGGAAAACAGAAAAGCGAAGTTGACCTTCGGGCAGTCGCTTATGGAAAAAGTAAAAAAATTCTTTGAAGAAGTAGAGTAAATTATAAATGATGAATGATAAGCGATAAACGATCTTTTCCTTATCAATTATCATCAGTCAATTATCAATTATAATTATTAAAAGTATAGTTATGGAAAATATAGGTACACAAGGATTTTCATTTGACCTACCAAAGGGAAATTCATCCATCATAAAAGTAATCGGTGTAGGAGGCGGAGGAAACAACGCACTAAAACACATGTACGAAAAAGGGATCCACGGGGTTGATTTCGTGATCTGTAATACAGATGCCCAAACCCTGGATAATAACCCTGTTGCCAATAAAGTTCAATTGGGAACTTCCATCACGGAAGGTCTTGGAGCTGGTGCAGATCCTGAAGTAGGAGAAAAATCTGCTATTGAAAGTATTGAAGATATCAAAGCCGCTATGGGTCAGAACACGAAAATGGTGTTCATCACTGCCGGAATGGGTGGTGGTACAGGTACCGGAGCAGCTCCTGTCATTGCTAAAGTAGCAAAAGACATGGGAATCCTAACCGTAGGTATTGTTACCGTCCCTTTCAGTTTCGAAGGAAAAAGAAGATTGGAACAAGCTGAAAACGGACTTGATAAATTAAAAAATAATGTTGATTCATTAATTGTCATCAACAACGATAAACTGAGACAGCAATTTGGAAACCTTGGATTCAAACAAGGATTCTCTAAGGCCGATGAAGTGTTAGCCAATGCCGCTAAAGGAATGGCAGAAGTTATTACAGGGTACTTTGATGTAAACATTGACTTTAGAGATGCTAAATCTGTCCTTCAGAACTCTGGTACAGCGCTAATGTCTACAGGTACTGCTTCAGGTGAAAATAAGGCTGAAGAAGCCGTAAGAAAAGCATTGGATTCTCCGTTATTGAATGATAACAAGATTACAGGTGCCAAAAATGTACTATTGTTGATCAGAAGTGGTGCTGAAGAAGTTACGATGGACGAGATCGGTATCATTATGGACCACATCCAGAAAGAAGCTGGAAATACCGCAGATATTATTTTCGGGGTGGGTGCTGATGAAGAATTAGGAGATGCAGTAAGTGTACTTGTTATCGCTACAGGATTCTCTAATGATAATAAGAAATTTTCAGGTCCTACAGAAAAGATCAGAATCAGTCTTAACGATAATTTAGAGTCCCCAAAATCTTCTCCTTTTAAAACAAGAGAAGAAAGAGAGTCTGCTCCTGAAATAACGCATGATTTCGGCGGAAAAAGCCTTTTCAGGTTGGATGATGAGGACCATGATACTCCATTCAATGTGACTTCTACCGAAAAAAAAATGATTATTGAGGAAGAGGAAATCAGAACAGAAATAAAATTCTTTGATAAAGAAGAAAGTACAGTTAACACTCCTGAACAAGGATGGAGAAATGAAGATGAGCAGGAGGAATATAGCCTACTTTCTATTGAAGAAGAGGAAGATCCAAACGATTTGGAAATTCAGTCTTTCTCATTTGATTTTGATAATAAAAAAGAAGACCCTCAGTCTGGTAATGTATTCAACAACAATTCTTCACAAGAGAAACCGGTTGAATTCAATTTCTTCGTTAATGAGCCTATCAGGAATGAACCTAAGACAGATTACGGACAGCCTAAAGCAGAGTTTAATGCTCCGGCAAGTGCTGTAGCAGAACCTGCTCAGAAAATTGAAACCTTCTATCAAAAAGAAGAACCAAAAGTTGAAACAAAGCCTGCTTTTGAAAGCAAAACAGAAGTTGAAGCTCCGAAAACAGAAGAATCAGAATTCACTTTCGTGAACAAAACGATCGACCAGGACAAGATAATTGAAAGAAGAAATAAATTAAAAGAATTCAATTCCCGTTATCAAAGCTTTGACAGCACGAGTGAATTCGAATCTATTCCTGCTTTCAAGAGAAAAAATATCTCTATTGACGGAACTAATGCTTCAGACCAAAATATCAACACGTATATGTCTGACAACAATGGTTCTATGCAGATCAGAGAAAACAGGTTTTTAAATAAAGACGTAGACTAAATTAATTTGAAAATGATATAATTTGAGAATTTGAAAATTATTCTGTGGGAACGATAACCCCATTGCAGCAAAATAATAATTTTCAAATTGTTTCATTTTCAGATTTTCAAATTATAATTATGAGTTTAGAAAATACAATAAGCGAAGCAATAAAAACAGCTATGAGAGAGAAAGACAGAGTTGCTCTGGATTCCCTTCGTGCTGTAAAATCTCAAATTCTTCTTTTACAAACAGAAGCCAGAGGGGCTGAAGTTTCCGCAGAACAGGAAATTGCTATTCTTCAGAGAATGATTAAGCAGCGTAAAGACTCTTTTGAGCAGTTTTCTGCTCAGGGAAGACAGGACCTTGCTGAAGTGGAAGAAGCTCAGATGAAAATCATTGAGAAGTTTTTACCGAAACAGCTTTCTGCAGAAGAATTAGAAACAGAAATTAAAAACATAATTTCAGAAACCGGAGCTGAGTCTATTAAAGATTTAGGGAAGGTAATGGGAGCTGCTTCCAAAGCATTAGCTGGAAAATCAGATGGAAAAAGTATTTCCGAGATGGTTAAAAAGCTCCTTTCATAATGTGATCGAGTTCTGGGGTTCGGAGCGATTTCGAATCTCACAAACGCGTATCTCATTCCATAACTAAGGATATACAACCTTTGCATATCGATTTGATTAAGAAGCCCGGGACTGTTGAGTCTCGGGCTTCATTTTTTGGATATTAAAGTCTATTCGTCTTTTTGATTCAAAAAACTTTAAAAAAGAGTTTAGATACGATCATATTTCAGACAGTATTAAGTGATTGATTGCTTGAGGGAAAGCCTAAATGTTTTTTTCATGGTCGTTTGTTTTTCAGAATCATTTCAAATTTAATAATAATATTTCATTATTCCTAATTTTAATTCACATTTTTATGAATATTGTTATATTATTAATATTCAGTTAATTTTATATACCTAATCCATTCATAGTTATTATATATTGAACAAACGTAAAGAATTGTTTAACTTTGCACTGATAAAAAAACAAAATATATGTATCCAACAGATTTAGTAATGCCTATGAAGGCTGAACTTACAGATAAAGGTTTCCAGGATTTAACAACACCTGCTCAGGTAGAAGATGCTTTAAAGCAATCCGGAACAACATTATTAGTTATCAATTCCGTATGTGGATGTGCTGCAGGTGCTGCAAGACCAGGAGTTGTGTATTCTTTAACAGGAGATAAAAAACCAGATCATTTAACTACTGTATTTGCAGGTTTTGATACTGAGGCTGTAGCAGAAGCAAGAAAACATCTTGCTCCATTCCCGCCAAGCTCTCCGTGTGTTGCACTTTTCAAAGATGGAGAATTAGTTCATATGCTGGAAAGACACCACATTGAAGGAAATCCTGCAGGAGCAATTGCTGCTAACCTTCAGGCTGCTTATGATGAGTATTGCTAATAAGCAATAAACTAGATACTAAACCGTTACAAATTTTGTAGCGGTTTTTTTATTTAACTTCACAAAAAATTCTCTAAACATTCAAATATCATTATATTTGTTGGAATGGCAACCAAAGCACTTTTTAATACTGTAGTCAACTGGTTCATCCGTCAGAGGATAGACCAGATACAAAATTTCATGGATCATCCCATTGAAACTCAGAAGGGTATATTATTTTCCCAGCTGTTTCATGCGGAAGATACAGAATATGGTAAGCAGTACGGGTTTAATTCTATCTCAAGTTATCAGGACTTTAAAAATAAAGTTCCTATTGTTACGTATGAAGAAATGGAGCCTTATATTGAAAAAGCAAGACAGGGACAAAAAGACGTAAGTTGGCCAGGGCTGATTAAACATTTTGCTAAATCTTCAGGAACAACGAATGCTAAAAGCAAATTCATTCCTATTTCTGCAGAAAGCCTTGAATACTGCCATATGAAGGCAGGAAAAGACATGGTTTCCATTTACGCCAACAATCATCCGGAAAACCAGCTTTTTAATTATAAAAATTTACGCTTAGGCGGAAGTTCTGAGTTATACGCAGATTTTAATACAAAATTTGGCGACTTATCAGCAATTTTAATTGATAATCTTCCGTTTTGGGTAGAAATTACAACTACTCCAAGCAAGAAGGTTTCTTTGATGGGCGAATGGGAAAGCAAGCTTAGGGCTATCACCTCTGAGGTAAAAAACGAAGATGTAGGAAGTATCCTTGGCGTACCCAGCTGGATGTTGGTTCTTTTACAAAGGGTATTGAACGAGACTAATGTAGATAATATTTCAGAGCTATGGCCTAATTTAGAGGTGTTTTTTCACGGCGGAATCAGTTTTAAGCCCTACAGGGAACAATACCGTAAGATCATCGGAAAAAACATCAATTACTACGAAATATACAATGCTTCGGAAGGGTTCTTCGGGATACAGGACAGATCCAATAGTGATGAAATGCTTCTGATGCTTGATTATGGTATATTCTATGAATTTATTCCTATGGATCAGTTTCATTTTTCAAATCCAAAAGTCGTAAGCCTGGAAGATGTGGAAATCGGAAAAAACTATGCCATGGTGATCACTACCAACGGTGGACTTTGGAGATACCTGATTGGAGATACCGTTGTATTTACTTCTATTAATCCTTTCAGAATAAAAATAACAGGAAGAACGAAGCATTATATCAATGCTTTTGGAGAAGAACTAATGATTACCAATGTAGAATCTGCCTTATCCAGAGCCTGTGAGCTAACCGGCGCTCAAATTACAGATTTTACAGGGGCTCCGGTTTTTATGAAAGAAAATGAAGGAGGTGCTCATGAATGGATCTTTGAATTCAGCCAATATCCTGATAACCTTGATAGCTTCATTGATGCTTTTGACCAACATCTGAAGAAAATCAATTCGGATTATGAAGCGAAAAGATACAATAATATGACGCTTAGAAGACCTATCGTTCATATTGCCAAGGACAACCTATTCTATCATTGGCTAGAATCTAGAGGAAAACTTGGTGGACAAAATAAGGTTCCAAGGTTGAGTAACGACAGAGAATACATTGACCCCTTACTGGAATTAAATAGATAAGTGTAAGGAATTTCCTGACCTTCAATTAAATAAAAAATAAAACCCGCCATTGAATTCAATGACGGGTTTCTTTTTATTTGCTTAAATCTTCTTTTAATTTTTTAGCGGCGTCTTCTACTTTCGCAGCTCCTTTTCTGGCAGCGTCTTTTGCATCTTTTCCGGCGTCTTGTGCTCCGGCTTTGATATCTTTTCCAACTTTATTAGCCTCATTTTTGATATCCTGTCCTGCTTTATTAAGATCTTGTTTTGTCTTATCCGCAGTAGCATCAATTTTATCTTTAGCTTTTTGAGCGGCATTATCAATCTTATCTCCAGCCTGATCTAATTTGGCATCAACTTTTTCCTTAGCTTCACTAACTTTTGCCGAATCAACCATATGAGGAGATGTTTCAGAAACCGTTGTAGTAGTGGTAGTAACAGATCCATCTGCATTTTCTACCTGTTCTGTCTTTGATGTTGATTTTGTGCAGGCAACTGTGAATACTGAGATTGCAATTGCTGCAAGAATTTGCTTTTTCATATTATATATTTTTAAAGATGTTTTTGAATTTATTCTGTTTTGGTATTAGTAGAAGGAGGAGTTTCAGCAGTTTTTTTCTGCTTTTCAGCATCTGCTTTTTTCTTTTCTTCCTCTTCTTTCTTTTTGTTTTCTTTCTCCAGCTCCGTTTTCAGTTTTTGTTCGTCTGCCAGCGCTTTTTTAGCCTGCTTTACAGAGTCCAGATACTGAGGCGAAGACATTTTAATCTTACGGGCAATATCTACCGTAACAGCCCCATTGGAGAAAGAATCAACAGCCATTGTATCATAATGAATTTTCAAATCCTGTTCAGCTCCAAAGCCCGGAGATTCTTTCTTTGAACAAGCCGTCAAAAGGAGTACAAAAATGAAAATGGCAGACAATAAATTTTTCATGGAACTAATTTAGCAGAAATTCTGCAATTACAGGATAGTGATCCGATAATTTCACAGACTGATCTACTTTATAGCTTAGTGGAATGATGGATTTTGAACTGAAAATATAATCAATTCTTAAAGGAATCTTATAATCATGAAAACTGGAAGCACTTCCCTTTCCTGCTGTTAAAAAAGCATCCTGAAGATCTTTTCCCAGGCTATAATATTCATAAGAATTCGGGACCGAATTAAAATCACCGGCTAAAATTACCGGATAAGGAGAAAAGTCAATAGCTTTTCTGATCTTTTTAATCTGATCTTCATGGGCCTGAAAAGTAGGAATCATATGAGAAAGAAGATTAGATACATTTCCAATTCCCATGGCATCAAGCTTTGTAAACATTGTTTTCTGAAGTCTGAAAGGTTCCAGATAAACATTTACAATTCTGATGATTTTCCCATTGATGTCTACATCTGCATAGAACGAATTTCCTCTTGAATTATCTTCTATGATCTCTGCCTGTCTTAGAATTTTATGCTTTGTTTTTAGGATTACAGAAGGGTATTTTACGAGATCTTGTCTTAAAGCACGATTAGTGTCTTTTTCCTGTACCAAAATAATGTCCGGATCTTGCTCTTTAATATAGTTTTTCACCTTATCCCATCCGTAATCACCATATTTTACATTAAAAGTAAGAACTTTGATATCTCTTATTGTCTTTTCTTTATCCGATTTAGGAACAAAATTCACCCATCTTCTGATCGGGTTGTAAAAAAGTAATGTTCCCAGTGCAAAAGCGATAGCAATTTTATTTTTTTTGAAAATCCATACCAAAGTAAGAAGGATATGCGCAGATATCAGATAGGGAAAACCAAGAGAAAGTAAATTAAGGTTCCCTAAAATATTAGGCGGAACCCATGCATTCCCCAATGTGCACAGCAGTAAAACAGCAATAGCGATATGTATAAATAGTAATATCTGATTCGACTTCATGAAAAAACATTCTTGGTACCCGTTTTTTTAAGCAAAAACCCTACCAAGAAGCCAAATTTTAACTATTTTTATGATTATTTGTCGTTTAAAGAAATCCTCGCAACTACTGGATAATGATCTGAAATACTGACAGAACGGTCAACAACATAGGAAATAGCCGTCAACGATTTTGAGTAAAAAACATAATCTATCCGGATCGGAAATTTATAATCATGAAAGCTGGTTGCGCTCCCCTTTCCTGCTGTCATAAATGCATCTTCAAGACCGTCTGATAAGTGATAGTACTCATAAGAATTAGGAACAGAGTTGAAGTCTCCTGCAACGATAACCGGATATGGTGAGTTTTCTATCGTTTCACTAATTTTTCTTACCTGATCCTGATGTTTTTTAAAGGTCGGAATAAGTTTTCTTACAACGCCCTTTACTTTCTGCTCATTGTCTTCGGAATTTCCATCAAGTTTAACCATCTTTTTTTCAAACTGAAACGGATAAAGATAAACGTCTACAAATCTATACGTTTTACCTTTTATTTCAATATCTGCCTGAAGACCGCTTTGTAAGTTCATACTTTCATCTTCAGAAAAAATTAATTTTTCGCTGGATAAATGATGCTTCGTCAGAATGGTTAAAATTCCATTAGATTTGGTTCTATTATAGCCTTTAAGGGTTGGATATTCCATTCCTCCATCTTCCTGCAAGAGAATAACATCCGCATCTTGAGCTTTGAGATAATTTAAAACCTCTTCCCTGCCCATCAACCCTGCTTTTATATTAAAAGATACAATCTTTATAGGATCAGCACTTTCTTTCTTCTCCGAGGAAAAATTGACCCATCGCTTGACAGGATTAATAAATACTAACCCTACCAACATGAATACAAAAGCTCTTTTTTTCCAGCTGAATACCCAAAATACGGTTAATATAATATACAGGATAATAAGAACAGGAAATCCTAAAGACAGCAAATTAAACCACGGAAATATTTTAGGCGGGATATAGGCATTCAATAGAGAACCCAGCAATAGACATAGGATTCCTATATGCAGGATCAGTACTATAAGTCGGAAAATCTTCACAGAAAATGATTAATTGAATCTATATAAATGCTTCTTCCAAATCCTTGCCAGCAGCCAACCAACCAAAGCTCCACCAACGTGTGCAAGGTGAGCAATTCCACCTCCATTACCGGAAACCCCCAAATAAATAGAAATAACGACAATAATAGGTAATAAATATTTTACTTTAATCGGAACTGGAATAAACATAATTCCAATTTTTGAATCCGGATATAATGTTGCAAAAGCAGCTACTACTCCGAAAATAGCTCCGGAAGCACCTACCATAGGGGTTGCTACAATAGCTTTTAAACTTTCTAATAAATCTCTCTGCTTCAGAATAGCATCTGCATTCCCTGCAAATTGCACACTTGCTCCGGACATATAAGCATCTACATTAAAGCCTAGCTGTTGTAATTCGCTGGAAAGTTGTTGAGCTTCAACAAAATTCCATAAATTAAACAGGAAGAAGGCACCCAGACCACTTAAAAAGTACAGTATAAGGTATTTTTTTTCTCCAAGTGTTTGTTCCAGAATAGGACCAAAACTAAAGAGGGTCATCATATTAAATAAAATGTGCATAATACTTCCGTGCATAAACATGTGAGTAATCACCTGCCATGAATGGAAGTAAGGAGAAAAGGGATAAAACCCGGCAAGATATTCAATAACTTGATTCCCCATTAAAGAAGTAACGATGAATACGATTACATTGATAATGATAATATTCCTTGTAATGGGTGGTATATTGTTAAACATATTTTTTAAAATTTGTTTTTAAAATCATTAAACGGAACTTCATAGAAACATCTCTTCCCATCTGGCAAAAACTCGGGGAAGCCTAATGCTGTAAAGTCTTTGATAACCTGTTCCGCATCTTTTTTATAAATAAAGTCAAATCTTGACTTCGAATGCATTTTGCTCCATTGGTTATGATAATACTGCATAAACTCGCCTTCTGTTTTATAATCAAGAATCTCGAAAAGGTTTTCCAGGAACTTCATCGCCTGCGTTTCTTTCAGTCCTTCCGGAAGTGAATCTATTCTCAGTACACTTTCATGAGCAATTTTCATGTCAAACCCAAGTTCAGGAAGATATTTTTTGATGGATTCGTATTTACTTTTCTCAATCTCGTTCATATGATACTCCAGGGAGAAAAGCAAAGCATGACTGTTTGTACCTGTATTTGTTTTCCTGGTTGTTTTATTATTTTCTGAAACCAGTAATCTATGCATTCTTCCCAAATCAAGCATCAGGGTAACATCTCCTTTATTGAATAACCAATACCCGTTAGGAAGTCTCATCAAATCTTCATCAAAGTCTTCATCTTCAAAAAGATTGATCTTTGAAGGCTCTGCGGAAATATTCTGATGGTACATTTCAGTCAGATTCTGAATTTCTTCGGGGTGTACTACATTTTTTTCTTCCAAAAACGGATTATAATCCCTATCTACAATAATCTCAGGCATTTTGATAACGCCACTTCCGCCACCGTTTCCTTTGCTTGGAATGGGCTTGTTCATCATCTCATCCAATTCCGGATCTCTGTCGAAATCCAGGCTTGGAGAAACATTATAGATTCCCAATGATCTCTTGATTGTGGAACGAAGCAGAGCGAAAATAAGATGTTCATCTTCAAATTTCACCTCTGTTTTCTGCGGATGAATATTGACATCTATTTTCTCCGGATCCATTTCCAGATAAAGGAAAAATGATGGAACATATCCGGGCTGAAGAAGACCTTCAAAGGCTTCCTGCACCGCTTTATTGAAATATGGGCTCTTGAAATATCTCCCGTTTACGAAAAGAAACTGTTCACCTCTTGCTTTTTTAGCACCTTCAGGTTTGGCCACAAATCCGTGAAGTTTACACCAGATAATATCTTCCTTGATAGGAATCAAAAGCGGTTGTAATTTTCTTCCGAAAACATCTACAATACGCTGCATCTGGCTTCCTTTTCTTAATCTGAAAACGGCTTCATCATCATGAAACAATGAGAATTCTAACCCCTCATGTGCCAGCGCAACACGCTGAAATTCATCAATAACGTGTCTGAATTCAATATTATTATTTTTCAGAAACTTTCTTCTGGCAGGAACATTATAAAAAAGATTCTTTACCAGGAAGTTGGATCCTTCTGCAGTCTGTATAGGGTCCTGAAACTGGAAAACTCCACCTTCAATATATATGTTGGTTCCAATGGAAGCCTCCTTTTGTTTTGTTCTCAGCTCCACCTGTGAAACGGCAGCAATAGAAGCTAACGCTTCTCCGCGGAATCCTTTTGTTGAGATCTTAAAGATATCTTCTGTTCCTCTGATTTTGGAGGTAGCATGCCTTTCAAATGCAAGTCTGGCATCTGTTTCGGACATTCCTTTTCCGTCATCTACGACCTGGATAAGATTTTTCCCGGAATCCCTGATAATCAGTTCAATCTTCGTTGCATCTGCATCTATAGCATTTTCCAAAAGTTCCTTCACGATGGATGCAGGTCTCTGCACCACCTCTCCTGCCGCAATTTGGTTGGCTACATGATCCGGTAAAAGCTGAATAATATCTGACATAAAAACGTAAATCAACTTACAAAAATAGTCAATGAAAATGGGAATTAAAACATTAAAAACGGGAATTAATATTTAATTATCAACATTTCAACAATACAGCTTTCTGCAAATTCTGCTCCAAACTGTTTGTGATATTAGCATTTCATAGAGAACAATCCCCTATTGCATTTACATCAATAGAGGATTGAACCAGCTAGTTTATACAAAAAATTAATAGTGATATTTACCCTGCACCAGGTATCTAATCCTAGTCTTCAAAGACCAGTTTTCTATTCTCTTTACTTTTAGGAATCCCATGGATCTTTTCATACAGATAAGCCAAAAGATTCGGTTTTTTATAAATTCTGTTGTATCTGTACTTTGTATTAAAGTGTCTTACATGAATTTTATAAGCATCATATCCAATTACAATCATAAGACATAAGCTAATTACATAGAATACTCTAAACTCCAGATAATAATAGGTTAATCCTGAGAATACAGCTCCTAATACATAAGCTACCATAATACTCATCAGCAATTTTGCTCTTCCGATTAATTCACCGTTTTTTCTGTATTTCTTTTGAGTAAACATAGAAACCAGGATTCCTAAATCGGTTGTTGTTCCTGTAAGGTGGGTCGTTTTAACGGAGAAGTTGGATATACTTGCCGTTAAACCATTTTGTAGTCCTGTGGCAAAAAGCATGATTGCTACTAAAACTTCTGTTTCCGCCAACGTTTTTTGATAATATAATTGGCCATACACTCCTACTCCAAACAAACATAAGATTTCCAATACAAGAGGCATTGCGTGAGCAAAATACTTACTCTTCCTGTTGAAATTAATCACAATAAAATTGGACAGGAAACTTCCGAAGAAGAATAAAAAGATCCAGCTTGCCATTATGGCTACCTGAGACCAGTTTCCTTTACTGATTTCTGCGGCCAAAATAGCATAATGACCTGTTACGTTGGAAGTAAAAGAGAGAAATATGAGTAGGGATGCAATATTTATAGTACCCGCCGTAAAGGCAGTCAGCGTCCCCAACCTGATATTGTCTCCCAATGTTCTGCTGTTACTATAATTCCTTAACATTTTTTATTTTTTTAGATTGTGTTGATGATGATTAGACCTCTACAAAGATCTCTGCCAGCCTTCCTCTTTCCGGAAGTCTTTCTTTAATTTCAAGGGTAATTTCCCCAGCTTGAAGTACTTTGCATTTTTTGATATAAGGAACAAGATCAAATTTTCCTTTACCTTTACTTTTAATAGAGCTAGAATAATAAGCTTCTTCAATAGTATTAGCCTCCACATATTGGTTAAAGGTTCTCTGAAAGCTACCTGTAAAGATGTCGCAGATAATTTTATTAACTAAATGAGGATACTTATTCTTGATGATTTCATAGCCATCACAAAACTCCACAGGTCTGATCTTATTGAAAATGGTTGTCTTGGTATTGAATAGAAGATCTCTGATAGAATCTCCTGAATCATATCCTGAAACCAAAAGGATGTTATATTGGTTCTGATCTTCAGAAGCGTCCTTTTCTCTTAGAACTTTTTTTAATATGTTTAATGACTCAAGGGAGTAATCTGTTGCAATTAGAATTGTTTTAGCCATGTTCTTATTATTTTGTATTGTGTTTATCTTTTTTGATGATACAAAACTAGAACGGTCAGATTAAAAGTTCTTTGGAACGGAATTAAAATGTCATTAAAGAGATTAAAATGAGATTAGAAAATTGTTAAGGGGTATTAATATGAACAAATCTGTAGCAAACAAAGCTACCTAACAAACTCATTGTCATTAAAATAAAACAATATGATTAAATTTTATCGCAGATAAAATCTTTGCGCCTTAAAAACACATACCATATAAAATTCTTTTGCGCCTTTGCGTTTCTCCAGCATAATGAATATTTTTTGGGGAACGCAAAGGCGCAAAGGTTATAAATAATAAGTTGCCTTTAAGGCGCAAGAAAATCAAAGATTTTCAGCAAGTGCATATTTTAAAAGAAACATTCTATGCATCTATGTGGTTTAATTTTTCTAACTACATAGACTTATGGTAAAGTAAAAAATGATAAAACCGTAGGTTATGGATTTTTAGAAGATCATTAACATTGAAACATCAATCTAAAACACTTCAAGAAAATTTTTTGATTACTTTATATATTTAGATTTACACGGTCTCTTTTTGTGTGCTGTAAAAGTTAGGAAAGCGCATCTGTACGGTAGTTCCTTCGTTCTCACTGGAAGTAACGATCAATTCACCGTGATGCATTCTTACAATGTTTCTGGCCAGAGGAAGTCCAATCCCATAACCTTCATAATTATTAGTATTGGATGCCCTGAAAAACGGGTCATAGATTTTGTTCATCTCCGATTGAGGAATTCCAATCCCATTATCTTTTACAATAATATAAACGTCTGCATCTGTAGCCCCCAAGGAAACTTTCACCTGCTGGAAATTAGAATATTTACAGCCGTTACTGATAATATTGGCAACGGCAAGATGTAGAAGCTGCTCATTCCCCTGTACTTTCAGTTTTTTAGGATTATCGGGAAGCATACTGATATCCAGATAGATATTGTTTCTGGCATCAATTTTTCTCAGGGTTTCAATAACGTCCCAAAGTAGCTGATCCATTCTTACTTTATCCATTTTCTGGATCTTACCGTCAAACCCGGTTTGTGCGATCATCAATAAGGCTTTAATCTTTCTGTCAAGCTTTTCCGCTTCATCCAGAATGATTTCAAGGGTTTCTTTATATTCTTCGGGTGTTCTGCTTATAGAAAGAGCAACATCGGCTTCTCCCATAATCGAAGTAAGAGGAGTTCGTAATTCATGGGAAACATTTCCGATCAAATGATTCTGGGTTTCAAAAGAAGTTTCAATACGGTTGAGCATCCCGTTGAATGTGTCTACTAATTCATTAAGTTCTTTATTATCAGGCTGTGGCTCTAGTCTTAAATGAAGATTTTCTGAACTGATCTCTTTTACTTTTCCTGTTATTTTCAGGATCGGCTTAAATAATGTTTTAGACAGATAAAAAGAGAATATCATACTGAAAAACAAAGAGAGCACAATACAGGTAAGCAGTGTTCTTTTTAAAAATCCAAGGTAGTAAATTACATAATGGTTTTTGGCTGAAGCAATAGCAATATAATCTTTATCATCATATTTAAAGCTCTGCCCGATGTAATAGAACTCCTTATCATTATAATTATCCTCTCCTTTTTTAAGAACATTTTTAAAGAAATAATCGGGAATATGAACTTCCTGAGAGATTTTTTTGAAATTAGAATCTGTTGGAACGGCAAAAACATAATCTTTTTCCATCGGAAGTTCCTCGTCATTCAGATTGCTGAGAATATAATTTTCAGGAAGATCCAGATGATCTTTACTCTTTTCTATCTGAACAATAGTGGCCGTACGGATTTTTAAGAGTTCATAAAACCTCTGGTGGGAAAAATTAACGATTGAAAAATAAACCAAACCACTGAACAATAAAATAATGACGGTAAAAACCAACATTAAAAGCACCATCGTTTTGGTCTGATTTGTAATCACTTTGTTAAACATCCTTTATGCTTTTTTCAGAACATAACCCATTCCTATCACAGTATGAATCAGTTTATTATCATCATGACTATCCAATTTTTTCCTCAGATAATTCACATACACATCTACCACATTGGTTCCCAGTTCATAATTTACACCCCAGACCGCATCTAAGATTTCAGCTCTGGAAATTACTTTTTCAGGGTTATTAAGGAAATACACCAACAATTTATATTCTGTAGAAGTCAATGTAATTTCTTCTCCTGCGCGGGTTACCTTCTTCGTATAATCATTGACCGTTAAATCTGAAAATTGAAATACATGTTCATTATCCGGTTCTGGTTCCGAAATTTCTTGTGGCCCGTTATTATGGCTTCTTCTCAGAAGAGATTTTACACGGGCAACCAACTCAATAAATTTGAACGGTTTTACTAAATAATCATCGCCCCCACTTTCTAATCCCAACACAATATTTTCAGAAGTTCCTAAAGCTGTTAAAAATAAAATCGGAACACTCTGATTGGTTTTTCTGATCTCCTTACAGACATCTAATCCATTCATTTCCGGCAACATAATATCTAAAATAACCAAATCGAAATCATTAGCCTGTACCAGCTGTACCCCCGTACGGCCGTCAAAAGCCACAGAAATTTCATATCCGTTTTCCTGAAGTCCTTTTTTAATGAAAGATACTACACTGGTTTCGTCTTCGATAAGAATTATTTTTTTCATAAATGAAATAAGGAGTTTTACAAAAATAGTGAAATTTTATTGGGATAAAAGCATTGGAAGGAAAAGCTTTTTTAGACTGGAAGAGGGAGACTGGAAGCTGGATGTTTCTTTAGAACAATGTAGAGCTGAAGATTATTCATTGTTTTTTTAATGCTATGTACGCAAAGAATCTTAAAAATGATGCTTATAAAATATTCGCAAAAGCGTTTCACTCAGCAATAGGCTCCATATTCTATGTTGAGCGAGGCTTACTCTTACCATCGTAAAAAAACAACATAATTACTCAGCTTGAGAGCCATACGTTTTTATTTTTTCACTTTTTTACAATTTTACCTTTTTGTGAATTCCTCTTTTTGCCATACAACCTATATAGAATAATACTACCTTTGCTTTTCATTGACTACAACATGAATGACTTTTTAATAGGAATCGGAAAGAGATTAAAGGATATTAGAAAAAAAAACAACCTGACCATTAACGAACTGGCTTTTAGAGCTAATGTAAGCAACGGTCTTGTTTCCCGTATTGAAAATGGAAGAACAATTCCTTCGCTTCCTGTTTTACTGGACCTGATTCAATCACTGGATATTGATGCCAGTTATTTCTTTGAAGGAGTGGAAAAAAAGTCCAATGCAAAATTCATTTATGTTCCTAAAGAAAGCCAGCAGGTTATAGAAAAAGAGGTTGAAGCTGAAGGCTTTAAATATATGCATATCTTCAGCAAAAGTCTTCATTCTTTAGGATTTGAAGCAGTATTGCTAACTCTTGAACCCAATTCTAAAAGGGAAAAAGTTATTACAGATGCCTGGGAATTCAAATATATTCTGAAAGGAGAAGTAAAATACATCATTGATAATGAAGAAGTCATCATGAAAGAAGGCGATTCTCTATACTTCAATGGAAAGTTTCCGCACGTTCCGGTAAGCATCAGTCATGAAAGCTGCGTGATGCTTGTTCTTTATTTTTATACTGCTTAGATCCTCATATTACACAGAATTTTTAGCCACGAATACACGAATAATTTTATTCTATGCGCCTATGTGGTTATTTTTTTTCAACCACACAGATACATAGTTTTTAGAGCTATGCATTGTTGATTTTATTAAGGTATTCATGGCAAAAAATATATTTTATCAGTATCTACACAATTATATCCCATCAAAAAGTTTACTATTTGTAAACTTTTGGTTTTCTTATTTTGGCTTAAAATGAACGGTATGTTAATCAAAAACTCCATTTCAACAGAAAATACTGATTCAGAAAACCAGTTCTCAACAGAGCTATAACACCTTAAAAATAAAACACTTATAAAAACCACAATTTATTTGCTTTTCTTCTCGATACATGTTTGGAAAGTAAAATTTGGGTAATAAACCGGCTTGATTTGTTAAATAATACTTAATACAAAATATTTATATATATTAAAATTATTAGCGTGATTTGCATAAAAAATTTAATATATGTAAAAATGAAAACAAATTTAGAGAAAATACTTACCCTTGCTTCTGTCTGTTTCATCACTTTTGTTTCAGCGCAAAAGCAGTTAATTATAGGAACTGTTCTTGATGACAACCAGCCGCTCCCCGGTGCGACCGTTAAAATAAAAGGTTTATCCAAAAACATAACCACGGATGTTGACGGAAAGTTTACAATCAATGATATCAAAGAAGGTGAATACAACCTACAAATTAGCTACATTGGTTATGCTACAACGAATATTACGGTTAATTTAAAATCTGACGAGACTACAGATCTTGGAACCATAAAGCTATCTCAACCGAGGAAGAATATTGATGAAGTAGTGGTTACCGGAACTTTAAAGAATACCGAGGCAAGAGCCTTAAATCTACAGAAAAATGCAATTAACATTACCAATGTCATTGCTTCTGACGGAATCGGAAAACTACCGGACAGAAATGCAGCGGAAACCGTACAGCGCGTCCAGGGAGTTTCTATTGAAAGGGATCAGGGAGAGGGAAGATTTGTTTCTCTAAGAGGACTTCCTCCATTCTGGGCATCTACCACCATCAATGGAAACAGACTTCCTACAGCAGAAGAGGAAACGACTTCCAGAGCTACTGCTTTTGACTTCTTTCCAACAGAACTGATCTCTTATGTACATGTCAATAAATCTTTTACTCCTGATATTGAAGCCGACGGAATTGGTGGCGGAGTAAACTTTATTACGAAAACTCCACCTATGAAAACGGAGTTTAAAGCAACATTAGGAAGTGGTTACAATGCCAAAGCAGACAAAGGAGTCTATAATCTTGGATTCTTGTATGGAGGGAGAACAAAGGATAAAAAATTCGGGTATTTATTCAATTTTGCCCATTTCATCAGAAACTGGTCAACGGATAATTTCGAAGCAAGAAGAAGTGGTGATGAAGGCGTTTTCAGAATGGAACTGCGTGATTATAACGGGGTAAGAAAAACTACCGGAATTAATGCTGCTTTCGAATATGTCCTTTCCCCAAAAAACACTTTGTATCTGAAGGGAATGTATGGAACATTATCTGATGATGAAACCCATTACAAACACAGAGTACGATTTGATAAGTTCAGTGCTGCCAATAATACGGCAAGAGTGGAGCTTCAAAACATTCACAACTTACTGATTACAGAACTTACTTCTGTTTCATTAGGTGGAGTTCATAATTTAAATAAAGGAAAAATTGATTGGGATCTTTCATATTATGATAACCAGTTTAAATATGGAAATATTCCTGATAAACAGAACAATTCTTATTATGTCATTAAATATACCCAATCTGGAGTAGGCATCAACCCAGATTATATAGCTGACCGTGGAAATGGGCCAAGAGCCTACTGGAAAGCTGATGGTGGAAAATTAGATTATAAAAATCCGGATGCTTTATTCGGTTTCTACAGCAATCCCGATTTTAAAATGGATGCTACTCAGATGAGATTTACTGATCTGGAATTTTATAAAGTATTTGTAGAAGAAAAAGATAAGATTGTAGCAGCTTTTAATCATGAAATTAATGCTTCTGATAACCTAACGATAAAGTATGGTTTCAAATACAGGGATAAGGAACGTAATGCTAAATTCTCTGATATTTTCTACAACTGGAGCAACGGAACGGCACCTCTGTTATCTGATTACGCCCAATATATTACGACTCAGCCTAACGGAAGAAAGTATTTAAGTGAAATGAATGCTCATATCGGAAATACATTCGGACCCGTACTTTCTACAGGAGGAATGAACCAGTTCTGGTATGATAATCAAGGAAATTTAAAGATCAACACCACTGATTCCGAAGCTTTGGAATACAATAAGGCACTAGGAAGAAACTTTGATGTTTTTGAAAAACATGCGGATGCATACGGGATGGCCACTTACAAACTGAATGATAAAATTACCTTTTTAGGAGGAATCAGATTATCGAATACCAATACAAAGGTAAAAGGATATAATGTGGTTGATGATGTGCTAACACCAGTTGAGCATACTAAAAATTATCTGGCTGTTCTTCCAATGATTCATCTGAAATATGCCTTAAACGATAAGACCAATCTTCGTTTTGCAGCAACAAGAACTTTTTCAAGGCCTAACTTCGGAGATCTGACTCCTGGCGGAACTTATATTGAAGCTGATAATGCATTCAAAGGAGGAAATCCCAACCTTAATCCTACCTATTCTTTGAATTTTGACCTGATGGGAGAATATTATTTTTCAAATGTCGGGATTCTGAGTGGTGGTGTTTTTTATAAATCCATTACAGACCCCATTTTTCAGGATTCTTTTATTGGAAACTATAATGGAATGAACGGGGTACAGTTTTCTGCTCCTAATAACGGTAGTGCAGCATGGCTGGGAGGTCTTGAATTAGGTATTACCAAAAGATTTGATTTCCTGCCAGGCTTCCTTAAATATTTCGGAGCTCAGGTCAACGCAACGTTTATGACTTCAGAAATGGAAAAACCAAGCGGAAGAAAAGTTGCCCTTCCTTATCAGGCTAAAGAGTTGTATAACATCCAGCTATTCTATGAGCAAAAGGGATTCAATGCCAGACTGGCCTACAATTATAAAGGAAAATATGCGGTTGAATATGCTGAAGATGACATCAATGATTCTTACTATGGGAAATACAGTAGCTTAGACTTTGGGGGATCTTATCAGTTTACCAAAAATCTGGGACTATATATGGATATCAATAATATTCTGAATAAACCTCTGATCTACCACTTCGGAAAAAGTGAAGACCGTCCTGAACAGGTAGAATATTATGGAGTAAGATGTAACCTTGGAATAAAATTAAACTTCTAAACCATCACCATGGCCAGAACGATCAATACAAAAACATTAGTAACACTGAAGGCTGCCTTTGCTGCCTTTGGTGTCTACTTCTGCATGTACGGTTTCAGAAAACCTTTTACCGTAGCTTCTTTTGAAGGGCTCTCCTATTTTGGAGTGGATTATAAGATCCTGATTATCATCGCACAGGCTGTAGGATATTTTATTTCCAAGTTTGTTGGAATTAAATTTATTTCCGAATTAAAACCAACGAAAAGACTGACTTATCTATTTTCTTTTATTGCCATCGCAGAGCTTTCCTTATTAGGATTTGCGGTAGTTCCTGCTCCTTACAACATTCTTTTTATGTTTCTAAACGGGATTCCGTTGGGAATGATCTGGGGGATTGTCTTTTCATATATTGAAGGCCGTAAAACAACAGAAATTATCGGGCTTTTCCTTTGCTCAAGCTTTGTGGTTTCTTCAGGATTCACCAAGTCTGTAGGAAAGTTTTTGATGGATACTTTTTCTGTTTCAGAATTCTGGATGCCTTTCTCAGCAGGATTGATTTTTATTATTCCATTATTTCTTTTTGGAATCCTTTTAGAAAGAATCCCCAAGCCCAGTGAGGAAGATGTTATGCTTAAAAGCAAAAGACAGCCTTTGAACGGAACGGAAAGAAAAGCGCTTATTCAGCAATTCTTCATTCCTATTGTCTGTATTATTTTTCTTTACATCTGTCTTACTGTTTTAAGAGATTTCAGAGATAATTTCAACCGTGAGATCTGGGATGGACTTCATTTTAGCTTTGACAGTTCTATTTTTACCCTTACAGAAATCCCGATTGCCATCATGGTTCTTCTCATCATGAGTTTCATGGTGAAAGTAAAAAATAACAAAAAGGCTTTTGCTTACTATCATTACATTCTTTTTGCAGGAATTCTGACAGTAGGGCTTTCCACTTATTTATTCCAACAGAATACATTATCTCCATTTTTATGGATGACCGTTTCCGGCTTTGGAATGTATATCTGTTATATTCCTTTTAACGGAATTTACTTTGACAGAATGATTGCAGCCTTTGATATTAAAGGAAATGTAGGCTTTCTGATCTATATTGTAGATTCTTTTGGATACCTGGGGAGCGTTTTGATCCTTCTTTATAAGAATTTTGGATCGTCCCAGACTTCCTGGCTTAGCTTTTATATCAGTTTAAATTATATTATTACTATCAGTGTTTTAATTCTTTCAATCATTGCCTTTCTGGCATTTAGAAAAAAAGCAAAACCTAATTCAAATTCTAATCAATACATCAATTTCGATACTTCGAAAATCTTATAAATTATAGTACAATGACAACAAAATTTGATTTACTCGTTGTGGGAGGTGGGATTTTAGGAACATTCCATGCTTATCATGCCCTGAAGAAAAATCTTAAAGTAGCTTTACTGGAAAGAAATTCTGTTCCTCAGGGTGCCACGGTAAGAAATTTCGGACAGGTAGTTCCTTCCGGAATGGATCTTAAATGGCAAAACTTCGGAAGAGAAAGTCTCGCAATATATAATGAACTTCATAATCAGGCTGATCTTACGATCAGGCAAAACGGCTCTGTTTATATCGCATCCAATGATGAGGAACTTCAGCTTATTGAAGAACTGTACGAGATCAACAGAAATAATGATTATGAATCAGTTTTATTCTCCAAAAGTGACTGCATCAAGAAGTTTGACGGCCTTCGTTCCGATTACTGTAAAGGTGGATTATTCTTCCCTCAGGAGCTTTCTGTAGATTCAGCAGATATGATTGTAAAACTTCACAAGCTTTTACAGGAAAAAATGGGTTTACAAATCATTTACAATACTACGGTTGTTGAAACGCATGAAGACGATCAGAAATGTACCGCTATTACTGCGGATGGAGAAGAATATATGGCTTCGAAGATCATTATTTGTGGTGGACATGAGTTCAAAACATTATATCCTAATGTATTCAATGAAAGTGATTTGGAAGTAAGCAAGCTTCAGATGCTTCAAACTAAGCCTCAGGGAATTTATTCTCTTCAGGGAAACATTCTGACAGGGCTTTCTATCAGAAGATATGAGTCTTTTAGTGAATGTCCTTCTTTTCAGAAAATCAAATCATTAGAAGATCCGAATTCATTTGAAAAGAAATATGGAGTTCACATCCTGTTCAAGCAGGCATTAGATGGTTCTATCATTCTTGGAGATTCCCACGAATACGCTAGTGCTAAAAATGCAGACGATCTTGGCTTTGACCTTAATATGGAAATTGATGAATTTATGATTCTTGAAGCTAAGAAAATCATTGATCTTCCCACTTATGAAATCCAGAGAAGATGGTTTGGAGTATATTCTCAATGCAAAACAAAGGATATTTTTGAACACAGTCCCTCTCCGAACATTCATATTGTAACGGGTATCGGTGGAAAAGGAATGACAGGAAGCGGAGGCTTCTCTAAGTTTAACATAGAAAAAATTTACGCATAAATTTCAATGAAAAATATAGAATTATTGGTTCTGGATATGGCCGGAACTACAGTGAATGAAGATAATGTAGTGTATAAAACGCTAACTAAAGCTGTTAATGAACATGGTTATGAAGTTAAGTTGGAACAGGTACTTATCACCTGTGCCGGAATGGAAAAACTGGAAGCTATTACAAGCTTATTAAAAGAAATCAATGGAAATGAAGAAGATGCTGCTGCTATTTTTGAAAACTTCTCTGGAAAACTAAAGGATGCTTATCAGAATCTTGAGGTAAAACCTATCAACGGAACGGAAGATTTTCTCCTTAAAATGAAAGCTAAGCATAAAAAAGTGGTTCTGAATACCGGTTATACCTATGAAATCGCTCAACAGCTTTTGGATAAACTGCAGTGGAAAGAAAATATACACTTTGACGCCTTAATCACCGCTGATGATGTTTCAGAAAGCAGGCCGAGTCCGGAAATGATCAATCTGGCTATGAAAAAATTTAATATCCTGGAACCTGAAAAGGTTTTAAAAGCCGGAGATTCCGTGATCGATATTGAAGAGGGCAAAAATGCCGGTTGTGGACTCACTGTCGCAGTGCTTTCCGGAGCTCAAAACAGAACAGCGCTGGAAAAGGCTGAACCTGATTATATTTTCAATACGATTTCCGAAGCTGAGGGAATTCTTTAGATACTTCTTTTTTAATACTTATGGCACAAATGTTTTCTAATGAGAGCATTTGTGTCTTTTTGAAACCACCCCTTCAGAGAAGGGGAATTATTACGCTTTCGACTGTCGCTTTGCCCAATATTACAATTGACCCACTGTCATTCTGAGCGAAATGAAATGGAGCGAAGAATCTCAAATCTAAAATCCATCTATAAGATTAGAATGAAAATTTGAATATTTGTCAACTTCAAAATCCTCCCACTTCTTAAGCATACTTCTAGCACAAAGTATTTTACTTAAAAACAAATTAAGTATTAAAACATTAATAGACTTATAGTTGTAAACAGTTTTAAGTTATCCGCGTTTCAATTTCAAAGGAAGTTTTTAATTATCAATTAATTAATTTTCAGTTTACATATGTTTACAAATAGTAAATTAATTTTACAAATAATAAAAAATAAATTACTCTTTGTAAAATTTTAATGTTCTAAATCTTTTATCCCATGAAAGCAAAACTATTCTCAATGGCAGTTGTAATAAGCTGTTTCCTTGGTGCCCAAACCAAAAAAGTTCTTTTTATTGGTATTGACGGTTGTCGTGCAGATGTAATGATGTCTACCAACACACCTAACATCCAAAACCTCATCAGCCGGTCCATTTATTCTCTTGATGGATTATGTGCTGCCACAACCTGGAGTGGAAATGGCTGGAGTACCATGCTTACCGGTGTATGGCATACTAAACATAATGTACAGGACAATAATTTTACCAACCCAAATTATGTGAATTATCCTGATTTTCTAACCAGAGCAGAAAATTATAATCCTAATCTTAGAACGATTTCCCTTGCCAATTGGGCTCCAATCAACGACAAAATTGTAAAGAATGCAGATATAAAATCTAACTTAGGAAGCGATCTTGCCGTAAAAAATGCGGCTGTAAATGCTTTACAGAATGATAATCCTGATATCCTTTTCGTAGATTTTGATGATGTAGATCATGCTGGTCATTCGTATGGGTTTTCTTCTGCTGTTCCCCAGTATGTTTCTTCTATTCAGACTACGGATGCTTACATTGGAGAGATTGTGAATGCTATGAAAAACAGATCCACCTACAATAATGAGGATTGGATGGTTGTTTTAACAACAGATCATGGCGCAACAGATACTTCCCACGGTGGCGGAAATCTTTCTGAACGGGATATTTTCACGATTTATTCTAATCCCGGTTTTACCCCTCAACAGATCAGTAAAACTATTCTGGAATCCAATAAGACTTTTAATCAGCTTACTCTTCCTGCAGGAGCTTATGCAAAGCCCGCCAACCAAACTCCATTTAATTTTGGAGCCAATCAGGATTTCACTATTGAATTCTGGGTAAAGCCCAATGCAGCCTATTCCAGTGATCCTGTATTTATTGGAAATAAAAACTGGGCCAATGGAAAGAACAAAGGGATTATCTTCTCCGGCTACTCCGGACAAACTTTTAAAATGAATATTGCAGATGGTACCAACCGAATTGACCTTATTGGTGGAAAATTGGAAACTAATAAATGGAAACATATTGCAGCGAGCTTTGACAGAGATGGTCTTGTTACCTTATATGAGGACGGAGTTCCTGTAACTTTTGCTAAAATGAGTACTATAGGAAATATAGATTCTGTACTTCCATTAACATTAAATCAGGATGGAACCAATACTTACGGAGTGACTCTTGCCGCTTCTTACAAAGACGTAAGAATATGGAAATCTGCCCTTCCTAATGATGTGATCGCGAACTGGGCTAACCAGGATATTACAACATCTCATCCTTATTATTCTCAGTTATTGGCAAATTGGACATGTAATGAAACTTCAGGAAACTCCTTGACTGATTCCAGCTCTAATGCCAATCCTATGACCATCACAGGATCTCCAACTTATGCTCTTAATACCTCAAATAGTTTTAAAATCTATGATTACACCTCAACAACGAGAGAAACAGATCATTTTCCAACGGTATTGAACTGGTTGTGTATTCCGGTGCTGTCTTCATGGGGAATTGATGGTGTAAACAGAATCCCTGAATGTTCAAAAGGAACTTTGGCAACTCAGGAAGTAAAAGAAACAACAGATCATTTTATTATTTATCCCAATCCTGCATCTACTTATGTAAGCATCCGATATCAATCTGGAGATAAGGAAATTAAAGCAGAAATTATAGATACTAAAGGGTCACTTATTACCACAAAAAGCCTAAAGTCTTCCCACGGAAATTATGATGAGAAAATCAATATTGAAGGGCTTCCTGCCGGAATGTATTTTATTAAACTTAAAGGAAGTAAAAAATCTCTGACCAAAGCTTTTATCAAGAAATAAAACAGTAAAACAATTAGATTTAAATTTTGATATTGGAACAAGGATATGATGATCCGAGTTCCAATATTTTTTTTGCCTATGACTTAAGATCAAGCTCCATCTGTACATCTACACGATCATAGCCCGGATTGGTAATTTCAGTATGTTTAAACCCTAGTTTTTCATATAACTTTATGGCAGGAACCAATATAGAGTTTGTTTCCAGGAATACTTTCTCGGCTTTTAACGCTTTAGCTTTTTCTACAAGAGCATTACCCAACAGATAACCGATTTTCTTTCCCTGTGCTTTAGGGCTTACCGCCATTTTTGACAATTCAAAAGCAAGAGGTTCTTCCTGAGCTCTTACCAAGGCGCAGGTACCTACAGCTTCACCATCCAGCAAAGCAAAAGCAATATATCCGCCTTTGTCAATAATATGCTCTTCAGGATTATCAAGCAATTTAAAATCACTGGATTCCATAACAAAGAATGTTTTGATCCATTCTTCGTTTAAAGTTTTAAAGGCTTCCTTATACTGAGGTTCATAGCCTATAATTTTTACTTCATTATTAATATCATTCATCGCTTAGGTATATTATATTCTGTTTTTTATCATTTTTCCCAGTTTTTCGAGATCGCTTTCTACACGGTCTGTCCATTCGAGGGCATAATTTAATCGCATACAGTTTTGGTACTGATTGTATTGTGAAAACATTCTTCCCGGGGCAAAGTTTACTTTCTGGCTGACTGCTTCATCATATAAATCTTCGGTACAAATTCTTTTATCCAGTTCCAGCCACAACATAAACCCTCCTTTTGGTTCTGAGATCTTGGTATTATCCGGAAAATACTGTGTTACCGACTTCTGAATCTGGAGATAATTAGCATACAGCTTTTTCCTGAACATCCTTAAATGATGATCGTAACGCCCATGAGCAAGGAAGTCGGCAATCACATCCGAAAATAAGGAAGGGCCACTTACCGTTTGAACCAATTTCTGACGGATGATCTTTTCTTTAAATTTTCCGGGAGCTACCCATCCTACCCTAAATCCGGGAGCCAGTGTTTTAGAGACCGATCCCGTCCACATTACAATTCCCGCCTCATCATAAAACTTACAGGGTTTAGGTCTTCCAGCCCCGAAGTAAATATTTCCATAAACATCATCTTCCACCAGAGGAACATTATACTCAGTAAGCATTTTTACCAGTTCTTTCTTGTTCTCATCCGGCATCTGAAACCCCAGCGGATTATTATAATTCACCACAAAACAACAGGCTGAAAGATTGGGAAGCACTTTTTTTAAGGCATCCAAATCTACTCCTGTAATGGGATGGGTAGGAATTTCTACAGCTCTCAATCCTAATAGCTGAATAGCCTGAAGGATTCCGAAATAAACAGGACTTTCCACCGCTACTGAATCTCCTGGCTGTGTTACTGCCATTAAACAATTGTATACAGCATTCATCGCTCCTGAGGTAATCACCAGATCATCTTCTGTAATTCTCCCTTCCATTACGATAGACCATTTGGCAATTTCACGGCGAAGCAATTCGCTTCCCTGTACCGGTTCATAGTTGGTTCCACTATCCCCTTTCCGCTTTATCACATCAATCATACATTTTTTCATCTTGGCTACCGGAAGAAGGCTTTTCCCGGGAATACCCAATGCAAACTGCGTAACGTCTGTTCCTCCAATCGTTCCAAACACTTTATCAATAAGATCTTGTGGTGTATTTTTCCCTTCTGACACTTTCATTTGGGTGATAGAAGGCAATGCCAACTTTCGTTGCGAAGTTTGGCTTACATAATATCCGTATTTAGGACGAGACTCAACCAAAGAACGGCTTTCTAGTTCCATATAAGCCTGTTTTACTGTATTCAGGCTGACATTGTAAAGTTTTTGGGCGCTCCTCAACGAGGGTAGCCTGTCTCCAAATTGCAGGGTCTCACTTTTGATCTGCTCCGTGACAGAATTCGCTATTTTGAGGTATAAAACATCTTTCAACATTGAATTACAGTTTTAAGTAAATGTACAATTTTATTCAGGTCCTACTGAAGTTCAAGCCAGCTCATCATACTTTTGATGCTGCTTTTTAATTGTTTGGGATTTCTGAAATTGGGGGCTGTATTCCTTTTAAAGTAGTTTTCAACTCTTACAGAAAAGGATCTCTTTTCTATTTCAGTTATTCCTTTCTTATCATATACTACAAATGTTATTTCTCCTTTCTCATTAATGATAAGACTGGCAAATAAGACAATTTCTTTTTTTTTCTTTGCTAAAAGGAATGGAATTCCAAAATCGGAAGCCGTCTTAGAAGTACTCTGTGTCTGTAAAAATATGTTTTTCAATGCTAACATGTCTGAAATATATACTTCAGCATATTGAAGCTGTTCCTGATGTTGTGCAATTGTTTCCATAGTATTTCTTCTTTACCTTAACAAAATTATGGAGTCTCTCAGTTTGGATACAGATACAGAAGAATAGAATATTATGGGTACAGATAATAAGCTAACAAGTCTCAGCTACAATGAAAATTTTTAAAGCTTTCGTGTAAAATAATCTATAAATATGTATTTTTATTTTTGAATCTAAACAAGTGAATAAACAATGATGGGAAAATTTTTGAGATTTATTAATCTTCATTTCGGGGAAGAAGATAAAGGGAAAGTTCTGGAGAACATCACCGATAATATCTCGTTCCGGGGTTCGAATCTATGGATTTTAGCCTGTGCGATTGTTATTGCGTCCGTGGGACTCAATGTAAACTCTACGGCAGTCATCATTGGGGCAATGCTTATATCTCCTCTTATGGGACCTATAGTAGGAGCGGGGTTTGCCTTAGGTACCTATAATTTTCACTTACTTAAAAGATCAGCTAAGAATCTTCTTATTGCAACTATTGTCAGTTTATTGGTATCTTTTATCTATTTCTCCTTAAGTCCTTTTAAAGAAACTCAATCTGAGCTATTAGCCCGTACATCTCCGAATATTTATGATGTCCTTATTGCTTTTTTTGGTGGTCTTGTAGGGGTTATAGCCATCACCCGTGTGAAACAAGGTAATCCGATACCGGGAGTTGCTATTGCCACGGCATTAATGCCTCCTCTCTGTACGGCAGGATACGGACTTGCTATAGGAAACTGGAGCTATTTTGCAGGAGCATTTTATCTTTATACCATCAACTGCTTTTTCATTTGTATCGCAACGTTTCTTATTATCAAATATCTGAGGTATGAGCCTATTGAACTGGTAGACAGAAAGTATGAAAGACAGATACGATATGGCATAACGGCTTTGATCATTATTATGATTGTGCCAAGTTCTTATCTGGCTTATAATCTTTTGAACCAGAAGAAGTTTACTCAAAATATTGATCAGTTCATCAATAGTGAATTTACTCAGAAAGGGTATACTCTCATTTATAAAAAATTAAACTATAATTCTTCTCCAAAAACAGTGGAATTGGCTTTTCTATCTAAAAAATTTAATAAAAGTGAATTAGATACCATTAATAAAAAAATTAAAGATCTCGGAATTGCCAATACAAAATTGGTTATTAAACAGGATGCTACCGATATTAAATCCGAAATACTTAACGAAATTGGGCAACGGAATAATGTATTGTCTGAAAAAGACCTTGTCATCAACCAATTAAGACAACAATTGGATAAATACACGGTAAAAGACTCAAGCCTTATTAAGGAAATACATATTCTATTCCCGGATTTTAACCATATTTCTATTGGTAAAGTAACCAATTTCCCCAATACAGACAGTGCCAATGTAAGCACCGTAATCCTTTATCGATCTGAAAAAGAAGAAAAGGAGCAAGAAGAAAAAATGAAACAATGGCTCTCGGAAAAGTTATCCGATAAAAACGCCAAAGTTATTCGTCAATAAGTATCAATAAAACAGCACCCCATATATACAGGGTGCTGTTTTTACTTTTATGATAAAGTAAGGTTTACTATTCTTTTCTCAAAACCTCTTTTATCCCTTCAAGGCCATCTCCAAACTGTGCAAGGAGTGCAACAATCTGAGACATTCTATCGTTTTCTCCAAGTCCTTTTAAGGTTTTATTTTTTACAAAGGTCTTCTTGATCTCTTCCCAACGTACTGTTTCTTCTTCCGAGATATTCCCTATCAGTTCTTTCAGCTTCAGCATATTCGCTTCTGCGCCAGTTGTCAGCGTTTGGGATTCATTCTGATAATGATTCAAGACTATCTGAATCACTTCATTTTCCTTTAGAATAGGCTGAATCTTAGTAATCAGCTTATTCATGTTACGATACGACCCCTGAAGTTTAAACGGAGGTTCATTTCTGTAATCATCAGCCATTGCTGCTGAAGCAATATACTCTTTATTGACCTTCAGAATCATATTTCTTACCATGATGGTATTTTTCAGTACTGCTCTGAAGTCTGATATTTCATTGGAACTGAAGTTTCCTTTCAGATTGTCTGCAGGATTATCTGTTACCACACAATCATAAAGTTCATAGAGGTTCTCTATGCCTGGCTGCGTAAGTCTGGTCAGATACTCGTTAGACATAAGGGCGTTTTCTATCAAACTTAAATCAAAAAGGGTTGTTTTTGAGCCTGATATTTCTCCCAGATTATAAGTATCCGAACGGTTTGCCAACATATCCGGAATTTTAAATTTTTCTCCACTTTCGGTGTACGGGTTTCCTGCCATGACCAGACAAAATCTTTTCGAGCGTAAATCATAGGTTTTACTTTCTCCGTTATAAATTCCTTCAATTTTTCTCTGACCATCGGCAAGGGAAATGAATTTCTGCAAAAATTCAGGATTACAATGCTGAATATCATCAAGGTACAACATCACATTATCTCCCATTTCCAAAGCAAGATTAAGTTTCTCCAATTCCTGTCTTGCTCCTGCATTTCTGGCTTCACTTGGATCTGTAGAAACAATATCATATCCTAAAGAAGGCCCATTGATCTTCATAAATACCAATCCCATACGCTCTGCCATATATTCCATCAGGGTGGTCTTCCCATATCCTGGAGGAGATACCAGAAGTAACATTCCCATTCTGTCTGTTCTCTTATCTGAACCCACTGTTCCCAACTGTTTTGACAGGTTAGCTCCAATCAAAGGAAAATAAACATCATTAATCAGTTTATTTCTGACAAATGAACTTAATATCTGTGGTTGGAAAGTATCCAGTTTCAGGGCTTTTTTCTTCTCACTCACCCAACTGTATTTCAATTCCTGAAGCCTTTTGTATTTTGGAACGGTAACTGTATTGAAATGGCTCAATCTGGATACAAATTCAAAATAATTCAAATGGTATTCTGTATCTTTTTCAAGGGATTTCAAATCTTTAATCTCCGCTTCATAGGAAATACATCTGATATTTTTCGGATCAAACTTCTGGGTAATGATAAATCCAAGCACCTCATCTATGATATTTTTTTCTGCATCCGGATCAAAAGCTTTTAATGCTCCTTCTGCAATATAATAACATGCTGAAGGATATTGGTACATAGCCTGTATCTGAGCAAAAAACTCCAGATCTTTACCTTTTTCTTTAAGTTCTTTTAAAAATAAACCATACAAAGCACCTGCTTTTTCCGAGATCAGGAAGTTTTCTTTGTCTTCCTGCTTCAGATATACCGCTGCATTGATATAATCTATCTCCGTAAAAATACCATTCACTGATGCAAATGATTTCATTTCTTCTGCCAACTCCCTGTTTAGGTATTCAAAACCTTGTTTTACGGCAAAGGATTGAGCAATGATAGCCGTTACTTCAAACTGTTTGCTGTAATATTCTTTTCTTTCAGGATTCAGGAAAAACCAAAAAAGCTGTGAAAGAGCTCTTTCCTGAGCCGTAAACCGCATCAATCCCAGCTCATTATGCATCTGTTGAAGCCTGGTGACGATAATCTGCGCATCTTTATCATGGATTCCCTTTACCAAACCTTCGCCAAAATGCTCTGCTGTAAATTGCTGAACTTCTTGTTCGTTCTGGGGCTCTGTGGCAATTTCTTTATGATTGGAAAACACATTCCAGGCAAGATATTCAAACCGTTTTACCTTGGTATTTTCTGAAACAAATTCCTGGTTCCAGACTTCTTTGAATTCATCAGCTGTAGTGAAGTTCAAGGGTTCATAAAAGCTTGTTCCGGTAAGATGATAGTAATATTGGGCATTTCTCAGGACAAGGGTAAGATCCAGTTTCTGTTGATTGACTGCAAACTTATAATCCCCTAATGCTATAATACTTTCCCCATCTACATAGATTTCTTTTTTATCCTTAAGCTTTCTTACGGATTCCTGCTGGCATGTTTTTAAAAGAGTTTGTATCTCTTCAGATTTTGCTGAATCTTCTAATTCCGCTAATTGTCTTGAAAGGTCTCTTACTTTCTCTACCATAAGATCTGAAGCAAAATAACCGTTGATTTCATTTTCAGAGTCAAAGGATTCTGCCTTGGTCTGAACGGATTTCAGGATTCTTTGGGCTGCCTCAAAGAGACTTTGGGTTCTCTTGTTTCTTGATTCTGTAAGCTGTACCCTTTTATTCTGGAAATGTCCGTAAACTTCTTCTCTTTTGGTTCCTATCTGCTGAATTAACTCATCAAAATCAATGAATTTCGTTTCCATCTCTTCCAGTTGAATGGAAAGCTTGGTTAAATATTCATCACATTTCTCCGGAGTCTGGGAAAGTTCCAGAAAATTAATCACAGACTGATCGAATAAGGTAATCTGTGCTTGAAAATCGGAAGCAAGTTCTTTACCTGAGATTTCTCTTTTCCTTTTGCTGAGCTCAAGTCTTTCCTGATTCAATCGGGCAAAGATCAAAGATATGTTTTCAATGATCTGGGTAGACTGGGAAGTATCTTCAATCTTAAGATTATTGACGATATCTACCAACAGCTCCAATTGTCCGGATAAGGTGTTTATATTTTCATCGATGGTTTTAGCATCAATAGCTTTTTGTAATGAAACAATATCCTCTGAAATCTTTTGTGCTTTCTCCTCATAAGGCAATAAAGCACCTTCCTGCAACAGAAAATCCACACAGGCATTGGAAAGTTCAGTATAGCGGTCTGCAAGTGCATTTTCAAGGGAATCTAATAAGTTTATATCTGCATATTTCAATTCTCTTGCTCCTGTAACCTCTCCTCTTAGCGCTCTTATTTGTGAAAGAGCATCAATATATTCTGTGAGCTGAGAATAATGAAGCCTTTTGGTATCATCCAGGATCTTATCACAGCTATACTTTATTTTTTCTAATGCTTCTTCCGTATTTTTTCTTTGTTCAACGACTTTTTCGTATTCGTTGATCGCTGAATGGGCGATTTTGCGAATTTCTTTAAGCGGCTGATCCAGTTTCTGAACTTCATCCTCACCCAAAAAGTAATACGTATCCAGAATAAAGGTGGAAAGCTTTACAATATCATCGTATAATCCGCTGTAGGAATCTTTCTTATTCAAAAGCGTGATAAGTTCCTGACTTTCTGCCATTACCCTTACAATATCCTTGTTTCCGATCTTATAGATGAGACTATCTGCTTTTTCAGCATTCGGCTGCAATTCTTTGGAGAAAGGAGTTTGCCAAATCTGAGCAAGATGATGTTTGGTAGTTTCAATACTCTCTCTAAGATAGATTAGTTTTCCATCATTCAGAAGTGAGAAACCACTGCAGCGGATAGGCGTTTCTATTGTTTGGGTGATAATATTATAGGAGATCAGCTGATAGTTATTCGTTTTATCATCATAGAAAACATATAAAAAGTTTTCTCCGTTTGGTTCTGTAACGGTTTTAAGATAATAAAGTCTGTTCTGCTCCTGTGAAATCACCTTTAACCCACCCGTCTGGAGAGCATACCCGTTTGAGAACAACACTCCTTGGTTTTCAGGGAGCAACAATCCGGAATATTTAAGCGCATCAGCTCTTGAAACCGTCTTTTCTTTATGATTATAAATAAAATAGCGTTCTGTTTCCTGATAGGGTTTTATTTTGAACAAAACAAGATTGTCCAGGTCACAAAAATGAATCTCTGCATCATCCAGGTTCTGATCTTTATGAATCACATCCTCGGAGTAAATTCCTTTCCCCGTATCTGTATTATCTTCAACTTTAATGGTAATATCTCCACCGATACTTTCTACGAAAACCTTATCGGCCAGGGAAATATGTGGATGTCTTCCAGACCGTTGCATATCTCTTGTAGCTTTTGTCCATGCAAAACCATGCTGAGGCGGATATGATGTTTCTGAAGCACTCCTTGAATCTACATAAATAAGCTGATTGTCTTTGATCAGCCATTTGAATGCTTTGATGTCTGTGGTACTTTCCGAAAGCTGGAAAACCATATAGAGATAATTCTCTGTAAAACTAAATCTTGCGAAGAATGTATTTCTGTAGTATTTGTAAAGGTTTTTAAACTCATCAATAAAGACCTCATCATTGATAAGAGCCTGATCCTGAGGTTCAAACCTGTTATTATTAATGGTATAGATTGAAAAAACGTCCGAAATATTGATTTCAGTCTGTAATCCTAAATGGGCATTGGAACCAAATATTAGATAATTACCTAATGAATAGATATCCTTGGCTATGCAGTTATGTTCAGTGGAAATCCGTTCATTGGCAATTAGCGAAAAATCTATTCCACCGAAGATATTTTTACGGTCTTCATTAAGCTGATGAAGCCTTTCTATAAGGTCATTCTTCTGCTCATTCAAACGGCTCTGAATAATTTCGTAGGTTCCGGAATTAAGTTGTTCTGACATAGTGTTGGGTTAAATTGTATGACTGCTGTTGAGCAGCATATCTTGGTGTAGAACTTATCATTTTTTGCTTTTATCTTCATGGAAACCTTATAGGTTTTGAGAACCTATAAGGTTTGTCATGCAAACAGTTAATTTATTTTTAATCTGATTATCAACAAATTAACTATTCTATATATTAAACATGGTTATTGTTTACCGGTTTATGTTCTACCCCCATATGTCTGGCCATATCAAGAGCTCTTTCCAGAATTCCTTTTTCCTGGTGATTCGCTACGCTGTTTAACTTAAAGATCAGGGATGCAATACTCATGTTCTTGATATCGTCTGATGAAATTTTGTATTTATCTACCATTCCCATTACCTTGCCAATGATATTTTCCCCATCTCCCAGCAAATTTTCTCTCACCATCTGTGCATTTTCGCTATGGCTGACAAATTTATCCAGTCCTTTTCCTGCTGAAACCTGACGAATTACATTATCAAAGAAAGTGTTATCACCTCCTACGATATCAATCTTAGCCGTTTTAAATGCTTCTGCCAATACCAGGGCCTGGGCTTCTGCAATCTCTTTCTGAATAGCAATTTCAGCCAGTTCCACTTCTTTTTCTTTATTCAGTTTCAGACGGAATTCTTCGTGATCTTTTCCTGCATCATTCAGCTTCTTCATGGCTTCTGCTTTTTCATTGATTCCTGCAGCTTCTGCCAATGCTTTTTCTTTAATCACTTCTGCCTGTGCAATACCTTCTTTTTTGGTTGCATCTGCTTTTTTCTCAATGACAACAGCTTCAGCCACACCTTGTCTTTCTGCTGCGTCTGCTTTAGCATGCATTACCTGGGCTTCAGATAAACCTACTGTAGCTTCTTCTTTCGCTTTTGCATCTGCAATAATCTTGCGAGCTTCTGCTTCTTTTTCAGCTGCATCTCTTTTTGCCTGAGCTTCAATCACGTATTTCTGTGCATCCTTTTCGGCCGATAATCTTCTTGATTCTGCAGCTCTTGTTTCTTCAATCAGTTTTTTCTCCGCTTCCTGAGTAGCTACCGTAATTTCAACCTGTTTGTTTCTTTCTGCAGTTTTGAATGCTTCCAGATCTTTGATTCCCTGCTGTTCTTCCACCACTGTTTTTTCCATGGTCAGACGCTCACGGATGGCATCCTGAATACTTTTCTTTTCCAGTTCTATTGCCTTCTCTTTTTCAATCTGTGCAAGAGAAACAATTCTTTCTCTTTCTGTTGCTTCTAAAGCTTTGTCTTTTAATACTCTTTCTGTTTCTACCAGATCTGCACGTTCTTTATTTTTAGCAGCAATCACTACCTGACGAAGTTTATTTTCTTCTGCAATCTGTAATTTCTCTTCCGTTGCAATGCGAACAGTTTCATATCTCAGACGTTCTTCTTCTTCTACTTTTAAGATTTCGGCATTTTCACGGGCTTTAATATTGGCCACTTCCCTTTTCTGAGATTCCTGTTTTTCTGCCAACTGTTTTTCCAGTTCCAGAATTGCCTCACGAGCTTCAACATTCTGCTTTGTAATGGTTTTTTCTTCATCACGGCGAACCTGATTGGCTTTAATATTCTGTGTTGCAGTTAATTCAGTGATTTTTTTAATCCCTTCTGAGTCCAGGATATTATCTTTATCTAGCTTATCAATAGAAGTTTGTTCAAGATAATCGATGGCACAATCGTCCAAGACATATCCATTCAGGTCTGTTCCGATAATGTCAAGGATTTCCTGACGGAATTCACTTCTTGCTTCGTATAATTCGGTGAAATCAAATTTCTTTCCTACTGTTTTTAAGGCTTCCGAGAATTTGGCTTCAAAAAGCTCTCTTAACGTCTGCGCATCAGATGCTCTCTGGCAGCCAATTGTTTGCCCTACATTAACAATATCATCTACTGATTTGTTCACACGAATAAAGAATGCTACCTGAATATCAGCTCTCATATTATCTTTACAGATCAATCCGGCTCTTCCTTCTCTTGATATCTCCAGTTTTTTCACAGAAATATCCATAGATTCCATACGGTGGATGACAGGAATTACGATTCCTGCGTTAAAGAAAACCTTTGTGCCACCATAACCTGTTCTTAAAATAACAATTCCCTGAACAGTTTTTTTATACATGGATAAAATCCAGAAAATCAATCCGATTGATGCTACCGCAACGATGATAATTCCAGCAATTAATGGTAAGTTCATAGTTTTATAAGTTTAATAGTTTATATATAAATGTGTTTTTTTAAAAAGTGTTGAGAAAGATCTCCAACATAGAATTCAATATGATTAAAAATAAGCTGAGCATGGTATTGTGTTTTTAATATCTCATGGATTTCTGTACGTAGTAAATCCGTTTATCAAGATCTTCATCCACAATCATGACACGGGTTCCATGTTCCAGTTTTGTTCCGTCCTGGCTTCTTACCATCAGGGCCATTGGATCACTTCCAATAAAGACTTCCATCATTCCTATTTTATCATCCTGAATACTCGACTTCAGCCTTCCTTCTCTCCCTAAAAAGGCATAGGAAGCTTCTCCCTTATGGTTAATTTCTTTAAAAAATGGATTTAAAGGCTTCAAAATGATTTTGGTAAGTAACATTCCACCAATCAACAATGGAAATAAGATCAGTATTCCCAGCCATGTTGGCAATGGAATAAAATAATTCAGATAAAAAGATCCGAGCCATGTCATCAATAATGACAGTGTCATGAAATAGGTAATAGGAACAATATCCAGATTAAGAAACTTCAGGAAATGCATCCACGTAGAAGGATCGTGATTATGAGCATGAAAATGTCCATCCGGGACATGGGCATCTGCACCCGCATCAACATCAAGGTCAGAATGCAACCCCACATCGATGTCCAGGCCCGTGATTATGGTAAATAACCAATACACAACCGAAAGCCCCAGCAATACACTCAAAACAGTGTTTACCGGCGAAAATGCAATGTTTAAAAATTCCTGAAAGGTCATATATTAGCCTTTTTTAAGTGTTTCCTTTAATCTGTTCAAAGCTTCCTCAGCTTCGGTATCTTTATTGTTTACCATAGCCTCAATCTCTTCATCAATCGTCTTTCCCGATTTTGAAATATCAGAATAGGCTTCTGCCAGCGTTTCCTGCTGTACCACTCTTTCCTTCAGCTTTTCCAGCATGCTTACAGTACTTCCTGTATCCATCTGGGTCATTTTCTGATTAATATCTTTCGTGGCTTCGCTTACCTGAACTCTTGCTTTAAGGGTTTTTAATTCATTTTCCCATTTGGCAATACTGGATTTCAGATGATTGATGGCAGCCTGCATCTTTTCACATTCAGTGTGAAGCTTTTCATGTTCTTTATGCAGCTGATCTGCATTTTCCTTAGACGAAACCTGTCTTTTTAAGGCTTCTTTGGCAAGGCGATCTGCTTCTGAAGATTCTACATCTCCTTTTTCAGCTTTCTGAACAATCACTATGGCTTTGTTGTAATAATCTTTGGAGATTTGTTCTTCGGCTTCCGCTTCATTTTTCTTACGAATGGTAAGCGCTTTTAGCTGTGCAAGGGATTCGATACTTCTCCCCAATTCTTCCTTCATTTCACGGATTCCCTGTTCCGTTAAGTTGATAGGATCTTCAAAGCTATCGATCACAGAATGGACCTCTGCTTTTCCTATTGTTAATAATCTTTTGAAAATGTTCATTTTAAATATCTTTTGTGAATTACTTACTCATTTCAAGCATCTCGTTGGTAAACTCGCCTACCAGAATTCCCAGTGAATTGATGGAAGCCATCACTTCGTTCTGAGCCATATGATCTGTAGGAAGGGTATCCCTGAAAATTACCCGTTTTCCGGTACTGTCTAAAACAAAAGCTCCATGCACGATATCCCTGTTTTTCTGAAGCAGTCTTCTAAAGGTTTGTTCTGTAGGATTTTTTATTTCGAAAAGAAACTGTTCCATAATAAGGATAGAATCTGATATAATAAGAATCATATTTTTGATCCCGTTGGATTCTTTTTCAATGATTAAGATTCTCTGAGCCTCATCTTCCAGGGTGATGGTAAACTCATAATCTAACAACCACTCTTTGACCGTTCTAAATATTTGATTTTTCATGCAGGCTGGTTTAGTGTTTTGATTTTTCGTTCTACACAAATATACCATAAAATTTTCAATTTGCAAATATTTTTAGCATTCATTTGTTTAATAATCTCTATCTTTGCAAAAAAGATTAGACAAAAATGAGCTTCTTTGGAACTAATATTAAGAAAATAAGACAGGTTAAAGGACTGAGTCAAAAGGCTTTTGCTGATTTATTTGACTTAAACAGAGGAGTAATCAGTTCTTATGAAGAAGGACGTGCTGAACCGAAGATTGAAACCATACTAAAAGTTGCGAGTCATTTTAATCTTGATCTTGATAAATTACTTACTGAAACTCTACAGGTAAACCAATTAGCAAGTGTTTCAGACATTGATCAATTGATGCTTTTTCCCGAACTTGCCATCAGTGAAAGAAAAGAAGCAGCAAATTCAGGAAAGCATAATGCTGAAAACAGCTCTATTGTGCAAAAAATATTAGCATCTGTAGATCTGGTATTTGAATTTACTACAGAAAAGCCCTTGATCTCTCCTTATCATTATGGAGATATTTTATTTTTGAATAAAGCTGATGCTAAGAAGGATTCTGCTTCCCAGTTATTGGAATACACTGAAGGTCAATTGCATTACGCATCACCCCAAATCAACAAAGATCTTTATAAAATTGTAGGGCATGTTTCCCTTGCAGAAAAGAATATTTTTACAGAGATTTTTGAAAGGCTGGAAAGACTGGAAAGAAAAAGATAAATCTACGGTTTCCCTTTCTTCTTTCTCTTAAACCACCATACCAGAAACCCGGTAATAGGAAGTGAGGCTCCTATCACCGTAATAAAGAAGTATAATACCCTTCCCCATATACCTCCAAGAGCTGACCCCACGTGCAAATCATAATTAAGCTTCTGTACTTTGGTTGCAAAATCAGCCTTATCAAAAGGAGCGGCATATGCTGACGTATTGGTCAAACGGCTGCCTGTATTCCTATCATAACTAAAACTTTGAAGATCATAAAACTGGCGGTGTGAAGGATATAAGAATATCCCAATTGTTTCCGTAGAATCTTTAGGGACAGATAAATAATACCCTTTTGCATCTACTTTATCTACAGCATCTTCCCAGGCCATAAGCATAGATATTGGTAATTTTTCCGGCTGATAGGAACCAATATTTTTAATTTCCTGTCGTTCGGTAGTCGTTTTACCAAGAGAAGTTGTGAAATATAGAAATTTATTGAACCAGGGAAGTCCATAATACATTCCGGTCATCGAAATAACCAAAAGGATAATCAGGGTATAGAAGCCAAAGACATTGTGCAGGTCATAATTAAGCCTTTTGATTTTCGCATCCCATTTTACTGAAAAACTCTGTTTTCTCATGGCTTTTGTCCATTTTTTAGGCCACCACAAAACCAGTCCTGAGAGTAAAGTAATGAAGAAAATTAAGGTAGAATAATTGATTACAGGCCTGCCGATTTCTGATGGCAGCCATAAGAACCGATGTCCTTTTAATGTCCATTCAAAAAAATCAAACTCTTGTTTAAATGAGGGTTTGCGAATCACTTCACCTGTGTAGGGATTCAGATGCAGAACAAACCCCGGATTTCTTTTTCCGAAACCTATCATTGCAGCCTTGCCTGTAGGGCGCCATACAAAGGAGATTTCCTGTTCAGGATATAAAGCCTTTGCTTTTGCGTAAAGATCAGCAGGATTAGCCAAGTCTTTTCCCGGAACAGACTCAATTTTTAATTCAGGATCCAGCCAGTCTTTGATTTCATCACGAAAAGACCAGGTAATCCCGGTGAGACAGATCACCACAATAATACCCCCGGAAATAAGACCTAGCCACAAATGCAGCCAGGCCGATATTCTATAAAAAAGGCTTCTGTTGTTTTTCTTTTTAGGTTTTCCGGAATTCATTTAGAAATTATATGAAAGGTTGAGTCTGAAATTGATCGGATTTGATGCTCGCCATCCATAGTGAGTATACCCCCAGGCACCGGGATAAAATCCTACATAATTATAACGGTCGGTTAAGTTATTCACAAGGAATGACAGTTGGTAATGATCCCGTTTATAAGAAACACCAACATCCAAAGTGAAATAATCATCAGGAAGATAAGGATGATCTAAAACCACCGGCCACGCCGCTCTTTTAGCTTGATATTCATACCCAAAGGAAAAACCAAGCCCTTCCAGACCTCCTTCTGCAATCGTATATTTTAGCCAGGCATTAGTGATATGTTTTGCTGTTCCATAGAGCATTCCCCCAATTTTTTTAGGATCATTATCTTCTGTTACTTTTGCATCTGTGTAGGCATAATTAAAAAGAATACTCCAGTTTTTACTGATATTTCCATTCAGATCAAACTCAATTCCTTTTGAGACGCTTTTCCCAGATTGTTCAAAGAGACCCGGATATTCAATTCCGGCGGCAGTCAGCATATTGGTTTTGGTAAGATGATAAAAAGTAAGATTAGTCATCAGTTGTCCATTGAACCATGTTTTCTTTACTCCAAATTCTGTATTCTTTCCATACGAAGGATCTGCTGTACTTCCATTAAGAAGTTTTCCGGTCTGTTCCTGAAAAGTTTCATCATACAATCCGTACACAGTGAATGTCTGAGTCAGTAATCCGGTAATACTGAACCTTGGAGTTACCGCCGTATTTTTAACTTCCGCTCCTTTATCCGCCGCACTTGTTTTTACCGTTGAAGTATAGCGGAAGCCTGCTGCTATTCTTAATTTATCTTCCAGAAAACGGGCTTCATCCTGTAGATGAAATGAAGTATAAGAATAATCCGTAAGATAATTAGCACCCCGTTCTCTAAGAGATCTTGAACGATCATATTCCGGAATATCGGATTTTTTCAAATGGCCATAGACAGGATTATAAATATTAAATACAGGACCTACCTTTTGTGGAAGCACTGACCAATCGGCCACATAAGATTTTTTTCCCATATCTATTCCCGCAAGAATATTATGACTGATATTTCCAGTCTCAAATTTTCCTCTCGTAAATACCTGACCTATTGTTGATGTATTCAAAGCATCATTAATACTGATTCCTCGATCTACATCTCCTTTTTTTCTTCCCTTTACAGGATCGTCCGCCAATGCAATCGTATTATAACTAGCATATAATGATTCTCCCTGCATTTGGGACCGTATGTACCCAAACTGACCGGTAATCATCCAATTATCATTAAAATTATGATTTATGGTTCCATACACATTATGTTCCCATGAGCGGGTTGGATCTATAATGGGATCAGAAAAACTGAATGATCTTTTTACGTCTTTAAACCCATCAATACCATAGGCATATTTAGCAAACCCTCCCTGAAAGTTATTCTGCGAAAGAATATATTCCAATGTAATATTGGTGTTCTCTGATGCAATATATTTGAAAGATGGGTTGATTACGTATTGTTCATGCTCTACATATTGCTGAAAAGATCCTGATTTTGTCCCCATCAAATTAAGTCTTCCCCAGAACTTTCCATCTTTACTTAATTTTTTCTCAACATCTGTAGATGCCCGGTACAGATTAAAACTGCCTAAAGTAAGCTGAACATTTCCTTTTTCTCTCCCCACTGGCTTTTTGGTAACAATATTATAGAAACCTCCGGGCTGTGTATTCCCCATCATAAATCCGGCAGGGCCTTTTACAAACTCTACACGATCTACAAACGACATATCTTCACGAAGAGGACCAAAGCTTCCACTTACATCCATTCCGTTTCTAAGATTAGAAGCAGAGAATCCACGTACGGCAATTCCCACACTTCCTTCCTCCTGATGCGTAATCGTACGTACTCCACTTACATTTCGGCTAAGCCCTTCAGCTGTTGTAAGAATTTGCTGATCGTTCAGTAGACGCTGATCTATCACCTGAATATTCTGAGGAGTTACCAAAAGATTCTCTCCTAATCTTAAAGTAGAAGAAGGAATTGTTTTACGGTTTGCAGTAACGTTTACAGCAACAATCTGGTAAGTATCTGTTGTTTGTATAAAATCATGAGTAATACTGTCACTTTCCTTTAATGTAAAAGAATAAGTTTTAAGAATCTCAGGATCATCCACTTTAAGTACATAATTTCCTGAGGGCATATTATTAAAACGATAAAAACCGTTCTCATCAGTATAAGTTTCTGATTCTCCGTTATTAAGAATAACTTTTACAGCCGGAACCGGTTTCTTTTGGGAATTCATTACCTTTCCTGTAATCTGTGCTGTACTTTGTGCCCAGATCACTGCAGGAAAAAGCACTACAGGAAAAAGGAATCTGTTCTTATTCATAAATTGTTATTTAGAATTAGTTTAATTAAATTTACACAGGCAAAATTAGCGGTTGCCAATAGGAAAAACTTTTGAGCTTGGGATAAAGACTTTAGATTTTGGGAGAGATTGTACCGAACCATACGATAGCAAGACAGATTTTGGATTTTTTCGGGGGGAATCATCGCAGCAGTGTGCCCGAAACTTTCGTTAATGAGCTTGGAACATTTGAAACCCTTACTCTGTATGAAGGGGATGAATTTTTAGTAAAAGAATATCAGTTTTCTTATATCAGGGACTATACGATGAAATTCCGTACAGAAGCCATAAAATATATTGAACTGGCTTTTTTCCTTGACGGAGCAGAAGTTATCAGGGATTTGGTTGATGGGAAGCCCGGAGAATATAAACTGTTTCATCATTATATTTATTTTACTCCGGAAAATGCGGATGTACAAATAGATTTCCAGAAAGAGATGTCTTACAAAAATCTTGATATTTACGTTTCCAAGGATTACTTTCACCAATTGGCAGAAAGCAGCGGTATTTTACAGGATTTCATTTTTAAAATAGATCAGAATCAGCCTGCCAGTCTATTCCCTGAAGGGCTCCCTATAACCCCACAAATGATGAGTATTTTGTTAGAAATCAAAAAATGCAGTCTGGAAGGGTTCTATAAAGATTATTTTATTAAAAGTAAAATACTCAGTCTTCTTCTGCTCATCTTTGAATTTGCAAAAAAAGAGGAAAACGAAGCAGAAACAAAAAGCAAAGCTTCCATCAGCAATTCTGAAATTCACAAACTCATGGCCGTAAAAGATTTTATAGAGGGAAACCTAAAATCATTCTACACCATTGAACAGCTTTCTATAAAATTTGGTATTAATGAGTTTAAATTAAAGAACGGCTTCAAGGCATTGTTTGGGGATGGTGTTTTCCATTATGCTTCCAAGCTTAGGATGAAAGAAGCGCTTTATCTGCTTAAAAATTCTGATTATTCTATTAAAGAGATTGGCTATCATTTGGGATATGCTTCTCCTTCATCATTTAGTGTGGCTTTTAAGAACGAAGTTGGGGTTGGACCTAGTTATTATCGTAAAAATTGAAAGAAGTCAATAGAAAAGCTTTCTTGGACTAAGATTAAAAATAAGGGCACAGAATACTAAAATAAAAAACCCTCCGTATTCAAAATACAGAGGGTTTTTGTACCCCAGACGGGACTTGAACCCGTACGTCCTTACGGACACAGGATTTTAAGTCCTGCGTGTCTACCAGTTCCACCACCAGGGCTGGTGTGTGGTACAAAAAAAGGATTTGAAAGCAAATCCTACTTTTTGTATGGTGCGGATGAAGGGACTCGAACCCCCACGCCTCACGGCACCAGATCCTAAGTCTGGCGTGGCTACCAATTACACCACATCCGCTGGTTATATTGATCTGTTTTCACAGATACAAAATCAATTCTCTTACAAATATAAGAAATCCTATTAAAGAACTCTCTCTATAAAAACAAAAAACCCTCCGTAATGAAATACAGAGGGATTTGTACCCCAGACGGGACTTGAACCCGTACGTCCTTACGGACACAGGATTTTAAGTCCTGCGTGTCTACCAGTTCCACCACCAGGGCATGGTGTGGAGCGAAAAACGGGATTCGAACCCGCGACCCCAACCTTGGCAAGGTTGTGCTCTACCAGCTGAGCTATTTTCGCATAGTGCGGATGAAGGGACTCGAACCCCCACGCCTCACGGCACCAGATCCTAAGTCTGGCGTGGCTACCAATTACACCACATCCGCTGGTTTTTTTGTATTGTAAGTTTTAAAGAGCTTGCTTCGTTTTTGTGAGTGCAAATATAGGACAATTTCCTTTACCTCCAAACTTTTTCGAGAAAAAAATTAAAATTTCCAGATTTTTTTTCAGCAGCACCTATTATTACATTTCATTTTCTTACTTTTACATCGTTAATAATTACGATATGGAATTACAAGGAACGGTAAAGAAACTTTTTGAAACTCAAACATTTGCAAGTGGATTTCAAAAAAGAGAATTGGTTATTTTAACCCAGGAACAGTATCCACAGCCGATAAACATAGAATTTTTGTCTGATAAAATTAGTTTATTAGATAATATTAAAGAAGGTGAGAACGTAAAAATAGGAATCAACATCAGAGGTAGAGAATGGGTTTCTCCACAGGGTGAAACTAAATACTTCAACTCTATCACAGGATGGAAAGTAGAGAAAGTTTTTGATAATGGATCAGAACCTACTCAGGCTATGCCTCAGCAATCCGCATCTCCTGTTTCTAATGAGAATCCGTTTGCCGGAGACGACGATGATGATTTGCCTTTCTAATTAAAGAATTAAGATCAAATATAAATCCTGCTTTCTTAAAAGTGGGATTTTTTTTCTAAAAAATGGTTCGATTAGACGAAAACGAAATTTCATTTCCTGATCCGGAGGTGTATGATGGCCATGATGGGCTTATTGCTTATGGTGGTGATCTGTCTGTAGAGCGCATTTGGTTCGCTTATCAATTAGGTATTTTCCCTTGGTACAACCCAGGAGAGGATATTTTATGGTGGTGCCCTGACCCAAGATTTGTTTTGGTACCTGATGAAATCAAGGTTTCCAAATCGATGAGAAAGATATTAAACAGAAATATTTTCACTTTTTCCGAGAACAAAAATTTCAGAGAAGTCATCAAAAACTGTCAGCAAACTATCCGAAAAGGACAATCCGGTACCTGGCTTTCCGATGAACTGATGGATTCTTTCATCCAACTTCATGAATATGGTCTGGCCAAGAGCATAGAAGTGTGGCAGGATGAAGAGCTTGTAGGAGGTTTTTACGGGTTACAAATCGGAAACATTTTCTGTGGTGAAAGTATGTTTGCCAAAGTCAGCAATGCCTCAAAAGCTGGGTTTATCCATTTTGTGGAAAGCAACAAAGAGCAGATTGAATTAATTGACTGCCAATCTCATACAGAACATCTGGAGAGTCTGGGTGCTAAAATGATTCCCAAAAAAGAATTTTTAAAAATCCTACACGAAAATAATGAACGCAGATAAAGAAAAATGGCTTCTTCTGGTGATCCTGAGTATTATTTGGGGGTCTTCTTTTATTTTGATCAAAAAATCACTGGATCATTTCAATCCATATCAGGTAGGATCACTAAGAGTGCTTATCGCTGGTATTATTTTGCTTCCCATTGCCATTTCCAATTACAAACTTTTTCCGAAGAAGCATTTAAAATGGCTTGTTTTAGCTGCCTTGACCGGAAACTTCATCCCTATGTTCCTGTTCCCGATTGCAGAAACGGAGGTCAGCAGCAGTATTGCCGGGATCATCAACTCCATGATGCCTATTTTCGTCATTATTGTAGGTGCTTTGGTTTGGAAGTTTGAAACCACAAAAAAACAGATCGTCGGAACACTGATAAGCTTTACAGGAGTCTGTATTCTGGCTTTTGGTGGTGGTGACAGCGGTGAACTTAAAATAATACCGATTTTATTGCTATTACTGGCTACTTTATGCTATGCTTTAAGTACAACAACCGTAAAATCAAAACTTATGGAGGTTTCTTCCGTGGTTTTATCTTCTTTTATCTTTTCTTTTGTTTTAATTTTTCCTTCCATTATCGCTCTTACGAGTACAGGATTCTTTTCTGAGTTCAGTTTTTCAAAGGACAATATGCTTGGGCTGATGTTCGTCAGTCTACTCTCCATTTTCGGAACCGGACTTGCCATGACTATGAATTATAGGTTATTAAAAGTTTCCACTCCGCTTTTTGCTTCAACAGTTACCCTTATAATGCCTATTGTGGCAATTATCTGGGGGATAATTGATGGTGAAAAACTAACTCTATTCCAATTTATAGGCGCAGGAATTATCATTGCCGGATTGATCTTTTTAAGGAGTAATCCGAAAAAATAGATGTACTACAAACACTGGAAGCTGGAAGTTACTGTTAGTGATATAATTGTTAATTGTCACTATAGATTTTAAAAATGGTAAAACAGAGAGAACGGTGATTCTTTATGACCTTCATAACTTTCCATCTCCAGTTCCCAGCTTCAAATCCCCTTAATCAATAAAAAAAGCCTGCATTTCTGCAGACTTTTTCGTTATTTGGAGTACGTTTAGTTCTTTTTCTTCACTTTACTTACCTTCACCTTTTTTACCTCTTCCTTGATGAATGGATATTTCTTTTGCATATCCTTTACCAAAGACGGATCCAGTTCTAAAGCTTTCTGAAGTGATTCTATTCCTTTATCCTGATCTCTAAGGTTGAAAAAACAATTGCTTAACTGATAAAACAGCTCAGCTCTGTGGTGATGCTTAACTGCTGCATTTAAAACAGTAACCGCTTCTTCATATTCTCCTACAAGCATCAGAACTTCTGAGTATGCATACCAGTTGTAAAACCTTGATGGTTCAGCATCTACAAGCTTTTTAAGACAGGCAAGACTTTCTTCAAATTTCCCTGAATCTATGAACAGGAATGCAAGTCTTTTTTGATAATCCAGATTATTCTCGTTCAACTGGGTAGCCTCTTTAGCAAAATAAAGTGCTTCAGACATGCCGCCCATTTCTTCATATAAATAAGACTGCTCCATCATCGCCAGATAAAACTGAGGGTCTTCTCTCAATGATTTCTGAAATGAGTTTAAAGCTAAAATAGGTTGCTTTAATGCTTTATTACACAGTCCGATTTTATAGAAAGTAAATGCTTTGGTATATTCCAGCTCAAGCATTTCCTCATAGGTTTCAATTGCTTTCTGGTATTGTCCTAAAGCTTCATAGCAAGCTGCTTTATTGGCATATACTCCTACAGAATTTGAATTAATGGCCAATAGATAATCATATCCTTTTATGGCTTCATCAAAATTCTTTCTATTGAAGTAGAATTGTCCATATTCAAACCATGCAGTTTCGGAATAAGGGAATTCATCTAAATATTCATTAAGAAAGGCAATAGCCTCCTCACTCTTATTCAAATCGCTAAAGCACACCATCGCATTTTCCATTGAATATTCATCAGAAGGATCTTCTTTGAGTGCTTTTCTATAATGCTTAAGAGCGTTAAAAGGATCACCCAGATTTACATATTCATCCGCAATAAAGTTGTGAAGGAAATTTTCTTCTTCCTCCAGCGTAAGGGCTTTTTTACAGATTTCAATGGATCTTCTAGGGTTACCCAGGTTCGAATAATACTTGGCGTAACAAACCAAAAAGTCTGTATTCTCCATAGAAGAACCTTTTAACTCATCAATAAGTTCTTTCGCCGTATTATATTCTTCCCACTCCAGAAGAATTTCAAGTTTTTTGATCTTGATATCTAATGAATTGGGATGAAGCTTCAGTCCATAATTAACGGCCATATCGGCGTAATTAAAATCACCAAGCTCCAAATAATAAACAATGATATCTTCCAACTCCTCGGTATCGAAGTAGAATTCGTCATTGTTTTCCATCATTTCTTCGAACTTTTTTACAAGTTCATTTCCAAAATACTCTTCCAATAGTGTCCTCTTTGTCGGCCCAATGCCTGAATTTACTTACAGACCTCGGCAAACTTTATTAATTAATAATATATCTGAAACTGATATTCAAATATTTATGCAAAGTTGCAACTTTTTTTTGAATTTTCCATTTCATAAATTTCTATTATAAAAATAGTAAAAAAAGAAAACCAATAAAAGGATTGTGGATAAAAAAATGGAAATTGGGGTTAAATTCTTACTACAAGCCTTTTTCCGGTTTGTATCTCAGCATTCCATACCGTTTCGATATTTTTTATATCAACCTCTTCAGTTTCTATTTTAATTTTTCCTTCCACAGCTGCTTTAAACATTTCGGGAATAATTTCTGAAAATAAAAGTGCTGATTCTTCTTTTGTCCAACTTCCCAATCCTGATCCAGAAATCCGGATATCTGTTGCTCTGAGAATCTGTGAGGACAATTGAATCGTATCACCGCTCATTCCACCAATAGTAACCAGTTTCGTTGTATGAGAAAATGTTCCATCTCCTTTAAACGCTGATAAAATCATTTCTACAGAATGTCCCCAGATATAATCGATAACAATATCGATAGGACTTTCATTATGAATTTCTTTTATTCTCGTTTTAAAATCTTCGTCACTTAACTGTAAGGAAACAACCTCATCTGCTCCCAGTTCACGAAGTGCCTGTAGAGATTCTTCGTTTCGTCCGGTAACAATAATTTTTTTTGCGCCATACACCTTTGCAATCTGAACGGCTATTCTGCCTGTAATTCCTGTTGCTCCATTCACCAGCACAACATTTCCAGGCTGTATACCGGCTTTGAACTTTAATGCCATTGCTGATCCCATTACCGCATTGGGAAGTGCTGCTGCTATGGAAAAGTCTAATCCTTCAGGAATAGCCACCATCATGTTGGGATTAGCAACTGCTTTTTCTGCAACGGTTCCCTTTTTACTGAAAAAATAGACTTTTGAACCGTTTTCAAGGTACCCCACTCCGTCTGAACCTACAATTGTTGGTTTATGGACTTCGCTTTCCGTAGAATAATGTTTCCCACTAGCTCTTGCTTTATCAAGGTTTTTAATGGATGCTGCCTTTACCGTTACTAATACTTCGTTTTCATTTGTTATTTCCGGCTCAGGAAAATCTGCATATTGAGGGATACTTCCTTTTTCAAATACTATTGCTGCTTTCATTGTTTTACATTTTTATACAAAATTATGAAGGGGAAAATGAGGAAGCGATAACATTTGTTATCAGTTGAGGAAACATATGAAAATGAAAGCAGAAGGCTGGGTTCGCAAGTGTTTTTACTATGTTTTTTTATTTTTTGAATGTTAGGGCAACTCAGCAAACAAGGTAAGCATAGCCTTCATTTCTACATGGCCTGCGAAAAACCTCCTGCTCCAAAACCCGTCTTCCTGCCTAAGAACTCTTCTCTTTCAATATTTTACTCTTTATCCTACTGAGATGCACCGTGGTAATCCCTAAATAAGAAGCAATATAATGCTGGGGGACTCTTTTGATGATCTCCGGCTTTTGCTGAGCAAGGTGAATATACCGTTGCTGTGGAGTGTCTTTTATAAATGAAAAGAAATGTTTCATATAATCGAAGATTCTCTCAAAAAGGGCATCCATCAATAGGTTTCTAAGTTCAGGAGTTTCGTAAGCTTCTTCAAGAAATGCTTCTACATCAGGTTTTTTAATTTTATACAAAATACAGGGTTCCACTGTTTCAAAGGAGACCATGCTCGGAAGACCTTTTTTAAAACTTTCCAGGGAAGAGAACATGGTATTTTCCAGGAAAAACTGAAAGGTAACATCTTTACCGTCGTTATTATACCAAGCTCTTACAATTCCTTTTTCCAGATAGAAGGCATTATTTGAAACATCTCCTTCATTTAAAAGTACGGTTTTAGCAGGAACTTCCATCCGCTCGAAGTTGCCTAAAAATTTTCTCCATTTTTCTTTCGGAAAGGGAAATTTGTTTTTGATATGTTCAAACATTCGGGGATAAAAAAAGAACGGAGCAAGTCCGTTCTTATGTTTATTTAAATTAAACTTTTAATCTTAGCGATGATATCATCTCCCAATTTATCAGCTTCTTCCTGAGATTTAGCTTCAGTATAAATTCTGATGATTGGCTCTGTATTGGATTTTCTAAGGTGTACCCAATTGTTTTCAAAGTCTATTTTAACGCCATCAACGGTAGAAACTTCTTCGTTCTCATATTCTTTCTCCATTTTACTTAGGATAGCATCTACATCAATTTCCGGGGTCAGTTCAATTTTCTTTTTCCCCATGAAATAGCTTGGATATCCAGCTCTTAGTTCGGAAACGGTTTTATTTTCTTTTGCCAAATGAGTCAGGAATAAGGCTACACCTACTAAAGAATCTCTTCCGTAGTGAAGTTCAGGATAGATAATTCCTCCATTTCCTTCTCCACCAATTACTGCATTTTTTTCTTTCATTAAAGTGACTACATTTACCTCTCCTACAGCACTTGCGAAATATTCTGAATTGTGAGTATGCGCAACGTCTCTCAAAGCACGGCTTGAAGAAAGGTTGGAAATTGCTGCTCCGTTTTTATGTTTTAAAAGATAATCTGCAACGGCTACCAAGGTGTATTCTTCACCGAACATTTCTCCTTTTTCATCAATTAAAGCTAATCTGTCTACATCCGGATCTACTACTACTCCAAGATCTGCATTTTCTTTTTTAACCAGTTCACAGATGTCCCCTAAATGTTCTTTTAACGGTTCAGGATTGTGTGGAAAATGGCCTGTTGGTTCGCAATATAGTTTAATGGTTTCACAACCTAATTTGTCTAATAACATTGGAATGGCGATTCCCCCTGTAGAGTTTACAGCATCTAATACTACTTTAAAGTTTTTAGCTTTGATTGCTTCAACGTCTACCATTGGCAAATCAAGGATCTGCTTAATATGAATGTCAAAAGCATCATCTCTTGTTTCGTATTTACCCAAATCGTCTACTTCTGCATAATTGAATTCTTCACTTTCTGCTAAAGCAAGAACCTCTGCTCCATTTTCACCACTGATGAATTCTCCTTTTTCGTTTAACAATTTAAGAGCGTTCCATTGTTTTGGGTTGTGAGATGCGGTAAGGATAATTCCTCCATCTGCATTTAGCTCAGGAACCATTACTTCAACGGTAGGCGTTGTAGAAAGGCCCAGATCAACCACGTTGATTCCTAATCCCTGTAATGTTGCAGTAACCAGGGAAGAAACCATCTGTCCTGAGATTCTGGCATCTCTTCCGATAATAAGGGTTAAATCTTTTTTATTTTTATTATTCTGAAGCCATGTTCCGAATGCGGAAGCGAATTTTACTACATCAAGAGGTGTTAAGTTATCATTTACTTTCCCTCCTATAGTTCCGCGAATTCCCGAAATAGATTTTATTAACGACATTCTGTTTTATTTCTTATTGATTAGTGTAATAATTTATGAGAAACAAAGATACTTAAAAAGACATTGACCTTATAAGACAGGGATCTTTTTTTGAACTTTATCATATGTATCTTTCACAACTCTCGGAGGAGCAAAGCGATAGCCTATGTACAGTAAACCGTACAGACTGTTGTTCTCTACGGTTTGATTCCTTGTTTGGTTATAAGCATATGCACTGAAATTCATCTTTCCGCCGAATAAAAACCGGTCTGTATTGTATCCTATGTGAAGACCTCCTTCCATTCTTAAAGTCAGATATTGGACATTCTTTATTGAGCCATCCCCAAAAACATCGCGATAGGTAGAAAATTTTCCTCCGAGTCCTAAGGCAAGATAAGGTGCGATATTTACATTTTTCCCGAGTACCCAGTTATAGAAATACCCCATATTGGCTCCTAATTTATACTGTGTTTCTTTGGCTTTTTGATCTTCTATTTTATTTCTTAAAATGGTAAGGTCATAATCCAGAAACGGAACCCAACTGCCACTGCTTTTCCTTTGCCATTCACCTTGTGTATAGATGCTTCTTGCGGAAAAGTTTTTATTCAGAATATAGGCGGTAGAGCCTCCAAAGCTTTGTACTCTTAAATCCGGGAATTGCATATAAGAATCTCCTTCCTTCCAATCTGGAAAGATCTCTTTCATATTTTCAATATAAAAGCCTTTTACATTTTTGTAATAAAGATTCTGGATGAGTCTGTTGGGGAAAAATCTGACACTAAAGTCCGTATAAGAGCTGTTCCCTTTCAGGTCGTTGTCATTATTCCCTGTGAAAAAACGGGGTGCAAAGGATATCGTTGCACTTATAATCCTATAGTCTATAGAAAAAGAAACCTTTGTTTTGTTATTGATAGAGAAGATCTGTTTTTTTTCTTTTCCCTCTTCTCCTTCTGTAAAAATATAGCTTTCAATATTAGTATCAAGATTGGCACGGACCATAACCTGATCTGCGTAAGATTTGATATCTGTGGTATCCCTTTGTGCATTGACCTGAGTGGCCAACAGTAGAAATACTACAACAAATACGTCTCTTGTAAGAATCAATCTGGATATTTTAAATTAAAAAAATGAAAATACTACATTTTTTTTAATTTATCCCTTGAAATCTGTGTTAAGAACAGCCACAATCTTTATCGCAGCCTGATCTTTTGGAACTGAACTTATTGGGCGCAAAATTCTTTTTAAGTACCTTGAATAAAGAATAGCAGGCAAATGCTACTATTAATGCAATCAGTATGTATTGAAAAATTAATGAAGAATCCATTACTTTAAAATTTGATATACTATCATCGACACAAAATATGCCAAACCTGTCATCATAGCTACCTGAAAGCCTGTCCATTTCCAGCTTTTGGTTTCTCTATAGACTACTGCAAGTGTAGACACACACTGCATTGCAAACGCGTAGAACAGAAGAACGGAAATTCCGGTCGCAAAGCTGAAGACTTTTTCTCCATTAGGCTTTACATCTCTTCTCATTTTATCAATAACTTTTACTTCCGGAGCATCATCTTCAAGGCTATACAACGTTGACATAGTCCCTACGAAGACTTCTCTTGCTACAAAACTGGTTAGTATCCCTACTCCCATTTTCCAGTCGTATCCCAAAGGAGCGATTAACGGTTCTATACTTTTACCCATTTTGGCCAGATAAGAATGGTCTAAATGAACGTTTGAAGCAACCATCTCATTGGGTTGTTGTTTAGGTCCAAAATAGCTTAACACCCAGATAATAATACTTACAATGAAGATTATTTTTCCGGCTCCGGTGATGAAATCCCATACTTTACCTAAAACCATTTTAAGATCATATCCAAAAAGCGGTTTTTTATAGGCAGGAAGATCCATTACCAAATAGGTTTTTCCTTTATCTTTAATAAATCTCTTAAGAATTGCTGCAGAGAATAATGCGACCAAGAATCCTAACAGATACATTCCCATTAGAACCAAAGCTTTATACTTTATTCCTAAAAATGATCCTTCTGAAATGATCAGTCCTATAATGATACTATATACCGGAAGTCTTGCCGAGCACGTCATAAACGGTGTTACCAATATGGTGAGCAATCTTTCTTTAACGTTCTCAATGTTTCTTGTTGAAATGACTGCCGGAATCGCACAGGCTGTTCCTGAAACAAGGGGAACGATACTTTTCCCGTTCAATCCAAAAGGACGCAAAAGCCTATCCATCAGGAAGACAACTCTTGCCATATATCCTGAATCCTCTAATAAATAAAGGAAGTACAGTAAAATACCAATCTGTGGAGCAAACACTACAATTCCTCCGATTCCCGGAACAATTCCATTGGAGATTAGTGAATTAATAGGTCCTTCCGGAAGATGTTCATTCGTAAAGGCTGACAGCCATGAGAAAAATTCTTCGATCCAGTTCATTGGATATTCTGCCAGAAAGAAAACACTTTGGAAGATGACCAATAAGATTAATAAGAAAACCACATATCCCCAGAATTTATGAACTAAAACTTTATCCAGTTTTTCTGTTAGCAATTCTTTGAACTGCGGTTGCTTTGAAATTACGTTCTCTAATATTTTATCTACGTTCTGATATCTCCTAACGGTCTCCTGAACCTGTAATCTTTTCGGAACCAAACTTTTAGACTGAGAATCATTAATCTGATCCATTACAGATTCTAGTTTATCAAGATCTGTTCCCAATGAAAGGCTCATCCAAGCTTTATATTCATTATCAAAGCCTTTACCAGATACCAATTTCTGGATGAACTCTTTGTGTTCACCAGGTATTTCAAATGAGGCATTTTCTGTTTTTACAAACTCGTTATTATAAACGGCTTCTCTCACTTCATCAATCCCAATCTGCTCCTTGGCATTGGTTTGAATGATCTTAATTCCTAATGCTTCAGAAAATTTCTGAATATCTATGGTGATGCCTCTTCTCTCTGCCTGATCAATCTGATTAACGATCAGAATCATCGGGATCCCAAGATCCTGAATTTGCTGGAATAGAAGCAGACCTCTTTTTAAACTTAGGGCTTCAAGAATATAAACAACTCCTGCGTAGTTTTTCTGCTCATCACGAAGGTATTTTGAGAAAATAGCCTCATCTTCTGAACTTGGATAAACGCTGTAAGAACCTGGAAGGTCAATGACTTCAACGTCTTCGTTTTTATGCGTATAGTTTCCCGAATGGCTTGCAACGGTAACACCCGCATAGTTTCCGGTTTTCTGCTTTTTGTTACAAAGTGCATTAAAAACCGTTGACTTTCCTACATTAGGATTCCCAACTAAAAGTATCTGTTTTTTCTTGTTTGCCTGCATTAATTCAATTCTTCAACAATGATATAATCTCCTTCTTCCTCACGAAGAGCAATCCGGCTTTTCTCTGCTCCAAACTCCACATACATCGGTCCATTGAATGGAGCCTGGTACAAAATCCTGAAAACGGTCTCCGGTAGAAGTCCCATTTCAATGATTTTATTGGGCATTTTCAGATGGTCATTATCATATCCCAATATCTTTCCCATTTTGTTTTTAGGAAATCCACTTAATTTATGTAAATCTTTCTCTTTCAAAGCCCTATTTTTTTGTAGTGCAAATATACGCTATTTAAATTTAATCTAAATAACGTTTAGCCTATAAAAAAATCAACCCAAATACATTACTGCACCTGGGTTGATTCGGAATATAATTTAGTTGATATGAATGCTTATTTTTTCTTTTTATCAGAAGAAGCCTGATCTTTTTCAATCGGATTATCATTTGAGTTAAAGTAATCCTTTGTCATTTTTTCTTGTCTTTTAAGTGCATCACCGATGGTTACATCAGATCCCGGCATTTTCATATTCATCATTTCCGGAGTCACTCTTTGTCTGATTTCAGCCATTGGATCCTGCTTAAAACTAGCATAGGCCTTGTCAAATTTTTCTTTTGTTGTAGGTGTTACTGTGTTGGAAACACCATATTTCGCATTGATCTTATCTGAATAGGATAACTCATCATAATTTTCAATCTTCTTATTCCCGCTTAACATCCAGGAATAGTTTTTCTCGTCATCTTCAATCTTAACGATTAACCCTGGAAGACCGTAGAACTTATAGGGGCCATCCTGAAAAGGAATATCTGAACTAAACCATGCAGTCCATTTTCTGCCTCCATATTCTGTAGTCGCTTTTTGAGTATTGTATTCTCCTATTTTCTGCTTATCCGGAAGAATATTCCAGGTAAACTTAACAGGGTCATCATATCCAAATAAATTCATGCTTACTCTATCAACATACTGCTCTTTCATTTCCGGATAAGTTTTCACAATCTTATAGGCAAACTTAGGCATCCTGATGAGTTTAGAAATATCTTTCCATGTTTTGGCTTTCTCCATTTCCTCAACAGCGAGCTTGATAATAGAATCCTGAGAAGGAATGGTATAATCCTGATAAATAGATTTTTTAGGAGTAATATCCAAAATCGTTATCAGCTTATCTAGCTTTACAGAGTCTTTTCTTGGCTTAAATGTAAGTTCATAAAAGAATCGGTTAGCCGTTTCTTTAGCTTCCTGAGCATTAGCAAAGGCAAAAAGCGTGATAAGAAATACTGAAAATAGCTTTTTCATTTCTCAAGTTTTATTAATTAGTGATCACTTTGGTGAATTTGTTACAGTTTTTTTTCAATTTTTTTAGATGGAAGCAGGAAGATGGAGGGGTAGAATTTAATATTGGTCAAACAATAACTCTTTGTATGTAAAAATTATGATTCTCTTAAAACATTTTAAGGCTTAAAATTTTTAACTTTAATCCTCTCAAAAACAAAATATTATGGATACTTTATCACAATTTAAAAATGAGCTGGAAGCCGAATACCAAACCACCAGAAAATTCTTTGAAGCTTATCCTGACGAAAAAAATGACTTTTCCCCTCATGAAAAAAGTATGAAAATGCTGCCTCTCGCTACTCACATTGCTGAAATTTTTGAATGGCCGAACACCATGCTTACTACATCTGAGCTTGATTTTGCCAGTGGGGCCTATCAGCCTAAGCAACTTTCTACGAGAGAAGATCTTCTTCAAACACTTGATCAGAATTTCAAATCAGGAAAAGAAGCCCTGGAAAATGCCAATGAGAATGATCTTACAGCAAGTTGGGCGCTGAAAAACAATGGAGAAGAACTGGCAAAATGGTCTAAATACGAATCCATTCGCCATGCTTTAAACCAAATTACTCATCACAGAGCACAATTGGGTGTTTATTACAGGATCAATGATATTCCTTTACCGGGAAGCTACGGTCCTTCTGCCGATCATCAGGCTTTTTAAATCTATACTATATCTCAACAAAAAACCAATCCTTTCGGATTGGTTTTTATTTTATTTAAAATTGAATTTTACCGTAAACATGACCTGACTAGGACGGAGCTGCATTGTGGTTTGTTTAATTGTAGCATCTTCTACTGTTACCTTTTCAAATACTTTTCTATCAGCAATATTCATCCATTTCAGTTCAAAATCAACTTTTTTCTTAGTCCAGCTGAATTGATAGGATACATCAAAAAATCCATTGTTAAATTTTGTATCGCCCAATTTTGAATTAATCTGATCCCAATAGAATCCAAGCGTATGACCTTCCAAAGGATAGAAGAATACATTTAAATTATGGGTATATCCTTCTATTTTTCCTAAGTTTCCTGTCAGATAGGCATTAGATTGTTTGCTCCATGTTTTAGTAGCATTAAAATCTATACTCATCCATGAGAAATATGTATTGTTCAACTTAAAGCCTAATGTATTGGCATCAGTCTTATTATCAATCAAATCTGTATTCCTTATCAATTGTGATTTTGATAGACTATTATTAAAGCTAAATGATGCATTGGTTTTAAATTTTGGAAAATATTTTCCTATTTCTGCATAATAGCTATTGCTTGTTCTTTTATTTTCACGCTCTATATATTCAGTCATACTGATCCCTGATGCATTAACGACACTTGAAGCCAATAAGTTATTTTTAGCATCACTTAGCCTATACCCAACATTAAAGAAAAGATTATTAAGTGGATTTCTATATTCCAACCTTACTCCTCCATTTTTTGTAGTAGTCTGAGGTATTGGATTTTCAGGACTCATTATACTGAACCCCCCAGGGCTTGTAAGAATATATCCTGCATAAGCAGTTTGTATATCCCCGAAATTATTACTGATTCCTCCGCTCATACTTGCTTTAAAGAATGATGCAAAAGAGTATTGAGCAAAAATATTAGGGGTAAAGGTCACTTTATTTAAAGACTTTGAAACATTTCTGAACTGGTCTTCTGCTTTTATATTATTAAAGTTAACCGGAAAGCTGGAAAATAAGCTCCATGATTCTGATTTATAGTTTATACCTACTGAAGCAGATGGGTTAACTCTAGTGAACTTTAAATCATTTTCATAAGCCAGGGTACTGAAATCAGGTTTGTTATCCTCTGTAATTGCATCAAAATTAGTAGTTAACTTATCTGTAGAAAAATCAATTCCAACTTGTGGTGTAAACGTCCATCCTTTTGTGGTAAAACTGATATTTGCAGAGTGTGATGTATCTAAACTTTTAATTCTAAAACTCTGTAAAGCAATGCTTCCAGGTGCAAACTTCATATTTTTAATTTCATCATCATCTTTCTCTTTATAAGGAATTAGTAAATAATTGGCAGGAGAAATCTCCAATACCTGTTTATCATTCTGATAACTTATATAGGATTTAAAATTGACCATTTTCTCTTTCCATGGAATGATGGTACTTAAGGAGTTCTGAAATGACGAAGTTGGAGACTGCAATGCTTCATTTCCGTATCTATATCCAAATTTATCATTTCTCTCTGCAAAGGCTCTATCTGCATTCCAAAACTGGGAGAAAGTTGTTGTATTTTTAAAGAATCCCTTTTTAGCATTCTTTGTGAAAATTAATTCTCCTTTAAGTTTATCTGTATAAAAATTATTCAGAAACCTGGTATTGTACTTTATTCCCTGCTGGATATCTGTAGTTATAGCATTTGACTCTCTTTCCACCGCATTATTAGTATAATTGGCATTGGCTTTAAGTTCCCATTCTTTTTTCTTATCAATATTGGTAAGGTAATTGGCAGAGAGGTAATGTACACTATTCAGCAAATATCTTTTCACAGGAAGATTGGGTGCATCTGCATTTTCTACACTCAGCCAGTTATTCTGGGAAATATTGGATCTCTTCCCTTCCCATCCACTTCCGAATGCCAGAATATTTCCTTCATTTTCCACCTGCTCACCCATATTGTTGGTTTTATAGTTGACTACCCACTGGCTTTTCTGTCCGAAAAACATAGGAGTAAGCTTCACATTCCATAGCCATGGTTCACCAAAACCGGTCCCCACTTCGCCACGGCCGGTCATAGTTACTGAGTTTTTAAGTTTAATATTGATCGCCGCCTGGTCTGAAGGTACTTTATCCTGAAGGATTTTTACCGGCTGGTGATTTTCAAGGACTTCCACTTTTTGTACAGCATCTTTGGGAAGCGAATTATTGATCGTCCCATAACCGCCTTCCATAAGGTCTTTACCGTTAACATAGAATTTATTGATTGCATTCCCCTGATACAAGATGGTTCCGTCTGTATTGACTTCAATCCCGGGAATCTTTTTCATGACATCGGCCAGGGTTCTGTCATTTTTACTGTTGAATGCTTTAAGATCATAGGAAATGGTATCTCCTCTCGCAGTGATCATTTTTGTTTTCAGTTGTACTTCTTTAATTTCTGTAGCTTCAGACTGCATTTTAAAATTCAAGGTCTGATCACTGTTGCTGATTTGCTTTGTAAGCGATTTCAGGTTGAAGGCTTTTACCTTGAGATCCACATTGGATTCCGGAGAAGTGAAAGTAACCTTGTACTCCCCTTTGGAATTCGTTATTCCATAAGCCAAAATGGCATCTTTACCCGGTTCTTCAATGGTTACACTTGCACTCGGTATACCTACCCCATCATCATCCGTAATTTTTCCGGAAATTGTTTTCTGAGCAAAGGTGAATACCGTTATAAAAAGCATCAGAAATAAGGAAATATTTTTTTTCATATCCACTATTTGAGTAATTAGTTAATCATTGTAGTTTTTCGTTACACTTTCTTTAAAGATATATTTTTAACTGAAAAGTTAAATTGTATCACTATAAAAATAGTTATTATTTGTTTTTTCAGCAAAAGAAATAAGTCAATCCGGTCAATTATAGTTTTCAATGCTTTATCTTACTGTAATGAAAATTTATATAAATGAAAAGTATTAAAAATCACTAACGAATGAATAACATTTAAATATAAAAATGTTAAAACAACCACCTTTATATTAAATATTAAAAATTTGGCCATTTCCTTTGAATATAAAATATTCATAAGTAGTCTTCTTTAAAAATAAAATTTAAAAATATTTCCCTAAATTTTGAATTGATATCGTTTAAGTCTCTTTTAATTCTTAAATTTATTCTCCTTTTAAAAAAAGTTTGTAAATAAAAAGAATAGTTATACCCTCAAAATGGATTTTTATTCATCTATTTTTATGTTTTTACCCTGAAATTCTATTACAAGGTATTTTTTGTTCATATTGGTAATAAAATTAAACATCGGATAAACAATTGTAAATATTTATATTTTTTATTTAGACTAAATAAGAAAATTTGAATTGAATCATATATTAAAAAAAATTAAACACGGGTTCATAAATATTTATTTAATAATTTTGTAACATAAAATTTACAAAATGGGAATTATTTTAAAGCCTATAGATGTTGTCGATGATATTTCTAAAGAGGAATTCTACGAAAAATATCTAAAGCCAAGAAGGCCCGTTGTCATCAAAAATATGGCAAAAAAGTGGCCTGCTTATCAAAAATGGACGATGGAATATATGAAGGAGGTTGTAGGAGATGTGGAGGTCCCTTTATATGACAGCTCAAAGGCAGATCCTTCTGCTCCCATCAATTCTTCGGCGGCCAAAATGAAATTCGGAGATTATATAGATCTTATTCAGAGAGAGCCTACTGATCTTAGAATTTTCCTTTTTGACCCAATAAAATATGCTCCAAAACTTTTAGAAGATTATATTTCACCCAAAGAGCTTATGGGAGGGTTTCTTGATAAATACCCAAATATGTTCTTCGGTGGGAAAGGCTCCGTTACCTTTTTGCATTTTGATATAGATATGGCGCACATTTTCCATACTCATTTTAACGGAAGAAAGCATATTCTTCTTTTTGATTATAAATGGAGAGAAAGGCTGTACCAGATTCCTTATGCAACCTATGCTCTCGAGGATTATGATATTGAAAATCCTGATTTCACAAAGTTCCCGGCATTGGACGGTGTAGAAGGTATTGAATGTTTCCTTGAGCATGGTGATACCCTATTCATGCCTACAGGATGGTGGCACTGGATGAAATATCTTGATGGTTCTTTCTCTATCTCGTTAAGGGCTTGGGATAAATCATGGGCAGTAAAGGCACATTCTTTATGGAACCTTACCGTACAACGAAAGTTTGATGACATTATGAAGTCTAACTTCAAGAACAAGTACATGGACTGGAAGGAAAAGATGGCCATTAAGAGAGCAGAGATCGCTTTAAAAAGAGGCTTACCAAAATAAATCAAAAAAGACGTTTCAATGAAACGTCTTTTTTGATCTTATTTATTTATTTTCAATTATTTACAGAACCCTAAACACCGGATACTGTTTGAAAGTTTTTTCTTCAAAATAAGGCGAATGTCTGTACACCCAATCCAGTTGAGCTTCTCCATCTTCTGCCAGTCTTTTATCTGATTTCTTTGCCATTTCAAATGCTTCCCTAAGCTTTTGATCTTTTTTGAGTAACTCAGCAGCTGTGTCTTCAAAAATATAGGCTGAATAATATTCTTTCTGAGCCAAGATGCCATCAAAGAAATTCCAGTTAAAAAAAGAATCCAATGCTTCAGGTTCAAGGGTTTCTATAATGTATTTAACTCCAGACTGATGGGTAGAAACAATATAATCACCTGCCGCAAATTTCTGATCTTTTTTGGAGGTCTCTACTGTGGTTTCATAATGCAGATAGTGTCCTTCGTAAGAGTTTTTTACCGTTTTAAAATCTTTGATCTTATAGGACTCCACGGCAATGGTACTGTCCTTCAGGATTGGCTTCATCTGGATACCGTTTCTCTTAAATTCCTCAATGATCCTGTACTGCGATTGTGGAATAACATAGTATTTAGGAATCGTGATATATCCAGTAGGTACAGCTGTGGTAAAAAGTTTTATATTCTTAGTAAAGGGTTTGTTTCTATCATAATACAGCCTTGGTTTTCCTGAGATTTCGCTTGGTTTATACTTTCCTTCATACCCTTTAAAATCCATAGTTGTATATTGGGTAGAGTCTATTTTCCAACGAATTCCGTACTGTTTACCGGCCTGGTATTGCTTAAGGTTCTCTATACGAAGCTGTTTTATCTTCTGGTAGTCTTTATCAAGATTCTGTACATTGACCAACATATATTTGTAGGTAGCATCTACCCTTTTATCATAAGGCTTCAGCATGTGAGTTTCGGGAACGGTTCCTAAAGAATTGAACAAAGTAGTATACCCTGTAGAATATCTGGGTGAATCTTCGAATGATGCAAAGCCTACTTCCGGAACGTCGCCATGAATATTAACATAAGGTGTACTCTCATAACCCAGCTTCTTCATATCATCAAGGTTTTTAGCCTGATAATCGTTATAAAAATAGGTTCCTAATGTATTTCCTAACCGTTCTTTAAAGGTTGAGATATAGGTAAAAGTATATTGGTAATCTGCTCCATTACTAACGTGGTTATCAATAAAAACATCGGGTTTCAGCCATTGATAGATTTCCTGAAAGCTTTTGGCATTTTTAGAATCTGCTTTAATGAAGTCTCTGTTAAGATCATAGTTCCTTGCATTTCCTCTGAATCCATATTGCTCCGGACCATTCTGATTAGCTCTGGAATGTGATCCCCTGTTCAGCATCCCACTGACATTATAGGCTGAAATAGCAGCAATGATAAAGTTTTGTGGAGTTTTAATCTTTTTCGTGGCTAAATCTCTCATCAGCATCATGGTAGCATCAATTCCGTCCGGTTCACCCGGGTGAATTCCGTTATTGACAAAGAGAATGGCTTTATCTTTTCTCAGTTTTTCGGGATCTTTTTCAGGAAAAGGATTGTATATAACAACATAAATAGGCTTTCCGTTGTCATCTTCTCCTTTTTTAAGATACTGAATGGTATTAAAATTTTTGGCCAGATCCTGATAATAGGCATTCATTTCATCATAGGTAACAGTTTGATTACCGTTTCCTTTTTCAAAAGGGGTCTGGAATGATTTCTGAGCAAAAAGAAGAGAAGAACTTAAGGTAAGCAGGAGATATTTCAGTTTCATTATTGACATAATTTTCAGGATTTAAAATTAATCAATATGATCCTGTCAAAAAAGCAAAATATACATCAATATAGTATTTTTCTGCTTCCTGTCCAATGATAAGGGGATTAGAGATTTCTTGATTTGATCTCTTTATTCACTAAGTTTAGATTGATAAGCAAAGGAGCCATCGTTACAGGCATTACAATGAATGGAGTAAATGCTGCAAAGGGAAAGCCTTTCGCCCCTTTTATGGCCAGAATTGTAATAAATGCTATAATGCCTAGTATAAAAACAATTCCAAAGCCAATAGAAACTCCTTTGAATGTATTTCTTTTTTTAAGCAGCTCTTCATCAGATAATTGTTCGTAGATATTTTTCTTCATAGCGGATCGTTTTTACAAATATAGAAGGTTTCAGGGATATAAAATACTAAAAGAAGAGAGGAAATTACTAAGTTTGAAAGTAGGCGCAATCCAACAAGATTAGTGCCTACGAACAAAAGGAAGAACACATCAATTTATGATCCTTGAAAAGTTTAATTCCTTATTTATCATCTATTTAACATATCGCCATTCCTTCCTTTTTCATTAGGATATAATGAGGGAAGCGGATCACTTTGCCAGAATTCATTGGTATCAATATCCATGATAGATAATGCACCTGTAAATGCAGCTCCGGTATCCATATTCCAGATATTGGCTTTATTGGTTGGAGTTTTACTTCCAATATACAGCGTTGGAGTATGTCCGATAAATATTTCCTTGTAAAGAAGCAGCCTTTTGGGATATAACATGGAGTGCTTTTCCAGTTTCTTATCCATGGCTACAGCTGTTTCCCAAAGGGTTCTGTCCCAGCGGTAATTGCTGGAATACACTTCTTTTTCAGGTCCGTGCATGGACGAGTATCCGGCATGAATAAACAGACGGTTCTGGTCATCAACGTGATAACTTTTCATACGCTGGAAAAACTCAAGATGTAACTCTTGATCTTCCTGAGAATAATTCTCATAACTGTCTACCGTACTTTTCCCGCCATTGGAAAGCCATACACCAGGCCCTTCTCCACGGGCTAACCAATCTTCACACCATACGTCATGATTTCCTTTGATAAAAATACAGTTGTTCTTTTCGGAAAGTTCTATTAAAGTTTGAATAACCTGGAAAGATTCACTCCAACCGTCTACATAATCTCCAAGGAAGATCAGCTTGTCATTTGGGGCTACTTCAGCCCTTTCAAGTACCTGTTCTAATGCTCTAAATCCGCCGTGAATGTCTCCTATTACTAATGTTCTGTTCATTTCATGCTTTAGTTGGTGAAAAGATAAGCCATTATCTTTAAATAATGGCTCTTCCAGTTCAACACTGCTATTTTTATTATTTTGAAATGTATTTCGGATCTATAAACTCTGTGAGCCACACTCCGTTAGCAGATTGGAAAAAGAATAAGCCATCCTCATGCATTTTTCCGGTTCTGATCGTCAGGATTATAGGTTTACCGTGTCTCATTCCCACTTTCGTAGCGGTCTCTTTATCAGCGCTTAAGTGTACATGATGGCGGGTTCTTTTTTCAATTCCTTTTTCTAAAATGGAGGAAATATTGGCTTCAGCCGTTCCGTGATATAAAAACTCAGGCGGTTGTAGAGCTTCCAAAGCTAAATTGATGTCGATAGAATGTCCCTGGCTGGCTCTGATTTTTGTTTTATCATCATTAAAAGCAAATCTTTTTTTATTATTGGTTTCAACCACCTCATCTAATTCTTCAAAAGAAAAATGTACTCTTTTTTTTGCTGATTTTGCTCTCAGCTCTTCTACATCTGCCCAGCCGTTTTCATCCAGCTTTAAGCCGATAGTTTCAGGTTGATGCCTCAAAATAAGGCTTAAAAATTTACTTATTCTTTTTGTTTCTATTTCGTTCATTGGTTTTTGTTTTAATTAAGCATTATAAAATTCCGGGGAAAAGGTCACTATAAATCCTGTTGTTTTATTGATTTCCTCTGCATATTGATCAAAATAATAAATCTCCGGTGATATTGAAAGCATTACAAATGATTTTTCATACAGATAAACCCACAAACAAGCTTCAGCGGGGCCCCTTCCTTTAAGGACATTTTGAATTTCGATTCTACTGATCTTATTCAGAGGAACTAATAAGGTTCTCTTTTGATCCGTAAACCCCAGCAGGCTATTTTGACGATCCATCCAAAGTAATGACTTATCCTTTAAAATATTCAATACTTCATCCGGTGTCTGAAATAAATAATCCGGCGAATAATGAACACGACAATCTCCTAATTCTACCACTTTATTGATATCTATTCTTCCTATATATTGCTGCAAAGGGAAATTCTGAATATCATTATCGGAATCATATTTGGAAAACATATTGAGAATAGCTTTTAGGAAAGATTTCATTCGCTTATAGAGTATTTATGGTTTAACTTTTCACATATTTTTTCAATATCATCTTTTCTTACCAGCTCCCCAACCCATTCCTGGGGTATATTTTCAAAACCATAATAGATTCCCGCCAACCCTCCGGTAATAGCTCCGGTTGTGTCTGTATCTTCACCCAGGTTTACAGCTTTCAATACGGCTTCAGAGTAGCTTTCTGAGTTTAAAAAACACCATAAAGAAGCTTCCAGGCTGTGTAACACATAGCCACTTCCTCTTATTTCTTCTTCGGAATACCCTGAAATATCATTTTTTAAAATCCTATGAAAAAGCTCAATCTCATTTAAGCTAAACCATTGTTTTTCTGCATATTCCAGAACCACATTTTGTGTATAAGTATATGCTTCCGTTTTATTTTTTCCTTTTATTAACTGAATTGCAAAAATCACATAGATAAAACAGGCAAAAACAGATCGGAAATGTCCATGAGTAATTGTGGAAACTTCCTTTACCGTTTTGTAAATCTTTTCAAGATTTTCTTCATCTTTGAAATAAAAAGCCAGAGGAAGAATTCTCATTAAGGATCCGTTTCCATTATCTTCTTCAAAAACATTTCCTGAAAATCTGGCACTCTCTCCTTTAATTAGTCTTGTAATGGCTTCCCTTGTAGTTCCTCCAATATCGAAAAGTCTTCCGTGGGCAGTCCAGTGGCCATATTTCACCCATTTTACAAAACTTTGTCCAATTTTTTCCAGATCATAGCCTTTTATAAGAACCTCAGCGAGGCAGAGCGTCAGAGAGCTATCATCACTCCAGGTACCTTTGGGTTGATTATGTGATCCAAATTCCTGCATTTTAGTTACCGGAAAACGTTTCAAATAATCTCTATCTTTGAATTCTACCGGAACACCAAGTGCATCGCCGATGCATACTCCCATAATTCCAGCTTTTACTTTATTTTTCATCAGGCAAGTTTTACCAGTTTATCAAACAACAGTTTCATTCCTTGTGTGGCTGTTTCTTTCATCACTACCGCTCTTTGCCCATAACCAAAACCTGTTTCATTAGGATTGATAACAATTAAAAGACAATCATCTTTGATATCGTGGATCAGGCCCGCAGCCGGATATACCTGCAAAGAAGTTCCGATGACCAGCAAAATATCTGAATCTTTTACTATTTCTCTGGCATCCTGATATAAAGGAACATCTTCCCCAAACCAAACGATAAAAGGCCTCAACTGAGCTCCGTCTTCTGCTTTATCTCCTATCTTAATATCGTCTTTCTGCTCATAGATCAATCTTTTATTATTGCATGAGCATGATTTGAACAATTCTCCATGGATGTGAAGGGTCTTGGTGGAACCGGCTCTTTCATGCAGGTCATCAATATTTTGGGTGATGATCTGAACATCAAAGTATTTTTCCAGTTCTGCTACTAGTTTGTGGGCTTCATTAGGTTGTACTTCATGAAGCTGACGTCTTCTCTGGTTGTAAAATTCCAATACCAAGGTTCTATCTTTTCTCCATCCTTCCGGACTGGCTACATCGGTTACATTATGATTTTCCCAAAGGCCGTCTCCATCTCTGAAGGTTTGTATTCCGCTTTCAGCACTGATTCCCGCACCGCTTAATATGGTTAGTTTTTTCATTGGTTTTAAATTTTTGTTTTTGTACACTGTGGTTTTTAGCCACGAATGCACGAATATAATTGATTCTAAAGAGGAGACTTTAAAAGCTTTTTATAAATCTCTTCATTTTCTTCATCAAAACACACAAAAATAACTGTCTCTATACTATTTGAGCGAAACTTTCTTACTTCATTAATAGCTATTTCTCCTGCCAGATCTTTTGGAAATTTATAAATTCCTGTGCTGATATTGGGAAAAGCTATGGTTTTCACTCCAAAACTTTCTGCCAACAGTAAAGAGTTCTTATAACATTCTGATAAAAGCTTTAAACTCTTTTCTTTATCATTATTCCAGACTGGTCCTACAGTATGGATGACATATTTTGCAGGAAGATTTCCAGCTGTTGTCACTACTGCTTCTCCTGTATTGCATTTACCTTGTCTGTTTCTGATCGCCATGCATTCTTCCAATATTTTTGGTCCTCCTACTCGATGAATAGCTCCATCTACACCTCCTCCTCCCAATAAGGAAGAGTTGGCTGCATTGACAACAGCCTCTGCATGAATCTTTGTGATGTCTCCTTTTATAACTTCAATTTTCATTGTATTTCTTCAAATGGTTTCAGCATCTCCTCTTTTTTTGTAAGCACTGCAAAAACCACTCTTTTAAATTTGTTCTTATATTTTCCGTGAAGATATTTTTTGAACAGTCCGGCGATTTCTTTCGGATCATTTTTGAATACGCCACAACCCCAGGCCCCTAAAATAAGGGTTTCATTTCCCTGGTGTAAGGCCAGTGCAAGCATCTTATCTGTCCTAATATCCATTGCTCCCAATATCTCATTTTCTCTTTGGGGTTCCTGTCGCTTTACAACCCCTGCATTCACTGCTGGAGAAGTAATGAAATTACATAGTACCGGTTTCGATAGCAATTCTCCTTTATCTTTTCTGAAAACAGGAACTTTAGGGCTGTAAATCATCGTATCCGTGTAAAAGCAAGAGGTCATACTGCGATGTAATGTATAATAATCTTCTGCCATTAACAGGGTTTCATACAATCCCGAAGTTCTTGCTAAGCTTTCTTCCTGCGCTTCGGCTCCATTGATAAATCCGCCACCCGGATTTTTTGCTGAGGCAAAATTCAGGCACATTACTTTTTCCTGATCTTCTTTTTGTGTTAAGTCTAAAATAGCCTTTAGTGAACTACAACGCCAGGTTTCAAATTGAGTTTCAAAATGAGTTTCCGGCATTGGAGCAGCTGTGAGCTCAGAAAGTTGTTCCGGGATGAAAAGAACGGTTTCCTTTTTACTGGTTTCCAGCTCTTTTCCCATATCTATTCTTTCGTTTTCTGTATTTATATAATATTTCCTGGCCAGGATATCCAATGTATCTTTTGCCATTCCTTTATTTGTCATGATTCTTTTTTTTAGCCACGAATGCACTAATTTTTTTTAGGTTTATGGGTCGTTTTAAACCTCATAATGATTGCATTATCTTTTTTATTCGTTCATTCGTGGCACTATTCATTTAATTCTTTTTTGGCCACGAATGCACGAATATTTTTACAATCCTATGGATTCGTGGTGGTTGTTTTTAAAGTCTTTACCAGACCTTCTATTTCGTTATTTGCAGATCCTTTAAAATCCTTTCCCGCAAATACTTTGATGACCTCTATGTTTCCGATGATAGCCTGATTGAATACTGCCAGCTCTTCTGAAGGAACCCACAATTCATTATGATTTCTGGCTCCTACATTCTGTGCCGGATACTGATTGGCAACATCTTCCAACACTTCAAAACGGGTAACAAAACCAAGATAGTTTCCGAACTCATCTCTGGTATTCCATTTCTCAGCAATTTCCGAAGCATAATCTTCATCCAGAACCGGGTAAAAAATGGGCTGCCATTCCAGTCTTGGAGGAAATTTTTGATATCCGTTCTCAATAATAAGAACCATTTCCTTTTCTCCTACCGGTCTGTACAATCTTGTTGTTTTCATTTTGTTCATTTTAATTTTCTGATCCTATTCTCCGGGCAATTTCTTTGGATAATGGATATATTTTTTCTGTCGGTAATAGTTTTTTTGCCTTATTATATTCTCCCTTCTTTGTAAGATCTAAGATCTTTTTTACTAAAGGGGAATAATCTTCTATTTTTACGATCCAGTCTTCATTAAATTCTTCTATCAGATAACGGCTGATTCCCACCTGAATGGAGCGGTATTCAAGTTTATTTCCTTTGATACTCCTTTCCGGGTCCCATTGTACATACACTTTGGCATTTTCAAATGCTTCTTCCCAGGTTTTGGGATTGGGATAAACTCTTTTTTCAGGAGAGGTTAAAATCGCCAGTTCCAGTGCCTTTTCCCATGCTTCCCTTTTAATATGGATGGCAAGAGTACATTCCTGGTTGGATTTTTGTCCGTAATTGCTCCGTTCCATCATCCAAAGAAAAGAAGGCTTAATCCATGTCATTCTGCTGAATGAAAAAGGAGTACTGAACTTCTGATTTTCAACGGCAGTTTTTGCAATAGCTTTATTATAAGCCTGATAGACCACTATCGTATCACGGGTATAATCTGCTCTTATTTCAAATTCTTTCATTACTTATTAATCAAAATCATGTATACTTCACACTTTACCTAAATATAAAATTAAAACCTTTATCTTCAGTATTAAATCAGTCTTTTAAAATCTTTTGAATAAGGAGAATAAGATCCGAAAATGCTGTCAAATTTCATTTCCAGTTTCTCAAATTTAAACTCCTCGTCAATCTGATCCAGGCAAGTAACCACTAAGTTCTTTTTTGTTGCATTGATATAGGCTCCATCCAATTTCAAAGCATAATTCAGCAGGCTATAATCCAGTTCACCGAACCTCAGCTCTTTTTGATATTCATTAAAGATACAGGTTTCCTCTTCATTGTTTTTTAAAACAAATTCTTTTTCATTGCTCATCCAGCCATTTCCATGGCGTGTTGCGTAGCTTCTGGTTACATAATACATTTCAATATCCTCAATATCAAGTTTCTTACAGATCTCATAAGCATTCTTTGAGGTCGTGTGAGCATAAGTTACATTCGGAAAAACACCATGATCCATATCTAATAAAATGCCTTGGCTTCCCTCAAAAATGAGATTTTCAAACAAGTTCAGATAACTATAATCATCTATTTTCCAATCTATTTCCTCTACAGCTTCTAAAAAAGGAATGATCTGTTCATTAATCTGTTCTTCTTCCATAAAACCATAGTAGTAAGCAATTCCTTTCAACTTTTCTATCAACATTTCCTTAGGAGCAATAAGATCAATGGCAAATAATTTATAAGGGCTTTCATTTCTTTTCATGGTAGCTCCTACTCCTTTTCCACAGGTTCCATGTTCCAGATTTTTTGAATTGGTCCTGTTTTGCCAGACATCAAAAGGCGTAGTTACCTTGGCCAAAGGATGAATGTGTACCTCTGTATTTCCATTTTTTATTTTTAATTCCTCCTTTTCATTAAATAAAAATAAGGGATGAATTGTACAATGTTCGGTAAAATAAGAAGGCAATCCACGAAGCGCTCCACTTCCAAAACTGGAATGAACATGTTTCCTGTCATCCATCATTACTGTATGAGCAGCCTGCTGTCCTCCTGAGAATCTGATGACCACAGACTCAGGATTTTGCTGAGCAAGAAAATCTGTAGTAATTCCTTTTCCTTCATCTCCGAAACCTAATCCTATAACAATTTGCGCCTTTTTCATGTCTAGCATTTTTAAAGTGATTGCCATTCAGGCAAATTTGTGATTTAAAGCATCTGGAAGTTGTCTAATCCTTCTCTGTTTGGTGTTCCAAAGGTTTTGTCTTTAAATGTATTACAGATAATCTTTGTGATCACCTGTGGAATGTCTCTATGGTCATGTATTGATATACAGTGTTGTCCTAATAATTCTTTCCAGTCTCTATCTGCTCTTATAGCCTGATCAGAATGCAGAACATTGATGTGATATACCTCATATCGTTTTTTAGCTTCTTCCAACAGCTCATAATGAGTGTAGGTTTGTTGTCCTGAGCCCATAATCTCTCTGATAGCTGATGCCGGAAGTACTTTTAAATAAGGTTCGTCACCTACGGTAAACAAAATCCCTTTCCGGTTTCTTTTTTCAAAAGCATCTGTTCTGGTATGGAAAGCGGCAAAATACCACGCTAAAAGATAACTTTCACCTCCATTTCCACCACCACCGGATTCAATATAAGTTCGGGTAAGCCACATATCCAGTTCTTCATCTCCTGATTCAAACTGACCTACCTGTAATGGATAGCTGTCACATTCATGATCTCCTATTCCCAGGAAAAGCAATGCCGGATCCGGAACTCCACCCTGGATAATACCACCCATCAGCTTAGGTAAACCTTCTTTGATGAGTTGATGTGGAATATGTCCCATGCTTCCGGTTACATCCAATCCCAGAATAATAGGAACTGAATTAGGATGCACTTCAGAATCCCTGGATTCCCTGAAAGAAATTCCCTGCGGAACCATTGAAGGATGCGCCTGTCTTTTGGCATTCTGTGTGAAAATTTCACCTGCGGATTTTGTTCCGTAACCTGCTTTGCTTGCTCTGTCATAACGAGCGTCTATATCGTATCTTGTACTTCCCATGATTAAAATGTTTTTCCGAATAAATATTCAAATCTTTTTTGACTCACTTCTAACTGAATATTCAGATTTCTAATGGTTAATGATAATTCCATGTCTTTCTGAACAAATGCTTCAGGATTAAAATCTACAAAAGTCAGACTGTTCCTGTCCAAAGGACTGACATCAATAAGTCCTTCCTGCTCACGCTCGAGTCTTTTTATTTTCAACTCGATGTCTTCTACCTTGCGCCTGTAAATCAATTCCGAATCTTCTCCGATCGTTCGCGCACGGTCTTCTCTTATCTGATCATTATTTCTTTGTAATGACTCGATAAATCTTGGTTTTAATTCATCTTCCATACTGATCATTTTTTTGTGTTGTTATTACGCTAATTCAATAGGACATAGTTTTACTCCTCAATTTTTTGCTATTTATCCGGGATAATTTTCCATGATGCCTATTGTGTGATTGGTTATTGTGTTTTTACCCTCTTAATTCGTCTCTTACTTCCATCAAAGCAAATCCTAATAGGTTTTCTCCGTTCCATAATAAAGGATTTTCTGCTCTTGAATCTGTTTCCAGCATCCCGATTCCCCAAATGGTATCGTAAGGACTGGCTTCTACCAGGATTTTATCTCCTGTTGACAAAAGAAAGTCTTTATACTTTTTATTCTGAGAAAATTTTAAAAGATTTCCCTGTTTTACAATCTCATATTTGTGTTCATCCCAAAGTTTCGGATCAAAGTTTTTAACCTTTCTTCCCAGACTTTTAACCTGATTCGGACTTGCAGCTTTCAATATTTTTTCCAGGGTTTCAGCATCATTAAATAATCTTGCTTTACCAGCCATCATATAATGCTCTGCCGTTTTATAAACGATCCCGTTTTCTTCAAAATTTCCTGTAAACCATTGGCTAAAACATGACTTTGTGATCTCATCTTTAGCAGTATGCCCCCAGAAAAATAAAAACTTTATTCTTTGTTTCTTCTGAAACTTCTCTTTACTATTTTGTAGGGTGTATTTCATATTGTGTTATTTCTACGCAAATGTAAAACAATATCATTTTATTTGCCAAATTTATTTGTGTTTATTTTACACTAATATAGATAAATTACTGATTATCAGATAGTAAAATTTATTCAGAATTTTAATACTTTGCAATACCTGACAAAATATAAATACTTTTGTTCAATAATTTACGATTACCGGAGTTAATAAACTGCCCATAGAAAGAATTCGCTTATTATGGCATTTCTTATTTCATCTGCGTTCCCCATGAACAATCAAAATGGTCGACTCAATTTGAGCCGACCACTTGATTTTAAGTATAATTTGTAGTTTTAAAACTATTTGATCTCGAAGTAGAATCCCTGTTCTTCAAGTTCTTTATATTTCTCCTGATTGAAAGTAAAGAGTTTTCCGGGCCTTCCACTTCCTTCTTTTTTAACGTTGTTGGTTTCATTAAGCAATCCGTAGCTCATGATTTTTTTGCGGAAATTTCTTCGGTCTATTTCCTGTCCTACGATAGTTTTATAAAGGTTTTCAAGGTCTGAAAAAGGGAATTCTTCATTGAGAAGATTAAAGCCGATCGGTTGATATTGAATTTTGGTACGAAGCCTTTTTAGAGCAATATCAATGATATTTTTGTGGTCAAAAGCCACTAAAGGAAGTTGATTTACACTGAACCACTGCGCATCATCTGCATCAGAGTCAGCAAAGAGTTCATGATAAGAAGGGTTCACCAACCCCAGATAAGCCACAGAAACCACTCTGTTTCTCGGGTCACGGCCTACGTTACCAAATGTATAGAGCTGTTCTAAAAAATCGGGCTTTATTCCAGCCTCTTCATGCAGCTCTCTTTTTACAGCATCATCAAGGTTTTCATCATCCAGAACCAGTCCACCCGGAAGCGCCCAACCCCCTTTAAAAGGTTCAATATTTCTTTTAATCAGAAGGATTTGAAGATCTTTTTTATCGAAATACCCGAAAATGACTGCATCTACAGCCACTTTGATATCCTGTAATTTTTTTGGAGACTCCATAAATTTATTTGCGTTACGAATACGCAAAACTACAATTTATCATGAGAATAAAAAAGATTTTATATATAATAAAAGTTCATACCTTTAAGTTATCATCATAACCAACTTAAAATTAAATATTTATGAAAAATTTACTAGCAATCATTTCTCTAGCTTTTTTATGTACAGCTTGTGAGAAAGGAAAAACAAAAGCTTCAGATTATTCTGATAAAAATGATTCTGCCACAACATCTGAATGGAAACCTGTAGATTCTGCCACAGCAACTAAGGCATGGATGGACTTTGCAACGCCTGGCGATATGCATAAAATGCTGGCGAAATTTGACGGAAACTGGACGGGTTCTACGAATATGTGGATGGATGACAGTGGAAAGGCAGCTACCAGTACCTCTGAATGTACTAATAAAATGATCTTTGATGGACGTTATCAGGTAAGTAATTACAAAGGAAACTTCATGGGAATGCCATTTGAAGGAATGAGTATTATGGGATATGACAATGCCAAGAAAAAATTTGTAAGTACATGGATTGACAATATGGGAACAGGCCTAATGCATGCAGAAGGAGATTGGAACCCTAGTAAAAAATCAATTGATTTTAAGGGCAAAATGACGGATCCAAGCCGACCTGGAAAAGAATGTGAAGTAAGAGAAGTCTATATATTCACTGATGATAACAACCATACTTTAGAGATGTACGGGCCTAATCCGAAAACAGGAAAGGAAATGAAAACAATGGAAATAAAATTCACCCGTAAAAAGTAAAATAAAAACCCCCGTCTCAGTTTGAAACGGGGGTTATTTTATAACAAATTAGTCATTAAGCTTTAATACAGCCATAAACGCAGACTGTGGTACTTCTACTCTTCCGATCTGCTTCATTTTCTTTTTACCTTCTTTCTGCTTTTCTAATAGCTTACGCTTTCTGGAAATATCCCCTCCGTAACATTTTGCGGTAACGTCTTTTCTTAAGGCTTTGATAGTTTCTCTTGCAATAACCTTCGTTCCTAATGCTGCCTGAACAGCGATATCAAACTGCTGTCTTGGGATCAACTCACGAAGCTTTTCACACATTCTCTTACCAATATAGTAAGCATTACTATCGTGAATCAATGATGAAAGAGCATCTACCATGTCACCGTTGATCAGGATGTCCATTTTTACAAGCTTGGAAGCTCTGAATCCGATCGGGTGGTAATCGAATGATGCATATCCTTTAGAGATTGATTTCAGTCTGTCATAGAAATCGAAAACAACCTCAGCCAAAGGCATATTGAAAATTAATTCAACTCTTTCCGATGTTAAATAACTTTGGTTAACGATCTCTCCTCTTTTTTCAATACATAAAGTCATTACCGCTCCAACAAAGTCAGATTTTGTAATGATAGAAGCCTTAATGAAAGGTTCTTCTACTCTATCCATTGTAGAAGGATCCATCATTTCAGATGGGTTATTGATCAGAATCGGAACTTCAGGTTCTTTTTTAGTATATCCGAAGTATGATACGTTAGGTACTGTAGTAATTACGTTCATATTGAACTCTCTATCCAAACGTTCCTGAACAATTTCCATGTGAAGCATTCCTAAGAATCCACAACGGAAACCGAAACCAAGAGCGGCTGAACTTTCCGGTTCAAAAACCAAAGAAGCGTCATTCAATCTTAATTTTTCAAGAGAGAATCTCAATTCTTCAAAATCCTCAGAATCAATTGGATAAATACCAGCAAATACCATTGGTTTTACTTCTTCAAATCCATCAATCGGTCCATCAGCAGGTTTCTCAAAAGAAGTAATGGTATCTCCTACTTTTACTTCACGGGCATCTTTAATCCCTGAAACAAGGTAACCTACATCTCCACACTGAATGGTTTTCTTTGGAACCTGCTTCAATTTCAGGGTACCTACCTCATCAGCTCCATATTCTTTTCCTGTAGCAAAGAATTTAATCTTTTCATTTTTGGTAATGCTACCGTTTACTACTTTGAAGTAAGCTTCAATCCCTCTGAACGGGTTGTAAACAGAGTCAAAGATCAAGGCCTGAAGTGGTCCGTCAGGATTTCCTACCGGTGCAGGGATTCTTTCAACGATCTGCTCCAATAAATGATGAACTCCTTCACCTGTTTTTCCTGAAACTCTCAATACATCTTCATATTCGCATCCGATAAGATTCATGATCTCATCAGTTACTTCTTCAGGATTAGCAGACGGAAGGTCAATTTTATTCAAAATCGGAATGATTGTTAAATCATTTTCCAATGCTAAATACAGATTACTAATTGTTTGTGCCTGAATACTCTGAGCAGCATCTACAATAAGAAGCGCTCCTTCACAGGCAGCAATAGAACGGGAAACTTCGTAAGAAAAGTCTACGTGTCCCGGTGTATCAATCAGGTTTAGAATATATTTTTCTCCTTTATATTCATAATCCATCTGGATCGCGTGAGATTTAATCGTAATCCCACGTTCCTTTTCCAAATCCATATCATCAAGCGTCTGAGACTGTAATTCTCTTTGAGTAACGGTATTCGTGTACTCCAAAAGACGGTCTGCCAGGGTACTTTTACCGTGGTCGATATGAGCGATTATGCAAAAATTTCGTATGTTTTTCATTTAAGAATCTTGTAATTTGCAAAGATAAAAAAAAGCGAGAGATTATTGTCTTTCATCATCTTATTGTATCAATTTATTTAAATTTTCATCAGAATTATCATACTCTCTCTTGTTCGGAATATTTCTCTTCAACATAATAATCTCTTTATTCTCCGACAAAATATAGATTTAAAGAGATAATTAAACGGCTCTCACAAAAAGAAATTGTAAGAGCCGTCCAACATTAAAAAAATAAACTATTATGGGTTTTGTTTAGGTCCCGAAGTATTACTGTGTACATGGGGTTTTCTTTCGTTCATTTTATCTCTCATCATACCCTCAGACTGAAATAACTTCAGAACTTTCTGACAGGGAATTACCTCCTGCATTTTCTCTGCGTATTTTTTTCTGTTATCCAAAAGCTTCTGCCCTATTTCAAAGCTTTGCTGTAATTTAGCTTTCGCTTCGTCATCGGATAGTGTTTCAGGATTAAAGCCTGGATCAAATTGACTTTTTATCTGTTTCTGACTGTCAAGATACTCATTATAAAGCTGTGTAAATTCCGCCTTATCTCCTGGATCTACATTTAGGTTATCCATGATCATATTATTCCTGAATTTTTTAAGGAGTTCCTTTCTTTCTTCAGGAGAAAGATTGTTGATGACCTCCTTCCTTTGTTTAGGATCCATCTTTTTCCAGTCATAATCGGTTCTTTGAGCATTTAAGCCAAGACTAAAACCATAAATAATAAAAAACGTCAATAGTATCTTTTTCATCTTTCTTTATTAATTATATAAATCCAAATAAACATCCTGAGTCGAGTTACTTGCCAGTTCTGCAATTTCAGAATTGGAGAACGAATCCAGATATTCATTCATCCGTGTTTCTTCTTTTTTATTTACTGGTTTCACTACTTTTTGTGAAACAGTTTCTTTTTCATTTCCTCCCTCGCTTTTCACAGCTAAAGAAGTATTATTTTTCTGATTTACAACTGTTTGATTATTATTTTCAACAGAGGTTAAATCTCCTTTCAATGTTTCATAAGCAAGCTCAGCTTCCGTCTGAGGTTCTCCTTTATGCATCGCATACGCCTCTTTTGAATTCAGCTCTTTATCTGCAGAATTATTATTGGAATTATAAATAAAAGTTACTCCAAAGATCAAAGCCAGTGACGCTGCTGCTGCATACATCCAATTTAATTTAAAGACCGGTGCTGGTGCTTTTTGCTCCGCCTTTATATCATTCATAACCCTCTCCTGAATATTTTCAAACAAATTATCAGGGACTGTGTAAATGTTTTTACGTTCTAGTTTTTCTATGTCGAACTCTTTCATCTTTGTTTTGTCAAAAATTATCTTTCGTAATTTTCCTTAATATATTCTTCTATTTTCTGTTTGGCATAATGATAATTTGTTTTTAATGTTCCTACGGACATCTCTACAATTTTAGATATCTCTTCATAGGGCAAATCATCATAATACCGCATCATAAATACCAGTTTCTGCTTTTCCGGCAGGCTTTGTATGGCGTTCTGCAGTAACATCTGTATTTCTTCGGCATCTCCTTCCACATTGTCTGCTACAAGATTTTGCATATGATACTCGGGATCTTCATCTGTTTTCTGCATTTTCTTCAGTTTATTAACCTGCTGTAGAGCTTCATTGGTAGCAATTCTATACAGCCAGGTATACAACTGGCTATCGTTTTTAAACTGATGAAAATTCTGATAAGCTTTAATAAAAGTTTCCTGCAAAGTATCCTGGGCAAGATCTCCGTCCACAATAATTCTTCGTATGTGCCAGTACAATCTGCTTTGATAGGCATCCATCAAGGCACGAACACCTTTATCCTGTGTCCGTGGATTCTGCATCAACGAAATAATCTCCGCGTCCTTAATCTTCATAAGATGCCTTTCACTATTTTGGATTACAAAAATAACTGAAAGTTAAATTAAATATTCAATTTTCAGTGTAAATATTAAAAATAATATGAGACAGTTACGCAATAAACGTGCCTATATTTAAGTTTCAAGCCTCTGTATTACTCTTCCTTTCCCGACTCAGCTTAAAATCTTATATTTGTTAGATGCAAATTGTAATTATCGGTTCCGGAAATGTTGCGTATCACATGGCAAAAGCCTTCAACCTGAAAGGTATTTCCCTTGCTCAGATTTTTGGGCGGAACGAAAAAGAATTGAGTAAAATTTCTGAAGAACTGAATATTCCTTATTCTACGGAACATCTTGAAGATGCAGATCTTTATATCATCTGTGTAAGTGATAATTCTGTAGGAGAAGTCTCGACATTGATTACTAAAAAGAACTGTCTGGTTGCCCATACTTCAGGTTCTCTTCCAAAGGAAACTTTGAACGGACAATACAGAAAGGCAAGCTTTTATCCGCTACAAACCTTTTCAAAATCCAAAGAACTTGAATACGACAAGATTCCGTTTTTCATTGAAGCTGAAAATGAAGAGGATACAAAAATACTCTTTGAACTGGCTTCGAGGATTTCGAAAAATGTGATGGAAAGCAATCATGAAAAAAGAAAGTACATTCACCTGACTGCAGTTTTTGCGTGCAATTTTGTGAATCATCTTTTTTCAAGAGCTAAGGAAATTTCGGATTCTCAGGAGATTCCATTTGATTATTTTTTACCCTTGATTGATGAAACGGTTCAGAAGATTCACGAGATAGATCCTAAAATGGCTCAAACTGGACCGGCTGTAAGAAATGATCTTAGGGTTTTAGAATTACATGAGCAATTATTACAAGACGAAGAAAGTCTTAGCATTTATAAGACAATGAATCATTCTATTCAAAAAATGTATGAGTTATAAAGAGAAATTAAAGGATATTAAGGCCTTTGTATTTGATGTAGACGGAGTTTTCACAGATGGAAGTGTTTATCTGATGCCAGGAGGAAATATGTGCAGGGTAATGAATGTACTGGATGGCTATGCAGTAGTTAAAGCCCTAAAAAACAACTATTTAATAGGAGTTATTACAGGTGGGAATGATGATATGGTAAAACATAGAATCAATTACCTTGGTATTCAGGACTATTATCCGAAATCCCATAATAAAGTGGAAGATTTTGAAGATTTTAAAAAGAAGTATAACCTTAAAAATGAGGAGATTCTAACCATGGGAGATGATCTTCCGGATATTCATATCATGGAAAACTCTGCCATTGCAGCATGTCCTGAAAATGCTGTTCCTGAAGTAAAAGGAGTAGCTGATTATATTTCTCCAATAAAAGGAGGAAGCGGTGCTGTACGCGATGTCATTGAACAGGTAATGAAAGTTCAGGGGAACTGGCATGATGATAACACACAATCTGTATAATCCTACTTATGAAATTACTTTTAGCATCACAATCACCAAGAAGAAAAGAACTTCTTTCCAGCCTTGGTTTTGAATTTGAAGTGGTAAAAATCGACTGTGAGGAAATTATCCCTGAATCTATAAAAATAGAGGAAGCTGCTGCCTATTTAGCTGAATTAAAAGCAGATGCTTTCAGAAGTCTTACAGCTGATGAAGTTTTACTGACTGCTGACACTGTCGTTGCCATAGATCGTCAGATTCTGGGGAAGCCAAAGGATGAAGCAGATGCTTATCATATGCTCAGAAGCCTTTCAGGAAAAACCCATCAGGTATATACTGGAATAACCATCAAAACTGCAGATAAGGTATTTACGGAAACAGATGTTGCTGATGTGACTTTTGATGAGATCACTGATGAAGAAATTCAGTATTATATTCAAAATTACAAGCCTTTTGATAAAGCCGGAAGTTATGGTATCCAGGAATGGCTGGGAATGGCAAAAATCAAAAACCTTAAAGGTAGTTTTTATACTATTATGGGGCTTCCGACCCACATGGTTTACAAAATTTTAAAAGAGATCTCCGCTAATTAAAAATCATAGCGGTTTCTGATCCTCATAAAGATGAAATAAAATATTTCCGGAAGAAATATAAATATTATTCATTATAAAATTTTATTATTTTTACAAAATCATCAAACTGCTGATAATAAAAAGCAGATTAGCGAGTTATATTGAATAATGAAAAAGAATATATTGTTCCTTTTAGTGATTTGCCTTGTTGCTTCCTGTGCTACCAAAACAAAGAAGCCGGAGCAGCGTTCCAAACTATTGAAAGGATTTTCCACATATTATAACACCCTGTTTAATGCTAAGGATGCCTTAAACAGTGAGTTTACAGCTAGAGATAAGGGACATAAGGACAATTTTTATGCTCCTTACATTCCTATTCTTACCTTTGAAGAACAGCCTTTAGGAAGTGACTTAGGACAATCAACTGCTTTTGCAGAGAATTCCATGAAAATGGCAGAAGTTGCCAACAGACCCTCCGGAAGAAATTCCGGAATTCCTAATATACCAAATATGCCAAGTAATCAGGGAAATACTCCTTCTAATCCTGATGGAGGAACGGCAACTAAAGGAGCAACAACTCTCGAAATTGCTGAAGCCAAGGCATTAAAAGCTATCAATAAATATTCTGTTACCAGAAACGGCGAGGAAAAAAACAAACAGATTTTTGATGCCTATATTATTCTTGCGCAGTCCAGAATTTATAGAAATAAACCGTTGGAAGCGATGGATGCACTTAATTATGTCTTCACTCATATGAAGGATGATAAAAGGATTCCATTGGCCAGAATTTATCAAGGGGTAGCTTATGATAAAATCAAAGACTACCACAGAGCCCATGAAACTTTTGCCAAGCTAAAGGGTGATGGAATCAATAAAACTTATTCCAAACTTTTAAGCATTTATTATGCTGAATCACTCTTGGATGCCGGAAAAAAGGAAGATGCTGCGAAAGAGCTTGATTTGGCTTTTGAGCTGAATTCCAATAGAAAGCTGAAGAGCAGAATTGCTTATTTGAGAGGTCAGGTTCTGGAAAATCTTGGACAAAACGATAAAGCAAGAGAAAGCTATACTGCAGCCTATAAGTATTCCAGTGATTTTGAATTTGAAGTAAAATCCCAAATTGCTATTGCCAAAACGTTCAATGGTAAAGGAGACTATAACGGAGCTAAAAACTATCTGGAAGGGATTAGTAAAAAAGGAACTTATGCTTCCAGAAAAAATGAATTTTACTATGCGTTAGGGCTTATGGCCAATAAAGCCGGAAAAAAGGATGAAGCACAGCAGTTTTTCAGAAAGTCTTTGTTTGAGAAGGTTTCTGATCCTCAGATTCGTGGATTGGCTTATTATGAGATAGGGAAAAGTTATCTTGAAAAGAATGATTATATTGGTGCGGGAACGTATTATGATTCAGCTCTTGCCGTAATGACCTATGAACCTTCAAAGATCTTACTACAGGATCAGTCTGCCTACATTAAAAAGATTTCTAAAAACTATTATCTCATCAAAAAGAATGACAGTATTCTTTCTTTGGCTAAGATGGATAATACACAACGAACAGAATTTTTCTCAAAATATATTGCCAAATTAAAGATTAAGGAGGAGAAAGAGGAACAGGAAAGAAGACGTGCAGAGCGAAACAAGGGATTTGATACCGGAGATTATAATGCCAATTCTATTTTTGCCAATAACAATTCTAATTCTTTTGAAGATTTTGGAGTAACAACGAAAGGTTTTTATTTCAACAATACAGGTACGGTAAGCAAAGGAACGTCTTCATTTAAACAGGTTTGGGGAGAAAGAGCTCTATCTGATAACTGGCGTTTTTCCAAGAAAATGGCTTCTATTGAGGATATGAAAAGTGAAGCGCTTGGGGTAACTACTGTTGCTAATCCGAGACGTTTTGAACCTGCTTATTACATTGAGCAGATTCCTACCGATCAAGGTAAACTGGCACTTCTTAAAAAGGACAGAGATACTGCATCTTTAGGCCTTGGGATTATGTATCAGAATTATTTTACCAATACTCCACTGGCCACGAAAACGTTGTATGACCTTGTAGATGTAAAACCGGAAGAGAAGGTAATGCTTCAGGCATTGTATGAGATTTTTGCCATGAATTATGAGAAAACTCCTCAGGCGGCTGAAAGAGCAAAACAAATTCTATTAGCTGATTATCCTTATACTTCATATGCTGAGTTTGCCCGAAATCCTAAAAACAATTCATTTGTAAAATCAACAGAGGATGTTGAAAATGAATACAAAAAAGCTTATGCGTTATATGAAGCTGAGAAATTCGGGGAAAGTAAAGAAGTTATTGACCAAACACTCCAAAAGTATCCGAAAGACGCATTAGTTCCGAAATTATACCTATTGAATGCTTTTAATACAGGAAAAGCCAGTGGGAAGGAAGTAATGATCTTACAGCTTGAACAGATTGCCTTAAACTACTCCAAAACTCCTGAAGGCATAAGAGCTAAAGAGATGCTGAATTATCTGAAAAGTGATCTCAGCTTCCTGGCAACTGATAATAAAGGGAATTCTATTCCCCAACAACCGGGGGCTCCTACTCCACCTGTAAACAACAATATTCAGCCAATGGCCAGTGAGAACCTCAATGGAAACTCAAATGGAGCGCCGAAGGATCTTAAACAGGCACAACCAAAGCCTTCAGTGAATATGAACAACACACCTCAACAAAAAACTGATAAGCCAAAATTTAGAAATAAGAGTATTCCTGATAGGCCACAAAATCAATAAAATAAAAAAGCGAAGATGTACTCTTCGCTTTTTTTATTTTTCTGAGGGTATAGAATTCTATGAACCCTTTTTCTTTACCCCGTGGAAGTCTTTAAGATAAAAAGGCTCAAAGTAAGCCATATCTTCAAACTCCTTCTTTTCTATTTTCTCCAATGTCTTTTTGATCAGATATTGGGCAGATGGATAAATATCTTCTCTAAAGTCTGCATCAGGCAGGTTTAAAATATCTTTAGCCTTCTTAGCACCATCTCCTACAAAGACTACTTTCTTATCTCTAAACTCCTCAAAGGAAGTTTCATCTAAAATCTTTGCTTCCGTTGCAGAAATTTCTCTCCCTGTAGAACCGTCATAAACACCTGTATAAACCTCCATTCTTCTTGCATCGATCAATGGCACTATAAAATCATAGTTCTGCCCTAAAAACGGCTCTATCATGCTTTCAAGAGAATTGATTGCGATAAACGGAACCTTCAGCCCATAACAAAACCCTTTTGCAGAGGCTGCTCCAATTCTTAATCCGGTATAAGAACCCGGTCCTTTTCCTAAGGAAACTGCTTCAATGTCTTTCAGTGATATTCCTGCGCCTTCCAGCGCCCATTCAACATAGGTATGAAGACTTTCAGATTGTTTATAGTTTTCAGAAACCTCTTCACATACACACAGCAGCTTTTCGTTATCTGATACGGCTACCGAACAGTTTTTAGAGGATGTTTCAAGATATAGAATTTTCATTTTCTTGTTTTAAGCTAAATGGTAACCTTTGCGGAAAAGCAAAATTACTTTTAAAATTTTCTACAAATTTAGTCCTTTATTTTGAGACTATTTTCTGTAGATTGTTCTTGGTTCTGCCTGAGCACTTGGATAAATACACATATCGGCAATGGTAACATGTTTGGGAGCATTTACACAGTAAGCAATAGCATCTGCAATATCTTCAGCTTTTAATGCTTCGTATCCTGTATATACAGTTGCTGCCTTTTCGCTATCTCCTTTGAATCTTACCAATGAAAAATCTGTTTCCACAGCTCCGGGTTGGATATTGGTTACTTTGATCCCGAATTCAGTAAGCTCTAATCTCATTCCTTCAGAAATAACGTCTACTGCTTTTTTGGTAGCGCAGTACACTACTCCATTGGCGTATGTCTGCCTTGCTGCCACAGAACTGATATTTACAATATGACCTAAATTTTTAGTTTTCATACCTGGGATAATCATTTTGGAAACATAAAGAAGTCCTTTCACATTCCCATCGATCATAGAATCCCAGTCATCTGTCTTTCCCGATGAAAGTGGATCAAGACCATGGGCATTCCCAGCATTATTAATCAGAACATCAATATCTTTCCATTCTTCGGGAAGCGAATTTATTGCGGTTTCTACCTCTTCTAGATTCCTTACATCGAACATTAGACTAAAAATTTCGGTAAAATGAGATAATTCTTCCTTTAAAGATTCCAGTACTTCATGTCTTCTTCCACAAATGATGATTCTGTTTCCCTGTTTTGCCAGAAGCTCAGCTGTAGATTTACCGATACCGGAAGTAGCTCCGGTGATGAATATTGTTTTCATAAAACTGATTATTATTGAATGTAATATTGAATCAGGTTAACAATTTATCAATGCATGTTCTTTATTGTTACACTGATATCTTCTTAAACTGATACACCATTTATTATTATTTTTTAAGATGATTAATTGGCATCAAATGCCTGAAAAGCATCAACTATATGGTCAATCGTTAGATTTTTGTTGTGATCAGGCAAAACAGAAATGATATCAAATCTCACCTCATTCTGCTTATTGAATTCTTCCAGATAATGATTTGCTGCAGATACAATGGATCTGATCTTGGTTTTAGTCACCGCTTCCTGAGGCAATATAAAAGCATCGGTGGATCTAGCTTTTACCTCAACAATGATAATGAACTCATCCTTTTCAGCAATAATATCAATCTCTGCTTTCTGAAATCGGAAGTTTCTGTCCAGAATTTTATATCCGTTTTTTTCCAAATAATCAGCTGCTAATTCTTCTGCTAAGATACCGAAGTCATTGTGATTTGCCATATTAATTTTTGTATTTTCGCCTTGACTATATCAAACCTATGAAAATTAAATTACTTTTTGGCTGCATTATATTAACATGCGCAATGAGCTGCTCTTCATCTGAAGATACTACCGAAAATCCAACTAATTATACGAAGAACGTCATGTTCATTGGCGGACAAAATAAATATTATGCACTTGACTCTCAAAGTGGTCAGCTAAAATGGTCTTTTCCTGTGACTAAAGGAACGTTTCAATATAGTACTGCTTTTTATAATAATAACGTATTATATGTGGGTTGTACAGATGAATACTTGTATGCTCTTGACGCAACTAATGGAACACTCATATGGAAATTCAAAGCAGGGGAGGCGATTGAATCAAGTGTGTATGTTTCTAACAATACCGTTTTCTTTGGCAGTGATGATGATAACTTTTATGCCTTAAATGCTGCAACAGGAGAATTAAAATGGAAATATAAAACTGATTTTAACGTTAGTTCAAGTCCAACAGTCTCCGGAGAAATCGTTTATTTTGGGAGTGATGATGGTTATCTTTATGCATTGGATCAAAGTAATGGAGTATTGAAATGGAAATATTATGCAGGTAGTTTTTTTAATTCCTCTTCGCCTTCAATAGTACAAAATAGCCTCTATATCGGGAATAGAAATGGATATATTTATAACATTAATAAAGTAACAGGTGAATTAAATTGGAAAAAGCAGCTTGGAAGCTCTCTTGAATCTTCTTCTCCTACAATTTTAGATGGATATTTATATACAACCGATCAAAATTATTTATACAAATTAAATGCTTTAACAGGAGATATCATTTGGCAATCTTATAATTCAGGTAAATATTCGAGCAGCCCATTTGTCAATGAAAACTATGTTTCTGCAAATTCCAGTTCGGGAAATATTACTGTTATGGATAAGCAGACAGGAAACATAAAATGGCAAAAAACAATTTATTCTAATAGTGCAGAATCTGTTTCAACAGATGCCACAGTATTTGTTGGTGGTGGCGGTTCAAACTTTGTATATGCTTTCTTAGAAAGCAATGGCGCAGAAAAATGGAAATTTCCAATAAACTCAACCACCACTTCAGCTCCTGTCATCATTAATAAAGATGGAAAAGTAGTTTACCCAAGTAAATCCGGGGGTAGGGATTAATTCTTACTAAAACTCAATCTTTGTCTTATCACCAATCTTTATTGTAACCGTCCCGCCAATTAAAAGAGGGCGGTTATCTTTGATATGTCCATTTGGAAAACCGAATACTACAGGGAATTTATATTTTGAAATTCTTTCAGAGATCAGTTTGTAGGCAAATTCATCAAAGCTGGATTCATAATCTTTGTTGTCTTTTTCATCACCCATATTGGTCATTCCTCCTACGATAAGTCCTTTGATTTTATTAAAAACACCTGCAAGCTCAAGACTCATCATCATACGATCTAGAGCATAAAAGTTTTCACCGATATCTTCAATGAATAAGATTTTATCTTTAAAGTCAAAAGAATATTTGGTCCCCAGAAGAGCATAGATAAGGGCTAAATTCCCTCCAACTAATTCTCCTTCAATATTACCCTGTTTATTTAATGGGTGAGATTTTAGGCTGTATTTAGGCGTTTTTCCTTTTAAAATATCGAAGATTAAATCATAACTATCATCGGTAACCCCAAAACTGGAGGTTTTGATGGTTTGTCCGTGGATGGAAGCAAAGCCTTTTTTCAACAGATAGCTTTGTATAACCGTATTATCGGAATAGCCAATATACCATTTTGGATTTTCTGTAAAATTTTTCAGTTTCAGGTGCTGGATCAGGTGCTGACATCCGTAACCGCCTCTTGAAGCCCAGATGGCACCAATCTCTTTATCATTTAAAGCCCAATTGATATCTTTTATTCTTTCCTTTTCTGTTCCTGCGTAATTGTATCCGTTTGAAAATTTGGTGTAAAGGTGTTCCCCTAAAACAGGTTCAAATCCTTTACTTTTAATTAATTCTATTCCCTTTTTGAGTTGGGAAGCATCTACAGCTCCTGCAGGGGAAATAACAGCTATTTTAGCTCCTTTTTTAAGAGCTTTTGGAAAGATAATTTTTTTCATTTTGTTTGTTGATATTTTACTTCTTTTTTCTCAGCTTCTTCCAGTTGCCTGTCAAACTGATTGAACTTCTTAAAGCTCTGCAGGAAGATAAAGAAACTGAAAACGATAAGAATCACTCCTACAACTCTTCTGATCCTGTTGGCCAGTTTTTGGGTAAGTTTATCGTGAAACTGTTTAGCCAAAAATATCTTGGCAAGGTCAATGCCCAGATAAGTTCCTATTACAATGCTTATATATAAAATAAAACTGCTGGTATCCGGATATTGATTTCTAACAGAAATTACTGTTACCAGCCAAAAAAGGATGACCCCAACATTTAAAAGATTAAAGAAAAAACCATTGAAAAAGGTCTTAATATAGTTTTGGCTAATGATTTTCTCTTCACCAGGCATGTGCATTTTGGTCTTCGTTACCAGCATTACAATTCCATATATAAAAATCAGAATAGAAGTGATCCTATAAAAGCCCGGATGTTTATCTATTAAGGTAACAATATCTGCACTGGCATAATATGCTGCTACAATACACAGTAAATCTGCAGTGATGACTCCAAGATCCAATGATAAGGCATGTTTTGGCCCTCTTGAGAAACTGGTCTCTATTAACAGGAAAAATATAGGTCCTATAAAAACCAGACTCAACATGAATCCTAAAATAATGGCAGATAGTACAAGTTCAAGCATTTAATAAATTTTAAAATGAAAAAAATTCATTCCGTTTTATACAAAGTTATACTTTATGATTTAATTATTCAATAAAGATGTGATATATCAACTTTTATTTTATCTGGTATTTGAGACATGATTTTTAGAAATGAAGCGGGAATCGGGGAGGAGGGAAGTTTTGATAGTATGAGAAAACGGATCTGGTTTAAAGAACATTTTTTTTAATTTTCTAAAAAATAAAAAGGTCATTCCAGCTTAGGAACAACCTCTTTTATTATGAATTTTTGCTGTTTGATTTTACTCAACAATCTTAAAGTCTAATTGTTTTTGGATCAGATTCGCTTTTACTACTTTGATCTGAACCTGGTCTCCCAATTGATATTTATTTCCGTGTCTTATTCCGTATACTGCATGTGTTTTGGCATCATACATGTAAGAATCATCTACTAAATCTCTTAATTTGATAAGACCTTCAGCTCCGTTTTCAGGAATTTCTACCCAGAATCCAAATTCTGCCACTCCGGAAATTACTCCTGTGAAAGTTTCACCAAGGTGTTTTTCCATAAATTTCACCTGCATAAACTTGATGGAATCTCTTTCTGCATCAGCAGCTAATCTTTCCATGGAACTGCAGTGTTTTGCTTTTTCTTCCAATTCTTGTCTGCTTGGAGATTTTCCTCCATCCAGATAGTGCTGAAGAAGACGGTGAGCAAGCAAATCAGGATAACGACGGATAGGAGAGGTAAAGTGACTATAATAGGCAAAACCAAGACCGTAGTGTCCGATAGGTTCTGTAGAATATACCGCTTTGCTCATACTTCTCATCGCAAGGGTTTCGATCATATTTTCTTCTCCTTTTCCTTTGACGTCATGAAGAAGTTTATTTAAAGACTCTGCAACCTTTTTGGTATTGGCAAGGTTCATTTTATATCCGAACGTAGAGACAAAATCTCTTAACGATTCTAACTTAGCAGGATCCGGATCATCATGGACCCTGTAAATGAAAGTATTATTAGTGATTTCTCCTTTTCTTGTTAAAGAAATAAATTCAGATACTTTTTTGTTGGCTAAAAGCATGAATTCCTCAATCAGGTGATTGGAGTCTTTACTGATTTTAAAGTACACCCCAATTGGTTCATTATTTTCATCCAGGTTGAATCTTACTTCACTTCTGTCAAATGTAATGGCTCCGTTTCTGATACGTTCGTTACGCATGATCTTCGCTAATTTGTCAAGAGTATTAATCTCTTCAGCCAAATCTCCCTGACCGCTTTCAATACGTTCCTGAGCTTCTTCATAAGTAAATCTTCTGTCAGAATGAATAACCGTTCTTCCAAACCACTGCTTTTGGATTTCTGCCTGATCATTCAGTTCAAAAACTGCTGAAAAGGTATATTTATCTTCATGTGGACGAAGAGAACATACATCATTACTTAACACTTCCGGTAACATCGGTACAACTCTGTCTACCAAATAAACCGAAGTTGCTCTCTGATACGCTTCATCATCCAGAATTGTTCCCGGAACTACATAATGAGATACATCAGCAATATGAACCCCGATTTCCCAGTTTCCATTTTCCAGTTTTCTAATTGATAGGGCATCATCAAAATCTTTCGCATCCTTAGGGTCAATAGTAAACGTACAAATAGAACGCATATCCCAACGTTTTGCTACTTCTTCATCTGTAATGCTTCTGTCTATTTTATCTGCATCCAATTCTACTTCCTGAGGAAATTCATAAGGTAAACCATATTCAGCAAGAATAGAGTGGATCTCTGTTTCGTGTTCTCCCGGAGCACCCAATACCTGTGTGATTTTTCCTTCAGGATTTTTATCTCCGGGTTTCCATTCAGTCATCTTCACAATTACCTTATCACCATCCTGAGCATCATTGAAGTTTGCTTTCGAAATAAAGATATCTGTATTGATTGATTTTTTATCACAAACTACAAATCCAAAATCCTTGTGCGCTACTTTCTGAAAAGTCCCTACAAACTCTGTTCTGTTTCTTTCCAAAACTTCCAAAACAGACCCTTCCATTTTCTTTCCTTTATAATGATAAGTTATAATAAGAACCTTATCTCCCTGAAGGGCATCCTTTACATTTTTGGCATGAACGAAAACATCAGTCTCTAATCCTTCTACATTTACATAAGCATTTCCGCTTTGGTTGAAATCGATAATTCCTGTTAACGTCCCTTCTATTTTCAGATTGACGATATACTTTCCTTTTTCTACTTCTTTAATCTTTTCAGAACCCTGAAGTTTATGCAGTGCCTGAATGACAAGCTCCCTTTGTCTTGGGTTTTTGTAATCTATTCCGTCAGCGATCTGCTTATAATTATAAATTTTTGATGCATTTGCATTCATGAAACGAAGGATCAATCTTCCGATCTCCATCATTTTCAAATCATTTTTATGACTTATATATTTTCTTTTTTTTGGCATTTTAATTTTTTTTAATTGTTATATTCCGACTCTGTGATCTCTACTATTTTTGAACTTTTACATTTAAAATAAAAATCTTTTTTATTCAGAGAAATGGCAACCTTATTGTCTTGAACATATACAAAAAGATCCATTTTGTCACTGTCTGGAATCATTTTCTCATTAGAATTCGGTATTCCTGCAAATTTTCCTTTTGCATTATAAACCGTTCCATATTTCGTTTCTAGTTTAGGTACTCCTTTGAGACCTTTTATATTTTCTATACTTTCATAATCAAAAATACGGGGTCTTCCTATTGGAAGAATCATTTTATCAGGAAAAAGATTGGCAAATTTCTTAAAATTTCTCTCATCCCAGAATGATTGAAATATCAATTGCTGTACCATATTCCCTGCAGAATTATCAGATCTGTCCATCCCACAACCCGCTTCAAATTTTCTATACATGGAAAGATAAAGCACTTTATTCTTTAGATCCTTTCCCTCTATTTTTTTGAAAATAAAATCTGCTAATGCATGATAATTAATATGCTTATTATTAGCTAAAAAATCACTCTTTATTTTTTGCAACTCTTCTTCAGTAAACCTTTTTGGAGTAGGAATCGTCTTACAGCCTTTGCTTTCCGCATCCCCGGGTATCGTAGGGCAGTCATCATCTTTATCTAAAATTCCATCACCATCTGTATCCGGCCATGGGCATCCATTATTTTCCGTGGGTCCTGCTACAGTAGGACAGGCATCATCTTTATCTATAATTCCATCATCGTCTGTATCCGGCCAGGGACAACCATTATTCAGTTCTGGTCCTGATATCTCAGGGCAGAGATCCATATAAAATGGTACTCTGTCTTCATCCTTATCAGAAAGGCACGTTTTTTTACTGAATTCTTCTCTGCATTTTTTAAAGGCATTACGATCCGTGATCTCTTGGGCATGGAAACAACTGATCGTAAAAAATAATACTGCAGATCCTTTTATTTTCATCAAACCTTAATGTTTAATTTAATCTTAATTTTTCTAAATCTACTTTATAACGGAAGCTTTAGTTTTGTATAAATTTAATACAAATTTGGAGAAGAAAAGAGAAAAACCTTCTATAAAATATCTTTTAAATATTACAAAGGTTCAGGAGAAGTATAGAATGTTATTTCTATTGAACACTGCAAATGTACAAATAAAAAATAAATAAGGCCTGCAATAAATTACAGGCCTCAGTATATTTAGCAAACAGCAATCTTATCAACTCTGTTTTGGTGTCTTCCACCTTCAAATTCTGTTGAAAGAAATTTATCTACAATTTCAATCGCCAGTTCTTTTGATATAAATCTTGCCGGCATAGAAATCATGTTGGCATCATTATGCAGTCTTGCCAGTGTTGCAATCTCAGGCATCCAGCAAAGTGCACATCTTATTTTCTGATGTTTGTTCGCAGTGATCTGAACCCCATTTCCGCTTCCGCAGATCAAAATTCCAAGCTCATTTTCTCCGTTTTCCACAGAGGTTGCAGCAGGGTGGACAAAGTCCGGATAATCCACACTGTTTGTGGAAAACGTTCCAAAATCCTGAACTTCAAACTTTTCTGAAAGGTAGTTCTTAACAATCTCCTTATATTCATAGCCTGCATGGTCCGCTGCAATAGCAATTTTTCTTTTCATAATACTCTTATTAAGCTTTTTTAGATTTTATTTCCTTACAAAGGTAAGAATAATAACAATTCGTGTTAGTAAACCGTGAGTTAATTGTGAAAAGGTATGTTAATAAGTGTGGAAAACTTTTTTCAACTTTCTATTTTCAAAGATAAATTTATTTCGTATTAGAAAATCTATCGTAAAGTTTTCCCCACAACTTTCCAGATCTTTTCTTCAGCTATCCCCAGGTTTTTCCATAATAAAATAACTAATAATGCTTTGTTGGCAAAGTTATCAACAATTGTGAATAAGTGTGTGAATATGCAGGTTTACAGAGATTTATATTGTGAGTTATTTATGAATTATGTACCAGTTGAGTATTATGAACTTTATGCTTAAAACTTATCCCCGTTACTAACAATACATAACAACAACAACCTTATTTTTTTTTTAAAAGAGATAAAGAATGTTGATTAGTGAGTGATTGGGTTCGGGGAAAGTTTTTGAAAACTTTTATTTCGATCAATCTGTTGAAAAAGTTTAAAACCTTACATTTGTGAAACGAAAAATCAAAGAAGTTAACGGAATTGTCCCTGCCGAAATTTGCAGCAATGTAACCTGGCCCGGAGAGGACGATTGTTCGAAACCGAAGAAAAAAATAAATCTAAAGATAAAAATGAAAACAATTAACGACTTCAATTTTAAAGATAAGAAAGCTCTTGTAAGAGTTGACTTCAATGTTCCACAGGATGACCAGTTGAATGTGACTGACAATACCAGAATTGTTGCGGTGAAACCTACCGTTGAAAAAATCCTTCAGGATGGCGGTTCTGTTATTTTAATGACACACCTTGGGAGACCGAAAGGAGAAGTGAAAGATGAGTTTTCCCTAAAACATATTATTGGCGAGGTTTCAAATGTTCTTGGAAAGGAAGTGAAGTTCGTTGATGAATGCATCGGAGAGAAAGCTGAACAGGCTGCTGCTGATTTGAAGCCGGGAGAAATTTTATTATTGGAAAATGTTCGTTTTCATAATGAAGAAGAAAAAGGTGATGAAGGTTTTGCTGAGAAACTTTCTAAATTAGGAGATGCTTATGTAAATGATGCTTTCGGAACTGCACACAGAGCTCATGCTTCTACAGCTGTAATTGCTCAATTCTTTCAATCAACTAAATTTTTCGGTTTACTGATGGCTAAAGAACTTCAGGCTATCGATAAAGTTTTGAAAAGTGGTGAGAAACCAATTACTGCAATTTTGGGTGGATCTAAGGTTTCAACTAAGATTACTATTATAGAAAATATTCTTCCTGCAATAGATAATCTGATCATAGGTGGAGGAATGGCGTTCACATTTATTAAAGCATTAGGAGGGAAAATCGGAAACTCATTGGTAGAAGATGATAAACTTCCTTTGGCATTGGAAATTTTAGCGAAAGCAAAAGAACATAAAGTAAAGGTATATCTTCCGTCTGATGCGATCATCGCTGAAAGTTTTAGTAATGATGTTGAAAGAAAAGAAGTAGATATTTATGCAATTCCTGAAGGATGGATGGGATTGGATGCCGGTCACAAATCAAGAGATCAGTTCAATGATGTGCTATTGAATTCAAGAACGATTCTTTGGAATGGCCCGATAGGTGTTTTTGAAATGTCACATTTTGCCGGAGGAACAATTGCACTTGGAGATAGTATTGCTGAAGCAACAAGATTGGGAGCTTTCTCTTTAGTAGGAGGTGGAGACAGTGTTGCGTTCGTAAAGCAATTTGGATATGCTGATAAAGTAAGTTATGTTTCTACAGGAGGGGGAGCAATGCTTGAAAGCCTTGAAGGATTAGAGCTTCCTGGAGTAGCCGCAATCAACAATTAATAGAGATTAAATTTCAATATTTTGAAGCCTGCTAATAATATTAGCAGGCTTTTTTATGCTTATATTTTCATTGAGAAATCCTGAATTGATCGATGTTTTTATAACTTTTAGATATAACTACAGGTTATATTTAAATAAGGTGTTTTGATTTAGTGTGAGTTACGTTTTTATAGCGATAAATAAAGGAAAAATTGAGATATAGATTCTCTTAAAATAGAGCAATAATCAATAGTTAATTACAAATTTATCTTTAATAATTATATCCTGTTTTGTTTGAATTTTATAATTTTTAGTTGGGTGACTCATTAGAATCTTTTGAATTAAAAATCATTTTATACGTCGACTTTTGACGCTGGTGAGGGATACATTTGCAGTACTAAATTACAATATTATGATGTATACAAATGAATTTTTTGCAGTAGGAAATACAGCTCCCAATGATGATCTTGTTCAGCTCATTGATAGTTTTACTGGAGAGAATGTTAATTTTAAAAAAGTAAGTACGTGGATTGATGAAACCTTACTTGTTGCTAATGATTCTAGAGTATTAAATGATGAAATTATTTATCGCTCCAGGGGAAATGATTACTATGTAAACACAGTAATTTTTTCTACAAAAAGAGTGTATGTAACAATGTTTGGAGCAAAGTCTTCATATACTGTAGATCAAAGAGCTTCTATTCAAAAGGCTTTTGATATTACTTCTCAATTAGGATTGAAACTTGTTTTTCCCAGTGGTCACTTTCTTGTTAATTCTTATACTGATAATGTAGCTACGCGAATACACTCAAATATTTTTGAATTAAGATCTTATTTAGACATAGAATTCGAGGACTACAGTGTTCTAAAAGTGGGAACATATTTTGATGATAAACCTTTTCTATTATTTTCTGGATTTAATGCTAAAGAAGTCATTGATTTTATGCCGATTTACAATATCACACTGAAAGGTAGGGGAGTAATAGATTTCAATGGTCAATTTTCGCAAATGAGAACCTCCTATATGCGTAGAATAGGGTTTGAGGGCGGAAATTGTACCAATGTTGATATCGATGGATTATACTGGACAAATGGTGATTTAAGTAATTGTATAGGAGCCGGTTGGGAAGGAAATGGAAATAAAGTAACCATTCAAAATTGTGTTTTTGAAGATCTGGCTAAAAGTATTGAAACAATCAATTATGATCATTCCACCATTTATGGAAATGCTAATTTTCTATCGGTTCACAACAATATTTTTATAGGAAATGAGCAGATGAGATTAATAGGTTGTGCCTGTGAGATCCATGCTAGTAACAGCTCCTTCTCGAACAATAAGGTTTATAATTACACCAGAATGAATTTTATTGCAGGGATTGGGACTGAAAAAGGAAATATTACCAATATTTCAATTTCAGATAATATTGCGGAAATTGTTAATTCCGGAGTATACATCTGGCCGGATAAAAACTGTACAATCTCAAACTTACTCATTACTTCTAACAACATTAAGCATAGCCATGTACAAGGTAAAAATAACATGTTGTATAATGGAGGTCAGGCTTTATTTGTTATTCAAGGAAAAGGTGGAAACTGCCAAAGGATTACTGTTAAAGGTAATACTTCACATATCCTTTATACGGAAGGAAATTACTCCAGGGTTGCAGCTGGTATTTTTGCAGATACAGAATCTCTTGAAATCTCTGATAATAACTTTATCGGCCATTATTTAGGAATTTTATTTGATTTGGACCAAGATGAGACTATTAAAAAACTTAATAATTATTCTTTTGTAAAAATTTCAGGAAACAATATTACAGCAGCTTCCCAATTAGTAAAGATGGTAGCAGAAAAAGTTAATTATTGCCTAATTGCCAATAATTCAACGGTTCTTGAACATAACGGGATGGCAGATCTTATTACAATTGAAAGTCCTAGTATCCAATCAACAACTGTGAGAGATAATATTTACATCTCTAATCAGCCAAAAATTGAATTTACACCCTCTTCTGTATTTTTGGCAGATCCATCCAATAAGGCTAAATACGTTTTATCACTTGTAAGTACTCCTGTGCCTAGTATCAATGCCGGAGCGTCAGTTTTGATCAGTCCTGTGCTTTCTAGTAACCATAAGAGGGTAGGAGGGATGTATACGATTCAGCCAACATATCCTTTTCCTGAACTTTTCTTCAATGCCCATACTTTTGGTGCTGGCGGAACAATGGATGTTAAGTTTAAAGTTGATAACATGACTTCATCTATTTTCTCAGGTAACCCAAATTTAGTTAGTAATTTGATTATTAACTTATAAAAGATAAGACTGGATTTGTTCCAGTCTTTTTTATTGAGTGTTATTTTTACTTTGTTTTGTGTGTTATATATTTAATTTTAATTGATTGTTTTTCAGGTTTTAAACTATTTTATTGATTGGTATATTATGTGTTTTTTATCAGTTTTTTAGTTGATTTTTAGATGAAATATATTTTCATACAGCTTATAGTAAATATTTATATTCAATTATTTGTAAATCAATATTTAAGCTTTTTATTGGTTAGTTTTTTGCTTCTAGATTTTTTTAGAGCTCTTATTTTTTTAAATTTCACATGCCATGATTTCGTAACAACATCAAAATCTGTTTTATTTCAGATTAATTTTTCTGTGCAAAGATTTTTAGTCTTGAGATTATTTCAAATTTGAATAATTTGATGAAGAGTAAACTCTGAATTTTTTCTAAGCCTTATTTTTTATTAATGATAATTTTTTATAAGAAGGTGATGAGAGATTTTTGATTTTTATTTTTTAAGATTAATTTGAATTTCTTGAAAATTACTATTTACTTCTGATTGACGCCAAAATATTTTGCTGGCATTTTTGGCTAAACGCGGAAAATCGGATTCCAGAAATGGCTCAAAATCGAAAAACTTTAATTTATTGAGTTTATATATGTAAATCAAAAATAAAACCTTAAATAGTGTATTTATGAAAGTATTCATGTTCTGAAATTCATTTTTTTGTCTTTAGCATTAATTTTTCTCTTTTTCTAAATGTAAATTTTTAAGAACTTGAATTTATTATGTTTTTTTATCTCGTACAAAAAAATATGAGTTCATGTAAAAATGGAGTAGGGGAGTTCAAAAAAATTACCCGAAGAAATTTACTTTGAATTTTTGAAATGAAAACGAGAATAAAATATAGCCTAGTATTTTTATAAAAATAAAAAACCCAGAAAGTATTTTCTGAGTTTTTTAAAGTTTTTCGCTCAAAATGCTGAAAAATGGCTTTCAGAAATGGCTTAAAAATCGATTTTCTATCTTTTTTCGATAATATATATCAAACTTGAAAATTCATTCGAAAAAAGGGCTTTTATGTTCGAAATTGTTCCGTAAATGGTTGCTTTCAGCCAGAATAGAGGAGATTTTTTATATTTTTCGCTCAACATAGAGATATAATACGAATCAAGCACCAAAGGTTTGATCTTTCTCATTTTCCAGTTAGGTTTTTTTGATATCAGATTTTCCATTCCATTTTTGGAAAAATGATAAATGTGTCTTGGGACATCATACGCAGCCCAATATTCTTTATAATGTTTTGCATCATAAGAAGTAGGGTTGGGTACGGCAATAATAAGAAGTCCTTTATCTTTTAATTTCGAATGGAAAATATTGAGCATTTCGTCCTGGTTCTCGACATGTTCAAATACATGCCACAAGGTAATAGCATCTAAACTTTTATCTTCAATTTTTTGAACGTCGTCCAGAATTTTTGCTTTTACAATTTTTCCTTGTGCTGCTTTTCTAGCATCGGCATCAGGTTCAAAACCTAAAGTTTCAAAATCATTTTCTATATACTTTACAAATTCTCCAGCGCCACATCCATAGTCTAATACTCTGGATCCTTTTTTAATTCTGTCAACCAGAATATTTTTTTTGTATTGCAAATTAAAAGACTGAAGAAATTTATATAGTTTTTCTTTCAGGCTCCCGGAATCCTGATGATGGGAAATATAATCTTCGCTTTCGTAGTACCTGGAAATATTGGATGGGATAGGGGAAGTTTTATAAACTCCCTTTGTTTCTGTTTCTTTAATTTCAAATATTTCCTGTGAAAGAAAATGATCTTTTATTTTCATTGAAGTCGAAATCTGTTATATTAAAAAATTAAGATATTCATAAACTTTATAAGCTTATAAACACCTTAATTTTCGTTTTTATTGTAAAAAATGTTTCACGTGAAACATTTTATTTTAACGTCCTAAATACACTAGCAAAACGTTAATATCAGCTGGAGAAACCCCACTTATCCTTCCTGCCTGTGCAATAGTCTTTGGACGTACATTAGACATTTTCTGTTTTGCTTCTGCCGAAAGGCTAGAAAGACTCATATAATCAAAGTCTTCCGGTATTTTAATGTTTTCCAGACGGTTTAGCTTGGCTACATTCTCCTTTTCTTTTTCAATATATCCTCTATATTTAATATTGATCTCAGCTTGTTCTCTTACTTCATCATTATATTGAGAAGAAGCTTCCTTAATGAAGTCAATTTCATCAAGTTTTTCTAAAGTAATATTAGGTCTTGTAAGAATCTGAGATGCTCTATAAGCTTGATCTACCGGATTGCTTTCTACTGACTCTAAAATAGGGTTAATGACACCTGGTTTTAAAGAAGTTTCACGTAAAAACTCTTCAAGTTGCTGACTTTCAGATATTTTAGCTTCTACTTTTCTTAATCTGTCTTCTTTTGCTAATCCAAGGTTATAGGCTTTCTCAGTTAATCTGATATCCGCATTATCTTGTCTTAATAAAAGTCTATATTCAGCACGTGAAGTAAACATTCTGTATGGTTCTTCAGTTCCTTTTGTGATCAGGTCGTCAATCAATACTCCGATATAGGCTTCATCTCTGTTTAAGATAAAGTCATCTTTTTCGTGAACTTTATTATGAGCATTGATTCCGGCAATCAGACCTTGTCCTGCTGCTTCTTCATATCCTGTCGTTCCATTGATCTGTCCTGCGAAATATAAATTGTCAATTAATTTTGTTTCCAGAGTATGTTTCAATTGGGTAGGAGGGAAGTAATCATATTCAATAGCGTATCCCGGACGGAAAACTTTTACATTTTCAAATCCTGGAATATGTTTCATCGCTTTGATCTGTACATCTTCAGGAAGTGAAGAACTGAATCCGTTTACATAAATCTCAACAGTTTTCCATCCTTCCGGTTCTACGAAAAGTTGGTGTCTGTTTCTTTCTGCAAAACGATTAATTTTATCTTCAATACTTGGGCAGTATCTTGGACCTAAACTTTGAATGGTACCATTGAACATTGGACTCCTATCAAAACCTTCACGAAGAATATCATGAACCGTTTCATTAGTATATACAATATGGCAACTTAATTGTTTCGTTAATTTTGGTGTATCAAGATAGCTGAACTTTTGAGGATTTTCATCTCCTTTCTGTTCTTCCATTTTTGAATAGTCCAAACTTCTTCCATCTACTCTTGGTGGAGTACCGGTTTTCATCCTTCCGGCTTCAAAACCTAAAGTGACTAATTGTTCTGTGATACCAAATGCTCTTGGTTCACCCATTCTTCCGCCACCTAGTTGTTTGTCTCCAACATGAATCAATCCATTAAGGAAAGTTCCATTCGTTAGAACTACAGATTTTGCTTTAATCTCAATTCCTAAAGAAGTGATGACTCCGGTTACTTTATTATTTTCAACAATCAGTTGTTTCACCATATCCTGAAAGAAATCAAGATTAGGAGTATTCTCTAAAGCTAGTCGCCATTCTTCGGCAAAAAGCATTCTGTCATTTTGGGTTCTTGGGGACCACATGGCAGGACCTTTTGAAAGATTAAGCATTTTGAATTGGATGGCAGATTTATCTGCTACAATTCCGGAGTATCCTCCCATTGCGTCAATCTCTCTTACGATTTGTCCTTTTGCGATTCCACCCATTGCGGGGTTGCAACTCATCTGTCCGATGGTCTGCATATTCATTGTAATCAATAGTGTTTTTGAACCCAGGTTGGCTGCTGCTGCTGCTGCTTCACATCCTGCGTGTCCTGCACCTACTACGATCACATCATATATTTCTGAAATCATTTTTATCTCGCTTATTTAAGCTTAAACTTTATCTTTAATCACTAATGTTTCACGTGAAACATTTTTGAAGAATGCACTCTAGGTAAACTTGTATTGTTGCTATAATAGAGTACTTTAGACATAGGACTTTAAGTGATTGTTTAATTTTAATTCTTTAAATCCCTATACTTAGCCAGGTATAAATCCTCCATTCTTCTCATCTCTTTTTCCTCTTCTTCCGTCTTGTCTTTATAGCCAATAAGGTGTAAAATTCCATGGGCTAAAACCCTTCTTAATTCATCTTCATAATCTCGGGAAAGGGTAGAGGCGTTATCAGAAATGCGTTGCAAAGATACGAAAATCTCAGCGCTTATTGTCTTGCCTTTTACATAATCAAAAGTGATGATATCGGTATAATAATCATGCTGTAAATAATCCTGATTGATCTTCAGAAGATATTCATCATCGCAGAAAATGTAGTTGATTTCTCCTAGTTTTTTTCCTTCTGAAAGAATTAAATCTTCCAGCCATTGTTTGTAATCTGTATCTACCGACTCCGGTAAATTTTCGTAAAAAAATTGTATCATTGTATTAAAACCAGTGTCCTAAAATAACACTGAATATGCCTTTTTGATTGTTTTTAAGTGAATGGCTAAAGTTAACTTTAATCTGCCCGAAAGGAGATTTGTATCCAGCCGTAATGCCAAGCGAACTATAATTTACTTTAACTGCATCTTCAAATTTAATGTCATTGGATAGGTTGGCAAAGCTAAAGTTTCCGCTGATAAAATAGTTTTTATTAAACCTGAATTGAAGATCATTGGATGCCAGTATTACGTTATTCGTATATAATTGGGCAAAATAAAATCCTCCAAAACGTTTAAAGTTGAGAACATTCTGTTCAAAAATTCCTCCCAATCTGTATTGATAATAGGGTGGAAGATGTTCTCCAAGGGTAATCCCTCCAAATAAATTAAGCTTGTAAGTAAACTGTTTTCCCAATGGAATATTGATCTTTAAATCTGCCTTTATCTGAACGATTCTTTTTTCTACTTCAGATTTTAAAAGGTCAATTACTTTTCCCTCAGCAGCAAAATAAATTCCTTTTGTTGCAAATTCTTTGTCATCCTGTGTATCTGTCTTCAGGAATATATATGGATTTAAAAAGCGGCTGTAACGTCTGTTATCACCATTAATTTCAGCTTTAAAGTAGTCATGGCTTATACCACCCCCAATAGCGTATTTATCCTTCCATACAGATTGTATATACGCTTCGTTTCTCATCCATTCCCATTTATCAATAACATTGTTATCTACATTTTTAAGATCAAAGCTCATTCCCGATGAATAAATACCAAATCCGGGAATGTAACCGTTATCAATAAAGTAGTTCAGATAATATCTTAATTTATCACCTACCACTACATCTACCGAAAGGTTCGAATTTTTAAATAAAAGTCTTTTTGCCGAATAGTTCAGAAGCAGACCTGTTTTAAAAATTTCATCATAATGCAATCCGAATTTTACAAAATGTCTTGCATCATCTTCCGTGACATAAAGCTTTAAATAATTGGCATCATTCTCCTGAACAATATCATAGTTAATGAATTTATAATTGTTGGTAGCAACCAATTTATCAACCATTTTATTGATGTTTCCATAGGTTTGTAAAGAAGGGAGACGCAGTCCCATTTTTCCAAGAGTATAGTTTTTACCATAAATCTTGCTTCCTTCTATGGAAATACTGTCTATCTTATAGACGTTGGAATATATTGGATTTACACGCTGTCTGAGACGGTCAAACGGACGTTTAGGCAGTTGATCCAATACCTGAGAATATTTTAAACCTTCCACATAACCACTGTCAAGTATTTTTTTCTTTTCATCATAACTTGTAGCAGACATTCCTTTAAGGTTAGGTTTAATGTTAATATCCGTGTATTTATACTGTTTTCTTGTATCTTTCTTGATTCCGAAATCAATGACCTGGTTCAGAATTGATATAATATTGTTTAAATCCTCTCTTTTGGACAGATCCTGGTTCAGATCTACTCCAATAACGATATCAATTCCTCGATCTTTTAATGGCTTGGAAGGGTAATTGACCGTCATTGCTCCATCAATATAAATGCTATCCCCAATTTTAACGGGATCCATTAGAGATGGAAAAGCAGAACTGGCCATGATAGACTGTACCAAATCTCCTTTTTCGAAGATCTGCATATTTCCACTTTCAAGGTTGGTAGCTACACATAAAAAAGGGATGGGCATTTTAGAAAAGTCTTCAATATTGGAGACATTTTTTAAAAGTTCTTTGAGAAGATAAACGTTTCGCTGTCCCGTACTGATGGAAGAGGGAAGTGTAATTTTTCCGTTTTTTAATGGAATAGATAAAAGATATTTATCAACAGATTTATTGAAAAAGCTGGATTCCTGTCTTGATTTTGGATCCATAATTAAAGAATAGAAATCCGTATCCATCACGATTTTTTCTATTTCTTTACCGGAATATCCGGAAGCGTACAGACCACCAACAATGGCACCCATACTGGTTCCGGCAATATAATCTACTTTTACTCCTAATGAATCTAATACTTTAAGTACTCCTACATGTGAAAAACCTTTGGCACCACCACCGGCAAGCGACAGTCCTATTTTAGGGTTTTTCGGAATCACCAGGTCTTTTTTTACCTGTGATTGGATCCATAGCAATTGGAATAGGAAAAGAAGAATCAGGAGTTTTCTCATAGTTAATCTTTTATATAAATCCGTTTCACCCGAGGCGAAATGGATGTTAATACTTCATAGGTTATCGTTTTGCAGTATCCTGCGAATTCTTTTAAACTTGGTTTTGCATTAAAGACGGTTACCATGTCACCTTCCTTTACATTCGGAACATTTTCTACATTAATCATCATCATATCCATACAGATATTTCCAACAATTGGAACCAATACCTTATTGACTCCCAGACTTCCAACCTGGTTTCCGATCAGTCTTGGAATCCCATCAGCATATCCAACCGGGATCGTAGCGATCTTTGTCAGATGATCTGGTTTAAATCTTCTGCTGTATCCAACAGATTCACCGTTTTCAACCATTGATATCTGTGAAATTACGGTTTTAAAACTTACCACAGACTGTAATTGTTTCTGAATTTCAATATCCGGAGATTCTCCAAGCATGCCAATACCAATTCTTACCATATCATATTGATGATCTGTATAGCTAGTTATTCCAGAAGAATTTAAAATATGTCGCAGGGGAGCATAGCCTAATTTTTCAATCAGATAGCTTGAATTTTTTTCAAAAACTTCCATTTGTCTTAAAGTAAATTCTTTCTCTTCCGGCATGTCTGAGGAAGATAAATGACTGAAGATACTTTGAATTGTAAGATTTTTCTGACTTAAAATTTCACTTAATTGATCCAATTCAAAATCTTTAAATCCAAGACGATGCATTCCTGTTTCCAGTTTAATATGGATAGGATATTTTTTATCATATCCGGATTTCTGTACTGCTTCATAAAATAATTCCAACACCCTGAAACTATAAATTTCAGGTTCCAGATTATATTCAATGATGGTCTGATAGCTATGTTGCTCCGGATTCATTACAATAATAGGAGTGGTAATTCCTTTTTTACGAAGTTCAACCCCTTCATCGGCGAAAGCTACTCCTAAATAATCAATGTGGTGATGTTGCAAAAACTCTGCAATTTCATAACTCCCCAAACCGTAAGCATTGGCTTTTACCATAGCCATCATTTTTGTTTGTGGCTTTAAAAGAGATTTGTGATAATTGATATTATGAAGAATAGCATTTAAATTAATTTCTAAAACCGTATCATGTTTTCTGAGCTCAAGAACATCTTTTAATTTTTCAATTTCAAATTTTCGGGCTCCTTTCAGAAGAATGATCTGGTTTTCGATTTCAGATAGATGTTTGCTTTCGATCAGTTCTTTGGTATCAATGAAAGTATAAGTTTTAGATTTAAATAATTCACTAAACTTTGATATTTCATCACCAATCAGGTATACTGAGTCAAAATTTTGTTCATTAACCAATTCGGAAACTTCTTCGTATAATTCCTGAGAATTGGTATTCACTCCTACAATATCAGTTAAGACCAAAGATTTTTTGGGTTTATTGTATTCCTTCAAAAATTGCAGGGCAGTTTTCAAAGAATCAAGATCCAGATTGAAAGAATCGTTGATGACAATATTGCCTTTAATTCCTTCAATTGCTTCAAGCCTCATTTCAACGGCCTTTAAAAGATTGATTTTTTCAACGATCTTTTTATTTTCGATCTGTAACACCTTAAGGACTGCGATAAGCGCCGTAGCATTAGTTAACGTTGATTCGTCTCTCTGATGAGCCGGAAAACTGATTTCTTCACCAAAATATTCAACAATGATGTTTTCATCCTTAATATTTTTTTTGATGAAGACATTATTTGTTTCTTTAAATCCGTAAGAGATTAATTTTTTATCAGCGTATAATTTTTTTATTTTCTGATCTACCAAAGAATGATCACCATTATAAATAATCACTTCAGAATCTTTGAAAAGTTTAATCTTTTCATCAATCAGTTCCTCTTCGGAAGAAAAGTTGGCAGCATGAGCTGTTCCGATATGCGTTAACAATCCGATCTGAGGATGGAAAATATTTTCAAGCTTTTCCATTTCATTCGGTTGAGAAATTCCTACTTCAAAAATTCCCAGCTGATGAGAATTGTTGATTTGAAGGAGTGAAAGGGGAAGTCCTATCTGAGAATTAAAACTCTTAGGACTTTTTACAGTAGGAAATTCATTCCATAAACATTGGTAAAGCCACTCTTTTAAAATGGTTTTTCCATTACTTCCGGTGATTCCGATGGATCTTAAATGAGAATTTTCGAAGTGATACTTAGCTAATTGCTGCAGAAAACCCACAGAATTTTTAACAATAATCCATGTTATATTTTCAAACTGTGGATATTGATGTTCAGAAATAATAATATTAATTCCTCTGTCTATAGCAGCTTCAATGAACTTTTCACCAGAATTTTTATGGGTGTTGATTGCAATAAACGCAGCATTCTTAATTGAATAAATAATCCTGCTGTCATAGGCTATATTTTTAACCACTAAATTTTTGTCTCCAATAACTTCTGCATTGGTGATCTCTGCAATTTGTTGTACTGTATAGTTCATTGGTACCCTTTCTGCTTTATTTTAAGGCGAAATTGCAAAAAGGTAAAATTGCAAAGAGGTTAGAAGAGCTCATTATGGTAAGCAGATCTCCTTTTAGAATTTTACAATATTGCTTTTTCGTTTTTCATTTATATTATATGAAGTGAATATATTTTATGTTTTCGAGCTTTTATTGATACTCATTACTTTCTTTTTGAAAGCACTTCATCAATAAAAACACGACGGCTTACGGCTTCGTAGCTTTCCGTTTCACCCAGTTCTACCAGATTATCTCCTTGGGAGGTTCTCATAGAGTAGTTGGCAAGGTTACCTGTTCTCTTACAAATAGCATGCACTTTTGTAACGTATTCTGCGGTAGCCATCAAATTGGGCATGGGTCCGAAAGGACGCCCCAGGAAATCCATGTCTAATCCTGCAATAACAACTCTTATGCCGCTGTTGGCCAGTTGGTTTGCTATCTCAACAATGCTTTCATCAAAAAACTGTGCTTCATCTATTCCTACTACATCACAATTGGATGCCAATAGAAGAATCTCATTCGGATTATCTACTGCGGTACTGCGGATTTTATTCTGATTATGAGAAACAACATCCTCTTCAGAATACCGGATATCCAGTTTCGGTTTAAAAATTTCCACATTCTGTCCTGCCATTTCCGCTCTACGTAATCTTCGGATCAACTCCTCGGTTTTACCCGAAAACATAGAGCCACAAATCACTTCCATCCAACCACTTTGTTTGGAATGATTAATTGTATTTTCTAAAAACATTTGTTAAATTAGCCGTATATTTTCAACATCAAAAGTAAGCAATTTTAATAAGAATCTTATCATGCAAAATATCCAAGATTTAAAGGAAAAGATTTTATTTGAGTCCAAGAATATCATCGATAATCTTGACAAAATAAATAACGTAGATGAATTACTTTCCAAGCAAGATCTTGTGGATGAGCTTGCTAACAGAATTTCTTTTTTGAAATTGCTGGAAAAGAACATAGAATATTTCGTGACAGAAGAGCCTGCTTTACACTCAGGCAGTCATCCTATTTCTTTTGTTTCTAGTGAAGGAGATCATCATCATCATGATACTGGAAATGAAGTAACAGAAGAAGAAGCTATTTTTAATAATGAGCTGAACGAAATTGATGAGCACGAAAATGACAACTTTATCATCGGATCTGATGAGGAGGAAGCAGTCTTTAACAATCAATTGAATGAGATTGTTGAAAATGAGTTCCATGAAAATATCATTAGCTTTGTGGCTGAAAATAATGAGGTAAGAACTGTTGGAAATATTCAACAATCAGCCAACTCTGATGAAGTAACGGAAGAGGAAGCTATTTTTAATAACCAGCTGAATGAAATAGATGAAAATGAACATTCAGTTGCTCATGAAGATGTGCTAAACTTTGTAGATGAAGAGAAAATTCTTGCTGATGCAAAACCGGATTCAGATGAAGATATCAATGAAGATATGTTTGAAGATGAAGTAACTGAAGAAGAAGCCATCTTTAATAACCAGCTGAATGAAATGGATGATGATGAAATTGAAAATAAAAAAGAGGTAGATTTTGCAGAAGTAAGCGATACCAAAGAAAATAAAGTCAGAGAGACCATTCCAAGTATTTTTGATACTGAAATGCTTGATGACGAAATGCTGATTGAAGAAAATGAAGAACAATTTGTGGCTTCCACGATCTCTTTAGAACAAGGAGAACTGGCCACCGAAACTTCCAATGTAGAAAATATTGTGAATGACATCAAAAATGATCATTCCGAAGAAAAAACCCAGGAAGAACAGATACTTGCTGAAGTATATGACAGAAGAAAAATTGTTGAAATAGATAAACCTGTTCCCGAAGAAACAGAAATACATCCTTCTGATGAGAGTTTTGAAAATTTAGATGAATATCATCAGGAGAAAAAAATAAAATTAGCCAATATCAAAGGGTTGAAAGCTGTTCAATCTCTGTTTGATGACGATCCGCTGGAAAGAGATTTTCCAAAGGAAATGCAACCTGAATCTTTAAAAGAAGATGTCGGAAGTATCCTGAAATCTAATATTCCTACCAACTTTATGGAAGCTGAAAAACCAAAACCGGAGTTTAAATTGGATTTGAATGACAGGATAGCTTTTTCAAAAATGTTATTTGAAGGAAGCCAGGCAGATCTTAATGATACAGTAGCACAATTGAATCATTTCAGAACACTGGAGGAAGCCAAAGAATACCTAAGCGACCTTTATTACGAAAGAAAATGGAGTAAAGTAGATGAATATGCTCAACGACTTTGGATATTGGTGGAAAATAAATTTTTATAATTTTGAGCGGAATCCTATATTTTGTTCCCACACCCGTTGGGAACCTGGAAGATATGACTTTCAGGGCAGTAAATGTCCTTAAAGATGTTGATTATATTTTATGTGAAGATACCAGAACTTCCGGAATACTTTTAAAACATTTTGAAATCTCTAAGCCTTTAAAATCTTATCATTTACATAATGAACATCAGGCCACAGAGAAAGTAATTACAGACCTTAAAAACGGTCAGAATATTGCTATCATTACTGATGCAGGAACCCCAGGAATTTCAGATCCGGGGTATTTATTGGCAAAAGCAGGAGCAGATAATACCATAGAAATGATCTGTCTTCCCGGTGCAACAGCTTTAATTCCGGCTTTGGTGGTTTCCGGGCTGCCGAACAATGAATTTCTATTTGCAGGATTTTTACCACAAAAAAAAGGAAGACAAACCAAGTTAAAGCAGCTTGCTGAAGAAAAGAAAACCATTGTGCTGTACGAAAGTCCACACAAGATCAACACGACATTAGAACAGATTAAGGAATTCTTTGGTGAAAACACAAAAGCAAGTTTAAGCCGTGAAATTTCCAAGAAGTTTGAAGAAACTAAACGAGGTACAATCAATGAATTAATTGAATTTTCCAAGAGTAAAACTTTAAAGGGGGAGATTGTTCTTATTGTCAATAATTCTATTTAAATTTTAATTGAAAAAACTGATTTTTGTATTGTGTTCTACAGTTTGTATGGCACAGACTAACCAATACACTAAGGTTCTTCTTTCCAAAAAGACAGGGAAGGAGGTAAGTTCATATTCTGATGGATTCGGGGTTGCATTTGATCCTGTTTCCAAAAAGCAGGGCATTATAGATGCTGAAGGCAATATTACTTTTGAATCTTCATATAAAGGAGGTATTTCCCACATTTTCAAAAACAGGTTTATTCTTTATTCTGAAGAAGAAAACAGGAGGAAATCAGCAATTATTGACGAAAAAGGAAATGAATTGCTTCCTTTTGAAGATCAGGATTTCAATACACCCTGGTGGAGCAAAGAACGCATTATTGCTTCCAGACAAGGAAAAGAATCTGTTTATGATTATAACGGAAAACTTATTATTCCGGATTCAGATAAGATCCGTTTTGCCGGAAAGGACACTTTTTTTGTTTTAAAAGATAAAAAATGGTTCCTGTATGATTTCAGTGGAAAACAGCTTAGCGATAGAGAATTTAAGGATGATTACAGCTTTGAAAATGAAAGAGCCCTAATTACTAATGAAGACAACCATAGTGAGATCATAGGGACCAAAGGCCAAACTTTGCATAAGTTTTCAAAGAATGTAGTCGATATAAATGCCTATCCTTATCTGATTACTCAGAATAAAGCCACTGGAAAATATGGGCTGATTGATACTGAAAGCAATATTTTAGCTGATGAAATTTACAGCGATATCACTCCGGAGTACTTTGGTAAAAAAGAATATATTTATCTGAGAAAAAGCAATAAAACAGCAGTTTTTTATAAAAAAGACAGGAGTATTTATCCTAATAGTTTTAAATATTTATATTCATTATCCAACCATTTTTTCAGAGTGTATAGAGACAAGTCAGATCAATCAGGGATAGCAGACCTGCAGGGGAATATCGTGATTCCTCAAGAATATGACTTTATTAAAAACTTTATAGTCTCTGGAAAGGATTTTATTTATCTTAAAAAAAGAAATGAGGAAAAGCTTTTGGATCATGAACTCAAAAATATTCTGAATGAGGGTGATCAGATTGTTGGTTTTTATCCTGAAAATATAATTATTAAAAGGCAGGATCAATATTATCGATTTTCAGTAATGAATCAATCTGCAGTTGAAATTAAAGATATTAAGCAGGTAAAGCACCAAGATGTTGAATACTTTAATATTCTTAATGAATATTCAAAACCCCTTGTCTGTATGAATAATGCTAATCTTTATGGCATTCTGGACGCTAAGGGTACAGAAATTGTTCCGTTTGTTTATGAAGATATTATTGCCTTTGAAAACTTTGAAAATGAAATCGTCGTAAAGAAAGAAGGAAAATATGGAGTTTTAAATTTTCAAAATGAGCCTTTAACAGAGATTATTTATGATAAATATATCTGGATGAAGGAAGCATTAAAATTGAATAAAGACAAAAAAACAGACGTAATTTATTTCACCAGATTTAGAAATGATGTAGCAAAATTATAGCTAAATCATAGAAAATTAACAAAAAAGTTCAGTATTTTGATGTTTTCAATGTGTTGAATAACAATTTATAATATCTTTGCACACCGTTTAATTCTGAAAAGGAATTATGATACTAAGTGAGTCAGCTTTCACTAGCTGAATGAGTTATAAAAAAATAATCGTCAAGAGATATGAAATTATTAGAAGGAAAGGTAGCGCTAATTACCGGAGCTACAAGAGGAATCGGGAAGGGGATTGCTGAAATGTATGCTCAACAAGGAGCAAAAGTAGCATTTACTTATGCCGGTTCTGTAGACAAAGCTAAAGAATTAGAAGCAGCTTTAAGTTCTGTAACCCAAATTAAAGGATATCAGTCTGACGCATCAGATTATGATGCGGCTCAAAAATTAGTAGAAGAAGTAATGGCAGAGTTTGGGCAGATTGATATTTTGGTAAACAATGCAGGGATTACAAAAGATAACTTATTATTGAGAATGTCTAAAGAAGATTGGGATCAGGTAATCAAAGTAAACCTTGATTCAGTTTTCAACCTTACAAAAGCGGTGATCAAACCGATGATGAAGGCAAGATCAGGATCTATTATTAATATGACTTCTGTAGTAGGAATTCAGGGACACGCAGGACAGGCAAATTATGCAGCTTCTAAAGCAGGTGTAATTGGATTTACAAAATCTGTGGCATTAGAATTAGGTTCCAGAAATATCAGATGTAACGCTATTGCTCCAGGATTCATTGAAACAGAAATGACTGCTATTCTGGATGAAAAAATAGTTCAGGAATGGAGAGATGGAATTCCAATGAAAAAAGGAGGACAGCCTGCCGATGTAGCCAATGCTTGTGTTTTCTTAGGAAGCGAAATGGCATCATACATTACCGGACAGACTCTAAACGTTGACGGAGGAATGTTAACTTAAAATATAAAGGCTACACAAAATGTGTAGCCTATTTTTTTGTTTTCTCTTTTACGCAAAATTATATTCAGGGTTTGGGTAATCTGAAAAATCAGCGAGAAAAATTATTTATTAGTTAAAAACCTGATTTTCCTGTTCCTGAACTCTTATAAAAGTGGTTCTTTTGGAAAGTTCTTTAAGCTTGGAAGCTCCTACATAGGTACAGGTAGAACGTACTCCTCCTAAAATATCCTTCACGGTTTCAGCAACCGGGCCTTTATAAGCTACTTTTACAGTTTTCCCTTCTGAAGCACGGTATTCAGCTACTCCTCCTGAATGTTTATCCATTGCTGTTTTCGAACTCATTCCGTAGAATAAACGGTATTTCTTACCATTTTCTTCAATCATTTCACCACCACTTTCATCATGTCCGGCAAACATTCCGCCCAACATCACGAAATCGGCACCGCCACCAAAAGCTTTGGCAACATCTCCCGGAACTTTACAGCCTCCGTCTGCAATAATATGGCCTCCTAAGCCATGTGCGGCATCAGCACATTCTATGATCGCAGATAATTGCGGATAACCAACGCCTGTTTTTACACGAGTGGTACATACTGAACCAGGTCCAATTCCTACTTTAATGATGTCTGCCCCTACTAAAAGAAGCTCTTCTACCATTTCACCAGTTACAACGTTACCGGCTATGATAATCTTATCAGGAAAATTAGCCCTTACCGTCTTCACAAATTGAACGAAATGCTCAGAATAACCATTGGCAACATCTATACATAGAAACTCAATTTTTGGATGCTTATCAAGAATCATTCTGATTTTTTCTTCATCTGCTTTCCCTGTTCCGGTACTTAAAGCGATATATTGATGAATACTTTCAGGCTGGCTTTGCAGAAATTGCGTCCATTCTTCAGGAGTATAATGTTTATGTACAGCGGTGATGATCTTATCTTTAGCCAGTTCTACAGCCATTTCAAAAGTTCCTACGGTGTCCATATTGGCAGCGATAACAGGAACTCCACTCCATTTCTTTCGGGTATGTTTAAAGATAAATTCCCTTTCCAGATTTACTTCTGAGCGGGATTTCAATGTGGAACGCTTAGGGCGGAACATTACATCCTTAAACCCTAATTTTATGTCATATTCTATACGCATTTTGTAATTATTTGTCAGAATAAAGGTAGTAAATAATCTGAAATGGACTGTTTTTGAAGCGATGGATTTTCCTGTAATATTTCATATTTCCGGTAAGAATATTCCTGTCCATCTTCTTTTTGAGGTGGTTAGAAGGTTTCCGGGGAAGCGATATTATTTTTATTTTTTACCACAGGTGATTGGGCATAAGTCACAGTTGCAAAGGGTAAATTTGCATCATCTGCTTAATATGCAGGATCTCAAAAATAAAAAGCGTGAAATCAAATTTCACGCTTTTTCTATCTTTAAATAACAGTATTATTTAGTTTCCTTTACGGTATCAAAAACCATTACTTCTTCCAATGTTTTCATATATTCATACGCGGTAAGGTCAAACTTTACAGGTACAATAGAAATATATCCGTTAGCCAAAGCTGTTTCATCAGCATCTTCGGAATCATCCATATTATTGAAGTACCCTGTTAGCCAGTAATACTTTTTCCCATGTGGATTTATTCTTTCATCAAAGCTTTCTTCCCATTTAGCATGAGCCTGTTTACAGACCTTTACGCCTTTTATTTCTGATGCAGGAAGTTTCGGAATGTTCACATTCAGAACAATTCCTTTCGGCATTGGATTTTCAAGAGTTCTTCTTACAATACTCTGAATATATTCTTTAGCCTGACTAAAATCTGCTTCCCAACTGAAATCCAGTAATGAGAATCCGATCGCAGGAATTCCTTCAACACCTGCTTCAACAGCAGCAGACATTGTTCCGGAATAGATTACATTAATGGATGAATTAGCACCATGATTAATCCCTGAAACTACAATATCAGGTCTTCTTTTCAGAATTTTATCAAGAGCCATTTTTACACAATCCACAGGAGTTCCACTGCAGGAATAATCTGTTTGTGGGCCATCAAGGGTAACTTCTTCGTAACTAAGTGTAGAGTTAATCGTAATAGCGTGGCCTTTGCCACTTTGAGGAGAGTTGGGAGCTACCACAACTACTTCTCCGATTTCATTCATAAAACTGATCAAATTTCTGATACCCGGAGCTGTAATTCCATCATCATTAGTAACCAGAATAAGCGGTCTTTCCATATATTATCTTAATTTTTTATACAAATGCAGTACAATCTGTTCATTTTAGAATGGAACAAAAAGAATTTTCAACACATCAAATGTAGTTAAAAATAAGACGCAATAAAACAACAGGTTATCATTCATTGATTTAATTTCAGGAATATACACACTACATTTTAGTAAGGAAAGGAGCCTGGATAAAGAATGAAAGAAATACCCAATGGGTTAAATTCCTTTTGAAATTTAGCATAAGTTTATCATCTTCCAAAGAAAATTTAACAATGAAATTAAAACAGAATAATACTGTGTAGTATTATGTATGGTTTATCATTAATCCAGTGGTTTTCTCCCTGTAATAATGTTATAAAGAATAACAATAATAGCTATTATAAGCAAAACATGAATTAAATAACCTGTGCTTATTCCCGGAACAATTCCTAGCATTCCTAAAAGCCATACAACGATGCAGATGACTGCAACTAACCATAATAAACTTCTCATAATAATAAATTTTAGTGATTTGTTTAAATCTTAGCATATTTTATGCCTTTATGGGGTAAAAGTATTTTTTGTGGTATATATTTATGAATTTTTAAGAAAGCTTTTTTTAAGTTTAAACTTTTAAAAATGGAAGAAATAGTGTGGCTTCACTTTATATTTTCATCAGAGGAGAAGCCTTTGGAAAATAAAACATAAAGATCTCATTGAATAAAAATTCTTAAAACTGTGCGATATTTGTAAATAAGGTATTAAATTTGATCGTTTGTAACAGTCTGCAAATTATTGCTACTTATTACAATACTTATTTTTCAAAAAATTAATAAATAAAGACAGTTTATGTGGAAAAATTTCAAACTGAATAAATTTTTACTACTTATTCCATTAACCAGTCTAATGTTTTGCTTCAACTCGCCGAAGAACGATGATGAAAAGATGCAGACAATAATGGTGAGCGTAAAAAACACTCTTTCTTACCTGCATTATAGTCCGAAGCCTATCAATGATGCCTACTCAAAAGATGTTTATAAGCACTATTTCGAATTGGTAGACCCTGCCAAAAGATACTTCCTGCAATCTGATATGGATGAATTCAATAAGCATGAAACAAAGCTTGATGATTATATCAACCAGGGGGATTTGAGTTTCTATAAACTCACGATAGACAGACTTTACCAAAGAGTAGACGAAATTGATAAAATTACTCAGGATATTTTCAGCAAGCCTATCAACCTTCAGGAAGATGAAACGCTTACCCTGGAGCCAAAGCTTAAAAAAGTACCGGCAAATAAGCAGGAACAATATAATGAGTGGAAAAAATTCATCAAATACAACATTCTTCAGGAAGTTGAATCGATGAACAGTAAGGAAGAAGCTCAGAAAGAGAAGAAAGACTCTGTTCAGAAGTATAAATTAAACGATACCATTAAGCTTAAAGTTCTCACTCAGGATGAAAAGATCAAAAAAGCTACAGATGAAGTAAAAGATCTTGTAAAAGAGACTTTTACCCGATTTAAAAAGAGAAAGAAAATGGATTGGTTTACGGTGTACATGAATGCCTATACTGAAGTATTCGATCCGCATACCAACTATTATTCTCCAAAAGATAAAGAAGATTTTGATACTCAGTTTACCGGTAAAGTAATTGGTATTGGAGCATTAATTCAGGAGAAAAAAGGAAATCTTTATCTTGGGGCTCTTACCATTGGTGCTCCTGCATGGAAATCCAAGCAGCTTTCAGAAGGAGATAAGATCCTGAAGGTAAAATCAAAACCAAAAGATGATGCTGTAAATGTAGTAGGAATGCTTTCTGATGAAGCTGTAAGATTAATCAGAGGAGAAAAAGGGACACCTGTTACCTTAACCGTTCAGAAAAAAGACGGAACTATTAAAGATGTAACCATGATCCGTGAAGAAGTTGCTATTGAAGATACTTTTGCAAGAAGTATTGTGGTAAATGCTCCGAATGGTAAGAAATATGGATTTATCAACCTTCCAAGCTTTAACGCTGATTTTGAAAATTCAAAAGGAAGAAATGCTTCTGATGATATCAAAAATGAGATTGTTAAACTTAAAGCTCAGAATATTGAAGGAATCATTCTAGATCTTAGAAACAATGGTGGTGGATCACTAACGGAAGTAGGGGATATTATGGGGCTTTTCATGGATGCAGGACCTTACGTACAGGTGAAGGACGGAAATGGAAAAATACAGACTCTAAAGAATAAATACGAAGCTCCAATCTGGACAGGTCCGCTTGTTATCATGCAAAACGAACTTTCAGCATCGGCTTCTGAGATCCTTGCAGGAGTAATGCAGGACTACGGAAGAGCTATGGTAATCGGATCTCCACAGTCTTTCGGAAAAGGAACCGTTCAGACTTTTGTTGACCTGAACAGATTCCTGAATACAGAAGATGATTTCGGATCTTTAAAACTGACGATTCAGAAGTTCTATAGAATCACAGGTGAGTCTACACAGAGAAAAGGAATTGTTTCGGATATTCAGATGAAAGATTTCTTTACCTATGCAGAAGTAGGAGAGCGTTATGACGACTTTGCCCTGGCTTGGGATAAAATTCCGGCTACAAAATTTGAGAAACTTAACTACTTTAATATCCAGGCTCTTGAAAAAGCAAGTTCAGACAGAATGGCCAAGAACAAGAATTACCAGCTTCTGTTAGAATCAGCTCAATGGAGAGAAAAACTGGATAAGGAGGAAAACATTACTTTGAACATCAATAAATTCAATGAAGTGATGAAACACAGAAAATCTCAGATTGAAAAGTTCAAAGTATTGACAAAATTTGAGAACGGATTACAGTTTATTATGTATCCAAGTGAAGTTGAAAGAGAGAAGAAAGATGAAGCTTTCAAAAAGAAATCTGAAATGTGGATCAAGAATCTGAAAAAAGATCTTTACCTGCAGGAAGCAATGAATATTGTATCAGAGATGGGAGTAAAATCATAAACATAAAAAAACCGATAATGAAAATTATCGGTTTTTTTATTGCGTAAATAATAGATTACTTAATTTCTACACATCCTACTCTTCCTCCGGCATTTCCGGTAGGCTGAGTATGGAAATCATCAGCTGCAGCGTGTACAATAAGACCTTTTCCGATGATGTTTTTAGATTCATCTGTACAGCCCAGGCACCATTTATCAGTCTTGAAGGTTAAAACGGCAGTTCCGTTCTGGTCAGCTACCAAATTTCCTATATCTCCCATGTGGAAGTGCTCAGCACCCCATTTTCCGTGATCGTTCTTGGATGGGTTCCAATGTCCGCCTGTAGAGGTTCCGTCTGCTGCAGAGCAGTCACCTTTTTCATGAATGTGTACTGCGTGGATTCCAGGGGTAAGGTTGGTTACATTCAGTTTCATGATAACATCATTTCCCTGCTGGGTAAACTTTGCCGTTCCACCTGTTTGAGTTCCGCTTTTGGCATTTACGGCATACGTTTTTGTAGTTCCGCATGAAGCTGCCAAAAATGCACATCCTGCCAATAATGCTAGTGTTTGTACTTTCATTTTTAAATGATTTATAGTGATATTTATGCTAAAATTAATAAAGATTTTCCAAAACGCTTTATGATTTCAGTCTTTTTTCTGAAGCTCTATTGAGTATTGCGCTTTAATTAGTTTCCTTTAGTCTCAGAATGTGCATGTTTACCATCCTGATAATTCAGGTTGAAAAAACACTTTAAAAATCCTTTTTCATTAAAGCATAGTGTTTATAAAGATTATGAAACAATATTATTTAGCAACAATAGACAACTGAAATATACTTAGGATCAATACCTTTGTGTTTCTACATTTTTTATTTTGGAAGACTATAAAAAACGGATTGTAAAAACCATACAATATATTGATGCAAACTTTGACGCAGATCTCTCTCTGGAAAGAATAGCAGAGATCAGCGCCTATTCACCTTTTCATTTTCACAGGATTTTTAAACTGGTTACAGGAGAAACTCTTCAAAATTATATCATCAGGAAAAAAACCGAGAAAAGTGCTTTTTTTCTGGCGGTAAAGAAAGAAATGGAAATCAAAGATATTTACTTTGATCTTGGCTTTTCAAATCACTCGGTTTTCAGCAAGACATTTAAAAAATATTACGGACTTCCTCCTTCAGAATTTCGAAAGAAAGCTCCTGAAACATTTCACAAGATTTTACAAACAGAGCGCAAGAACGGACAAGTTGATACGGTTTTCAGCCAATACATTTGCACTATCGAAAACCTATTAAATTGGGCAATAATGAACTTAAAAATCGAAGTAAAAGAAATGCCGGAAATGAATCTGGCTGCAGTAATGAGCCTGGGGATTGCAAATGTAGAACCCTCATTCAATGTATTGATAGATTGGGCAAAAAAGAATCATTTGTTTCCCCGGAAAAATATCAAAATGCTTTCTGTTTATCATGACAGTTTCAAAGTAACTCCTCCGGATAAAGTCAGAATTCATGCATGTATGCTTCTGGATCAAAAACTTGAGGACTCAAAAGGAGAGGTTTTTTCAGAAACTATTGAAGCTGGAAAGTTTATAGTCGGGAGTGGTGAAGTGACGCTCAACGACTTTGAACAGTGCTGGGTATCCTTATTTTTATGGATGAATGAACACCATTACTCAATGAGAAGAACGTTTCCTTTTGAAATCTATCATTCTAATTTTAAAGAACATCCGGAAGGAAAAATGATCGTGGATTTTTGTATTCCTATCGGGTAATTCTAACAGGTAAGTCTTGGTATTTACCATTCGGTTACAAAAGAATGCCTTTCAGTAATTATTTTTTTACAGAAAGGCATTTTTCATATTATTTTTGAACCAGATATTAAAAACTATGAAAACTCAAGGACAAAAAATACTACTTCTGCTTTCCTTTTTTGCTTTTATACTGGGATATTCCCAAGTGAAAGTTTCAGGAAAAGTAACGTATAGAAATAAAGGAATAGGAGAAGTAAATGTCACTTTAAAAGATACATATGATGGTGCAACAACTGATGCTCAGGGGAACTTTTCTTTTGAAACGAATGAAAAAGGCAATCACATATTAACTTTTACTCATCCCAAGTATGAAGAAGTGGAAAGAAGCATTGTTATTGACAATCAGGAGATAATGTTGAATATGCAGCTTAAAGAACAAATCAGTGAAATTGATGCCGTAGTAGTTTCTGCGGGTTCCATTGAGGCCAGTGATAAAAAAAGAGCAACCGCGTTGCTTTCTCCTATCGATATCTATACTACAGCCGGTGCGGACGGACAAATTTCTTCAGCTTTAACATATCTTCCGGGAGTACAGAAAGTTGGAGGTACCGAAGGGTTATTCATCAGAGGAGGTACCGGAACTGAAACCAAAATCTTTATGGATGGCAGCCTTATCAACAACTATTTTTCCAATTCTATCCCGGGAATTGCAGGGAGAGATCAGTTCAATACTTCTTTGTTTAAAGGAAATATATTTTCCAGTGGCGGATACTCGGCATTATACGGACAGGCTCTTTCCGGGGCATTATTACTGGAAAGTGTTGACCTGCCGGATCAGAGTTCCTATGATTTTGGAATTTCACCGATCTTTTTAAGCGCAGGTTTCCAGAGGCTTAGTGAAGATAAAAACCATTCCTATGGAGCGACCCTTGGATATTCAATGTTGAATTTGATGCAAAAGGTTTTTAATTTCAATACAAATTTTATTGATGCTCCCAAAGGATTGAACAGTGACTTCAACTTTAGAATTAAAACAAAGTCAGGAGGATTTTTAAAATATTACGGAATGTATAATTCCAACAAAATGGGGGTGAAAACAGAGAGTTTGGAACCCGGATATGATTTTGCCCTGGTAAGATTAAATGGTGCAAATACCTATCATAACCTCTCTTTCAGGCAGAAATTCGGAAAATATCTTCTCAATGTGGGTGGTTCTTACTCATATAACAAATCAGATCTTAATTTCTCTACCGAAACCAATGAAGTAGAATCAGGTAAAACCAGATTGTTAACAGATGGAAATTATATTAATTTCAAGGCTGTTATGGAAAGAAAAATAAATAGGATCAGTGCATTGAGAGGAGGTTTAGAGTTCAATAATACGAATGAAAAGCTAGACTTTGAGCAGGTGAACAAACGATATAAAGATTTGATTTCTTCTGCTTTTGTAGAAACAGATTTAGGCTTCAGTAATGCATTGTCTGCTAAAGTAGGGGTGCGAGCAGAGCATTCATCCTATTTAAATAAAAGTAATATTGCTCCCCGGTTAGCATTGGCTTATCGTTTTGCAAAAGACTGGACAAGCTCTATTGCGTATGGACTTTTCTATCAAAATCCTGAAAGTAAATATATCAACGGCCCGGCTAACCTGGGTTTTCAAAAATCACAACATTATATTTTTCAGATTCAGAGAGCTTCAGAAGGAAGAACCTTACGTTTTGAGGCATTTTATAAAAAATATGATCAGTTAATTAAAACATTTAATGTAACACCGGACAAAGAACAAAATCAACAGGTACAAACTGCAATGAATAATGACGGTTATGGTTATGCCAAAGGACTTGAATTATTCTGGAGAGACAATAAAAAAACATTCAAAAATATAGATTACTGGATTACCTATTCATTCCTGGATTCTAAAAGAGATTTTCTCAATTATCCGGTGAGTCTCAAACCGAGTTTTGCAGCAGAACACACCCTTTCTGCTGTGGTAAAGAGATTCATTCCTGAATGGAAACTTGGGGTAAACCTGTCATACACTTATGCAAAAGGACGACCTTATTATGATATTGCCTCTACATTTGAGAATGGAAAGGCAGTTAATTATACCAGAAATGAAGGAAGACTGAAAGACTATAATGCCCTTAATTTCAGTATCAATTATCTTCCCAATCTTGGAAAAAAGGATGCACGGGCATTTACGGTATTTGTGTTAAGTATTTCCAACGTGCTGGGATCGAAAAATGTGTATGGCTATAATTTTTCAGTAGACGGGGCAAGAAGCTCAGCTGTGGTTCCACCTGTAAACACCTTTGTATTTGTGGGAGCTTTTATAAGCTTCGGAGCAGATAAAACACAAGACGCTATCAATAATAACCTATAAAAAAACTAACTTCGAAGAACCTTATTACTAACTTTTAAAATTAATAGTATGAAAAAATACTTTTTAAGCTTTGCTTTAGCTTTTATGAGTTTAACTGCTTTTGCTCAGACAGATTATGAAAAAATAATGACTGAGAAAATTGCAAAAATTGAAACGTGCAAAACTGCAGAAGACTTTCAGACCCTTGCCAATGACTTTCAAAGAATAGGAAGTAAAGAAAGTTCACAATGGCTTCCTCAATACTATGCTGCTTTCGCTTCTATCCAAAAAGGAAGAATTATGATGCGAGGCGGACAGGTGCAGGATCTCGATGGGGTTGCTGCACAGGCTGAAAAATACCTGGGAATGGCTCAGAATCTCGCAGGAGCAGATAATGCTGAAATTCATTTATTAAGAAAAATGGCCTATTCTATGCGAATGATGGTGAATCCGCAGCAACGCTATATGACCGATGGAGCAAGAGCCGGGGAAGAGCTTAATATTGCAGAGAAATTGGATCCGGGCAATCCGAGAATAGCCTTGATTAAAGCAGAAGATACCTATTTTACGCCTGAACAATATGGTGGGAGTAAAACTAAAGGAATAGAGCAGTTTAAGGCTGCATTGGCAAAATTTAATGCTTATAAGCCGAAAACTTCCTTAGATCCGAACTGGGGCAAATCTGAAGCCGAATACTTTCTAAGCTTACCGGCAGAAAATAAATAATAATCTAATCGAAGGGCCTCAAATATCAGGCTTAAAAAAGAAAAAGTACCACATCACTATGGTACTTTTTCTTTATATAAAAGTGAATTTTACTCACATAGACTCCAGTCTTTGGTACAAAATCCTGCTTTGTTTCTGCACATATTCCATGCGCAACCATCATCATTTCCTGGTTCTCTTGGAATTGTATCTCCGCCTGAAATATTCTTTTGTTCGTTTCTGGAAAGGCTCTTTAAACCTTTTAGTTTAATTTGTTTCTTCATTATTAGTTTGTTTCTTGATGTTCCTATTTTTTAACTTTTTTCGGAAATACAATATTATATTTTCCTAATGTTTAGATTAATTTTACTTGTTCGGGTATTAGCATGCAAATACTGAGCATCTTCCATACTGATTTCTGCACATATTCCATCCGCAGCCATCATCCTCAAAAGGATCTTTTGGAATTAAACCACCACCCACTTTCTTTTGCTCATCTCTAGTCAGTTTTTTTAGCTCTTTGAATTTAATTTGTTTTTTCATTTTTAGTTTGTTTTTTGATATTCCTACTCTTTAAGCTTTTCGGATAACGCTGTTTTTATATTTCTCCAATTTAGGATAAATATTGTTATTCGCAAAATTATTATTATTAAAATATTTGTTTTTCAATGAATATATTGCTGATTTATGTTTTTTTTGTGTGAAATTAATAATACTGTGTATGGGGCCTGATGAGGCACAATTCAATATTATTTATATGTACGGCTCAGCGATAAAAACTAACCTTTCGGTAAAAAATAATTTTTGATACCTTTAATAAAAGCTATTTTTGAATCAAGAAAACTCATCATGAAACGTAAGGATATTATCACCATGTTTTGGATTTCATTCATAGTCTCCATGTTTTTCTTTTTTGCCTTTACAGGAGAGAAAAATCTGGAAAACTTTGTACTGACTATACTCATTTCACTTCTGTATACATTTGTATTAGGAGGTGGAAACGGCTTATTGAACAACTTTCTCAACAAAAAGTTTCCCTGGTCTGAGGAGACATCCAAAAGAGCGGTGATAAGCATTATTTCCGTTATCATTATCAACATTATATTAGTCTATTTTTGTAACTATATCAATTTTGTATTGATCCAGAAAGCGGCTACTACGGAAGAATATTTTTCAGGAAAATATAACCTTGCCAACTGGTTTACCATCAACATTGCATTGCTTATTTCTGCCTTTCTTCACGCCAAAGGTTTTATGCAGGAACTGAAGAAGACTTCCAGAAAAGAAGTGGTAGAGCAGAAGCTCATTGCCAAGTCTGCCAATGCACAGTTTGAGAGTTTAAAAAACCAGCTGGATCCTCACTTTCTTTTTAATTCTTTAAATGTTTTAAGTTCATTGATTGATGAGAACCCTAATCAGGCACAGAAGTTTACCGCTTCAATGTCAAAGATTTACCGTTACGTACTTGAACAGAAAGATAAAGAGCTGGTAACAGTGGAAGATGAAATAGAATTTGCCAGAACCTATTGTGATCTTTTAAAAACTAGGTTTGAAGACAGTGTTGATTTTACTTTTGATGTTAAGAAAGAAGACTACCGGAAATTTGTGGTACCCCTGTCATTACAGCTTCTGTTGGAAAACTGTATTAAACATAATTTTGCCACATCATCAAAGCCATTGGTCATCAGAATTTTTTCAGAAAATGATATTCTTTGCATTGAGAATAACTTACAGGTAAGGGAACAGATCAAAGAAAGCTCGGGCATTGGATTGGCGAATATTGTACAACGGTATTCTCTACTTACTAAAAGAAATGTTTTCATTGAAAAATCTGAAGATTATTTTAAAGTAAAACTTCCGATGCTTATTAATAAGCCTCATATTGTCAGTGAAAAGTCTGATGATGATCTTAAAGCTTATAAGAAAGCTCAGAAGAGAATGAAAGAGATCAAGGATTTCTATATGAACCTGATTTCTTACTGTATTGTGATTCCCTTTTTGATCTTTATTAATCTTTTTACCAAAAGCTCGTTTCACTGGTTTTGGTTTCCGGTATTCGGATGGGGAATTGGAGTAGCTTCTCATGCTTTTCAGGTTTTCGGAGTGGGAGATTCATGGCAGGAAAAGAAGATCCGTGAAATTATGAACAATCAAAAAAATAATAATGATGGAAACATTTAACGAAAATGATATTCAATATCAGAAAGCAAAAAGATATGTTGAGAAACTAAGAGGCTTTTACGCTCATTTATTTGTCTATGTCATTATCAATGTGTTGATTGTCTTTTACAATTATAGCCATCTGAAGCCCGGAGAAAGTTATTTTGAGTTCAAAAATTTCTTTACACTTACATTCTGGGGTATTGGGATATTGGCGCATGCCATGACAGTCTTCCTTTCAAAAAATGGCTACCTGCAGAATTGGGAGGAAAAGAAGATTCGTGAATTGATGGAAAAAGACAAGAAAAACCAATAGGATAGTGAAATAATAAGACAAAATTTTCATTAAGTCTTTTAATCTCCTTTTTACTTTTATCTATAAAAACACCTTAAAACAGTAATCAAAATGAATGCTTTAGAAATTCTGTACATACTATCCATGATGGCTTGGTTTCTTAGTGAGTTTCTTTATAAAAACATGTTGAAATCCGGGAAAGATGATAAAAAAGGAAAGGATAAATCCACCCTTAATATTCTCTGGCTAGCGATCCCTTTTTCAATTGCAGCAGCAATAACGATTTCCAATCTTTCAACGTTACCGATTAGCCAAGGAAACTGGATAATGTATGGGGGAGAGGCCCTTATTCTTATCGGTATTATTTTCAGGTTTATCATTATCAGATCTTTAGGAAAATACTTTACGGTGGATGTTACCATTAAAGAAGATCACAAGATCAAAAGAGAAGGCTTTTATAAGTATTTGAGACATCCATCATATGCTTTTTCTCTGCTTACTTCTTTGGGACTTGGGTTATATCTCAATAATTGGCTGTCACTTGTTTTTGCTTTTTTACCTCCGTTTTTAGCCTTTGCTTATAGAATCAAAATAGAAGAACAGGCTCTCGTAGAACAATTCGGTGACGAATATATTCAATACAGAAAAACGACAAAAAAGCTCATTCCGTTTATCTACTAAATTTCTTAAATATCCAGCTTATAAGACTATGTGGCTCTATGGCTTAATTTAGTGTAACCACGTAAAATATGCTCGCTGCAAATTCTGGATTTTCTTTCGCCTAAATGCAGAATATTACTTAAAAATTTTAGGACTTTACATTCCAACAAACAATATCAAGGAAATTTTGATTTTTGTATCCCTTTCAACTCTATACAATTCATTACTCCTTTATTTTTTACCATTCGGGAAGCATAATCTACCGTTCGGTCATATAAAATTGATTTGAGGATCATTTCCGCCATACATTTGACTCAAGAAAAGAACAAATTAACCTTAAAAAATAAAAAATATGGAAACTTTTAATAAAGACACAACCGCTTATGAAAGAGCATCAAGAAGAGTAAAAGAATTAAAAGAATTCTACGGAAATCTTACCTCATTCTGTATTGTAATTCCGTTTCTGGCTTTTTTAAATCTTATGACGGCTCCTGGCTATTTATGGTTCCTATGGCCAATGCTGGGCTGGGGAATCGGAATCACATTTCACGCTGTAAATGTATTTGGAATTGGAAAAAGCTGGGAAGAGAACAAGATTAAAGAACTGATGGCTGAAGAGAACAAAAAAACTAAAACATTATAATAACTTAAAAAAACAATATATCATGGATTATAACAGAGCATACAACAGAGTTCAGCAATTGAAAAAATTCTATAAAAATCTAATGTGGTTTGGGATTATATCAGTAATTGTTATTGGAGATGATTGGTTTAATGATGAATTGCATTACCAAATGTTTGGTGGGCACTTACTGTTAGGCATTTGGGCGCTGATTCTTATAGTGAAAGCTATTTCATTATTTATTTTTAATGATGAATGGGAGGCAGGAATCATTGAAAAAGAGGTGGGAAAAAATAAGAAAACGTTAGATTTTTAAATTTGATTATTTTGTCTAATTTTATTTCTCAATTTTAAAACTAAAACTATTAGCTCAATGATCAAGACTGTAATAATCGAAGACGAAAAACCCGCTTCAAGGAAATTAGAGAGAATGTTAAGTAATTTTCCTGATATTGAGGTAGTTGCTAAAATAGAATCTGTAGAAGAAGGAGTTGCCTGGTTTTCTGAAAATGAACATCCGCAGTTGATTTTTTCAGATATTGTTCTTGGAGACGGATTGTCATTCGATATCTTTGAAAAAGTTCCAACCAAAGGATTTATCATTTATACGACAGCATTTGATCAATATACCCTAAAAGCCTTTAAATTAAATAGTATAGATTACCTATTGAAACCAATTCTTGAAGAGGATCTTTCAGGCGCTATCGAGAAATTTAAATCTTTTATACCTTCCAATAATGATATTGGATCACAGGACATCAAGCAGCTGATAAAAAAAGAAAAATCTGTTCTTTCAAGAGTTTTAGTGAAAATAGGATACAACCTGAAAATTGTTCAGACTCACGAAATAAGTTGTTTTTTCAGTGAGAATAAGATTGTGTATCTTCAGACTGATGAACGTTCGTATCCTTCAGATTTTACATTGGATGAACTGGCTGAAATTCTGGATGAGAAAAAGTTTTTTCGTGTTAACAGACAGTTTATTATCAATTCTGATTACATTAAGAATATTCACACTTCACCTTATTACAAAGTAGAACTTGAATTTCAGCCTCAGGAAGAAATTACAATAAGCCGGGACCGTGTCAAAGACTTTAAAGACTGGCTCGTAAGCTAAAAAATACAAAACACCCCGAATCCTGTATCCCAATTTACACCTCACTCACCCAGCACCTCCTAATCCGCATTTCGAATCACCAAAAACATAACCATGGATCTCATTCTCTTACTTTTCAGACTTCTCCTTTCCATTTTTTCATCCTGATGACCGGGAATAAAAATCACTGGCAGATTTTGTAAACTGATGAAAGGCTTTTGTTATTTCTGTTTTGTGTTTATGCGTCAGTGGGAAAGGAACCATGTGAGAATAATCAAAAGGAAAATCCTTTATTTCAACATCTACATGGATGTTTCTGTAACCTCCTTGTAATGTATTTAATGCTTCCATTGGCGGAGCTACCGTATCTTTTTCTAAGACATAAGCTTTTATTTGGGACTGGATTTCATGAATTCGGTCCTCTCTTTCTCTTTGGAAATAATTGTACCTGAGCATTTTTTTGAACCAGCTTTCCTGTGGATGAAGTTCATCATCCTGATAATGCTTCAGCCTGCTATCAAACTTAAAATCAGAACTTAATAATTCTGTAAAAACAGACTGCATTTTAATCGTAGCCTGGGAATCCATGATGTATTTTGAAATCGGAAACATCCGGTCAATGGTCATACCGCCGCAAAAACAAAATACTTTGGATTGCGTGAAGAAGCTATGTGGATCAGCCATTTTAATAATCATAGACAGAAATGAACCTATTGAATATCCAAACAGATCCAGACTGGCATCCGAAGCGATGCTTTTAATTTTGTGACCTTTAATTTCCTTCACTACTTCAATGATATCCGAGTAGGTTTGTAATCCTGACCAGAAAATTCGTTGGGGATGAGCTTCCAATCTCGAACTTGTTGCGGCATTTACATAAGAAAAGTGAGTGTTTTCCGGATATTTCTCTTTTCTGAACTTGACGATTTCTGTCATTTGGTGCCGGTCGCTCCACATAGCTTCAGCGCGATCCATGTGAAAAGCAATTGGAAATAATAGGATTGCTTTACGGGTTTTCTGAGCCAATTCATAAGCCCACGGAAGGTATTTATCCCATTTTTTTTCATTCAGCCCGTGGAAAAAGATAATACAGCCGTCAGCCGTTTCTATATCAGCCCTTTTGAGAACATGATACTCAAACTTTTTATTGCATTCAATGTCAAAATCCTTTATATCTATTGAAGATTGTTGATATGCCAGATAAGCATTTTCATTGACTTTTAAAGGATGATGATGTTTAGGACAATCCAGATTATCAGAACCATAAAGCAGGTCCGAAACTTTGGATTCAAAAAGAATAGATTCAATGGTTACATTCAGATCTCTGATTTCCACAATGTCTTTTCTGGAATCAAAATGATTTTTCAATACTTCATACAATTCATAATATTCCATAACAAGATCATTGAGGTTCATATTTAGAACAATTAATTTATGTATTTATTTCAGTAAAGTATTGATTTTTAAAGGGTAAAAGTATTCCAGACATAACATCAATAAGAATAAACCCGACACAGAACTGTTTCGGGTGGGTATGGTGAATAACTATTGATATTTTCTTATCAGTTTTGGTTCCCTATTTCTGAGCCAGCCTTCTATCTAGTTCCAAATTTCCCGTACCCAGCATATCACGTCCTACCTGTAATCGATCCTGTTAGATTCAGTATCCTCAAGCTGTTTAAGTATGGACTCCGGAATCTCATCACTGTCAATTGGAAAACTGATGGAGTCCGAAATAAAGTTTTTACGATCTGCTTTCCGGAAAATTTCAAATAAGGCAATAGGTTCCTGATTGAAACTTATACATGTGCTGATGAAGTGTAATTCATGAAGCTTATAATCTGGATTTTTAAGTTTTTCTTTACTATCCTTTATTCTTGATATAAAATGTCTTTGACGGATAAAAGTATTGCTGTTCATGATGATAAAAACATAATCAGAGTAGGCTGTTACTTTTCCGAAATATTTGTGATGGTCTCCGCCGCTTCTTTCTATGAAATATTCCCCGGTGGTTTCAGACTTATAAATCTCCATGGCAGAGCGCCATATCCGGTCTTCCAGGGCTTGTGTAGGGTTCTCCGGAAGATTTCTGTTATATGAATACCAACAGCCTACAAGACGCTCTAAAAGGGCTGTATTCTGATTCACATTATTCATATCGATCTTAAGATCATTAAAATTGAATGATTCAGTATTGGAATTGATAAAATCAATATAATTGGAATACCCTAAGACTTTGACAATCAGGCTTAATTTGGCAAGGTTAGGTCTGCTTAAAACAGCATTTTCATTCTGTCTGAATCTTTTCAGCTTATTGATAATCAGATGTTCATAAAGATAATGTGTTCCCAGAAGATCAGGACTCTTCTTTATTTCTTTCTCTGAATGCTCATTGGTAATAAGTTCATTAAGCTCAGCACAGATGTATGACCATTCTGTTTTGGTAACATCTTCCCATTGGTTTTTCTTTAAAAAATGCTGACTTAAGAAATTCATCAACTTCTCAAGATGCAGAATATCTTCCTTTTTCATATTTTGATTTTGTAAGACTAATTTAAGATTTTTATCAAACCAAATAAGATTTTTGAAAGACTTTTATATTTTAAAATCCATTGATATTTGAGTAGAAAAACAAAAGAAAAAACAATGGAAACAAAAATGTTATTAAAAGATGAGTCCCTTTGGAATAGAATCCAAGAATTCTCACTGGACGCTTCCGATGCTGATTTCCCTTTTTCAAAAAAACTGGCAAAAGAAGAAAACTGGAGCATGGACTTTACCAGAAAAGCCATCGAAGAATATAAAAAATTTGTCTATCTCTGCTGTATTCTTCCCAAAGGAGCTTCACCAAGTGAAATTGTAGATAAAGTGTGGCATATGCATTTGATCTATACTCAGAATTATTGGGAAGAATTTTGTCCTAATATTTTAAAAAGACCCTTACATCATCATCCTTCAAAAGGAGGATTTAATGAGAAAATAAAGCATTATAATTGGTTTTCAACAACTTTGAAAAACTATAAAGAGGTCTTTCATTCTGAGGCGCCTCAGGATATTTGGCTAAATGGGAATGTGATTAAAGACATAAAAAGGAAGTCACCAATATGGAAATGGATTCCGTTTCTGATTGTAGTATTAACGCTTATTTCCTGCCTTGGAGAAGTGATAACAACTGTTGGTTCTATCTTCTTTTCCTTCGTAGGAATTATCATTTTTGGAGGAATAATATCTGCCATTACAAACACTAAAGATAAAAAAGACGGCAATTCCGACTTAAATGATAGTGGAGGCAGTAGTTGTAGTGGCGGAAGTAGTTGTGGCGGAGGCTGTGGTGGTGGTTGTGGCGGCTGCGGAGGTTGTGGCGGATAAGACAAATAATTAAAATATAATGAATCATGAAAAAGCTGATTATTCATGCTATACCGGTTGCAATAAGTTATATATGGCTTATTAGTGAATGTCAGACATTCAATCCGATTGCAATCAAAGGTCCTGACTTTTTAAAGTTCTATCTGATCCTGGTCATTGGGTTTTACCTCTCTGTCTTTATTCTAAAATCAGTAGGGGAAATGATTTCACAGACAACTTTTTATTTTTTAATGCTTATTGGTGGCTTGGGAATTATCAAACTAATTCGCGGAGTCATGTTGGGAAAACCTATTGGATTCTTAACCATGATTTTGATCCTGGAGTTGATTATAATATTCTTGTTGGCCGCATTTAAGCCAAAGGATGAATTCAGAAAATAAATCCAAAACAAACCCGAAACAAAAATGCTTCGGGCGTTATATTGAGATTAATTGTTTTCTTTTTTATCCCTGACCTGTTTGTATCCATATTTTCTGACCATAATGGATGTAAGAACCACCAAAATAAGGCTTAGAGCAATATTGGATTGGGCTGGATGTACAATCAACTGATAGAGATTATATCCAAAAACAGCTGATACCAAAACGATTAAAATGCTGTTGGCATAAGCATATTGATTTCTTGTAGTTGTTTTCATAATGATATTTTTTATTGTTATTTACTCAGTAAGTATGACAATTTAAAATACGTTACAAAAAAAATCAAAAAATATTTCTTTTAAAAAAACAAACCCGAAACAAAATGCTTCGGGCTTTATGATATCGTTAAGTATTGATAATCCAATTTTTACGAAATTACACCACTTCCAATCAGTTCTTCATCAATATACCATGAAGCGAACTGCCCTTCAGCAATGGCAGATTGTGGTTCTTCAAACTCAACATAAAAATCGTTTTCAAACTGATAGAGAGTCGCTTTTTGTAAAGACTGTCTGTATCTGAATCTGGCCATTACCTCCATAGATTCTCCATTTTGAAGTCTCATATCCTCACGAACCCAATGAAGTTCAGCATTATCTATTTTTAAAGCCTTCTTGTAAAGACCTGGAAAATGACTTCCTTCTCCCACAAAAATAATATTGTTTTCCATGTCTCTTGAAACGATGAAACAACTTTCTTTATGTCCGCCAATTCCTAATCCTCTACTTTGGCCGATCGTGAAAAATTGAGCACCCTGATGCTTTCCGATAACCTTTCCGTCAGCTTTTTTATAATTGATTTTTCTGGATAAGAAGCTAAGTTCTTCTTCTTTATTAGAAAATTCAGGAGTTTCTTCTGCAAATAAAGGGGAATCTTTGAAGATCTCTACAATTTCTCCTTCATTCGGTTTCAATTGCTGTTGCAAAAACTGTGGTAAACTCACTTTTCCGATGAAACATAACCCTTGAGAATCCTTTTTATCAGCGGTAACCAACCCGATTTCTTTGGCGATTTCTCTTACCTGAGGTTTGGTAAGTTCTCCGATAGGGAATAAAGCTTTTGACAACTGATCCTGGCTTAGCTGGCAAAGGAAATAAGACTGGTCCTTATTGTTATCTTTTCCTGCTAAAAGATGAAAGATTTCCTTTCCGTTTTCATCAATAGTAGAATCCACTCTGGCATAATGTCCTGTAGCTACCTTATCAGCACCTAAAGACATGGCCGTTTTCATAAAAACATCGAATTTAACTTCTCTGTTGCATAAAACATCAGGATTCGGAGTTCTTCCTTTTTGATATTCATCGAACATATAATCTACAATACGTTCCTTATAAAGCTCGCTCATATCAATCACCTGGAAAGGAATTCCAAGTTTTTGTGCCACCATAAGGGCATCATTACTGTCCTCAATCCAAGGACATTCATCTTCTAATGTTACAGAAGCATCATTCCAGTTTCTCATAAACAAAGCCACTACTTCATGACCTTGCTGTTGTAGCAAATGTGCTGTAACACTTGAATCTACACCTCCGGAGAGGCCTACTACTACTTTCATTGTATTTCAATTTTACGAAACTCTTAACGGGAGTTCTTAGTTTGACGTGGCAAAAATACAACTAAATAAATTCGTAAAAAAACCATAATTTTAAACATTGATAAAAACGATGTTAAAATAAAAACACCATTAATAAAGTTTTTTAAGTGATAAACATAGATGAAAATGTGATTATTTATCCCTTACTTTAGAACAAAATAAAATATTTACATATGAAAAAGTTTATTATTTCTATGATGCTGATGATCTCAGGACTCTCATTTTCCCAGGTTTCAATAGGTGCTCCGGTGCAGGAAAATAACAAATGGACTTTTGGAGGAGGAATAGGGCTTGGGTTCGGAAGTAACAGTTCATTCTATTTACAGGCCTCTCCAAGAGTAGGATACCGCCTTACTGAAGATCTTGAAGGAGGAGTGGTAGGAAGTGTTTCCTGGCAGACTTCAGATTATTTTAGATCCACCATGTTTGGAGTAGGACCTTTTGTGAATTATTATTTTGCCCGTTCTTTTTATTTAAGCGCTAACTTCCAGCATTATTTCATCAATTACAATGATAAATATTACGATTATAAGTATAACAGAGAAGAAAATGCCTTGTACCTTGGTGGAGGATATATGCAGAGAATCGGAAATAATTCTTTTATGCAGATCGGTTTGATGTATAATGTACTTTGGAAAGAGAAATCAAGTGTATTTGCAAATGGGTTGGTTCCGAATATCGGATTTGTGGTGGGACTTTAAAATCTGACTGAATCTGTTTTCAAATGTAGAGAAAGGACTTTGGGTCTGGTGTTGAGGACGAAGTATTTGAGATTCTTCCTTCGTCAGAAGGACATTAGACGAATTAAGTATCATCTCACAGATTTTCCAGATTATACAGAGGATTTAAGTATTCTAGTATAAATATTCAATTAGCCATTCGATAAAAATTAAAAAAATCAATTGGTTGCAGCCAAAACCTATTGAAGATAAAAGCAAAAAGCACCGGGATTTCCCGGTGCTTTTCTATTGAAATTAAATTATTTATTTAAGATTGAGAAGATTTTTCAGCAGCTGAAGACTTCTTAGGTTTTGAAGTTTTTCCTACTAATCCATCTTTCGCCTCATTAAGGTCAAGAACTACAGTTTCACCTTCGTTCAGTTGTTTATTGACCAGCATTTCAGCCAATAAATCCTCAATGTATTTCTGAATGGCTCTCTTCAATGGTCTTGCACCGAAGTCTTTATCCCATCCTTTTTCAGAAATAAAGTCTTTTGCTTCTTCAGTTAATTCCACTTTATATCCTAATTTTTCAAGTCTGCCATACAGCTTATTCAGTTCAATATCAATGATTTTCTTGATATCATCCTGTACAAGAGAGTTGAAGATCACAATGTCGTCAATTCTGTTTAAGAATTCCGGAGCAAATGCCTTTTTAAGGGCGTTTTCAATTGTACTTCTTGCTCTTGAGTCTGAAGTTGTTTTTTTCGCTGAGGTACCAAATCCTACACCGTCTCCGAAATCTTTAAGATCTCTTGTTCCGATATTGGAAGTAAGGATGATGATCGTATTTCTAAAGTCGATTTTTCTACCTAAACTATCGGTAACATGACCTTCATCAAGAATCTGTAACAGGATATTGAATACGTCCGGGTGGGCTTTTTCAATCTCATCCAGAAGAACCACAGCATAAGGCTTTCTTCTTACAGCTTCGGTTAACTGACCACCTTCTTCGTATCCAACGTATCCCGGAGGCGCACCAACCAATCTTGAAACAGCGAATTTCTCCATGTATTCACTCATGTCAATTCGGATAAGAGACTCATCGGATTCAAAAAGCTCTCTGGCCATTACCTTCGCCAACTCAGTTTTACCAACCCCTGTTGTTCCAAGGAAAATAAATGTACCGATAGGGCGGTTAGGGTCTTTAAGACCAGCTCTGTTTCTTTGAATAGCCTTTACGACTTTCTTCACAGCATCTTCCTGACCGATAACTTTTCCATTCAGTTTCTCATCCATCTGAGCTAATTTATCAAGCTCATTTTTGCCAACTTTTGTTACTGGAACTCCACTCATCATAGAAACCACTTCAGCTACATTTTCTTCACTTACGGTTTCTTTTTTCTCCTTTACATCTTTATCCCATTTTTCCTGAGCGGCATTCAGTTCCATCTGAAGACGTTCCTCCTCATCCTTAAGCTTTCTGGCCTCAAGATAATCCTGAGCTTTTACAGCTTTTTGTTTCATTTCCTTGATCTCTTCAATTTTCTTTTCAAAATCAATGATCTCAGTAGGAACTTTCATGTTCTTGATGTAAACTCTTGACCCTGCTTCATCCATCGCATCAATTGCTTTATCTGGTAAGAAACGGTCTGTAATATATCTTGATGTAAGGTTGACACACGCATTAATTGCTTCAGGTGTATAAATTACATTATGATGTTCTTCATACTTATCCTTAATCTGGTTCAAAATCTGAATGGTTTCCTCAATAGAAGTAGGTTCCACCATTACTTTCTGGAATCTTCTTTCTAAAGCTCCGTCTTTTTCAATATACTGACGGTATTCATCCAGAGTAGTAGCCCCGATGCATTGAATCTCACCTCTTGCTAATGCCGGTTTGAACATATTGGATGCATCTAAGCTTCCTGTAGAACTTCCTGCTCCTACAATCGTGTGTAGCTCATCAATAAATAAGATGACATCTCTGTTTTTTTCCAGTTCAGTCATGATAGCCTTCATTCTTTCTTCAAACTGACCACGGTATTTCGTTCCGGCTACTAAACTTGCCAGATCTAATGTGATGACACGTTTTCCGTAAAGAACTCTTGACACCTTTTTCTGTTGAATTCTTAAAGCTAGCCCTTCCGCAATGGCAGATTTACCAACCCCAGGTTCTCCAATAAGAAGCGGGTTGTTTTTCTTTCTACGGGATAAGATCTGAGAGACTCTCTCAATTTCTTTTTCACGTCCAATTACCGGGTCTAATTTTCCATCTCTGGCCAAAGACGTTAAATCTCTACCAAAGTTGTCTAATGTAGGGGTTTTGCTTTTTGCAGAGCCTAAATTGCCTGTAGGCTTTCTCATTTGCTCGAATTCCTCTCTTTCATCATCATCATCATACGCACTCATTTGTGGTGACTGCCCGGAATTTTTAAGCATAGTCTGGTACTCTCTTGAAACACCTTCATAGTCGATGTCGTAAGCTCCCAAAATATTTGAAGTAGGGTCCTCATATTTATATAGAATACCTAAAAGCAGATGAACGGTATTAATTTCATTGCTTTTGTATTGACGGCATTCTAACTCCGCACGTTTAATAGCATGATCTGCCATTTTGGTGAAAGAAATATTGGTAACCTCCTCAGAAATAGGATTAAGACTTGCTGTATTTAGAGTTTCAATTTTTCTTCTGATTTGTGTTAAATCCGCATTGAGGTTTTGAAGGATTTCTTTAGCAGAGTTTTCCGTTTTTATAATACCTAAAAGTAGATGTTCTGTATTAAGAAATTCACTTTTCAGCCTTTTAGCTTCGCTTTTGCTTTGTTTGAACACCTGGCTCAAACCTTGTGAAAACTTATAATCCATAATATATCTCATTAGAACAAAGGCAACATTACCTTTTATTCATTATCTAAATTACAAATATTTTACCAAAAATCAATTAATGACTTTATGGCAGTAAAAAATTTTATTATCTTCTTGAAAATGATTAAGTTTGTTATCCTTAAAAATCTCTCATGAATCCCGAAATTACTACTTACATCGGATACTCAGCCTCAGTTTTTATCGTATTGAGTTTCATACTGAAAGATGTAAGAAAAATCAGAGTTGTTAACATGATCGGTTGTATCTGTTTTGTCATTTATGGTTTCTTTAGTGGACCGTTATGGCCGGTTATTATTCCGAATGGGCTTATTTGCTTTATCCAAATCTATCATTTGCTGTTTGGAAAAAAAGCATAATGAAGAAAAAAATAATTACATCTGCCTTCAGTAATTTGTATACAGACCAGCGTATTGAAAAGGTATGCCGGACTTTACATGAAAACGGTTATGAAATTGAGCTGATCGGAAATGACTGGAATGGAGCTGAAGAAATGCAGCGTCCTTATCCATTCTCACGGATTCATTTGGATTCAAAAAGTTTGAAAACAGCTTACTTTGAATTTAACTGGAAGCTGTACCATGAGCTTAAAAGAAAGGCAGATCAAAATACAATTCTTCATGCCAATGATATTGATGCACTATACCCAAACTATCTTATTGCTCAGAAATTAAATATTCCACTGGTTTTTGACAGCCATGAAATTTTTTCAGAGATGCCAGCTGTTCAAGGCAAAATGTCACAAAAACTGTGGCGTTATGTCGAAAAGACTGTCATTCCGAAGCTTACCTTGATGATTACAGCAAGCGGAAGTTATGCAAAATGGTTTCAGAAAAAGTATGGCATATATCCGGTGGTGGTTCAAAATGCACCCAGGAAATTAGAGTCTAGTGTTGAAATTCCAGAAAATAATCCTAAAATTCTTCTGTATCAGGGCGCTATTAATCCTTTCAGAGGAATTGATAAAGTGATTCTTTCCATGCATCATATCAACGATGTACAATTGAGAATTGCAGGAGATGGCCCCAGAAAAAAAGAATATGAAGAGCTTGTGAAGAGTGAAAAGCTTCAGCATAAAGTTGAATTTCTTGGAAAATTAAAACCTGAAGATCTAAGAAAAGTAACTGCCACTGCGGATTGTGGAATGAGCATTGAAGAAAATGGGGGAGACAGTTACCTGTATTCCTTACCTAATAAAGTTTTAGACTGTATCCAGGCCAAAGTTCCTTTAATTTTGTCCAATCTTCCAGAACTTCAGAATATTAAAAATCAGTTTGATATTGGTGAGTTAATTAAAGATCATCATCCCGAAAATATTGCAGCGGCGATCAAAAAGGTTTTAGCAAAAGGAAGAATAAACTATCAGCCGGAACTGGAAAAGGCATCTAAAGTCCTTTGCTGGGAAAATGAAGAAATAAAGCTATTACAGGTTTTTCAGAAAGCTTCTAATGCATTAGGTTTTAAGCGATAGACGCTTCTCATAATATAATACTTCCAAAATCAATCTGTGGTTTACCGCTTTAGGCCTAAAGCATAATTTACTATCTTTGCACAAAGAAATTTGTTTTAAAATGACCATTAAAGAAAAACAGCAGGAAATAATTGACGAATTTGCGTTTCTTGACGACTGGGAGCAGAAATATGAATATATCATTGACCTCGGAAAAGAATTGAAAGGGCTTCCTGAAGATAAGAAAATAGAAGAAAATCTGATCAAAGGCTGCCAGAGTAAAGTTTGGATTGATGCTGAATTTAAGGACGGTAAACTTTTCTTTAATGCAGATTCAGACGGAATTTTACCAAAAGGTATTGTTTCTCTTTTGGTGAGCATTTATAGTGGGCATTCTACTCAGGAAATTTTAGATTCTGACTTTGAGTTTATTTCAGAGATTGGATTACAGGAGTTTCTTTCGCCATCCAGAGCTAATGGTTTGATGGCCATGACTAAACAGATCAAATTTTACGCAGTCGCTTATCAGTTGAAATCATAATCGTGACCAGAATTTTAGCATATCGTTTTTCTGCATTTGGAGATGTTGCCATGACGGTTCCTGTTTTTAAGGAATTTTTGGAGCAAAATCCCGGTGTGGAGATTGTCATGGTTTCCAGAAAAAACTTCGAAGCTTTGTTTACAGGGATTCCTAATGTTATATTCAAAGGAATTAATGTAGATGATTATAAAGGGTTCTTTGGACTGAGAAGATTGGGGGATGAATTGATTAAAGAATTTAACCCGGATTATATTGCCAATCTTCATGATGTCATCAGAACCAAAATTTTAGATAGAATCTATAGAAGAAAGGGATTAAAGGTTTTCAAAATAAATAAAGGAAAAGAAGAAAAAGAACATCTTACAGATGTCTGGAATCTGGATAAAATTCAATTGAAAAAAACAGTTGAGCGTTATGCGGATGTCTTCCGGGATATGGGTTTTAAAGTAGAGCTTTCCCAAAAACTCAGACCCGTTTCAGAGCACAAATCCGGAATAGGCTTTGCACCTTTTGCTCAGCATAAAGGAAAAATGCTTCCGTTGGAAAAATCATTTGAGCTGGCCAGGATTTTGGCTCAGAAACATACGGTATACTTCTTTGGGGGTGGGAAAAAGGAGACTGAAACTCTTGAGTCCTGGGAAAGTCAGATCCCTAATACTAAAAGTCTTTCCGGAAAATTAAGTCTTACTGAAGAGCTTCAAAAGATTTCTGAACTGGAAGTAATGATCTCTATGGATTCTGCCAATATGCATTTAGCAAGCCTTATGGGAACCCGATGTGTTTCTATATGGTGTGCAACGCATCCTTATGCGGGATTTTTAGGATTCGGGCAGAGTGAAGATGATGTGGTGCAGGTGAAAGATCTTTCCTGCAGACCTTGTTCTGTTTTTGGAGATAAAGAATGTTATAGGGGAGATTGGGCTTGTCTCGAAGAGTTCAGTATTCAAAAAGTTGTTGAGAAAATCTGACATCATGAAGCTTTCGATCTGTATTCCTATCTATAATTTTGATGTCCGTGAATTGGTTTTTGATTTAAAAAAAGAGATTGATAGCCAGAAAATTGATGCTGAAATTATCTTGATAGATGATGCTTCGAAAGAAGAATGCAAGCAGATCAACAGAGAGCTTCAAAATAGCATTCATCATTTTATATTTCTTGAAAAAAATATCGGACGATCCCGGATTCGGAATCTTTTTCTGCAATATGCAGTGGGAGAATATCTTTTGTTTCTGGACTGCGATGGAAAAATCGTGGGAGAGGACTTCTTAAAAAATTACACACAGTTTTTACAGAAACATTCTAATACTCAAATTATCTATGGCGGGCGAATGGTTTTAGACGCGGCAACAGATTCTAATCATTATTTACGATGGAAGTTTGCTGTTGAGAGAGAAAATCTTCCGCTAGAACTACGTAAAGAAAACCCCTATTTAAGTTTTCAGACCAATAATTTTATAATTCAAAAGGATGTATTGGGAAAAGTTGGCTTTAATCCTGAATTTCAAAAATACGGATATGAAGATCTTCTTTTTGCAATGGATTTAAAAGCAGAAGGTATCAAAATTGATCATATTGATAATCCAATCCTTAATAATGATCTGGAAAGCAATACCGTTTATCTTGGTAAAGTAGAAGAATCTGTGGAAAGTTTATCCAACATGCTTAAAGATGAAACCCTGAGTTCAAAATTATCTGAAGTTAAACTTATTAAGCTGTATAATAAGCTTAAAAACACACCTTTTAAAATCATTTTAGGACCCTTATTCAAAATGGGAGAGGGAAGTATAAAAAGAAAGCTTTCCAAAGGAAATGTAAGCCTCCGTTATCTGGATATATATAAGCTTGGGCTTCTTTTCAGGAAGATGAGATAGATCCCTTTTCTGGTTATAATGAACTTATAATGCTCACTCCCAATATTTCATTTCAAAAAATAGTAATATTTGGAGGTGATCTAATTATTGAAATTGATGATAAGCTTAAATTATGACAGCAATATATTATACCCAATGCAAGCAACTGCCCGATCATGCTTTTGAAGAAGCTGTTTTTTTGTTACCCATAGAGATGCAACAAAAAATACGAAAGTATAGCCGGTGGCAAGATGCCCATGCCTGCTTATATGGGAACCTATTACTAAAAGAAGCAATCTCTCAATTAGGATATGATTACTCTCTTGAGTTAATACAAAAAACTAAATATGGAAAACCTTATTTTAAGGATAGTGATTTTGGATTTAATATTTCTCATTCAGGCGAATATATCGTTTGTGTAATTAGTACGGATGAAAAACAAAACTTAGGAATTGATATTGAAGAAAACAAGCCCATAGCACTGGAGGGTTTTATGAATATATTTACTGAGGAAGAGCAAAAAGAGATTGGTGAACAGGATAACTTTTACACTTTTTGGACTCGTAAAGAAGCGATCGCGAAAGCAGATGGGAGAGGAATGCTTATACCCTTTGATACGATAAATACTTTGAGTTTATCCGTACAATTAGACAATAAAGAATACAATTTGTACGAAGTGGATATCGATCAAAATTATACTATTTATATAGCCGCTTCCGTAAGTCTTGGGAACGACATAAAATACTTTTATAAAGATCCTGGCTCCCTCTATTGATATAAATGTATCTTGGGATGCCAGATAGAGTTATTCCATGTTTATATCCGTAAAAGTTTGTCTGGAATAACAAAGACGTTTTTTATATTATTTATAGACTGAAGAAAACGAACGAGTCAATATTTAAAATGTTAATAACTGTCAGATAAAATATTGACTCGTCCATTTTAAATGATCTTAAAAATTTGAAGATTGCTAAGTGAACCTCTATAGAGGTAAAATAAAAAAACTCTCAGAAATCTGAGAGTTTTTTGTGGGCCCTGAGGGATTCGAACCCCCGACCCTCTGGGTGTAAACCAGATGCTCTGAACCAACTGAGCTAAGAGCCCGAATTTTTTTGAAAGGTTTTGTTTCCTTTTCTGTGGGTCCTGAGGGATTCGAACCCCCGACCCTCTGGGTGTAAACCAGATGCTCTGAACCAACTGAGCTAAGAACCCTCTAGACTTTGTTATTGTTTCCTCGTTTATAGTGGTGCAAATATACAACTTATTCTTTACACTCCAAATTTTTTTCTAAAAAATCTCCAACAACAAAGTTACTTCCGCCAATAAAAATCATTTCTTCATTTGTACACCGTTCTTTTGCAGATAGATATGCTTCCTGCACAGAATTAAAAATTTTATAAAAAATTTTTGCCTCCTGAAGTAAATTTTCATAATCTTCGGGATGTCTTCCCCTGTTGATGGATGGTTTGGCAAAATAAAACTCAGAATTTTCAGGAAGCAAATTCATCACTTCATCTATTTTTTTATCATTTACAAACCCCAAAATAACATGCTTGTGCCTGTCAATAGAATTTAATTGTGAAAAAACATATTCCAAACCTGCCTGATTGTGTCCCGTATCACAAATAGTAAGCGGATCTTTTGAGAATTCAAACCAACGACCAATGAACCCTGTATTCTGATGCACATTCAATAAGCCGTTCTCTATATCTTGAGAGGTAATCTTTACCCCTAGTTTTCTTAATTCTTCAACAATGGCCAGAACCACCCGAATGTTCTTTCGTTGATAATTTCCTTTCAAATCAGAAGACAGGTCAGTATGAAGAAGAGTAGCATCTATGAAAGGAGCATTTTCTTTCGTAGCCTTTTCTCTGATGATTGTTTTTACAGGTTCATTTTCATCTCCTGAAATGATTGGAGTATTCTTTTTAACGATTCCCACTTTTTCCCTCGCAATCTCTTCAATAGTATCCCCTAATATATTCTGATGGTCAAGCTGAACATTCGTAATAGCAGAAACCATTGGATTTATAATATTTGTAGAATCCAGTCTTCCGCCTAACCCTACCTCAATAATGGCAAAATCTACCTGCTGCTGATAGAAATATTCAAAAGCCATAATGGTGGTAAACTCGAAAAACGAAGGGCGGATATCTTCCGGAATATTTTTAAGCTTTTGGATAAAATCAAAGACAAACTCTTTACTGCAGTTTTTACCATTCACCTTAATACGTTCTGTAAAATCAATAAGATGGGGAGAATTGTATAAACCTACTGTGTAACCGGCTTCCTGAAGTACGGATGCCAGCATATTGCTTGATGATCCCTTTCCATTGGTACCACCAACGTGGATGCATTTTATTTTTTCCTGAGGATTTCCAAAGTAATTACAAAGCTTGGTGATATTGTCAAGACCCGGCTTATAAGCCTGCTGTCCATCTACCTGGTAGTTGGGCATTTGTACGAAAAGCCATTCGATAGCTTCCTGATATTGTTCGTTTGTCATGATACAAAATTCTCAAAAGTTTTATTAAAATGAAACTATTTTTTTCAATCTGTAACTTTTTTATATTTACTTCGTCTAATAGGGAAAAATCTTAATATGAAATCGTCATGATTTGCAGACACAAATACTGATGAAGATGACGTAGATTTCATATGACCATTAAAAACAAATAAACATTTATATATGAAAAAAGTTTGGATTATCGTTTTTGGATTAGGCTATCTGGGTTTAAGTGCTCAGAAGAAATGGTCCTTAAAAGAGTGTGTAAGCTATGCAGTGGAGCATAATCTTCAGGTTATCCAAAATCAATATACCAAGCAAAATCAAGAATACAACCTTAAAGCAGCCAGAAAAGATTATTTACCTTCTGTATCGGGAAGTATGATGAACGGAGTGAGTTTCGGACAAGGATCATTAGGAGCAGGTAGTTATAGAAACGATAGATTCAATAACAGTGTTGGAGTAAGTGCCGATGTTCTGGTCTACAATAATGGAAGATTAGAGAAGAATGTGAGAAAGCTTCAGTTTGATGTAGAAGCCAGCCAATACGATATCGAAGCTATCAAAAATGATATCTCTGTACAAATTGCCCAACAATACTTAACAGCTTTGCTAAACAAAGAAATTGTTAAGATTTCTCAAAGTGCTGTAGAAAATGCTAAAAAACAGTACGATAGAGCGAAGATAACAACCCAGGTTGGAACTACAGCCCAAACTGTTTTGGCAGAAGCCGAAGCAGCACTAGCCAGAGAAAAACAAAATCTAAAAACAGCAGAAGTTAATGTGGGAAGAGCTCTATTTGCAATCGCTCAGCTTTTACAGCTTTCAGATTATAAAGATTTTGATGTAGAAAATGTAGATGTCCCTGAAGCATTAGATTCACAGTTGGTAACTACTGATGAGGTTCTGACAAAAGCCTATGAAATTCAGCCTCAGATCAAAGCCGCCGAAAGCAGGATAAGATCTGCCGAAGCACAAACTGAGGTAAGTAAAACAGCATTCTGGCCTACATTAACAGCGAGTGCTGGGCTTAATACTTTCTACAACAGATCATTTAATGTTCCTCCCGGTATCGTACAGGGAACTTTTTTTGAACAATATAAAGATCAGTTTGGACAAAATGTAGGATTGTCATTGAACATCCCTATCTTCAATAAAGGGAAAACAAAATTACAGGTTGAGCAGTCTAAATTAAATGAAAGCGTTAGCAAAATTACCCTTGAACAACAAAAACAAACCGTAAGACAGAATATACAGAAGGCTCAGTTTGATGCTGATGCGAACTATGAATCATATTTAGCTGCATTAGAAGCAGAAAAAAGCTCTAAGCTGGCACTTGATTTTGCAGATAAGAGTTATGCGGCAGGAAAAACAACCATTTACGACGTTAATGTTGCAAGAAATAATTATGCAAATGCACAGGGATCAGTAGCGCAGGCGAAATATAATTATCTTTTCAGCCTTAAATTATTGAATTTCTATGCAGGAATTCCACTAAGTTTGTAGAATGTCTATCCAATCGTTAGAAAAATATTTACCACAAAACACGCTTAAGTATTTAAGAATTTGGTTTTCAGATTATTATATTCATATAAAAGTCACAAGAAACAGGAATTCTAAACTGGGAGATTATAGAAAGCTTCCGGATAATTCTCATGAAATTACAGTAAACTCTACGCTTACTCCACAACTTTTTTTCTTTGTGCTTACTCATGAACTTGCACACCTGATTGCTTTTGAAAAATACGGAAGAAGAATTTCTCCCCATGGTAATGAATGGAAAGAAACCTTTAGAAATATGCTGCTGGAAAGCCTTGAAATTTACGATGAAGAACTGAAACCTATCATTGTGAAATTTTCAAAATCACCAAAGGCTAATTTTATGGCGAGCCCTGATCTTGTAAGATATTTTCATACTGAAAAACAAGATGATAGCCTCCATTTTATCGAACAGCTTCAAAAAGGAGAATTTTTTATATATCGCAACGAAAAGTATTTATTAGAAGGTCTGATTAAAAAAAACTATCTTTGTAAGAACCTGGCTACGGGAAGGAAGTATTCTTTCAAGCCTTTAGCAAGGGTAGAAAAATGTAGCTAAGAATGTTAAAATCAGATAGATACTGCGTAATAATGGCTGGAGGAATCGGGAGCAGATTCTGGCCAATGAGCACGCAGAAATTTCCCAAACAATTTCAGGATATTTTAGGAACAGGACGTACCATGATTCAGCAGACTTATGATAGAATCAGCAAGGTAATTCCAAAAGAACATATATTCGTTATTACAAATAAAGAATATATTGCGCTTTCCCATCAGCAACTTCCGGAAATTCCTGAGGAAAATATTGTGGGTGAGCCTCTGATGAAAAATACAGCAGCCTGTAATCTGTACATGGCTAATAAAATTGGTGAGATCAATCCGAATGCTACTATGATTGTTCTTCCGGCAGACCATCTGATCCTGAAGGAAGATGTATTTCTGGAAAAAGTAATGCTGGCATTTGACTTAGCTTCTAAAAATGACTACCTGGTAACACTGGGAATTACCCCAACAAGACCTGATACAGGCTATGGATACATCCAGTTTGTAGAAAAGAAAAATTCAGAATATTTCAAAGTAAAAACATTTACTGAAAAACCAATTCTTGAAATTGCCCAAAACTTTTTGGAAAGCGGTGATTTCCTTTGGAATGCAGGAATTTTTATCTGGAATATCAAAAGTATTCAACATGCTTTCGAGAGTTATCTTCCCGACATGACACAACATTTTATGGCTTGTGAATACAATTCTGAGAAAGAAAATAACTGTATAGAAATCATTTATCCTAAGGTTCAGAAAATTTCCATTGATAATGGAATTTTAGAGAAAGCCAAAAATGTATACGTTATTCCATCTGATCTGGGTTGGAGTGATCTTGGAACATGGACTTCTATCTATGAAAATACAGAAAAGGATAAGAACGAAAATGCAGTGAAAATAAAGCATTTACTCACTTATAATTCAAAAGGAAACATTATCCGTTTAAAAAATAACAACAAAGCAGTTATTATTGACGGTCTTGAAAACTATATCGTAGTAGATACAGACAAAGCTCTTCTTATTTGCCCCAGAGACAATGACCAATTAATCAAGGATTATGTTCTGGATCTGAAAAATTTCAAGAAAGGAGATAAATTTATGTAGTATTTGGTATCTTTTATGCTTATTTTTAGGCTATGATTAAATATACACTCCGATTCGCGACTTTAGCCCTTTTACTTTTTAGTATTCTGGGATATGCTCAGGAAAAGAAAAAGTTTTCTGGTATCTCCAATATATTACAGAGAATTGAACCTGATGCTAAGGTAGATCCCTGGGTTTTGGTATACAACAGCTATGGAAAAGGAGAGGAGCTTAAAACTTCCGGAGGGAAGTTAAGCTATACACCCCAGTTTTCCGGATTTAATCTGTTTCCTAATGAAGACAGTTTTTATTATATAGCCTATTCTTCCGGAGGGAAAATTAATTACATTCTTGATACAGAAACTTTAAAGAATTTTGTAGGAAAAATTGATAATGCTCAGGAAGCTGCTATTATATTGGCTTCCGATGGTTATATGGTGGATGAGGAATTCAAAGATCTTGCAGGTAATTATCATGAAGATCAAAAGAACTACTACCTGGACCTTGGAAAACTAACTTCAAAGGAATGCCCTTATCAGAAAACCCATTATACATTAACGGTTAATAAAACAACCGGGCTTGTAACGAATGTAAAAGATAATGGGACCTATATTGAGCTTTACAATAAAAAATGTGCTAATAACCCAAGACTTCTAAAAGTCGAAAAAAAAGAAGAACCAAAGAAAAATGAGCCTCAAAAAACACCCAAACGCAGATAATACCTATCAAACTGAACGACTGATACTTCGTCCCATGTCTGGTGAAGACAGAGATTTTATTTTTGAACTTTATAATCGGCCTAAATTTGTTCAATATATCGGTAACCGAAATGTAAATACAATTGAAGATGCTGAAAACTATATCCTCAACAGATTTGCCCCACAGATCGAAAGACTGGGGTTCGGGAACTACCTTTTAATAACCAAGGATACTAACGAAAAAATAGGAGCCGTGGGAATCTTTGAAAGAGAAGGGCTTGACATTGTAGATATCGGTTATTCTTTATTGGAAGAATTTGAAGGTAAAGGGTATGCTTATGAAGCGGCTCAGAAGGTGAAATCGATCGGTATGGAAGAATTTGGACTGCCAAAAATATCTGCAATTATATCAAAAGATAACCTTTCTTCACAAAAACTGATCGAAAAATTAGGGTTGAAGTTTAAGAAAAATGTTACCCTGCCCGGTGAAACAGAAGAACTGAATTATTACGAAACAGAATAATCATTACAATACAAAAAATCCACAAAGACTCTTGTGGATTTTTTTTCTTTTTATCAGTACTGGAAATTATCCTTCTAAGATCTGTTCAGCAGCTGTTTTTGAAGTTACTTTCTCAATAACTCTTGTACAAACGCCATTTTCATCAAAAATAAATGTGGTTCTTACAATTCCCATATACGTTTTTCCAAACGTCTTTTTCTCCTGCCAAACCCCAAATTTTTCAATAATATCACGGTTTTCATCCGCAATAAGATCATAAGGAAAAGCAAATTTGCTATGGAAATTTTTCTGTTTTTTTACAGAGTCTCCACTTACTCCCAATAGCTGATATCCAGCTTTTTCAAGCTTTGAATAATTGTCACTCAGATTGCAAGCTTCAACAGTACATGTAGGAGTACTAGCCTGTGGATAAAAAAAAACAACTAATTTTTTTCCGATTAAGTTTGATGAAGATACTGCTTCTCCATCTTGATTTGTTCCTTCAAATTGAGGTAATTTATCTCCAACTTTCAACATAATGATTTAATTTTGTTCAAATTTAAGGGTAAAATGACAAAAAAGCAAAGAGCTGAGCTCGTTCAGATTGAACTGGATAAATTGTATCCTACTACGCCTATTCCTTTGGATCACACCGATCCTTATACTTTAATGGTTGCCGTTGCCCTTTCTGCACAGACGACAGATAAAAAAGTAAATGAAGTTACCCCAAACCTTTTCGAGGTTGCAGGAACTCCACAGAGAATGGCGAAATTGGAAGAATTTCAGATCAAGGAATTAATTAAAGAAATAGGATTATCCAATACCAAAGCCAAAAACTTAAAGAGAATGGCCGAACTGTTACTGGAGAGGCATAATGGTATTGTTCCGCAAACATACGAAGAACTAGAGGCGCTTCCGGGGGTTGGACATAAGACGGCTTCTGTAGTGATGAGCCAGGGATTTGGATTCCCTGCTTTTCCGGTAGATACCCATATTCACCGCCTGATGACACAATGGAAACTTACTTCAGGGAAAAACGTAGTGGAAACGGAAAAGGATGCCAAGAAATTATTCCCCGAAGAAGTATGGAACAAACTTCATCTTCAGATCATTTTCTATGGAAGGGAATATTCTCCGGCAAGAGGAAAGGGAGAGAAAGACTTTATTACCAAAATGATGTTTGAAAAATAGCCAACATTTCTAGTGTAATGTTCGCGAATTTTATAATAATTGCATTAAAATAGTTCGCAAGGATACTTCATTTAGTTGTGGAAATCAAATTCTTAGCTGAGTAAAGTGTCCTTGCGAACTTAAGATAAAGCGCAGCGTGATATCACCTTATTTCCTTTGCATTCAATAGACTGTAAAAAACTAAATATCCAATAACCGTCTATGATAATTAATCTGTCCTAAATGATAATCCAGATGAGAGAGCAGATGAATCAGAAAATAGCCTGTTGTCATTTTATCTTCAAAAACAACAAGTGGATATTCTTTTTCCATTTCGCTCTCCGGAAGTTGGCTTACAACAAAATCTATCATGGTTGCTGTTGCCTCTATTTTGTCAATAAGTTCTGCTCTTGGAACGTCTTTTAATGAAAACTCTAACTCACGATTTCTTACATAACCGGTGTTCCCAAGGTAGGTTCCGATGAAATGATTAAGGTTTCCTATCAGGTGCAGACATAGATTTCCTGCAGAATTGGAAATGTTTTTATCAACTTTCCAAAGGTTTTCTTCTTTTTGATAAGCTTCTATCTCTGTTTTCAGTTTATTTAAATCTCTGTTGTAAAGAGATCTGAGACTTTCTGTGATCATGTTTTTATTTTTTTTAATTATTCAATTTTTTGAATAAGAAATACAAAAAAAGGTACTGTTTTTTTCAGCACCTTTTGTTTTTATTTTTGTTTTTTAGCCCAAAGCTCCATCTTTCTGTTCAGAACATCTAATGGAAGGCATCCCTGACTTAATACTTCATCGTGGAAGCTTGCCAGATTAAACTTATTACCCAGCTCTTTCTGATATTTTTCTCTCAATTCACGGATTCTTAAAGACCCTATTTTATATCCTAAAGCCTGTCCAGGCATAGCCATATATCTTTCCACTTCAGCTATTGCCGCTCCTTCATCATAAGAAATATTGCTCAGAAAATACTTTATAGCTTCTTCTCTGCTCATTTTTCCAGTGTGTAAGCCAGTATCTACTACTAATCTTACCGCTCTAAGCATCTGGTCACTTAAATAACCCATTTTCTGGTAAGGATCAGTATACAAACCAAATTCAGGACCTAGAGTCTCACAATAGTGTGCCCATCCTTCTCCATACGCTCCAAACCATCCGAATCTCATGAATTTTGGAAGTTTTGTGTTCTCCTGTTGCAGAGAAACCTGATAATGGTGACCCGGAATCGCTTCGTGTAAGAATAAAGATTCCATTCCTGAAGTGACATTGAACTTGGTAGGATCAGGAAGCGGAACATAGAAAATTCCAGCTCTTTTTCCATCAGGAGTTCCGGGAATATATTCTGCACTTGCGCTGGCTTCTCTGAATTTTTCCGTTTGTCTGATCTCAAACTTTGTTTTAGGAGTAACGTTGAACATAGTCTTCAGCTTCGGAGTAATCTTTGTCAGAATGCTATTGAACCCATTTAAGACATCCTTAGACGTCTTATAAGGCATTGCTTTTGGATCTGTTTTCACATAAGTGATAAACTCTTCCAGGGTTCCTTTAAAACCAACCTGCTGCTTCACTTTTTCCATTTCTGCGCGAAGCATAGCAACCTGCTGTTGTCCGATTTTGTTGATCTCATCCGGAGATTTTTTCGTTGTTGTCCAGCTTTTTACATAATAACCATAGATTTCATTTCCGTTAGGAAGACTGTTGTATCCGTCAGTATCTCTGCCTTTTGGTAGATATTCTTTTTCAAAGAATGCTCCCATTTTAGTATAGGCCGGAATAATTTTTTTAGTAATAGCGTCCTTGTAAAGTGCTGAAAATTTATCTTTTTGAGCCTGAGTGAAATTCTTCGGAAAGTTTTTAATCGGGCCGTAGAAAATATTTTTCTCCATATCCTGAGTCGTGATTTCCTCGGCTTTCATTTGAGGAATCATTTTCACAATCAGTTTTTTAGGAAGCACTATTTTATTATTAATCCCTTCACGGAAGTTATCTGCAGCCGCATCCATCCATTCCGGGAATTTTTCCATTCTTTTGAGCCAATCGCTGTAATCTTTTTCAGTTTTGAAAGGCTGGCTTCCCTGTCCGCTTCCGTACAAAGGAAAGTTCAAAGGAAGACCTCCAAACTGAGTGAACGGGATATATTCCGGATGATAGGCATAGGCTTCAATTTTATCTTTTAAAGTATAATCCAATACATCGTATACCACTTTGTCTTCATCAGAAAGTGCCTTATAATCTACATTTTCCAGCTGTTTCTGTACCGAATTGTAAAAAGCAATTTCTCCTGAGATGAAATCTTTATCAATATTGATGGGAAGTTGGTCATTATATCTTAGATCTCCCTGAGAAGTTGCATCTAAAGGATAGAGTTTAAGATACTGTTCATAATAATTGGACGCAATAGAATCCAGATTGGTAGGAGTCACCTTTGTTAGGGGAGAATCGGTCTTTTTGCACGAGGCAAGGCCAATCAAGAGCCCCAGTCCCAGAATACTTTTTGATAAAATACTTTTCATTTTCAGAATCTTTATAACAACAAAAGTAAGTATTATTGGGAGATTCATACCATTCTATGAATTGATTTTAAAAAATAATATTCAAAATCCTTTTCACATTAAATCAATTTTTTATCTTTGTCTAAAACGTTTAACAATCATATTATTACAGCTCTTTTTTAAGAAAAAATGAAAGGGATTTTAAAAATTTACCATCCGGACGAAACGCTAAAATACAATATCAGAAATACTTATTGTAAAGCAGTTTACAGCAACCAGCAACATTTTTTAGAGGTTGAAATTATTACGGATGACGGTCTGGATCACGTAGACGATGATTCATTACAGTACAATTTTCCGCAGCTTTCACTTGAGATCTTCGATTTTCCTATCGACTCTGCGGAAATAGAAGGAAAAACAATCAAAATCAATGACTCTGATGAAGAAACTTATACAGAGGTAGATCTCTTCGATGATGAAGAGGCCTATATCTATGATAATGAGCTTCTTTTTGAAAAAAATGAGGAGGGTGAGCTTCAGATGATATGGAAGGGAACCATTGATGATTTCTATACCGGATCAGATACTCCGATTCCGTTTAGGCTAAAATGCGAGTTCAAACAGGATGATATTGAAGTAGACGAAGACTAAACGCTGCTTATCATTCTTTTTAATACCAGATTTCTTTTCAAAATTTCTTTTGGAAAGAAATTTGCTATTTATAAATCATAACAAACTTTAAGTTGTTTTTAAGCAATTTTTAAGAGAGCAATTCATAATATTCCACTACATTTGTCGTTGAAACTTTAATAAAATTCACATTTAATGCTGTTAACGGAACTTTCTCAGATTTTATTTGCACAAATCACTACACCTGCAGTTGCCGCAGACAATTTAGAATTTTCATTCTGGAAAATCATGTTCCACGGAGGAGCCTTCGCTAAAATAGTGATGGCGACCGTATTACTGTTGGGCGTATTTTCCCTGTATCTGTTTTTTGAAAGATTTTTCTTTATTAAAAGGCTAACCTCAAAGACAGATTCTAACTTCATGAATAATATTGAAGACTTTATTAAGGCAGGAAAGATAGAAGCTGCAGCAGATTATTGTAAAACACAGAACTCTCCGGAAGGAAGAATTCTGGAAAAAGGGATCTCAAGACTGGGACGTCCTGTTTCTGATATCGTAAGTGCGATGGAGTCTCAGGCTCAGGTAGAAGTGGCCAATATGGAAAAAAACCTGAACCTTTTGGCGGTGGTGCCGAGTATTGCACCAATGTTGGGGCTTTTGGGAACAGTAATCGGGATGATTATTGCCTTCTTTAATCTATCACATGCAACCGGATCTTTCTCTCCGAAGACCCTTTCGGAAGGGATTTATACAGCCTTAGGACAAACGGCGGTAGGTCTTGCAGTGGCAATTCCTGCGAACTTCTGTTATAATATTCTTTTGACAAAAATTGACAAGTTTGTACTGAAAGCTCAGAATATGTCTGGAGAATTTTTAGATCTTATCAACAAACCTTTATAAGTCTTGTTATGAAATCGCTTTCAGAAAAAGTTCTTTATAAAGAGTTATCATTTGAGCGATTCCATCTGACCCTTAAAAATAATAGAATAAACAGATGAAAATTCAGAGAAGAAATAAAGCGAATCCGGAATTCAGTTTAGCAGCGATGACAGACGTTATCCTGTTAATGTTGATATTCTTTATGATTACCTCTTCTGCAGCCAATCAAAGTGCTATAGAGGTGAATCTGCCGAAAGCCGGAGCTGTTGAAGATAATATTCCCAATCCTGTCGTTGTAAGCATTAAACCGGATGGGGCTTATTTTGTAGATGACAATCCTGTGAACAGAGGTGATCTGGAGAAGATTATTGTGGATAAATTGACAAGCCAGACCAATAAGTCTTTTACGATCAGAGCAGATGAAAATACGATGCATAAAGATGTTGTTTTCGTAATGGAAATCGCTGAGAAACATAAATTTAACATTGCTATTGCCACCGTTAAAGATAAATAAATGCTAAGAATCATTTTTTAAGATGAGAAGCTATACTACAAACAAAAACGAGGAAAACCGGGACCGGATAAAGAGCGCATTACTTTCTATCCTGATTTGGTGTGCCATTCTGCTTTTTGTTTTTTATTATAAATTAAAGCCTGAACTGGATAAAGACCCTGAAGTAATTACAACAATGTTAGTGAACTTCGGAGACAACAGAAACGGAAATGGAGCTGAAGAACCTGCAGAACAACCGGGAAGTTTAGCTGCTGAGACAGAAGTGGTAACACCGGAACCTGTAGAAGTTCCTGTTCCTGAAACAAAAACAGAAGTAAAGCCTGAACCAGTAGTAAAACCTGAACCCAAGAAAATAGAAGCAAAGGATAAGGTTATTACTGGAAATAATTCAAAGAATACCGTTCCTAAAAAAGAGGAGTCTAAAAAAGCTGAGAAAAAAGAAGCAACAAGTACGAGTACCTCTAAAAATACTAAAAAATCAGGAGCTGCTAAAGGCAATTCAAAAACCGGAAACGGAGACGGACAAGGAAATGCTGCCATTGGTAAGTTTCTTGGAGGAAAAGGACAAAAACCTGGAGGACAGGGAGATGGGAATGGCCCAGGAAATGCAGGAGATCCACTAGGTGGAGAAGGAAATGGGGACAGTAAAGTAGGCATCGATAGAAAATTGGTAGGATATATTCCCGGAACCATGGGAAGAGGAGGTGCTCAACCTTCTCACAGTTGTACAGCCAGTGGATCTATAACCATTGCCTATACGGTAGATAAAGCAGGAAATGTAGTATCTGCAAGAAGGGCAGGAGGTATTTCAGATGCTTGTGTATCGTCTACATCCGTTGCCTGGGTGAAGAAATATGTAAAGGCTGAGAAAGCCAATGTATCCTCAAGCGGAACTTATAAAATAACATTCTAGAAATACAAAAGCACTTTATTCAAGTGCTTTTTTTAATTCGTTTATTCTGTTGATAACGGGAAGGGCAAAGATTCCACTGGTCTGAAGATATAGTTCATAGAATGTCTTTGCTTTATCCTGAAAATCTTTATTTTGATCACGTTTGCCTGTGAAATAAAAGAGGTTTCCAAGCATTTCATAATAATCTTTATGATCTCTTTCCTGTCTTTCATTGACAAGGGCAATCATTTCTTCTTTGGTCATTGAAGATACTTCTGCGAAGTTCATCTTAAAAATATCCCGCATCAAAGTATCAAAATCCAGTTCTTTCTGTAGTAAACTTTCTTCTGGTTTATCCAGTATGAGTTTTTCTAATGCCTGAGTGAGCTGGCGGATAAGTCTTAATGTGAATTCTTTATCTGTAATCATAAGGGGTAATTTAGTTGCTAGTTGCTAGTTATTGGATTATGTACGCCAGCTTAGCTGAACATATTTTATAAAATTATTTATTTTTCCTCCTAATAGTCTATATTGTTCAGATTTGTCTTTAAATTCTTGGCTTAATTCTGGGTAAAGTCTTGTGATTTTTGATAAGTGACATACAGTTTCATCACAACTTGCCTGAGAATAAGTGAGAAATCTGATAAAGTCTCCTTTGTAATTATTTCTTCCATAGCCTTCTGCAATATTTGTGACAACTGAGTCTGCTGAGCGTCTTAATTGACTACCAAGTTCATATAGTTCATACTTTGGTAGTTGAAGTGACAATTGATGTGTTTCAATAAACAATTCAAAAGCAATATTATAAATATCAAGTTTATTGTAGCTCATATATCATTTTTTAACGGTAAGAACCAGCAACTGACAACCAGCAACTATATTAAGCAAAGAATAAATAAGCAAGCGCTATAGAGGTAATAATACCTACCAAATCGGCCAGAAGCATGGCTATTACCGTATATCTTGTGTTCTTTATAGCTACGGCACCAAAGTATACCGCAATTACGTAAAATGTAGTATCTGAACTTCCCTGAAGAACGGCTGCTAACTTCCCTTGGAAACTGTCTGCTCCAAAAGTTGCCATCGTGTCTACCATCATTCCCCTTGCTCCCGAACCTGATAAAGGCTTGATTAATGCTGTAGGAAGTCCATCCACAAATCTCGGATCCAGTTTGGCTGCATTGGCGATCCATTTCATGCCGTCAATAAGAACATCGAAAACTCCGGAAGTTCTTAATAAGGAGATAGCGATCAGCATTCCAACCAGGTAAGGAATAATCTTTACACAGGTGGTAAATCCTTCTTTGGCACCTTCAATAAAGGCATCAAAAACGTTGATCTTTTTATACACGGCTCCAAGTACGATCGCAAGGAAAATAAAAAGAATAAGCCCGTTGCTTAATACTTTGCTAAAGTCATCAAGCTCGTCTTTGCTCAATTGTACAAGATAGACAACTAATAATCCGATAATCGCTGAAATTCCCCCCACATAAGCAATAACTATTGGACGAAGAAGATTGATTTTTTGGTATAAAGAAACAATAATCATAGCCGCCATAGTTGCGGTAAAGGTGGCAATCATACAAGGAAGGAAGATATCAGTAGGTGTTTTGGAACCCATCGAAGCCCTGATGGCAATAATTGACACCGGAATAAGTGTCATTCCTCCTGCGTGAAGACACAGGAACATGATCTGAGAATTACTGGCAGTATCTTTATTGGGATTTAAGGTCTGTAGACTTTCCATTGCTTTCAGTCCGAATGGAGTAGCAGCATTATCCAACCCCAGAAGATTAGCACTGAAATTCATCAGCATATGGCCAAATGCCGGGTGATTTTTGGGGATGTCTGGAAATAGTTTCGAAAAGAAAGGTTGAATAAACCGGCTTAAAAGATTAATTCCGCCTGCTTTTTCAGCAATACTCATGAATCCCATAAAAAGGGTCATGATTCCAATCAAACCCAAACATATTTTTACTGCAGTTTCTGAAGTTCCAATAACTCCATCAGCTTCCTGAACACGGTAAACTTTTACATTTTGCTTTAAAGAATCTGTTTTATAATGAATTCTGCTGTCTGCAAAATCATTTTTTTTCATCAGGCTGTCCTTCACAATTGGAGACAGGGTATTCATAGGCTGGGAGGTGATCTTCACTGTGTCACCGCCTTTTCCTACCACCATATCGTTAAAAATGGTTTTGTAATGGCTTGATGAAATGTATTTTATACTGGCAATGGCAATGGCAATGATAATAAAAGCCGACCAAATTCTGCTAAGAACCATTCGATTGATTTAATTGTTTAAACTTATCAAAAATACTTTAAACTACAAAAGTCACAAAAGAATTAAGTATTTAAGTTTTTAAAAAGTTTGGACTATATGGCTGAAAAGTATTTAAGCTTTTGAAAATCTTTGATTTCGACTTATGTTTTTATACAGATTTGTTTTAAGGCAAAATTCACAAAGGTTTTTATTGGAAAATATAAGTTTTACGTTAGTATTCAGCAGAGATTATTATTAAAGACCATTGCTGAATGAAGTGGCCTTGTGAACGAAAAATACCACAAGGTTTTATTGTTTATTTGCGCATTTTTAGCGTTTGAAATAAAAATAACAGGCACTCATCATTGTAATTCTGAGAAAGAAAGAATCTCAATGATACCTTAGATTCTTCATTTGAATTCGTTACATTAAAAATGACAGAACATCATGACTACCCCATAAGAGCAATATAAAATTTATATATTATTAAAAATTACTCTTCCAGATAAACAAGATGTCCTTCAAAATCATCATCCAGATTTTTTAACACCTTGGCATCATCCATCTTTTTTACTAATCCGTCTATAAAAAAGCTTTTTTCAAAGAACTGGCGGTGGATTCCTGGTAATAGCTCCATAAAATAATCCATTCCGAACTTGTTATTATGAAGATCCATTTTGGTTTCCAGAGGTTGATTGGGGAAAAGTTCTTCGTGCATATCGGTCATTCTTTTACAGAAGTCCAAAGCTTTTTTAGGCGAAGAAATTTTGCTGCAATACATCATAATGAAACAGCACCAGAGCGCATGCCTGAAAGCATTTCCTATCCCATTATTAGAGGCAGTAGCGGGAAATTTTGTCTGTGCAATGGTATATGCTTTAACGGTAGCATGAAAGCTGAGTATGGCAAAAAGAGGATGGGGGAGAATCAGTGATAAGAGACGGATGATCTTCTTAAAACTCATACTCCTGATGGTATTGAAAAATATTTTAAAAGTCCTCATAAAATAAAAATCTCTCCCTAATTAGAGAGAGATTGTATTGTTTTTGTTACAGAAACTATGCTTTAGCAGCTAATAAATTAACAGTTTTAGCTACAGTATCCTGAATTTCAGTTCTTTTTACAATGAAGTCAACAAATCCTTTTTCCTGTAGGAATTCAGAGGTCTGGAATCCTTCCGGTAGGTCTCTACCGATGGTTTCACGGATTACTCTTGGACCTGCAAATCCGATTAATGCTCCCGGTTCAGCCATGATGATATCAGCAGTCATCGCGAAAGATGCTGTAATTCCACCAAAAGTTGGGTCACAAAGGTAAGCGATATATAAAAGACCAGCTTCTGAAAGCTGAGCCAATTTAGCCTGCACCTTAGCCAATTGCATCAAAGAATAAGTGGCTTCCTGCATTCTTGCACCTCCCGACTGACAGATAATCATATACGGAAGTTTGTGCTGGATACAGTAGTCTACTGCTCTTCTGATTTTTTCACCCATTACAGAACCTAAAGATCCTCCAATAAAAGCAAAGTCCATACAAGAAACTACCATTTCAGTTCCTTTTACAGTTCCTACAGCGTTTCTGATAGAATCTGTAAGTTTTGTTTTTGCTTTTACTTCTTTTAAACGGTCTTTATAAGGTTTTGTATCCTTGAAGTTTAAGATATCAATACTTTCAACATTGGCATCCAGTTCGGTAAATTTACCACCGTCAAAAAGGATGTCAAAAAATTCCGCACTTCCTATTCTTACATGAAATCCGTCTTCAGGAGAAACATAACTATTTCTCTTTAATTCATCATGTTCCACAACTTTTCCGGATGGAGTCTGATGCCATAGACCTTTGGGAACGTCCTTTTTCTCATCAGTAGAGGTGGTAATGTTTTTTGCTTTTCTTTTAAACCAGTCGAATGCCATTTTTAATTGTATTAATGTATAAATGTAAAATGTACCAATGTAATTATATTCATTAGGAATACGTATTACATTGATACAGATGTACAGTTCTTATTTTAAAGTATTTACGTTATTTAAATCTTCAAATGCTTGTACCAATCTTGTAGAGAAAGTTTCCTCACCTTTTCTTACCCAAACTCTTGGGTCATAGAATTTTTTGTTTGGCTTTTCTTCACCTTCAGGGTTTCCGATTTGAGCTCTTAAATAATCAATATTGTTTACCATATAATCTCTAACCCCTTCTGTATATGCAAACTGAAGGTCAGTATCGATATTCATTTTGATTACTCCGTAGTCGATTGCTTCTCTGATTTCTTCCAAAGTAGATCCTGAACCTCCGTGGAATACAAAGTTAATTGGCTTATCAGCAGTTCCGAATTTCTCCTGAACATATTTCTGAGAGTTGTCAAGGATTTTTGGGGTAAGAACCACGTTTCCTGGCTTGTAAACTCCATGTACGTTACCAAATGCAGCCGCAATCGTAAAGTTATCAGAAATAGCTTTTAATTTTTCATAAGTATAAGCTACATCTTCAGGTTGAGTATATAATTTAGAGTTATCAACGTCTGAGTTGTCAACACCATCTTCTTCACCACCCGTTACTCCGATTTCTACTTCAAGAGTCATCTGAAGCTTAGCCATTCTTTCAAAATATTGAGCTGAAATTTCAATGTTTTCTTCTAAAGGCTCTTCAGAAAGGTCTAACATGTGAGAAGAGTAAAGAGATTTTCCTGTCTGCTTGAAGAATTCTTCGTTAGCATCCATTAATCCGTCGATCCAAGGCAATAATTTCTTTGCACAGTGGTCTGTGTGAAGAATTACAGTTGCTCCGTAAGCTTCTGCAAGAGTATGAATATGTTTTGCTCCTGCGATAGCTCCTAAGATTGCAGACTTTTGTCCGTCATTGCTTAATCCTTTTCCTGCATTGAAAGCCGCTCCACCGTTTGAAAACTGAATAATTACAGGAGAGTTTAATTTCGCTGCAGTTTCCATTGTAGCGTTTATGTTGCTTGATCCAATTACGTTTACTGCAGGTAATGCAAATTTGTTTTCTTTAGCATACTGAAAAATATCAGTAACTAACTGACCTGTGGCAACTCCTGCCGGAAAAATTCTGCTCATGTTTTACTTTTTATTATAAATTTATTAGGTGCTTAATTTCGTGTAAAGGTAATCATTTTTAAGAAATCATTAATTTCTTTTGTCACGTCCCCAAAGCAGCTTCTGACGGATGGTTTCGTAAAAACTCAAATTGTTCGGTTGTACCAGAAGGAGCTGAAAGTCTGCTTTTCTGATGATGATTTCCTTATCGGTTTCAATATGGATCAGTCTGGAGTCTAAAGACAATGAATATTGAGGGACTCTGCTTTCTACTCTGAATTTAATTTCCACTTTATCGTTTACTACTAAAGGTCTCACATTCAGGTTGTGAGGGGCAATAGGAGTGATGACGAAGTTTTCGTTATTCGGAGAAATGATGGGGCCGCCACAGCTTAAAGAATAAGCCGTAGATCCGGTAGGAGTGGAGATAATCACTCCATCCCCCCAGAATACATTTAAAAATTCATTATTAATATAAGAATCTACCGTAATCATGGAGGTGGTCTCCTTTCTTGAAATCGTTACGTCATTTAAGGCATAAGGAAAAGATCCTTCCAGATTTGGAGAAACCACTTCAATGACTGAACGACGGCTTGTTTTTACATCTCCTTTTAAGATAGAATCCAGTTCTTTAAAGGCCTCTTCTTTGGTAAAAAAGGCAAGAAATCCTAATCTTCCGGTATTTACACCTACGACTGGGATCTCAAGATCTTCAATAAATGTAAGGGAATTTACAATGGTTCCATCTCCCCCGAAGGTAAAGAAAAGATCTACCTCCTTATCTAAAAGGTCCTGTTTATTATTGAACGTTTCGAAAATTTTTGAAAACTGAAGTGCTTCAGCCATTTCATCATACAGAACAGATTTTACACCTCTGGTTTCAAGTTCAGAGATAAACTTGCTTAAATATAAAAAAGTATCAAGATCTTTTTTCTGAGAATATATGGCTGCCTTCATGTTATATTTCTATAAATTTTTGGAAAAAACCGAAGCGGTCTTTAAACAGATCGGATTTCTCATCAGAATAGTATTTTTCAACAATTCTGTAGTCGTACCGGTCAAAAGTTGAGTCTATCGAGGCTAAGTTTTCATTGCTGATCTTGATGGTAATGTGAATGACCTCATCTGACATAAAGCTAATGAATCCCCCATAAAATTTCGAATTATTGCTTTCCACAATATTGGCAATTTCCGTCATTGAGTATTTTCTGGCAGGCGTCTCTATCGTAAGAATAGCTCCTGATTCTGAAAATAGGGGATAACGGGAAAGGTCCTGAAAAATATCATCACAGGTAATATAACCCAAATACTTTTCACTCTTATTAATTACCGGGATCACATTGGTGCTAAACGTATAAAACAGACGGATACTGTCCATAATATTATTATCATCCAAAATGGCAAATCGTTCGATTTGATGCTCAAGATCCTTCAAAGTTCCCCCTTCCTCTTCGTATAAAAAGTCCTTAGCAAGGGCTCCATAAAAGTGGTGGGATTTTTTGATGAAAATATGAGAATATCCGAAGGCTTCCAATGTATTTCTTGCCGACTCTATAGAGTCCGACAAGCTAAAACATGGAAAATCTTTTGAGATATAGTCCTTGATAAACATTGTGCTAATTTATAAAAAATTAAACGAAACTGTTTCTGAAAACACGACTTTTTTTAAGTTAAAACAAAAAAAATGCCGTTAAAATTTGTTTGTAAACAAAAAAAAGGTACCTTTGTCGCCTTTCATTTTTACTTTTTATTAGATTTATTTCAAACTGCACTGTCTACTAATGACATATGCAGTTTTTTTATTTTAGGGCTTTTGCAAACTCCCACATTACAATTCCACCACATACACTTACATTAAGAGAATGCTTGGTACCAAGCTGTGGAATCTCTAGAAATACATCTACATTAGGGAGTACCTCATCACTGATTCCTTCCACTTCATTTCCTAAAATCAAAGCATATTTTTTTGATTTGTCAATAGTGAAATCTGTAATCATCTGGCTGCCGGTAGTCTGTTCAATTCCTATGATTTCATATCCTTTGCTTTTCAGATCTGCAATAGCATTGTTGGTGTCTTCTTCATGAGACCAGTCCACACTTTCTGTTGCACCCAAAGCCGCTTTGTGAATTTCACGATGGGGCGGTTGTGGAGTAATTCCGCAAAGAATTATTTTTTCAATTAAAAAGGCATCTGCCGTTCTGAAGGCAGCACCTACATTGTGCATACTTCTGATGTTATCTAAAATGACGACCAACGGAATTTTTTCAACTTTCTTAAATGTTTCTACATCTATTCTGTTCAGTTCCTCCAGTTTTAGTTTCTGTACCAATTGTATTATTTTGTTGAGATTAATTTTCCGTCTTTATAGACCTCTGTTTTTTCAATGCTTCCGTCTTCACGGTAATGGATTCTGTTGCCATTCCATTTATCATTGACAAATTCTGTTTCACGCTGTAGTTTGCCTGATGGATAAAATACTTTCCATTTTCCGGTGGCAAGACCATTATCATACAATCCGGTCTGCTTTATGGATTTTCCATCTTCATGAAAAAGTTTGGTTTCTCCATTCAGTTTTGCAAATTTATAATTAGAAACCTCTTCTACAACTCCTTTGGGAGAATAAAAAGTAGCGGTAAAGCTGTTATCATAAACATTTTTATCACCATTTCTATATATTTCTTTAGCAGTAAGCGTTCCATTTTTATCATAGTAAACCCATTCTTTTACTTTGAAATCTTTTTTGAATTCACCTTTTGCGTTTACTTTTCCGTTATCGTGATAAAAAACAGCATCCCCTTCTTTTTTCCCTTTCTTCCATTCGACCGTATTTTTTACCTGTCCGTTGTCATAGAATTCCTTGCAGCTTCCTTCCTGCAATCCGTCTTTATATCCACAAGGTTTCTGTGCCAGTCCCATCATGGAAAAAGAAAAAAACAATAGAAAAATGTATTTCATAGCTATTTTTATTTCAAAAATAGTAAAATACTTATATTTGATTCAAAAATATACTATGAAAAAATTATTCACTTTATTTATACTGATGTTTGCTTTTTTGCATACACAAGCACAAAATACGTATTATCCACAAGCTTTCTTTGATAAAAAATTAGCCCGTGATATGCTGGCATTCGGAAATTCAACGATTGAAGGGGTTGCTTCTACCAAACAAAAAAATAATTGGGGAATCAAACCATTGCTAGGACAGAAACATTATGCTCCGAAAGGAACAGTCATCATGCTTTTTCCGGTAACTCCTTATTTCGAAGAGTTTTATAATATGAGAAAGAAGTATGAAAATAAAAAAACAACGGTGTATATGTCTGAAGAGGCCTTTAAATATAGAGTGGAGGCTTTAACGGATGACCACGGGAGATTTAAATTTGAAAAACTGAAGCCTGGCAAGTATTACCTCGAAACGATTGTGAACTTTACGGCAACGGGAAGCTATCAGCAGCAGACCGGAACAACAGATACTTATAATGGATTGGGTAACTATTTGTATTCATCCCCTATCTATTCCACATTTTTCTACGGTTACGATGCTGCCAACAGAGAAAGTAAGTTTGTAGAAATTAAACAAGACGGAGAACTCAAAGAAATCAACCTTTAAAGGTTGATTTCTTATTTTTTGCTCATGATCTGATGAACATTTTTCTCAATATTCTGGGCTATTGTCTCCATTGGGATATCATTTTCATCATTGTTGAAAGGATCTTCTATCTCTTCAGCAATCATTTCAAGACTCATCAGTACATAATAGACAAAAACAGTAAGAGGTATCATGAAAAGCCCTATCGTAATCACGTAAGCAATAGGAAGAGCAAGTACATATAGGATGATGAATTTTTTAATAAACGAGGAATAAGAATAGGGAATAGGAGTATTTTTAATCCTTTCACATCCACCACATACATCAAGAAACCCTGACAGCTGAGTGTCCAGATACAGCATTTCAATCTCTGAAATCTTGCCTTCTTTTTTTAATTGGCTAAGTTTATGACTTAAAAGAATAATAATTTCACTCGGCCCATGGTTTTTCAACGTTTTTTCAATCTCTGAATAATCTCCGTCCAATGCCAGTCGGGTAGATTCCTTAGAAAGGTGTTTGGCTAAAAAGTGAGGGAAATATTTTAAATATCTTGAAACCTGTTCTGCATCCTGACGGTTATCTCCAAGAATGGTATTGATTTTTATAGCAAAGTTTCGGGTATCATTCACCAGCTTTCCCCAAAGTTTTCTTCCTTCCCACCATCTGTCATACGCAGTATTGGTTCTGAAGACCAGTAAAAGAGACAATACAAATCCCAGCAGGGAATGAATCATCCCTACATTACTGATGCCTGATTTTGCAGTAAGGTGAAAATATCCTACTTCCAGATACTGAATTCCCCAGGAATATAATCCAACCATAATCATACTTGGAAAAAGAATCTTCAGGGTATCACTTTTGTGTAAACTGAAAAGTATTTTAAGGAAATGTTTCGTGTTATAGACTCTCATAAATTCGCTTAATACCACAAATATAAATTTTTCATCCGAGCTCTGCTAATAAAGTAAGGAAGTCTGAAGTTGGAAAAGGGAAGTAATTGAAGCAAAAGAACAGGGATATCACGCTTTTAATGTCTTTGACAAATCCCGTCAATTTTATTATAACCGAATTCTTTTTTGAACCAACATTAACCTCGGGCCTCCTTTTTCCGGCTTCCCACCTTTTATCTTAATTTTTACGGTTTTCAAAAAAACACTATTTTTAATTCACATTAAATACAAAGTATATGATCCTCGAAAACGTAGATGTAGTCAATGATATCAGTAAAGAAGATTTTCAGAAGAATTATTTCAAAAAGCAGAAACCTCTTTTAATCAAGAATTTTGCGAGCCGTTGGGATGCTTTTGATCAATGGAATCTTGCCTATATCCGAGAGAAGGCAGGCGACCAGGATGTTCCTTTGTATGACAATAAACCTGCTGATGCGGCTAAAAGTTCCGATGCTCCGGTAGCCAATATGAAAATGAGGGATTATATTGATACGATAAAAAGTAAACCTTCAGATCTCAGGATTTTCTTCTACATTATTACAGACAGACTTCCGGAACTGCTTAAAAATTTCACCTACCCTGATCTTGGGATAAAATTCTTTAAAAGGCTTCCTACGTTATTCTTTGGGGGAAGTGAAGCTCATGTTTTGATGCATTATGATGTAGATTTGGGGGACTTTATGCACATCCATTTTGAAGGGAAAAAGAGAATTTTGTTATTCGATCAGAAACAGTCGCCGTTTTTATATAAAGTTCCATTATCTGTTCATACTATCTATGAGGTAGATTATGAGAATCCTGATTATGAAAAATTCCCGGCACTGAAGTACGCGAAAGGATATGAAATCTTTATGGAACACGGAGATGCTCTTTTCATTCCTGGAGCATTCTGGCATTTCAACCGATATCTTGAACCTGGATTTTCATTATCATTAAGAGCACTTCCCAATAAACCCAATGTGTTTGCCAATATGCTGTATCATGTCTTTATCATGAGATATACAGATAAGATTATGCGTAAGCTGTTTAAATCAAAATGGGTAGATTATAAACAAAAGTGGGCCTATAAGAAGAGTTCAGAAGCTTTGGAAAAACATTTGAGGGAAGGAAATTAGAAGTTTCTACCCTCCAGCATCTTCTTTCAACTTCCAGCCTTATTTATTAATCAACCCGAAGATTTTAGCGTCCACAAATTTTCCTTTTTCGAAAAAATAGTCCTTGAGGGTTCCTTCTTCCTGAAAATTCAGTGAGGTCAGAAGCTTTTCGGAGGAAATATTAGCAGGATCAATAAAAGCATCTACACGATGTAATCTCATACGTTCAAAACCGAATGTAAGAATAGGAAGAATGGCTTCTTTCATATAAGCCTGTCTCCAGTAAAGAGGATTGAGTTCATATCCAATTTCAGCTTTGAAATGTTCTTTGTACCAGTTATGATAACCGCAGGTTCCAATTACTTTACCATCTGATTTTAGCTGTAAGGCCCAACGGTAACCTTTTTCTTTCTCAAATTCACTGTTGAAATGCTGAATAATTTGCTGGGCATCTTCAATAGATTTGAATGCTTCAAGATCATAATATTCCATGACTTCTTCCAAAGAAAAATATTCGAACAGATCTTGGGTATCATTAAGGGTAAGCTGTCGCAAAATAAGTCTTTCAGTTTCTAAAACAGGAAATTCCATGGATGTGATTTTATGGTGAAAATACAATTAATTCCTGATAAAGAAAAGTTATTCAGGGATAACCGTGAAACAATTCTGTAACCCTGGATTTATTTTTTTAAATTTGGGGCTCATTTTTTACTATGGCAAAATCGAAGAAGGAAACTCCACTCATGACTCAGTATAACACCATCAAGGGCAAATACCCGGATGCACTTTTGCTTTTCAGAGTAGGAGATTTTTATGAAACTTTTGGGCAAGATGCCGTGAAGACCTCTCAGATACTGGGAATTGTTCTTACCAAAAGGAATAACGGAGAAGGAAGTGTAGAATTGGCAGGATTTCCGCACCATTCAATAGATTCTTATCTTCCCAAATTGGTAAGAGCTGGAATGAGGGTGGCTATCTGCGATCAGTTGGAAGATCCCAAAATGGTTAAAGGCATTGTAAAAAGAGGCGTTACAGAATTGGTAACTCCAGGGGTTACTTTCAATGACCAGGTTTTAAATTCCAAAAAAAATAACTTCCTGCTTTCCCTTCATAAAGAAAAGGAAAAATATGGAATTGCTTTAGTAGATATCTCTACGGGTGAATTTTTAGTAAGTGAGGGTAATCTTGAAAAGCTATTGCATATTGTCAATACTTTTGATCCCAGTGAAATCATTTTCCAGAGAAGTGTACAGATTCCAGAGCAAATTAAGAATAAAAATTCCTTTAAGTTGGAAGACTGGGCTTTTCAATACAGTTTTGCCTACGAGAAATTAACCAATCATTTTAAAACGAATTCCTTAAAGGGATTTGGAGTGGAAGCTCTTCCGTTAGCTATTACTGCAGCAGGAGCTATTTTTGCATATCTTGTAGAAGATACTCACCATAATTTACTTTCTCATATCACCAAACTTCAGATCATTCCACAGGAAGATTATCTGATGATGGATAATTTTACATTAAGAAACCTGGAGATCATTTATCCAAGCAACCCACAAGGAAAATCATTGCTGGATATTATTGATAAAACCTCAACCCCAATGGGAGGAAGGCTGCTAAGAAGAAGGATTATTCTTCCTTTAAAATCTGTTGATGAAATTTCGAGAAGACTTTCCCTGATTGATTTCTTAAACGAAAACGATCATCTTAAATATGAAATAGGGCAGCTATTAAAGTCAATTTCCGATCTTGACCGATTGATGGGGAAACTGGCTGCAGAGAAAATTTCGCCTAGGGAATTAGGGCATCTGCGTCAAAGTTTAATCAATATTCATAAAATTAAAGCATTATTGCATCCTCATGCGGATGTACTGGCATGGTTAGAGCCTCTGTTTGATCTTGAAGAACTGATCAAGTTCCTGCAAAATAACCTTAATGAAGAACTTCCGGTAAGTATTGCCAAAGGAAACGTAGTAAAAGATGGGGTTTCTGAAGAACTGGACCGATTGAGAAATCTTCAGAGCAAAGGACGTGGATTTCTGGATGAAATGTGCCAGAGAGAGATTGAAAGAACAGGTATTACAAGCCTTAAAATTGATTTTAATAATGTTTTCGGATACTATATTGAAGTCCGAAATACTCATAAAGACAAAGTTCCGGATGACTGGGTGAGAAAACAAACACTTGTGAATGCAGAACGATACATCACTGAAGAGTTAAAGGAATATGAAAGCCAGATTCTGGGTGCTGAAGAAAAAATAGGCGCTTTGGAAAGCCAACTGTACAGAAATGTATGTGCTGAAACTATGGTTTACATTGATCAGATTCAAGGAAACTCTAGTATTATTGCCCAGATTGATGTTGCTGCAGGGCTATCTGAGCTAGCAGTGTCAGAAAGCTATACTAAGCCTATCTTAAATGACGGCTATGCTATTGATTTGAAAGAAGCAAGGCACCCGATCATTGAAAATGCGCTTCCGTTAGGAGAAAAATATATTCCGAACGATATCTTCCTGGATAAAGATTCCCAGCAGATTATCATGGTTACTGGTCCCAACATGGCCGGTAAATCTGCGATTTTGCGTCAGACAGCTATTGTGTGTCTTTTAGCTCAGATTGGAAGTTTTGTACCTGCTAAATATGCGGAAATCGGGCTGCTGGACAAGATCTTTACAAGAGTAGGAGCTACAGATAATATTTCTGCAGGAGAATCTACTTTCATGGTGGAAATGAATGAAGCAGCCAATATCTTGAATAATATATCAGAACGAAGCCTTATTCTTTTGGATGAAATTGGGCGTGGAACGTCTACGTATGATGGGGTTTCCATTGCATGGGCTATTGCGGAGTATCTTCATCAGCATGTTACACAGGCTAAAACTTTATTTGCGACTCATTACCATGAACTGAATGAGATGACTGTGAATTTTGAAAGAGTAAAAAATTTCCATGTTTCTATTCAGGAGAACAAAGGGAATATTATCTTCATGAGAAAATTGGTTCCAGGGGGCAGTGAGCATAGTTTTGGTATTCATGTGGCTAAATTAGCCGGGATGCCTGCCAAAGTAGTAAACAGAGCGAATGAAATTCTTAAAACCCTTGAGGCGAGTAGAAGCCAGGAAGGGGGAGCTTCAGAAAATATCAAAAGGGTAACCGAAGAAAATATGCAGCTTTCTTTCTTCCAGCTGGACGATCCGGTTTTGGAGAATATTCGGGAAGAGCTTACAAAGATAGATATCAATACTTTGACCCCGATTGAAGCTTTAATGAAGCTCAACGCCATAAAAAAAATGATTGGAGGATAATCCAATCATTTTTTATTCTTAATATTTAAACTTGATTAACAGCAGTATCCGTCTTTACCTCTAGGACCGATAATCATAAAATGGCTGCTTACTCCTCTAAGTTTGCATAGGTCTTCTGCACAGTTGGCCTTAGCCCCACCGCTAATCTCCTTGAGCTCAGCTTTGGTAAGCTTCTTTTTTTGAGTGAATGATTTTTTCATATTTCTTAATTGGGTATTATTAATCTGTAACTAGCAGCAAGGTCCATCCTGAATGCCATAAACTCCATATAATTCTTCTCCTGTATTTCTGTCAGTACAGCTGAATACTAACGGACAGATAGGCCCTGCTCCGTTAATTGATTTCATTTCTCTCTTAGTAAGCTTCTTTTTTTGAATGGTTGATTTTTTCATAATAATTTGTTTTGATTGTATTCAAATATACAAAATTATCCAAATAATTCTATTGATCGTGAAAAAGATGTCAATGTAAGATAATAAAAAAGAGAGACTTAAGCTTTGTTGTATGTTTTAGAGAGGGAAAGGAGATGTTTCGAAGTGATTATGTTTTGTATACTTTTGATTTACATTATTTTATTAAATTTGAAGATGAAGAATTTATTAACACTCCTTGCAATCTTTATGTTCTGCACACTATATAAAGCTCAGCAGACCGAAATTTCTGTTTTGAAATACGAAGATCTGGAAAAGAAAATCCAATCGGAGAAAAATAAGTTTCTGGTCGTTAATTTTTGGGCAACCACCTGTGCTCCTTGTGTGAAAGAGCTTCCTCATTTTATGGAAATCAATAATCAATATGCCGGTAATTCTAAGTTTAAGATGATTCTGGTTTCACTAGACAGGCTGGTAGATAAAGAAAGGGTTTTAAAATTCATTAAAAACAAAAATCTGACCGCTGAAGTTGTGCTTTTAGATGATATTAAAAGAATGAATATCTGGATTCCAAGATTTGAAAAAAAGTGGGATGGAAATATTCCTGTAACAATTTTTTATAAAAACGGAGAAAAAGTATATTTCAATGACGGAGAAATGAGTAAAGAGGATCTTGGGAAAACAATTACTGAAAATCTACAATAAATAATTGATTATGAAAAATCTGAAAATTTTAATGGCAGCTTTTATCGCTGGATTAGGCTTATTAAGCTTTACAACAATGAATCACGATAAAAATAAACCTCAAAAAGAAAGTATTTCAGCTGTAAAAGGCTACGAAGTGGGAGATGAGGCTACTGACTTTAAGCTTAAAAATATTGATGGAAAAATGGTTTCCCTGAGTGATTTTAAAACAGCCAAGGGGTTCATTGTTATTTTTACCTGTAACCATTGTCCGTATGCCAAGAAGTATGAAGACAGAATCATTGAGCTTGATAAGAAATATAAAGATCAGGGATATCCGGTCATAGCAATCAATCCAAATGATCCAAATGTACAGCCTGAAGACGGCTACAAGCAGATGATAGATAGAGCGAAACAAAAAGGATTTACTTTTCCATATCTGGTGGACGAAGGGCAGAAGATCTATCCGCAGTATGGAGCTACCAAAACTCCGCATGTTTTTATACTACAGAAGGAAAACGGGAAGAATATTGTAAAATATATAGGCGCTATTGATAACAATTATGATAATCCTAATGATGTATCAGAATACTATGCTCAGGACGCGGTAAATGCTCTAATAAAAAGTGAACCATTAAAAATGACAAAAACGGTTGCTATCGGCTGTACAATCAAGGTAAAGAAATAATATATTTGTCAGAATAAAAATCGGTGTTTTTAATGAATGCCGATTTTTTATGTCCTAACTTTTAATAAAACATACACATGAAATTCCAATTTAGCCTGAAATATCTCCTTATCTCAATTTTTATTTTCCTTGTTGAGGTACTGATCGCAACAAAATTAAAGGATATTTTCTTTGTAAGAGCTTATCTTGGAGATGTCATTGTTGTCATACTTCTTTATACTTTTGTGAAAAGCTTTTTCAGAGTTAATAATGAAAAACTTATTCTTGGAATTTTAATTTTTTCTTGTTTCGTAGAGTTTGCCCAATATTTCAATATTGCGGAAAAACTAGGCTTCCGTCCTGGAAGCCTGATGTATATTGTGATTGGAAATTCTTTTTCCTGGATTGATATTCTGTGTTATGTCGCAGGTTGTGTATTCCTCTATGTGTTTGTAAAGCTGACAAAAAAAGAAAACTTAATCTCACCTTCAAACTCCTAGTTTTTTCTATCTTCCAAAGCTGTCATATTTATCTTCAGCATATTTAATAAATTTGTTCAGGAGTGCCACATTATCTTTTTCCATAGGGGAAAGCTCGTTATCTACATTATTGGAAACCGGAATATACCAATTGGTCTGTTCAAAGAAATCCCTGTAAGTTTCTTTTTTAAAGGAATATCCATGTCTTGCAAATACGGAGTTCTTGATAATTTCCAGATCCAGTTTTCTTAAGTTTTTAAGGTCTTTTTCATTGAGTTTTTGTTTAGAGGCATTCAGCTTAAAGACGGCATCAGAAGCTACCCGATTTTTTGATGTTGTATAGCTTTCGGTTTTCCCATCACTATCTGTGTACTTCTCAACAAAAGACTTAGGATTATTCCAGTCTACCAGGTTTGAATCCGGATCAAGCATAAAATTGGGGTTATAAACAAATTCCTTTTTAATGAGTTTGAGTGATTTTAGAGGAGCTTTTACTCCTTTTGTGTTGAAGGCATTCCATTTTCCCGTTAAGCTATCTCCACTCAGTTTTACCTCAAATCTGCCATCTGTTTTATCATTACCCGGCTCATCCAGTACAAAAGATTTTGACGTTTCATTAAAAACTCCTCTTACCGGGCGTTGGTTTCCATTCACAATGCTTTGTCCATACACACTGTCTTTGGTAATCCTGTTGATTTTTAGAGAAATTTTTTTGTAGACGCTCTCATTATATTCAGAGCCATCTACATCGTCAACTATTTTTTCCATTCCTGCAAAATCACCGGTGTAAATCCCGTAATATTCCTTATGGATCTCAGGAATGACCACAGAGTCTTTTTTTGCTGTTAGGGAATCTTTGTTGGATTCATTCGGTTTTCCATCTTTTTTACAGCTAATAAGCACTGCTGCAAGAAGAGAAATAAAGGTGTAATTTAAAATTTTCATATCTGTTTTTTTGTGATTAAATATTCAATTAAAAGGATATTGGGAATCCATCCCAGCCATGCAATGATTTGGTAAACATCCATAGGATTGGGATGAAATAAATATACGATAATAACTTTCCACATCCGTAATGTGATGGCTGATAATGTAAAAGCAAAGCTCCGCCACATCCATTGCTTATGTTCTTTAAACCTTTTCTGTCTGGCCAGCTGATAAGCTTTGAAGGTAGAAAACCACCATAAAAAGCCCAGTATAACGAATGAAATCTTTGAAAAAAGTCCTCCATTGGCAAAAAATCCCATATAAATTCCAGAAGGGGCAGCCAAAAACAATATAAGAAGAATATAGAGCTTTCCTATATTTCTGTGGAAATTTTTTAGCCTGAAATCTTTTCGGAGTATTGCAAGAAACCCTGAAAGAAGTACAAAAATACTGGTGTACACATGAGCGTAGAAAAAATAGAGATATTCCGGCCTGTGCTCCACTTCAGTTTGTTTAATCATCAGGAAGCTAACGTTAGGATTCAAAGGAATATATTCCAGAGTAATCATAACCATCAGCCAAAAGAAATATATAAATCCTATGATGAGCAGGATTTTGAAAAAAGTGATATTTCTTTTGGCTGAAAGCATACCCATATTTTAATCAAAATCTATCGACATTGGAAGGGTATACCAATAGTCTACAGGTTTGTTTTTATAAACTGCGGGCTCCCATTTTTTGTTTATGGTATTGATGACCCGTATCAATTCTTTATTAAAGCTTTCCTGCTCTCCGTTCGCTGTCACAGAGCTCAGTTCTCCCTTGGAATCAATTAGAAACCGTATCTCTGAGTTTGCTGAGTCTGTAATGGTACTAAAATTTAATTTACTCATAATGAGTGTTTTGAATACAGCAATTCCTCCTGGAAATTCAGGTCTTATATCTGCTTTATTGGTGTAATCTTTTACAGGGGATTCTGCCGGGTCCTGTTTTGCCTGAGAAAAACACAATGTGAACCCAAACGTAAATAATAGAAATATTAATTTTTTCATGTGTCGTTATCCTTATTTTTAGTGATTTTTTATAGGGAATTTAAATCCTGTGCAATCAACCAACCTTCACTCCAGCAGGCCTGAAAATTGAATCCGCCTGTTACAGCATCTATATTCAATACCTCTCCGGCAATATAAAATTTGGGAAGAAGTTTTGAAGACATGTTCTTAAAGTTAATTTCCTTTAAATCAACACCTCCTGCCGTTACAAATTCGTCTTTAAATGTTGATTTTCCGGTTACCTGAAACTTTTTCTTACATAAGTTTTCAAGGATTTTCTGCATCTCCTTGCCTGAAATATTGGCTACCTGCTTATTGAGATCTACCTTTGAAATATCCAGAATTTTCTGCCAGAATCTATTCGTAATATCAAAAATCTTCGATTGTCCGATGGTCTTTTTAGGATTGCTCTGTTTAAAGTTATGGAACATTTCCTCGGCATCTTCTAAATCAATCGAAATAAAATTAACCTCAATTTCAAAATTATATTTAAGCTTGGCCAAACTTATAGCCTCCCATGCAGAAATTTTCAAAACAGCAGGTCCGGAAAGTCCCCAATGGGTAATCAATAGAGGTCCGCTTTCATCGGTTTTCAGCTTAGGAATAGAAATTCCTGCGTTTTCAAAGCTTGTTCCCGGAAGATCTTTTAAAAGTTCATCTTTGATATTAAACGTAAAAAGAGAAGGAACAAGGTCTACAATCTTATGACCTAGATTCTCTACAATTTTTAAAGATTTAGGGGAGCTTCCAGTACTATATACGATATAATCTGCCTCAAAATCTCCGGAATTGGTTTTTACAAGATATTTTTCATCCTGTTTTTCAATTTCCTTTACAGAGCATTTTGTCTGCACCACCACATTTTTCTTTTGAGCTTCATTCAAAAAGGTATTGATGATGGTCTGTGAAGAGTTGCTTTCAGGAAAAGTTCTGTTGTCATTTTCTATTTTCAACGGAACATTGCGCTGATCGAACCATTCCATGGTGTCACCCGGTTGAAATTTGGTGAAAACGCTCAATAATTCCTTGTTTCCACGAGGATAGAACTGTACCAGTTCTCTTGGATCGAAGCAGGCGTGGGTCACATTACAGCGTCCCCCTCCGGAAATTTTAACTTTCTGAAGGACATCTGAGTTCTGTTCTAAAATCGTAATTTTATATTTCTTTTCGTCAAGGTTGGATGCGCAGAAAAAGCCTGCAGCACCACCTCCGATAATAATGATCTGTTTCATGTATGGGTAATCCTATGCTGAAGATTATTTTTTCAAAAGTACAATTTTTATAAACCATCTTATTTGAGTATTTTTGAAGATTATAATTTTTTATTATACCCAAAACGATTTCAGTATGATTTTCTACCATAAATTTGAAGTGCGTTGGAGCGACCTTGATGCCAATAAGCACTTAGCCAATTCATCATATGTACAATATTGTGCGCAAGCCAGGATGGCTTTTATGACCAAAGAGAAAATGGGGGTTACCCAATTAAGCAGATGGGGAATCGGTCCTGTTATCCTGCACGAAAGATATTCTTTCTTCAAGGAGATCTATGCTGATCAGGTAGTTATTGTAAGCGTAGAAATAGATGGATGTTCAGATGACTCTGCTATCTATCGTTTCGTTCATAAATTCTACACTCCGGATGGGGCACACTGTGCTACTGCCGAAGCTACGGGAGTTTGGATCGATATGATGTTAAGAAAAATGACAACACCACCAGATGATGTGGTGGAAGCAATGAATAAATACAAAACACCGGAAACTGTGGTACTATCAAAAGAAGACTTTAAAAAGTTTCCTTTTCATCCACACAATGTTGATCCGGCAGAATTTACAAAGTAATTCAACGTTTAAAGTTCAGAGTTCAGTGGTATAACAGACTTCCAAAGCTTTATACCATTTTGCCGTGAACATTGTACAAAAAAGAAATTTTATGTTTGAAGATAAATCCCAGGAGCTGACGCCCATTTCTAAATTAGGAGAATTCGGTCTTATTAAGCATTTGACTGAGCATTTTCCTCTATCCAATGAATCTTCGGAGCTTGGAGTAGGAGATGATGCAGCAGTGATTAACCCAGATAATAAAAAAGTAGTTCTTACTACGGATGTTCTGGCGGAAGGCGTGCATTTTAATTTAGGGTATGTTCCATTAAAGCATTTAGGTTATAAAGCAGTAGTTGTAAATCTGAGTGATATTGCAGCTATGAATGCGGTTCCTACACAGATTTTGGTCTCTTTAGCAGTTTCCAACCGTTTTCCGGTAGAGGCTTTGGAAGAAATCTATGCAGGAATTCAGGCTGCGTGTGCAAGATATAAAGTAGACCTGATTGGTGGAGATACCACAAGTTCCAACTCTGGATTGGTAATGAGCATTACAGCAGTAGGAATTGAAGCGGATGAAAATATCGTGAAGAGAAGTGGAGCAAAACCTAATGATCTTCTTGTGGTAACAGGAGACTTAGGAGGAGCTTATATGGGACTGCAAATTCTGGAAAGAGAGCATGCTGTTTACCTTGCAGATCCGAATATGCAGCCGGAAATGGAAGGGTATGATTATATCCTGGAAAGACAATTGAAACCTGAGGCAAGAACAGATGTTAAAGCAATTCTGGAAGAGTTGGATATTAAACCGACTTCCATGATTGATATTTCAGACGGTTTAGCTTCTGAAATCCTTCATCTTTCCGATCAGTCTAAAGTAGGATTCAGACTGTATGAAGAAAAGGTACCGTTGGATAACCTTACCATCTCTACCGCAGACGAAATGAACTTAAATCCTGTAATGACGGCATTAAGCGGCGGTGAAGATTATGAATTACTATTCACAATTTCACCAGACGATTTTGATAAAATTAAAAATCATCCTGACTTTACCATCATAGGACATGCTGTTGAAAAAGAAGAAGGGAACTTTATGGTAGCAAGAGGATCAAACCAATTGGTCGCTCTTACTGCTCAGGGATGGGATGCCTTTTTAGGAAACCAGAACGGATAAAATTATTTAATTTTAAATATTGTAGAAAACCGCAGCACTTTTTTTGCTGTGGTTTTTGTTTATAGAGTAACGATTAAAAAATACATTAATGATTATACCAGAAAAAGAAATACCAATGCATCATCTGACTTCTGAAAAATTTCAGATGAGCACTTTGAGTGCGGCTGGTCCAGAGAATTTTCATGATGTTCACCGGCATAATTTTTTTGAAATTATCTGGTTCAGAGAGGTGTATGACAATAGTTGTTTAGAACTGGATTTTGAAAGCTATACACTTGAAAACAATCAAATCTGTATTATTGCACCAGGGCAGGCTTTCAATATGAAAATAGAAGGAGAGGAAGGATATGCCATGGCCATAAGCCGTGAAATCTTCAACGAAGCCTGTGATATTGAATCTGTACTTACCGGAGGAGTGCTTCCGTTTTTTTTAGACCCTAAAAATGAGAAAACATGCAGTACAATCCTTTCATTGATTGAGCAGGAATACAAAGCAACGTCAAGGACAGAACTTTTAAAGGCCTATCTGAAAGCGTTTTGTATCATCATTGGAGAACAAATTAAATCTCAGGAACCTTTATTGAATGACCGTCAGCGAATTCAGGACCTGATAGGATTCATTGAGAAACATTATATAGAGCACAAAGAAACAAGTTTCTATGCTGAAAAATTGAAGATAAGCTCCCATCACCTTAATGACATTGTGCGTGTTCTGAGGGGAACAACAGTAAAAAAAATGATTGCCCAACGCCTTATCCTGGAAGCCAAAAGAGAACTAAGTTTTGGAGCGCTCACTGTGAAAGAGATTGCTTTTAAACTCGGTTTTAACGATGCTTCATATTTTTCAAGGTTTTTTAAGAAACATACCGGTCAAAACCCTGACTATTTTAAGAATAATGAAAAAAGATAATCTTCAGTATTTACAATTTTGATAAGCCTAAACTGATTGTTTTCATTTGTTTCTGTATTTAAATCTTCAGTTTGTCCTATACTTCCTTCAGTTCTTTTATTGTAATTTTTTGCTTTTTAAGGCAATTTTGCATCCTGAAAAAAAATCGCCTGTGAAGGCTTACAATTTATGAAGAAGTTAGGTATTGTAGTGTTTATTTTAGCATTACTCAACACGTTAGAATCCTTAAGTATAGATCTTTATCTTCCTGCTTTTCCGAGCATGGCTGAAATTTTTAAAACCGATATCGGGCATATTCAGATTTCTATTTCTGTTTTCTTTGCCGGATTTGCTTTTGGACAATTATTATGGGGACCTTTATCAGACAAAACAGGTCGTAAACCGATGTTATATTGCGGGCTTCTCCTTTTTATCATAGGAGCTACAGCCATCTATTTTACCTCAGACATTTACGTTTTATGGGCTATGCGTTTCTTACAGGCTTTTGGAGGAAGTGCAGGGATTGTTATTGGAAGAGCAATTATTATTGATCTTTATGATAAACAAAAATCAGTAACCATTTTTGCGCAGCAATCTCAGATCAGTGGAATTGCCCCTATTGTAGCACCCTTGATGGGAAGTGTATTTCTGAAATATTGGGGCTGGAACAGTTCATTTGCGTTTTTATGTATCATGGGACTCATTACCTTCTTTATGGTATACAAATATGTTCCGGAAACGAATACTAGAATCAACCTTCCTGATCATGAACGAGTTGATGAAAAAGGGTTAAAAGATCAGCTGAAAATGATTATTTCCAACAAAGAGTTTATCAACAGTACAATGGTTGGAAGTATTGCGTTTGCTTCTCTGATTATTTATATTTCAAATGCTCCGTTTTTATTTATGGAACTTCACGGGTTTTCCAGTGAGACTTTCAGTTTTATATTTGCATTTAATTCACTAGCCCTGATAACTGCGGCTTATATTACTCCGAGACTGATTAAAAGAATCAGTAATTCAGATCTTTTATTTGGAGCTACATTAATGTTGTTACTGGTATGTGCACTGCATATTCTGATTGCAGCAGGAAGTCTTTCTGTAGCATTGGAAATAGCAATGCTGTATTTATCATTGCTGGCCATAGGAATTCTGTTTCCTATTACTTCGGCACACGCTTTATCTCCTTTTAAAGAGGGAAGAGGGACTGCTGCAGCATTATTAGGATTCATGCAGCTTATGGTAACCTTTTTAATTTCGGGATTATTGGGTTTCCTGGAAGCAGATTCTATTATGCCGATGGTGGTTACACGCACCGGAATGGCGGTGGTGGCTGTATGGTTTGGATATCAGATTTTTAAAAGTAAAAAGACTACAGTACAGCAATCTGTTGCTTAAATGAGTAGGGAAGGGGAAAGAATAGATATTATTGAAAGTTGCTAAATTTCCGATTCCTCTTCCGAATGAAAATGTTTATCCTGCCATTGCTTCTATTGGTCATACTAATTAGACACTTAATCAAGTAATTTTTGTAAAAAATAGTCAAAAGGTTCTCTTTGCATAAAATTTAGAATATGAAAAGAAACCTTTTGACGGCTTTTTGCTGTCTGCTGCCGTTAGGGTATTGGGTAAATGCACAATCGGGAATCTCTGCAGAACTTAAAACAGAATACATTCCGTCCTCCAATTATATCCGCCCGGAAGACAGTGTGAAAACCAATTCCAAAAGTGATTTTAAAAGAGTAAATCTGAACCTCAGCATTCCATTATCAGTAAAAAAAGACAAAGAAGGGAAGGTAAAAGCATGGTCTATGCTGCTGAGTGGGTCTTATGCAAAAATGTCACACAAAAACTACGAAACTCCGTTATTTCCGGAGCAGATGCTGAACGCACAGGTCGGATTACAGCATGTAAGACCTTTAGGAAAGAAATGGAGTATGATGATGATGGCTTCAGTAGGAGTATATACTGATATGGAAAAAGTAAGCTTTGATGATGTGCTGGGGCAGGGAGGTATCGTATTTATCAGGCATTTTAGTCCGAATCTTGCTTTGGGTGGAGGTCCGGTGCTTACGACGGCATTTGGGGTTCCAATGGTTCTGCCATGGATTTATTTCGACTGGAAAACCAACGGGAAGGTCAAGTTCAGAATTAATTTCCCAGAAGGTGCGGAAGCCGGATATGAGTTTTCAGATGCTTTTACCTTAAAAGCAGTGGTTAACCTTAGTGGAATGACCGTAGAAAGAAAGAAAGACGGAGAATCTATAATGTTTGGTTATCAGCAGATCACAGCAGGACTAAGACCGGAAATAAAGCTCAATGATAAGCTGAGCATAGGAGTTACAGGAGGGTCAACCTTGGTAAGAAGCTTCACAGAAAGTGAGCGAAAAATCAAAAGTATCTTTAAAGAGAAAAAAATTGCAGATCCTAAGTTTGCCAGTACGTTTTATGTAGCTGTTTCTTTACGCTGGAATTTACCTTAAAATAGAAGAAAAGAGGCCGGAATGTATTTATTTGATCTTTTTTTTAACTTGAATAATTCCCCCATCATTTTCCGGCTTCTTCTTTTATTTACTAATCAGCTTTTTATACACCACCTGATTGAGCAATTCTTCTTTTCGGGTACGGGAAATGGGAAGCTCTGTTTTATTGATAAACAGGCGGCCTCCGGAGATCATATCAATATGGATGATGTTGATTAAAAACGATTTATGAATTCTGAAAAAATGTTCAGAAGGTAAGGATTCTTCAATGGCTTTCATCGTCTGATGAATGACCAGAGATTTATCCTTAAAATGAAGCTTGGTATAGTTCTGCATACTTTCAATATATAATATATCTACCCAGGAAACCTTGATAAAGGTATCAGACTGCCTCACATAAAGAAAAGGATCATCCAGAGGGGTGTTTTTCCTTAATTTTTCATTAATGATAAACTGTTGCTGAGCCTTATTCACCGCCTGATAAAAACGGTTAAAGGCAATAGGTTTTAAAAGATAATCCACCACCTGAAGCCTGAATCCTTCCAATGCGTACTCGGAATAAGCGGTTGTGAAAATACATAATGGCGGGTTTTCAAGCTGCTCAAGGAAATCAATACCATTCAGATAGGGCATGTTGATATCCAGGAAAAGAAGGTCTATTTCACTTTCTTTTACTTTGGCATCTGCTTCCAGAGCGGTGGCACAGGTTCCTTCTACAGACACAAAATCAATCTTGTCTGCCAGCTCCTTAAGGTGGAATCTTGCCAGAGGCTCATCATCTACGATAAGGCATTTCATTTTAGGAATATTATTGCTCATTTTCAGATAGTTTTAAGGTTAAATTTACTTTATAAATCAGATTATCGGACTCAATTTTAAGATCATAAGCATCTGGATACTGCAATTTCAGACGTTTCTGTACATTTTGGAGCCCAATTCCGCCATCTTTCTTTTTATGAACTGCCATTTCTGAATATGAATTCTCGACATAAAAATAAAGAGTATTGTTTTCCTCTTTGCAAGAAATTTTAACATAGCCGGTTTGCCCAGGCAGCCTGCAGACATATTTAAAGGCATTTTCAATAAAAGGAACCAATAATAGTGGAGCAATAAGAGCTTTTTTACTGTTCAGTTTAAAGGTTGATTTTACATCCAATTCATTTCCCCATCTTAATTTTTCTACCTCAATGAGATTTTGAAGATATTCAATTTCCTTGTCCAGAGAAACTAGATTTTGATTGCAATGATACAGCTGATACCGTAGAATATCTGAAAATTTCATTAATAAATAATCTGCAAGCTCTGTATCATGTTTCATCAGGATATGAATGTGGTTCAGAATATTGAATACCACATGTGGATTAATCTGATCCTGAAGAAGCTTAAGTTGATTTTCCAAATGTGCCTGTTGAAGAAGAATATGATCTCGCTCTATTTTTCCGAGCTCCTGATAGAACTTAATGCCACATGCGGAGCCATTAATTAAAAAAGAGGCTGGTAAACCCATATAAAAACCCCGCCATAAAAAAGAAAGGTGACCGGAAAAATTATCAGGAAGAGAGCCTTCAAATGCTACATCAACATAGGTATAGATACAAGAGTATATTAAACTCAGAATCAATATTATAATTGAAATCTCAATAAGGAATCTTTTCATTTTTTTTAACCGTAAAGCCTTAGGAAGTAGCTTATTGGTGAGAAAATGGGTCAAAATAAAAGAGCTGATGATAATAAGAATAGACTGGATAAGGGCAGACAGAGCTCCTGCCGAAACCTGTATATTACACCATAATACAACAGCGAGGGCAAGCCAAAAAATAAATGAAAAAATATATTCTTTTAAAACAATGGGTTTTGTCATAGGACGATTGGAAGAATGGGTTTATAAAAAATTAGAAACTGTAGAGGGCACAGTTTCTAATAAGTAAAGATAATTCAAGTTTTTAGAATAGGAAATAACCGATCCCAAGACTAAAGCTGTGAGGCTTGGATTTAAATTCCTTACTGATATTGGAAAGCCCGTTTTCGTATCTCAGGTCTACCGTGAAATTTTTATAGTCTACACCTACACCTCCAGTAATTCCAATATTTGACTTGTCAAATTTTTTAAAACTCTCCTGTATTGATTCAGAAGTGGATAATTTGTTATTGAAAGCATAGCTGTATACACCACCGGCAAATATTCTTACATTAAAATCATCATTTTTGATAAGTTTGTATCCAATTACTACAGGAATATCAATGGCGTTCCATGTTAGCTTGGCAGAACCGGAATCGTTTGCTTCGTAAGTTGTTTTTCTTTTGTTGAACAAGGTTTCTCCTTGTACATACAGGCTTCCAATATCCACTCTTGCCATTACACCTGCCTGATAACCGAAACCGTATTTCCCTTCCAAGGAAGAAGATTCCGTTGAGGTTTTTGTAAAATTTGTACCTCCCTTTATTCCGATGTGAATAGATGGAGTCTGCTGGGCCTGTGTATCCATAGAACAAGTGATACATAATAACAGTGAGCAGAATGCTAAAAATTGTTGCTTCATAAATTGATTGCTTTTAAAAATTTGATACAAAGCAAAGAATCTTAAAGAACGGTGGAAATTTTATTTGATGAATGGTAGAGATGCTTTGATAAGAATTCGGTTTTGGATGAATAAAAAAACGGAAGCCATTGTAGCTTCCGTAGATTTATTTGATTTATTTTTAATAAGGCTGTTCTGTGCAGTCATTTGGTGGAATACATCCACCGGTACCTCCACCACCAGGATTTCCACCGCCTCCGACGGCAATGCATTGTCCCGGGCTTCCGTCATCATACATTTCGCAGGCTTTCCCCCAGGCACATTGGCAGTCACTCTGGCAGTTATAGGAATCTCCTCCCATATGGCAGTTGTCTATTCCATTACCAAGAATCGTTGAAAGATCCTTTCTCAAAAGTTTTTTCATGTTTTTCATAATGTAATCTGATATTAAAATTAATAGTTTTGTTAATCTGTCATCAGTAAATATAATGAAAAATGAGATTGGTTATGCTTTTAACTCTCCGTAAATGAATGGAATATAAGTTGGGGTGGGTAAGAGGTAAAAAATAAACCCACTGTGAAGCGGGTTTATTGTATTTATTTTTTAAATGTTAAAACTAGTGGTAGAGATACCGTAGATGATACCGGCTTCCCATTAATTTCTGCGGGTTTCCACTTGCCTTTTTCCTTAATACGATAAAAGGCGGCTTCAATAAATGCATTCACATCTTCATTATTTCCCTTTGCCTGGGCATCCAAAGCATTTCCTTTAGAATCTACTACAAAGCTTAACGTTGCTTTATAAGAATTCGAAGCGTAGTTTAAGAAAACAAGATCAACTGTTTCATACAATGACTTTTGAAAAACTGTTTTTCCAGCTTCGTATTCCGCTTCTTTTGTCAATTTAGTTTTCACAGGAGGATCATTGGCCACTGCTTTCTTATCGTTTTCGGAAATCTTATCCAGAGCATTTTTATAAGATGTTATTTTGTCTTCTGTAAGAAGCCACTCTAGCTTAGTTCTCAAATCATTGGGCTTAGGGTATTTGTTGTACAATGCCGTTTTTTTTCTTTCATACTTAGAATCGGCCTTCTGAAATGCAGATATCTGAGCACTTCCGAAAGCAAAAGATAATATGAAGGCTAATGCTAAGAGTTTTTTCATCTCATTATGCTTTTACAATATTAATAATCACTTCTGTTGCCTTCTCCATACTTTCCAAGGCAACATATTCATACGGTCCGTGAAAGTTGATTCCTCCAGCAAAGATATTCGGACAAGGAAGTCCCATATAGGAAAGCTGAGCACCGTCTGTACCACCTCTGATGGCTTTGATTTTAGGCTCAATACCAGCTTCAGTCATTGCTTTGGCAGCAAGATCTACGATGTGCATTTTGCCTTCAAACTGCTGTTTCATGTTTCTGTATTGCTCCTTGATCTCCACTTCAGCGGTTCCTTCACCATGTTTTTGGTTGAATTCAGCCACTTTTTCTTCCATGAATTTCTTTCTTGCTTCAAATTTATCAGCATCGTGGTCACGGATGATGTATTGAAGTTTCGCTTCAGAAATATCAGCTGTAATGTCCATTAAGTGATAGAATCCTTCAAATCCTTTAGTGGTTGCTGGGGTTTCATTAGCAGGTAATGTTTGAGCGAACTCTGCAGCTAACAAAGCCGCATTAATCATTTTACCATAAGCATAACCAGGGTGTACACTTAATCCGTGGATTTTCACTACGGCTCCGGCAGCGTTAAAGTTTTCGTATTCAAGTTCTCCAACTTCTCCACCATCCATTGTATAGGCCCATTCAGCCCCGAATTTAGCCACATCAAATTTGTGGGCACCTCTTCCGATTTCTTCATCAGGAGTAAATCCTACAGCAATTCTTCCGTGCTTAATTTCAGGGTGAGCGATAAGATATTCCGCCGCAGTTACAATTTCTGCACAACCTGCTTTATCATCAGCTCCAAGAAGGGTATTTCCATCTGTAGTAATTAACGTCTGGCCAATATATTTTTTTAAACTTTCAAATCTTGAAGGTGATAAAGTAAATCCTGTGGTCTGGTTCAGTAAAAGATCATTTCCATCATAGTTTTTCCAAACCTGAGGTTTTACATTTTCTCCGTTGAAATCAGGAGATGTATCGTAGTGTGAAATGAACCCAATCGTAGGCCTGTCATCATTTTCAAGGTTAGAAGGAACATAGCCCATAATATAACCGTGTTCGTCAATTGAAACATCTTCCAAACCGATTGTTTTCAGCTCTTCTGTAATGTAATTGGCAATATCCCACTGGCGCTCAGTAGAAGGTGTTGATTCACTTTCAGCATCACTTGTTGAATATATTTTTACATAGCTAAGAAAACGGTTCAGTAATTTCTCTTTCCATAATGGATTGAATTCTATTGTACTCATCAGATTTATCATAAATTTTAACAAAGTTAGCAAATTTGATGCTCAGAATACATTATTTGCGAGTTAATATCAGTTATCGAAATTATAAATCAGATATAAAACTTTGAAAATCAAAATAATGTTAGATTTGTATGTACAGTATACTAAGTAGTTTAGTTTTATTATATTTGAGAAAATCAAAAAGTAAAAATGTTTCTTACCGAATGTCCTAGAGATGCAATGCAGGGATGGGGAGAGTTTATCCCTACTGATAAAAAGATAGATTATATCAACTCCTTAATGGATGTTGGTTTTGATGTATTGGATTGTCTGAGCTTTGTTTCTCCCAAAGCAATTCCCCAAATGGCTGACTCTGATGAGGTGGCTGAAAATATTGATAAATCCCACTCCAAGACCAAAGTTTCTGCTATTATCGGAAACTATAGAGGGGCTGAAAAAGCTTTAAAGCATGAGTCTGTAGATATCTTGGGGTTTCCTTTCTCTATTTCTGAAACATTTCAGCATAGAAATACCAATAAAAGTCAGGAAGAAGCTTTTGATGAGATCATTAAGATGCTTGAGTTGGTAAAAACTGAAGGAAAGCAGCTGAATATTTATTTCTCTATGGCCTTTGGAAATCCTTATGGAGAAATGTGGAAGTGGGAAGATGTAGACCAGTGGGCACAAAGATTCTCGGATATCGGCGTTAAAGATATTCTGCTTTCTGATACCACAGGAGTCGCAACACCTGAAACCATTGCTCTTCTATTTGAAAAAATTCCAGCAAAATACCCTGGAATTAATTTCGGTGGGCATTTCCATAACCGTTATGAAGAGTCATATTCAAAACTCAAGGCAGCTTATGATCAAGGTTGCAGAAGATTTGACAGTGCCATCAAAGGAATTGGCGGATGTCCTATGGCAAAAGATGATCTGGTAGGAAATATGCCTACAGAACAGGTGATTAATTTTATGAGTGTTGAAAAAGCAGATCACAAGCTGAATCTTTTAAACTTTGAAAGCTCTTATAATAAGGCTAAGGATATTTTTCATTTTTAAAATGACTTAGAATCTCTGGCAGATATAGCAAATTACGCAGATAAGACACTGGAAAATGAGGATCTGCTTGAAATCAAAATATAAATAGGAGCGGACTTTAGTCCGCTTTACTATATTCATTAATCCATTGGCTTTGGCCCAAACTTTATTACAATAACCTAAAATCAACACAATGTCTCCAATAGTTTCACCCTCTGATTTAAAAAAACTTCCAACGGAAAACCTCATCATTCTTGATGCAAGAGTAGGGAAAGATGTACAACAAAACTATCTTGAAAAGCATATCAAAGGAGCAAGGTTCATTGATTTGGATAAAGATCTGGCTGAAATAGGACCAGATGCTGCTTTTGGAGGAAGACATCCGCTTCCAACACCAGAAAAATTTGCAGAAACATTATCCGACCTTGGAATAGCTGAAAATTCTCATGTTGTTGTATATGATGATAAAAACGGTTCAAATGCTGCTGCCAGAGCATGGTGGATGCTCAGATCCTTTGGTTTTGAAAACGTACAGGTTTTGGATGGCGGAATCCAGGCTGCTGAAAATAATGCTATGGAACTTTCATCAGGAGAAGAGACTTTTGAAAAAGCTCCAACAATAAAAAAAGAAAATTGGACTCTTCCTATTTCAAGTTTGGAAGACGTTGAAAATGAATTGAAAAGCAATGTTTCCACCGTTGTTGATGTAAGAGATGCTTATCGGTACAGAGGAGAATCTGAGCCTATTGACCTGGTTGCAGGACATATTCCGGGGGCAATCAATATTCCTTTTTCTGAAAATCTGGATGAAAATGGATTCTTCCTGAGCCCTGAAGTTCTTAAGGAAAAATATAGCCGATTACTGGAAAATAGACCTGGGAACCTGATTGTTCACTGTGGTTCAGGAGTTACGGCATGTCATACTATTTTAGCATTAGCTTATGCGGGGTTAAAAATCCCTAATCTTTATGTAGGTTCATGGAGTGAATGGAGCAGGAGAGAAGGAAAAACAATCGCAAAAGAAGTGTAAGAGCAACCCTGAATTTGAGGTTTAACAATACAAAAAAGGATGTCATATCATGACATCCTTTTATATTTTCATATTACTTTTTACCCAATTGCAGCAGTGAGATAATGATAAACCCTATGCCGGTTATAAAAGGAGGCTGAGCCTGCATTTTAGATCCCAGATAAAGCATATATATACCTAAGAAAGCGAGGAGTATTGCTCCTATCTTTTTTGCCATAATTACTGAATAAATAGTTAGTAATATTAATTTTATCTGAGTAGAAAATGCTTAAGGTTTATAGCATTCCCAATTCAAATTTTGCTTCTTCGCTCATCATATCCTTATTCCAGCTCGGTTCAAAAGTAAGTTCTAAGTCAACACTTTTTACATGTTCTACTTCTGCTACTTTATCTTTTACTTCCTGAGGAAGTGTTTCTGCCACCGGACAGTTTGGAGTGGTAAGGGTCATTATTATTTTTACGTCAGCATCATCGGAGATCTGTACATCATAAATAAGCCCTAATTCGTAAATATCTACCGGAATTTCGGGATCATATACGGTTTTTAGCACGCTGATGATTTCTTCACCAATGTCTGCAATTTGATCGTCTGTAAATTTCATTTTTTAATCTAAATTGATATTCCTTTTCAACAAATCTTCCTGACGCAGGCGTCGGAAAATATTTGCCAAAGTTAAGACATCTTTTTCACAATAATCAACAATTCGCTGCAAGTCTTTTTCTATGTAGTAAATTGATGAAACCATTGAGCCATCGATATCATCCTTGGGAGTGGGAATGCCAAAGACATGAGCCAATAATTCCAGTGATACAAAACTTTTATAATCCCCGAATTTCCATAGTTCCATCGTATCTATATGAGGAATTTCCCACGGCTTTTTCCCAAACATCTGAAAAGGAGCAGGCGGCTGCATTCCGTTGATGAGATACCTTCGTGCAATCCATGGAAAATCAAATTCTTTTCCGTTGTGGGCGCAAAGAATGACATTATAAAGCCTTGGACTGTTGAAAATTTCTCCAAATTCCTGGAGCATCTTTTTTTCATCATGCCCTGAGAAGCTTTTGATCTTTAAAGTTTCGTTCTTCTCCACCATTCCGATCGTGATGCAGATGATCTTACCGAATTCTGCCATAATTCCGGCCCTGTCATAAAATTCAGCTGCCGAAACATCTTCTTTTCTCTGGAATCTGGTTTTCTTATCCCAAAGATGCTGATCTGTTTCAGATAAATCGTCCCATGATCCGGCCTGTGGAACGGTTTCAATATCAAGGAATAAGACCTTTTCTAATGGTATGTTTTGTATCATTGTGTGTTTTTTATTTGCTATCCTACCTGCATTCCGTTTTTAGTAGGTAATGAAGGGGCTAAAAGAGTGACATCATTTTTATCTTCTCCATATAATCCGAGAACTAAACATTCGCTGAAGAAGTTGGCAATCTGTTTTTTAGGAAAGTTAACCACTGCCAGAATCTGTTTTCCTACCAATTCTTCTTTCTGATAAAGAGAAGTGATTTGTGCAGATGATTTCCTGATTCCTAAGTCACCAAAATCAATCTCCAATTGATAAGAAGGATTTCTGGCTTTTTCAAAATCATTTACTGAAAGAATGGTTCCGCATCTGATGTCTATTTTTTCAAAATCTGCCCAGGTTATGTCTGGTTTTACGTTCATGGTAATGTATTAATTAAATGTTCTACTTCTATTTTCTGTTCTGCATATTTCTGTTGTAATTCCGAACCTTCGCCCATTCTTTTATAATATTCCAGGGCTTTTCCGCCAAAGAATTTTTTATGAAAAGCCGAAACCTCAGGAACTTGTGGGAAAACCTTGTGAAAAAGCATTTCATAGTAAGCCTGAAACTCTCTTTCATTTTTATCTTCAATTACCTGCCCCGGAGCCTTTTGTCTTACATGAAGCATTTCGTGGGCTACCATATTGAGGACAAGATTCAGATCAAAATCAAATAAATTTCTAGGAATCATCACAGTTTGAGGTCCTCCCAATTCTCCTTCTGCAGTAAGAAGCATCGAAGTAGGGGAAAGCTCTTCCCTGAAACCAAACCCTGCAAAATTGTCATGTTCCAGATCAAAAGAATGGATCAGATATTTTGCCGCATCCAGAATCTGATTATGTTCTTTATAGGCTTCAAGGTGTAGATTTATCTGCTCGAAATTCATTTGAAGTATGTTTTATAACAAATGTATTAAAATATTGAGAATTAGAGTATGTTTTGAAAGATAACCTTTATTGAAAAAAAATATGGAGAATAATCAAATGGAATTAGAAAATGAACCTCAAAATTCAAAAAAGAAGAAAAAGGATTACTAAATAGATTTTCAATTGTACCCTTCCAAATATAAAAATCTGTGTCTGTGTTCATTCATAAGTTCTTTGCAACTTTACACCAAGAAAAACGTATAATAACAGACGCATGAAAATTACACTAGTAGGCTTTAAAAAAGAAGACCGTTTTTCGGTGGGAGTAGCCAATGATGAAGATACGGAACTGATTAATTTTCTGAACAACAAAGGTGTGGATATTGTTCCCACCATTTGGAATGATGAAAATGTGGACTGGAGTCAGTTTGATGTGGCTATTATCAAGTCTCCGTGGGATTATCATAATCATTTGCATGAATTTCTGAACTGGCTGGATCATCTTGAAAGATTAGGAATTAAAGTGTTAAATCCAGTGGAAATCATCAAATGGAATTCAGATAAACATTACCTGAAAGATATTGCGGACAAGCAACTTCCGGTCATTGCCTCAGAATATGTGGAAAAAGGATCTTCTTTTGGTAAACATTTTTTTGAAGTTTTTGGAGCTGATCAATTGGTTGTAAAGCCTTGTGTGAGTGCTGGAGCTCAAAATACGGTAACCATAAACCGAGATAATTTTGATAAACGATCTAAAGAAATTAATGAGTTTCTGAAAGAACAGGATTATATGGTACAGCCTTTTGTAGAGGAAATTAAAAATGGAGAATGGTCATTCCTGTTTTTCAACGGAAAATATAGCCATTGTTCATTAAAAACGCCTAAACAAGGTGATTTCAGAGTGCAGCATTATCATGGCGGAAGTATCAGTTATCCAACCCCGGATCCGGTGCATATAGAACAGGCTGGGACGTATTTAAAAACTTTACCCCAATCAACATTGTATGCGAGGGTAGATGGTGTATTAATCAATAATTCATTTCACTTAATGGAACTGGAGCTTATTGAGCCTTATTTGTTCCTTAATGGCAGCAGTGAATTGCAAGAAAATTATTATCAGGCATTAATGACTTTGATTTCCTGATAATTTTATATTATTATATTAAGGATGATCTTCTACGTTGATAGCGTAGAAGATTTTTATTATTAGGATTATTTTATGATCTCATATTTTGAGACGGGAATAATTGCTGTATTTTCTGGCGGATCAGTGGTATTGGAGAAAGTTAGTCCTTGCGGGTTGGCTTTCAGTTTAAATCCGCCATTTGAAAAACTTCCATCAGGATTATTACTTTTTATCATATATATTATATTTCCAGACGTTAATTCTTCATTCATCTCACATTTAATCTCCTTAATCTTATAATTGGTGACCTTTTTGTCTTGTTTATTAGGCATTTGAATAATGGTTCTGATACTGGAATTAGCCGGATCGATGATAATTTCAGTTTGAATAGGTTGTTCATAATGGTCGGAGGTTAATATAATTTTATCAGAAGTCAGTTTCAACTTTTGCAGGCATTGTTTACTGGTCTTTTGTGCAGTCAAAGGAATACTTCCGATTAACAGCATACAGATAGTGAGGAATCTATAATAAAAAGAATTAGACTTCATAATACTTTGTTTTACAATAAAATTACAATTTATATTAAAATAAAAGTGATCGTTTTAATCCTAATGCTATTTGATTTGCAGAGATTATGGAGTAGAAATCAAAATAAGACCGAAGAAAACTCCGGTCTTATTAAACAAGATTAAGTGTAAAATTTAACCTTAAAAAGGCAAAAAAGGATAATTCAAATATGATTTTTATTGATTGAGTCTTAATCTATGTTTAGGGGGATTGATAGTAATGGAACTTTATTTTTATAGGCCATGATGGCTGTTTTGCTTCGATGGAAAAGAGATTCTACAAGATTATACCGGTAAGGAACCATTGTCAGGAGATCTGCATTGGCTAATTTTACTTCCTCCTCAATCGCTTTGATGATTTCAATAGATTTTATCATCTTAAAGCTGTATTTAATATCATCAAGATCATAACCGGAATTCAGATCGATATCATGAATGACTTCCGTAAAATCCTCTACACCCTCACCTACATTAAATACTTCAATTTCTGCATTGAACTCATTAATGAAAGAATAAATGTCATTCATAGCAGACCAGGTAATGGATTTATGAGTATCATAGGCAAAGAGAACCTTTTGGATTCCTGTATATTCTATATGTCCCGGAATAATTAATATCGGTTTTTTGATCCTGTGAATAGCCTTGATCACATTGTTCCCTAAAAGCCTTTGTTCAAGCGTTTTTTCTCCCATCCCCATCACAACAAAATCCCCATTTGTGGCTTGTATACAGTTATTCAGCTCATCAATGAAATTTCCTGAAGCTAGATAATACTCTGTTTTTACAGCATATAAACGATTTATCTCCATGGATTTATCAGTAAGCTTTTGTTGGTTTTTAAGGGTCTGTTCATAGAAAAAATCAGCAGAAATCTGAGCATTCAGGGCATGGATAGAAATGCTCTGTAAATTGAACAGTATAATATGATATTGGTTTTCTTTAGCCATAGAAGCTGCATAATGAATTGCATTTTCAGCTTCCTGGGAAAAATCTGTGCAGACAATTATTGTTTTCATTGTACCGATTTTAATACTGCAAAACTAGGGTAGAAGCCCGTGGCCTTTTATTAAAAATATGGTGATGTTGCATAAAATGATGATGAAATGTATTTTTCAGGTGATGAAACGTCAGGTTTCATTTGAACTTGTTTATTTTACGTTTCAGGGACGGTTTTGGCGGTCTCGTTAAAAATAGGGCATGGGCTTCTAAAATCTATTTTTATATTTACATTCACAAAGTCCCGGATATGAATAGGGTTTCTACGATTAGAAAAAATTTAGTACGAAGTAAAAAGATCCTTTCCGCTATGAAAAGGAGGCTGGTAATTTGGGCCGTAGCAGTAATTGCTTTCTGCGGATTTTCCTATCTTATTGATCCTTTTGATCCTGTTTGGCAAAGGTATTGGGAAACTCCATTGAAAATGTTTATTGAAGATGCTTTGTGGGTATTCTTTTTTTCAATCATCATTTCAGAGGTTAGTATTTTTATAGATTCTACTCTCAATAAGCTGCTTCCGTGGAAAGATAGAACGGTTAAGCGATTACTCATCCAGGGATTTCTTCAGATTGTAGGAAGTGTTTTGATTGTAATGATTATTAATGCCATTGTAGACTGTACCTCTGATAATTTACCGGAAATGGATTCCCGAAAAGAATATACACTATTAGGACAATGGGTTGCTACGAATATTGTGATTTCGTTGATTATAAGTGGTTTTAATACAGTGGATTATCTGCTTCAAAATTGGAAAAGGACTGCTGTAGAAGCAGCTCAGCATAAACTTAGAGCCTCCAAGCATAAACAGGCAGCTATGGCCGCTGAACTTCAGGCTCTTAAATTACAAATAGATCCCCATTTTATCTTTAACAACCTGAGTGTTCTTTCCGAACTAATTCTGGAAGATCAACAGTTAGGGTATGAATATTCAGAAAAATTTGCCCGTGTATACCGGTATTTGTTGGTGAACTCTAAAAAAGATATCATAGCCGTAGAAGAAGAACTGAAATTTTTAGATTCCTATATTTTCCTGATTGAAAAAAGAATTGGCGAGGGAGTATTATTTAAAATTGACATCCAAGAAGAATACAGATCTATGTATACGCTTCCATTATCCCTGCAGCTGTTGGTTGAAAATGCTATTAAGCATAATCAGACCTCAAAGGCGAACCCACTGGAAATTCATGTGTATACAAACTCAGAAAAAGAGCTGGTAGTTGCTAATACCTTTTTGCCATTACTCAATAAGCCGGATTCTTCAGGAGTAGGGCTTACCAATATCATTGCAAGGTATGAGATTCTGGGCTATACAAAACCGATTATAGAAAAAACTGAAGATAAATTTATTGTAAAACTCCCGTTGATATGAAGATTAATAAAATTTTAATAGTTGAGGATGAAAGACCCAATGCAGACCGGTTAAAAAGGCTGTTGCTAAAGTTAAGACCCCATATTGAAATTCTTTCCGTAGAAGATTCCATAACCTCTACTGTTAATTGGCTGGAAAACAATGTTGTTCCGGATGTCATTATGATGGATATTCGCCTGGCAGATGGTTTAAGCTTTGAAATTTTTAATAAACATGAAGTCAAAAGCGCCGTAATCTTTACAACAGCGTATGATGAATATGCCGTACAGGCTTTTAAATACAATAGCATAGATTACCTTCTGAAACCCATAGAAGAGGAAGAACTGGATGCCGCATTGAAGCGCTATGAGACCTTTATGGAAGCAGTTCCTGTTGTAGGATCAGCCATTGAGGGGCTTCTCAATTATATCCAGCCCAAAGACTATAGAAAACGATTCCTTATCGTTCATCGTGATGGATATAAAACAGTATTGGCAGAAGACATTTTATACTTTTATACAGAATTGGGAATCAGTAAGGCCATGCTGAACACTGGTGTAGTAGAAAATATTCCTCAAACACTGGAGGAGCTTGAAAAACAATTGGATCCGAAGTTCTTCTTTCGGGCCAACAGACAGTTTATCATTCATATTGATTCTGTAAAGCAGATTTTCAATCATTTCAATGGAAAACTGAAACTGGAGCTGAGAAAACAACCTGAGATGGAAGTGATCGTAAGCCGGGAAAAGGCATCAATTTTTAAATCCTGGATGGATTATTAATGGTAGGATGCTGGAGGTTATTGAAGACTGAAAAACAAAAGAAAATCAATTTAATTAACGCTTTTCAGAGAGCCTCAAACCTTTCTGTAGCTATTAGATTTTGTCTGCACAATAGTAACTTCCAGCTTCCAATCTTATAAATAAAAATCCCCCCAGGAATTGCTCATGAAGGGATCATATGAAGAAAAAGCTATGAATTAAAGATTACAATGGAATAGCATATCCTAGAGAGATCGCAAAACCTCTGTTTTTTACATCTACTCCTTTCTCATCGGAGATATTATTTAATCCTAAATTATATCTGCCATCTACAATTACTTTTCCGGGTCCTGCAGGAATGGCTACACCAGCTCCCATCTGTAATCCAAAATCTATGGATTTGGTTTTACCATATGCTGCTTTTACCTTATCATTCTTTCCCATCAGGAAGCCTATAGAAGGTCCTGCATTTACATACACCGGACCAAAGCTGTATTTGGCTAACACCGGAATTTCTAAATAATTAAAGTTGTACGTTTCACTTCCAAAGCTGTTTTTAAACTTTGTTCCCTTGCTGATAAAGTTAACTTCAGGCTGTACAGAAAAGTTTTTTATTCCTGTTTGAATATTTACCCCTAAGCCGGCCTGAAAAGATGTTTTTGATTTCTCACCATTTACATTTTTAATAGATTGATTGGCAATATTGATTCCGGCCTTTGGAATTAATTCTATCCCTGATTCCTTTTTCGGTGTTGTAGTTTGAGCCTGTACTCCTAATCCTAATACGATCGCTGTGATTGCTAAAAACTTTTTCATTTGATAAAAATTTAAATTATTGACTTATTTTTTGATGTTTTGATACTGCGAAATTAGAAGGGAAAATAACCTGAACGATGAGTTTTAAAAGTGAAACGTATAAATTGAAACCTCAACCGTATTTTTGAAATACTAAAGTGATAAAGCCCTTTTTTATCGATCTGAATGGTAGAAATAACCACTTTTCCTTTCATTTTTGGTATCATACGTTTCACCTGCGATTAACTACGTTTCACCGGATTTTTACATGCACATCCTTATTATATGAACTTATTTTGCTGTTGTAAAATTTAAAAACAAATGTTATGAACTACAGAAAAGGATATCTGGCACTTTCACTTATAACTGCAGCAATATTGTACTCCTGCGGTTCGGGAAACGCGCAGGAAAATGCGCAGCAGGTACAGGCACTTCCTACTGACTTTATCCAGGTGAAGTCAGGAAATGAAGATGTTGCAACGGGGTATCCCGGAAGTATAGAAGGGCAGGACAATGTAGAAATAAAAGCTCAGGTAACAGGATACCTGGAAGCTGTATACATAAAAGAAGGACAATATGTGAGCAAAGGGCAAACATTGTTTAGAATTAATCCATCGGTATACAATGAACAGGTAAATACCAATGCAGCCGCTTTGAAATCCGCTTTAGCAGCTCAGGAATCGGCAAAACTGGAAGTTGAAAAGCTGAAACCTCTTGTAGAAGGAAAAGTAGTTTCTGATATGCAGCTGAAAACAGCACAGGCAAGTTTAAAGGCAGCATCAGCACAAGTGGCTCAGGCACAATCTTCTTTAGGTTCTTCAAAGATCAATGCTAATTTCGCATACATTAAGGCACCGGTGAGCGGTTATATAGGAAGAATCCCAAACAGGGTAGGAAACCTCATCAGCCCGTCTGATGCATCACCATTAACAACACTTTCTAATATAAGCAGTGTAAATGTCTATTTCTCAATGAATGAGGCAGACTTTATTGCTCATAGCAGAGCTGCTGCTTCAGGTGAAAACACAGAGAATGTAGAGCTTATTTTAGCAGACGGTTCTACCTATGGTTTTAAAGGAAGGTTGGAAAATGCCAGTGGGAACTTTGACAGAAATACAGGAAGTATCCAGATGAAAGCTGTGTTCCAGAATCCGGATAAACTTTTAAGATCCGGAGGAACAGGACGTGTGATGATACACAATGCATTAGATGGTGTAGTAAAGCTTCCGAAAACGTCTGTAAAAGATATTCAGGATAAGTTCTTCGTCTATAAATTAGAAGGTAAAGATAAAGTGAAAATGATGCAGATTGAAGTATCTGGAAGCACTTCTCAAGATTACTTCGTGAAAAATGGAGTGAACGCAGGAGACAAAATCGCCATCAACAGAATAGATGCCCTTGCAGATGGGGCACAGGTTGTGGCGAAAGTATCTCCTTCAAAATAATTTTATAATCATTCTTAGAAAATTCGAAAATGTTAAAAAAGATAATAGACCGTCCGGTACTGGCGACGGTAATATCCCTTATCATTGTCATTTTAGGGATCATCGGGTTAAACCAGCTGGCAGTGACCAGGTTCCCGGACATTTCTCCACCCACCATTACCGTTTCAGGTTCGTACCCAGGAGGAAACAGTGAAACGGTAATCCGTTCTGTGGTAACTCCTTTGGAAGAGCAGATCAACGGGGTAGAAGACATGAGCTACATGAAGTCTACGGCAAGTAATGACGGAACATTTACCATTTCTGTAATATTTAAGCAAGGAGTAAATGCCGACCAGGCGGCGGTAAATGTACAGAACAGAGTACAGCAGGCCACACCGATATTACCTCAGGAAGTGGTAAGAATGGGATTAACGACCTCAAAGCAACAGAATAGTATGGTATTGATTTTCAATATTTATACTGAAGATAATAAACAATATGATGAAACTTTCCTGCAGAACTTTGCCAACATCAACCTTATCCCACAAATTAAAAGGGTAAAAGGAGTAGGACAGGCACAGATTTTTGGAATTAAAGATTATTCCATGAGAATCTGGCTGAACCCTCAGAAAATGGCATCTTATGGATTGGAACCAACGGATGTTTCGAATGCAATTGCCGATCACAGTTTAGAATCTGCTCCTGGTAAATTGGGGGAAGAATCAGATGCTGCATTGGAATATGTAATCCGATACAAAGGAAAGAAGAATAAGCCGGAACAATACGAAAATATCGTCGTTAAAAATGATGGAACCAATGTAATCAGGCTTAAAGATGTTGCCAGGGTAGAATTTGGTTCCATTAATAACAGTGGAGATAACCTTTCCAATGGTAAAAATGCGGTTACCGTAGCCATTATGCAGACCACAGGGTCTAATGCCAATGAAATTGAAATAGGAGTTAATAAAGCGATTGACCAGCTTTCAAAATCCTTCCCTCCAGGTATTAAATATACCAAGGTAATGAGTACCAAGGAAAGATTGGATGAAGCAACAGGACAGGTAAAATCTACCTTGATAGAAGCATTTATCCTTGTATTTATTGTTGTGTTTATTTTTTTACAGGATTTCAGGTCTACCATTATTCCGGCGATTGCGGTTCCGGTAGCCATTATCGGTACTTTTTTCTTCCTCTTGGTATTAGGGTTTACAATTAACGTATTGACATTGTTTGCTCTTGTACTGGCGATCGGTATTGTCGTAGATGATGCAATTGTCGTTGTAGAGGCGGTTCACAGTAATATGGAAGGGACAGACCTTTCAGGAAGAGATGCTACACACAAAGCGATGGGTGAAATTACAGGGGCTGTTATTTCCATTACATTGGTGATGTCTGCGGTGTTTATTCCCATTGGGTTTATGTCAGGTTCTGCCGGGTTATTCTATAAGCAGTTTGCCTATACTTTAGCGATTGCGATTATTATCTCGGCGGTAAACGCTCTTACTTTAACACCAGCTTTATGTGCGGTATTTTTGAAAAACCACCATGCAGAAGAAGGCGGAAAGAAAAAAGGCTTCGGACAAAGATTCGCCGTTGCTTTTAATGCAGGCTTCAATAATATGACAGAACGTTATGCAAAAGGTGTAAGATTTTTAATTGGTCGTAAATGGATTGCAGCAGGATTAGTAGCCGGAATTATAGGACTTTCGGCATGGTTGATGACAAGTACTACCAAGAGTTTTGTTCCAATGGAAGATGACGGATTCTTTATTTATTCATTGAGCATGCCTCCGGGAACCGGATTGACAAAAACTACAGAAGTTTCCAATAAGATCAATGCCATTTTAAAAACGGTAGATGCTGTTCAGGAGAATACTTCTATTACAGGATTTAACTTGTTAAGTAACAGTGCCGGACCAGCTTATGCCATGGGGTTTGTGAAATTAAAACCTAAGAAAGAAAGGGGAGCCGTTCAGGATATTGATGAAATCATGAATATCGTTAATGATAAGCTGTCTGTTATCAAAGAAGGAAGTGTAATGAGCTTCAGAATGCCTCCGGTTGAAGGATATGGAGTAACGAATGATGCAGAGATCGTTCTTCAGGACCGTATGGGTAGAGATCCACAGGTTCTTAAGGCAAAAGCAGATGATGTGATCGGACAATTGATGCAGGTACCGGAAGTAGCTTATGCCTACACGATGTTCAGAGCAGATTATCCACAGCTTGAACTTGAAGTAAACGAAGATAAAGCCAAACAGTTAGGAGTAAGTATCGCTAATTTATTAGGATCTATTCAGACGTATTTCTCAGGAGATCAGTCTCAGAACTTCTCAAGATTTGGAAAATTTTACAGAGTAAATATCAAGGCTGATGGTGTTTTTAGAATGGATGAACAGGCGTTTAATGATATTTTCGTGAAAAATAATAAAGGAGAAATGGTTCCTGCCAATACCTTAATCACCTTGAAAAAAGTCTATGGTCCGGAATCCGTTCAACGTTATAACCTATATAATTCATTGAACATTAATGTGGTACCAAAACCAGGGATCAGTAACGGAGCTTTGATGGATAAAATTGAACCAACCTTGAATAAACTTCCTTCTGATTATAGTTATGAATGGACCGGATTAAGTTTAGAAGAAAAATCAGCAGGAAACCAGACGGCTGTAATCCTCGGATTATGTTTACTGTTCGTATATCTGCTTCTTGCAGCACAATATGAAAGTTACATCCTTCCATTGGCAGTAATGCTTTCCATCCCAACGGGAATTGTAGGAGCATTCCTGGGAATCAAAGCTATTGGATTGGATAATAATATCTATGTACAGGTAGGATTGATTATGCTTATCGGATTGCTGGCTAAAAATGCAATTCTTATTGTGGAGTTCGCTGTCCAGAGGAGAAAAACGGGGCTTTCCATTATGGATTCTGCATTGGAAGGAGCGAAGGCAAGATTACGCCCGATCATTATGACATCATTAGCCTTTATTGTGGGGATGATTCCATTAATGATCTCTACAGGAGGAATGGCTTCAGGAAATAAATCTATCAGTGTGAGTGCGGCCATAGGAATGCTGAGTGGAGTGGTGTTAGGAGTATTTGTAATTCCTATCCTGTATATGTTTTTCCAATATCTTGATGAGAAATTTTCATCTAAAAAGAAGTATCCCGTAATCCAAAATCAATTGACAAATGAGAATATTTAATATAAAGAATTTCCTTATTTCAGGTGCAATGGCAGCGATACTGGTGTCCTGCACTGTAGGGAAACCTTATGCAAGAACAGAGCTTCAGGTGCCGGAATCCTACAAAGAATCTATGCAGGTAACAGGAGATACTGTAGTGCTACCGTGGAAAACGTTCTTCAAAGATCCTAAACTGATTGGGTTAATAGATAAAGCTTTAACAAGAAATAATGAAGTAAACGTTGCGCTGAAAAATATAGAACAGCTTGATCTGATGTATAAGCAAGCGAAGTTATCTCTTCTTCCAACATTGGATCTCAATGCCGGAGCCAACAGAAGCTGGGCTTCTAAAAATACGCTTAACGGATCGCTTAATGAGCAGTTTGTAGGAACAACGCACATGGATGATTTCAGTGCCAATCTGAGACTTTCATGGGAGGTTGATATCTGGGGAAAAGCGAAAATGCAGAAAGAATCGGCGGCAGCGGAATACTTTGCTCAAAAAGAAAATTTAAATGCTGTAAAAAGCAGAATTATTGTTCAGGTGGCCCAGGCGTATTATAATCTGATAAGTTTAGATGAGCAGATGAAAATCGCGGAGCAGAATATTGAATTGAGTAATAATACCCTGAAAATGATGGATCTTCAGTTTAAGGCAGGACAGATCAACTCATTAGCGGTACAGCAATCAGAAGCGCAGAAGAAGACAGCAGAACTTTTGATTCCTTTAGCCAAACAGAATATATCCATTCAGGAGAATGCTTTGAGTATTCTTTGTGGAGAGTATCCAGCGAAGATTGAAAGATCAGGAGATTTGAAAATGATGATCCCGGGAAATAAACTTTCAGAAGGACTTCCTGCACAATTATTAAGCCGCAGACCGGATCTTAAGATGGCTGAATTTAATGTGATAAGCCTGAATTCAAAAACAGGATTGGCAAAAGCAGCGATGTACCCAAGCATTAGTTTGAGCCCGCAGATTGGGGTAAACTCAAATAAATTCAGTTCATGGTTTGATATTCCGGGTTCTATTACTAAAGCAATTGCGGCGAACCTGGCAGCACCAATTTTTCAGAAAAAACAACTGAAAACAGCTTATGAAACGGCATTAATTGAACAGGAAAAAGCGGCAATCAACTTTAAACAGTCAGTAATGACGGCTGTTGGAGAAGTTTCTGATGCCATGGCGAAATCCCAGGGCACTTCAGAAAGATTACAGCTTTTAGAACAGAGAACAGCCATTTTAGATAAAGGAATCGGCGATGCGCTGAAGCTGTATAAAAGCGGAATGGCAACCTATCTTGAAGTGATTACAGCTCAGAATAATAAGCTTCAGAACGATCTGGAAGCGATCAACGTAACGTTGGAAAGATTAAATGCTGGGGTAGATCTATACCGTGCCCTAGGTGGTGGTGTAGAGTAAAATGCAGATGAAAACAGAGGAAAGGAAGTTACACAATGTAGCTTCCTTTTTTGATTACAGAGATCATATACTATTAAGAGATAAGTGGATCGAAAACCTAAACACGACAATATGAATTCCAGAACAATTATCATTTTTTATTGAAAAACTAATCATTTGAATTGATTTTTTTATTCATGAAATCAATGAGTTACGTAAAAATTTGATATTTTTTGAAAAAAACATGCAAGATTTCCGGGAAATGAGATTTATATCAATGAGTACTCAAAATAATTAATGTTTAATGAAAAAAAATAATGGAATGAAAAAATTTACAGTAACTCAATTTTTAACAGCTATTTTGATCGTATTAACAGGATTTTCTTTGTATTCATGCAGTGTTGATGGTCCGGAAATAAGACCCGTAAAACTGGAAGATGTAAATGGGAATTATAAAGGAAGACTTATTACCATACAAGGAGATAGCAAGTCAGAAAAAATAAAAAATTTTAAAGCAAAAAAAGATACGATTATGTTTTCAGAATTTCCGGTGGATGAAATTGTGAAAACAGTGGTGAAAGATCCGTTAAAAGCAGAAGCAGCGATTAAAGCAATAGGAAAGGTAAAATATGATATTAAATATACAGCGTCTATAAATGCAGGCAATAATGTGATTGAATTATCCTTGAGTCCTAAACCATTGATGATTCTGATTCCTGTAGATGGTGTGAACAAAAAGGCAGAAGTGGTATTGAATGCAAAGCAGAAAGGGTTTTATGTGGGAATGGATGGCTCACTGCGATTTGCTTTAACAGCAGAGAAAATTACCGTAGACGGTACAGTACTTGCCCCTTATGAAGCTATTAATTATAATTTTCCGTTCTGTGTAAAATATTAATTAACGGTTATTACTATAAATAGATTGTATTTATACGATGCAATCTATTTTAGCTTTAAAATTTTAATCAAAATATCGTATACTGGAGCAGTACATGGGAGAAAGTAAAGAACAGATGTTGGTAAACCGCCTTCTGCAGAAGGAGGAAACCGCCTGGAAGGAGCTTTTTGGAGCTTATTCAGGTAATCTGTCCTATGTGTGCTCCCGGTATATAACAGAAAAAGAAGATGTGCATGATGTCCTTCAGAACAGTTTTATCAAAATGTTTCGCTCAATAGAGTCATTTGAATATAGAGGTGATGGTTCTCTTAGAGCATGGATTACGCGTATTACCGTAAATGAATCTCTGAAGCATATCAGGCAGAAAGGAGACTTTAAATCTTCCGTTGAAGTAGAGGAGCTTCCTGATCTTCCCAATGAAGAAGAACCTGATTTTGAGGAAATTCCGAAAGAAGACATCATGAAGTTAATTCATTCTCTTCCAGATGGATATAGAACTGTTTTCAACCTATACGTGTTTGAAAAGAAAAGTCATAAAGAAATTGCATTGTTGCTGGGAATTGCAGAAAATTCTTCAGCATCACAGTTTCACCGTGCAAAAGGGCTGTTGGTTCAGAAAGTAAAGGAATTTAAAATGTCAAAAAAAGCACAATATGAATAACGAATGGCTCAATAACCTGCGAAGCAGAATGGAGAACCATGAAGAAGAGGTTCCGGAAGGATTGTGGGATGACATCAAGGATGAATTGTTCTCAGGAGAAGAGGAAAATAAGCTGGTGACAGGAATTATTCCTGCAACCGACACTGAAAATGAAGAAAAGAAGACCGATAGAGGAGGTGTTGGAAGTATAATCTGGCTTTATCGTATCGGAAGTGTAGCTGCAGCAGCTGTTTTGATTTTTATGATGATAAAGATGTGGCCGGAAGAAAATCAAAAAAAACTTACACAAAATTTATCAGATCCTCATAAAGGAACAGATAGAAAGCTGCCTTTGAAAAATGAACAACAGCAGGAGAATATAAAGATTGAGGAGAAATCAAAGGCGGATTTTTCTTTAGCACAAAATGATTTTGATACAATAGATTCTCCTGTCAAAAATATAAAATACACAAAGGCTGAAGAGAAAGGGAAAAGAGGCGCTGAAAATCAAGGAAATAATCAGGTTATTATCAAAATACCTGTAACAAAGGAATCAGTATCCATTTATGATAATAAACCGCAGGAAATGCCTCTGGCGAATGATAAAATAGAGAATAAAGAGGCTGAAAAAGAAATAAATAAGGTGGAAAATGAGCTGTCTGAAAAATATGCAGATAATGCTAAAGTGAAGAATATAAAGGCTCGTTCTGAGAGGAAATGGATGCTCAGTATGCTTACAGGAAATGCCTCCTCCAATTCTGCAGAGCAGCAGTTTCATGGTTATGCTTCTGTCAGCGGAAAACCAATGAATTTTGAGCAGGTATGGAGCGCTTCCGAGTATGTAGATGATCCTTTGACACAAATACTATTGGCCAACCAAAGTAAGCCGGTAGAAGCCAGGATCAGACATAAAGTTCCGGTAACATTCGGGCTATCGGTGTATTATAATCTGGGAAAAAGATGGGGAATTGGGACAGGTTTGAATTATACCAAACTGGCTTCAGAACTTCATTCAGGAAGCAATGATAATTATATTAAAGGAGAGCAGAAAGTTCACTATCTCGGAATTCCTGTTCAGGTTAATTATAATGTTATTCAGAAAGGAAGGTTTACAGGGTATATTACAGGAGGTGCACTGGTAGAGAAACCAATAGCAGGGAGTATTACAACAAGTTATGTAGTACATGATGAGGTAAAGGAGACTTCGAAGGAAAATCTGGATCATAAACCGCTGTCATTTTCAGTGAATACGGCAGTAGGGCTCCAGGTGAAAGTGGTTAATAGACTAGGAATTTATGCGGAGCCGGGGATTGGTTATCATTTTAAAGATGAGAATTCTCCCAACACCATTTATAAAGAAAAACCCCTGCATTTTAATGTGAAATTCGGGATCAGATTGTTGATTGATTAATGCTGATGACTTTTAAAACAGAAATCAACTTAAATGTCAATATATATGAAAACAAAACTGATTTTTTTAACATTTTTATTATTTAACCTTCTGATTGTAAAGGCGCAGTGTAACCCTACTATTACCAGTCCAAGGCTGGGGGCTATCTTTGCAGATAAAATCCTGTTTTGTGAAAGTGAAGATGAAATTCTTTCTACTACACAGACATATTCTTCTTATCAGTGGTATAAACAGGAATGGACCTGGCAAAGTCCTAATAATAATCCTTGGGAGGTCATTCCCGGAGCCACATCACAGCAGTTAACCATCAATGGGAATGATCAATTGTATTATTTCAAAGTAAAAGTTACACAAGGAGATTGTATTGAAGAAAGCCCTGCAGTAATGGCAGATGGGTATGTTTATGGTCTTCCTGCCATGATGTCTACCTTTGTTCCCGGAACTTATGAGATTGTAGATGGTGGAATAGCCCATGTATGCAATGAAGCTCCTGTAAAGTTTGATGATGTATTTCCTGTCGTGTATGGCCCTCATACATGGTTCAAATGTGTTCCGACAACTACGGCCCCATTTACCGGAGATCCTTGTGTAATTCCTAATCAGACCGGGGATAGCTATACCACTTCTGAACCTGGAGAATATGGTTTCTATGCCTGTACAGAATATTGTCCCAATCAATGCCAAATGTTAGATCCTTTTGCCTTTGTAAAATTAGAATATGGTAATTGGGAGTTCTGTGGAAAATTAGGAACAGGAGAAGTAAAACCTAAAGAAAATAAATTAAATATATACCCCAATCCTACAGCACAGTTCCTTTATATTGGCAAAGAATCAGAAGAATATAAAGAGATTAACATTATGGATATGTCCGGGAAACTGATTTTGAAGAAAAATGACCATCAATACAGACAAGCCATTGATGTAAGCCATTTGGTTCCCGGAAATTATATCATCGTTTCTAAAAGTAGTAAAGGAGAAGTCTATAGAAATAAATTCATAAAAAAATAAAGGATTAAATAATCTTTTCGTTAGTTTTTAATAGTGGTTAAATCGGTACATGTATTTGTGCCGATTTTATTTTGATACAGATTATCTATAATTCTGTGATGAGTATCTTATAAAAAACAGCTATAAATTGAAAGATTTCTATATATCTGCTTTGTATGTAGGGATAAAGACTTTGTTATTTGAACTTGATTTTATATAATATTGTATTTCTGTTTGATTATCAATGATATTGAAATATGACCCTGATGAAATGAGAAATAATAGACTTTTTATGTTTCACATGAAACAATGAGTATGTTTTTTTGTTATTATGGATCATTTTTTATTGTAAGGTATTTTATTTTAATAAGTTATCCGAAGTGTGTTTTTGCCGTGTTTGATAATATCTTCTATGAATAAAGCAAAAATCATCAAATAATACTTTATCCAACAACTAAAATTTGCAAGAATCCGGAGATTGTTCTGCCATTATTCATCATTCACATAAAAGTACCATAGGCTTTACCCTTTCCAAACGAATCAGATCCATGTATTTCATTATACTTTGTATGATTATAAAAGTCTAGTTTACAATCATTTTTTTAAATCAATTCAAGTGAAAATTCACCTTTATGAAAATTTTTAGAGTTCTGCCGTGAGATTTTTACGATATTTATCAAAATGTTTAATGATGGAATTGAATCTTAATAAACTGCTTTTGCCTTTGATGGTATTCTGTACCGTGTTGATATATGCTCAAAAAAATGAAGAAAACATCGATGGGGTGTATAAAGCAAAGGGAGCGGCCTTTGTTATTAATAAAAATAAAACATTTGTGATCATTGCCTATGCAACCTTGATAAAAGGAACATGGACTGTTGAAAAAGATCTTCTCTATCTGAAGCCTATAAATCCAGAAGCTAAATTTTATATGTATGCCCGCAAAAACCCTGACATAAAAGAAGGAATGAGAGTCAATTTTACTGGTGATGGTATAGGAAATAGCAATATTGTAGTGGGTGAATTTCCAAACAAAATGCAATCTCTTTTCAACGATGGAGCTAACTGCCTGGATTATCCCAATGTCCATATTTTCAAAGAAAAATTTTCTGCTATTACCTTATTGGAAGAAAAAAACTCTGAAAATAGGATAGAGGCAGATATTCCAAAATTGATGTATCAATTTTCAACCGGTGATTATAATGATTTTATTGTTCAGCATATGCAGGATAGCTTATATCATCATGATTTTATTTTTAAAATTACAAAAAAAGGGTTGTCAGATGTGAATAGAGATTCAGATGAAGTTATTAAAAAACATTCTGTTAAAGAGGTGTTTTCCAATGAAAAAGAATTAGAATTTTTGAATCAATCTTTCAATATGGCTTTTGCCGCAGATTATAAGTTGGTGAACAATTCCTATAACACAAATGATGATATGAACGGCACAATAGATTTGAATGACTATAAATATGACAAATTAAGGAATGTATACATAAATCCTGCTGTGCCAGTCAAACAACTGAATTTTAAAAGTAAAGACTATCATTATAATGATGTATTGATGAAATTTGATAGAATTACAGGCACTTCACAGCCTCGGGTTGCTGTAAAAAAGTCAGGGAAACCTCTGTTTGTTGCTAATTGTAATAACTAAGAATTAAATAGATTTTAAACATTCACTTTTCTTAAAATCATTTTCAAAATTTTATTTTCTATAGAAAATTATCAGCATAACTATCAGATTTTTAAAATAGTATATTAATTACATTTACTTCAAAAACACATTATGCTGATCAAAATTTATGGCAGTGCTATTCATGGCGTTGCGGCCCAGACGATAACGATTGAAGTAAATGTAGATACTGGTGGAGTAGGATACCATCTGGTAGGGCTTCCTGATAATGCCATCAAAGAAAGCAGTTACAGGATTTCTGCTGCATTGAAAAATGTAGGGTATAAAATTCCCGGAAAAAAAATTACAATTAATATGGCTCCGGCTGATCTGAGAAAAGAAGGTTCCGCTTATGATCTAAGTATAGCTATTGGCATTTTAGCCGCATCAGATCAGATTCTGGCCGAAGAAATTCAAAACTATATCATTATGGGTGAGCTTTCGCTGGACGGAAGCCTACAGCCTATCAAAGGAGTTTTACCAATCGCAATTCAGGCTAGGGAAGAGGGTTTTAAAGGAATTATTCTTCCCATACAAAATGCAAGGGAGGCGGCGATTGTTAACGATCTTGAGGTTTATGGGGTAGAAAATATAAAGACAGTTATTGATTTTTTTAATGAAGGAAAACCTATTGAGAAGGTGATACTGGATACCCAAAAAGAATTTCATGAAAGAATTAATAATTTCCCATTTGATTTCTCAGAAGTTAAGGGCCAGGAAACGGCAAAAAGAGCCATGGAAGTGGCTGCTGCCGGTGGTCATAATATCATTCTGATCGGCCCTCCAGGAAGTGGAAAAACAATGTTGGCCAAAAGAGTTCCGAGTATTTTACCTCCCTTAACATTAAAAGAGGCTCTGGAAACTACAAAAATACATTCCGTGGCAGGGAAAATAGGAACAGAAGCTTCATTAATGACGGTTCGCCCTTTTAGATCTCCCCACCACACGATTTCAGATGTTGCCCTTGTAGGTGGAGGGAGTTACCCTCAGCCAGGAGAAATTTCACTGGCTCATAATGGAGTTCTGTTTCTGGATGAAATGCCAGAATTTAAACGGACAGTGCTGGAAGTGATGAGGCAACCTTTAGAAGATCGGGAAGTGACCATTTCAAGAGCTAGGTTTACGGTCAATTATCCTGCAAGCTTTATGCTAGTCGCTTCAATGAATCCCAGTCCAAGTGGCTTTTTTCCGGATGACCCCAATAATACCTCATCTGTATATGAAATGCAGCGGTATATGAATAAGCTTTCCGGACCGCTTTTAGACAGGATTGATATTCATATTGAAGTTCAGAAAGTAGAATTTGAACAGCTTTCAGAAAAGAGAAAAGGAGAGAAAAGTAAAGATATCCGGGAAAGGGTTCTGAAAGCAAGAGAGATTCAGAATGAACGATATAAAAATCTTAATATCAGCAGCAATGCCCAGATTGGCCCAAAAGAAATTGAAGCATTCTGTGAATTGGATGAAGCGTCTTTCAAACTTATTAAGTTGGCTATGGAAAAACTGAACCTTTCCGCCAGAGCATATGACAGGATCCTTAAAGTTGCCCGTACCATTGCTGATCTTGAAGCATCCGAAAAAATACTCTCCCATCATATTTCTGAAGCCATACAGTACAGGAGTTTAGACCGGGAATTTTGGAATGCTTAGTGACGATTAGAATGTTGTCTTTGTAATTTAACCTCCTAACATAAAAATACCAGACAGAAAGCTGCCTGGTATTTTTTATTTCATCATATGAATTTAGTTCACCGTGACCTTAATTACATTTTGTACAGCAGGAACAGGATACTGGTTTCCAACTTTTGAAATAACCATGGATTCACTTTGTGGGGTTCCTCCAAATAACGCCTGGCGGTTTCCAGCTCCAGGGTATTGATCTACTCCAGTACCGGAATCAAATAAAGCTGTTTTGGAGCTCAGCTCACCCTTTACTGTTGCGTCAATACTTACTTCATTTGCATAGAACCAATCATTGGAAAAACCAAACATGGTAACGTAAGCAATTTTATCCCCCGGATCTGCTTTGAAATTAGTCATAATTTTATTTCCCGGTGGAACAGGAGCATTTCCGGCAACATAGATTCCTTTAATCCCTGGTAAAGATTGTAAGCTGCTTTGAAGTTTACTTACATTTCCAAATTGGGCAATCTCCTTTAATCCCATTCCATTATCCATTTTTCCCAATTCATAGATTGGATTTTTATCTCCGCGATAAATTACAACCAAAGCAGGGGAAAGGCCTGTTATAATCCCAGTATTGGCGCTAAGCTTTGCTGTCATCTTACCAATACTTCCCATCTGGGCTATGTCCGTAATTTCGGGATTAGATAAAGCATTCGGAGTAAAGAACGGTGCGTTGTTTAGCAGCTGAGAGCCGTTGTAATTAGAAACAGCCCAGACTCCAGGTGAAAAAGGCGTTTCATTGGCTGTTCCACCAGAAGTATTGGTAATTGTTAATGTGAATTCCGACGTCATCTCATTGTAGTCAAGATTAAGTTTCATCAGCTGTGAGGCATTCACATTAGGAACCTGAGCAATAGGCTTGCTTTCCACTTGTCCGGTCATATTATCCTTCGTTCCGTTGTCCCACAGCAATACGCTGGAAGAAACATCTCCGGTAATGGCTTTCCCGTTGGTTTCAAACAATTTGATGCCTGGCTGTTGAGAAGCAAAGAACCAATCTTTTGAAGCGCCATACATCGTTGCGAACATCAATGCCTGTGTTTTCCCCGCACTGAACTTGACGGATACGGATTGTCCGGGTAAAATGACAGGAACGGCTCCGGTTCCCTGAAAGTTCCCACTTTCCACAAAATCTTTTGGGGTAATGACATTTTCAAAGATGATGGTTCTTTGAGAAGATAAATCCATCATATTATTGTCTGAATCATTGCAGGAAGAAAGAGTAAATGCTGTCATAATTCCTGCTACAGCCACCGTAATTTTTAAAAAGGTCCTTTTCATAATAGTGATTTTTTTAAGTTGTATTTAAAAGGATAGTCGGGGACTTTTTCTAATCCTGACAAAAAAATTTTTTAATAATGGAAATAAAGGGGGGTAGGAGGATTTTTTTAGAAATAATACGTCAAGTTTTGGCGTTGGGTAGGACTAAATTTGCTTGAGAACAAAAGATGAATAGTTACCTAAGATAATCTTTGTTTCAAAACTAACCAACAAAAAATATTTTTATGAGTTTTCCATGTATTGTAAAGAACACTATGGCTGAGATGAAAAACCTATCGGCTTCAGAAGTAACAGATCTTCAAAATGGTGTTTATAAGGGAGTCTGTCTTTTAGGATATTATGAAAAAAGAGATACTCCCAACCCTATTGTTTATCACTTGTCTGCCACACTAGATGCAGATGATGCAGGGAGTATCGTTGAGACCGGAGGGATCAAGCTGGAACATAATTTTGCCCATGATTTGGATATCAGATACTTTGGGGTAAAAGGGAATGGAATGTATGATGATTCTCAATCTGTAATATCCTATTTTAAGTATGTAAATGCTAATAACCTCTTTTGGGTGATTCCGGGAAAATGTAAAGTGGTTGTAAAGCAGTCTTTTGAAATTAAAACAAGTGGGAGATGTGATGGGAAATTTATCCTGATTAATGAAAATACAGAGGTTGCCATAAAGATTACCCGAAAATTTAATGAGGAAATAGTGGATATAAGTTCATGGATTCCTGGAAAAATGAAAAGAGGAAGTGTTGATGTAGGCTTTAGTAATATTGGAGCTGTTAACTTATTCTTTCAATCTGAGGAGATTTTAACTGATCGTGATAATTCTTTAGAAACAGCTTATAAAAAGAGTGAGTTTATTAGAAGTTTAGATGGTAGATTGACAACGCCTTTAGTTTGTTCTTATCTGCAAGAAGCTAATTCACCCCCGCTAAATGTGAAGAAATTTGTTCCGGAGGAACATATCACTATAGATAATCTAACAATTGAAATAGCAGAGTCTTTAAATAAAGAAGCATATTTATTTGTATATAGGGATAATGTTACTCTTAATAGTCCACAAATTCTTAATAAGCTTAATAATTTTGGTGCCGTAGCACTGGAAGTGAATGCTTGCGCTGATGTTATCATAAATAGTCCTTTTATACATGGATTCAGGAAAGATGGTAGTGGTTATGGTATTGCAAATTATTATTCAATAGGACTTGTTATTAATGATGGAAACGTAATAGAATGCAGACATGGTTATACCGGTAGAAATAGTGTAGATGTTACGATCAACAGAGGTGTTTGGCAAGATGGGATAGATGACCATTGGACAGATAGATTTATAGCTAATCATACTATAGTAAAAACAGGTCTAGGGGCGGCGGCATTTCAATTTGCAGGCAATGATATTACTCTAAATTCTCCCGTAGTAAATGGGAGTGCTACTATATTCTTTGGAATCAGATTGGATACTCCCAGCTTAGGAGGAATTGTAAAGATAAATACCCCTGTTTTTAATAGCGAAAATCCTAATGACCAATCAGGCAAAAGAGATATCTATATGTTCTCGTATACTACTCCTGGGGGTAATGTTGGAGATAAAATGCTGGATAAATATAAGGTAACTCCAAAACTTCCTGAAAGTCTTCATATAATCAATCCAATTATTAATACAGATGCAGGTAAAGTATATGGATTTTTTTTAGGTGTGTTGAATAGGGAGTATGTTAACATTAAACACCTGAGAATTACAGATACGATTCTCAATGCGAAGTCTACGACAAGTTATGCTGCTGTACAAATTATTAAAGATGATATCAAACAGTTGATCTACGATACAAATATAGAAATTAGCGGGAGGTTGACAACAAATGCACTTGATACAACATGTGTCTATTTAAATTCTATAGATCACAAAGTTAATAGCCGCCGAGCTAATATATATTTAACTGACTGTTTTGGGTATGGTAGAATTGTGTTTAGTGGCGCAAATTTAGGAGAACTGATTATGGATGGAGGAACGATTAATAGTTTCAATACCGATTACGCAAGTGCATCGTTTTCTACTTCTAATATCCAGTTTAATAATGTAGAATGGAAAGGCGGAGTTATTGACATGTTGAGTCATGCTCTTTTTCAAAACTGTGTCTTTACCGGAGATTATACATTTCCTTCAGCAGACAGTGTGTCTTTTGTAAATAATGTAAAACATGCCAATGTTTCAGGGTTGCCAACAAATATTGTAAATGATTTAAAGGCTCCATTTGTATAAAATAGATCTAAATGATCCAAATGAGATAAAGGCTGCCCGGAATTTTTCGGGCAACCTTTTTATATATTCCTTTTTTTTTAATAAGTTGGTTATCTGTCAGGTTATTTTTGATAGCTCATTTTTAATAAATAACACGTCGAGTTCTGTCGCTACAGATCAAGATTTTTGTTTCAGGATAAAAAATATAATCAAAAATAACAGAAAATGAATAATTGTATGGTAATAGCTAAGGAATTTGTAGCCTATGAAAGTGTAGTGATAGATCTTAAATCATCTGGCGTTGCAAACAGGCTCAATTCATTGATCTTTAAGAACCAAAGAGGAAAATCTGCACAGTTTTTATGGCAACCTGATAATATACAAAAGAGAGGATATTTTAAAGAGGTGATAAACGATCTTGGTGTGAAGATTGCTCATTATGACGGATTTCTAACAGTTACCAACGGCGGTGGGCAACAATATTTAGAAGCAGAAGTGAAAATGTAATAGGTAAAGAAAGGAGTCTATATCCCCTTTTTTCCTTCAAGAATCATCTGAATCATTTTTATCTTTCTGTTTTCTCTTGTTTCAGGCTTCTTAGCTTCTTCAATCCAGCGGATATATTCTTTTTTATGAGTATAACTCATCTTATCAAATAATACTTTTGCATCCGGATTTTCATTAAATATAAAAGCAATATCATTGGCAATCTCAACAATTCGTTCTTCCTTATCTTCAATAAGAGAAACGGAAATTTCATCTCCAAAAGTTTTTCCAAGCTGTTTTCTGATTTCCTGAGTCAGCCCTAATATATGGCAATCGGATTTCATTTTAGCTAGACTTCCGCGATATTCAACCTTCCCATCTAATGTGGCCTTAATTTTTATCTGGCCTTTTTTGTTGAATAGCTCTTCTGTTGAAAAAGGAAACTCTACAAAAGCAGCATTCATTGTTCCGTTTTGTTTAATGATAGCATTGAATAATATAGGTTGAGAACTCATGATCAGTATTTTAATATTCAAAAATAAAAAAAACCGTGAAAATTACTTCCACGGTTTAAAAATATATCAGATAAGATTATTTTTTCTTTGTTTTCTTAGGCATTGTTGTAGTACCTGAGTTTTTAGTTTTTGTATCAGCCGGAGTGTTTGCATCTCTCACAAGCTTTAATTCATCAACTAATCTTCTTGCCCCAGCAAATTTATCAATCGTCCAAAGAACGAAACGAACATCTACGTTGATTGTTTTCTGCCATTCAGGCTCGAATACGATATCTCCGCTTAATGCTTCGCTGTTTCCGTCAAATGCAATACCGATAAGGTTTCCGTCTCCATCAATTACCGGAGAACCAGAGTTACCTCCTGTAATGTCATTGTTAGAAAGGAAGTTTACAGGCATATAACCTTTTGCGTCAGCATACTGTCCAAAATCTTTAAGGTTATAAAGATCGATTACTCTTTGAGGAAGGTCGAATTCTTCATCACCTTTCTTGTATTTTCCAACAAGACCAGACATGTCTGTATAGTAGTTATCTGTAACACCAAAATAGTTTCTGTCTTCTCTGATAGGAAGTTTATCTACAGTACCATAAGTTAATCTCATCGTAGAGTTAGCATCCGGATAGAATTTCTTCTCAGGCATAGCTTTTACTAACCCAGCTAAGAATAGACGGCTGTTTTTAGCGAAATTATCATCTATTTTAACAAATCTTTCATTATTCATTTTCTGATCCGCAACGATACCGTTTGCTGCTTTCCAAAGTGGATCAGCATCAAGTTTTAAAGCATCAGGATTTAATAAGAAGTTTGTAACAGAAGTTTTGTTTGCAAAAATAGAAGAGTAAGCTAAGTTAGAAACCGTTTTAGCATCTAATGCTAAGATGGTAGCAGAAGCAACATCTTTATTTACTCTTGCCTGGTAAAGGCTGGTCATTGCAGCAAGCATTTCTCCTTCTAGTGGAGTGCTGAAGTTTTCATAAGCCGCTTTAATTGCAGCTTCAGTTTTAGACTTCATAGCCAATCTTCCTTGCATATCTTGAGCAGCATAAGCTTTTAAAGCAGAACCTACCTGTAACGCAAGGGAAATATATTTAGCATTTCTAGTGAACTGAGCAGCATAGTTTCTTTCAACACTTCTGTCAGAAGTTTGTTTGTAATAGATACTGATATCATCTAAAATACCATCATACATAGTATTTCCTGGTTGAGCCGCCCATGTTTTGAACTTGTCCTCAATACCTATCTTATCAGTGATCGTTCCGTTTTTCATCACGGCATCAATGGTTCCCTGTCTGTTTTTCCAGTAGTTAGCAACAGAAGCATATTGAGAAGCATAGTTAAGCTGAGTCGCTTTATCTTTATCCATGTACTTCTTCATTACGTCCATTGCCGTTTTAGAAGCTTCAACCCAAGCCGGATAGTCTTTGTTTACCATCTGCTGAATTCCGTAAGAAGTAAGGTAACGGTTTGTTCTGCCAGGATATCCAAGAATCATAGAGAAATCACCAGGCTTAATTCCTTTAAGAGAAACCGGTAAGAAATGCTTAGGCTTCATAGGAACGTTGCTAGGAGAATATTCAGCAGGATTTCCAGCAGCATCAGCATACACTCTGAAAACAGTAAAGTCCGCAGTGTGTCTTGGCCACTCCCAGTTATCCGTATCACCACCGAATTTTCCTAATGATGAAGGAGGTGCACCTACTAATCTAACATCTTTATAGTCTTGATATACAAAATAGTAGAATTCATTTCCGTTGAAGAAATCTTTTACCACTACAGTATATTTTCCGTTTTCAGAGTTTTCTGTTTGGATGGCTTTAGTTTCAGCATCAATTACAGCTTTTCTCTCTGCTCCGGTCATGTTGTTGTTTAGCTTGGATGTGATTCTTTGAGTAGCATCATCCATTCTTACTAAAAATCTTACGTAAAGATCCTTTGCATTGAATTCATCCTTCTGTTTCATGGCCCAGAAACCATTCTTCAGATAATCTTTTTCAGGAGTAGAAGCCGCAGCTACAGCTCCGTAACCACAGTGGTGGTTTGTGAATAAAAGTCCTTTATCAGAAACAATTTCCCCCGTACAGAATCCGCCAAAACTTACAATAGCGTCTTTTAAGCTGGAATTGTTAACTGAATAAATTTCTTCAGGCGTTAGATGTAAACCTTCTTTTTGCATATCAACACCGTTAAGTCTTTTGACAAGCATAAGAAGCCACATCCCCTCATCCGCCCTCATCTGAGCAAAACTCAGCAAGAAAGTGAATAGTAGAAATAGTCTTTTCATTTTATAAAATAATTTTTGTGTCGCTAATTTACTAATTTTTATGAGATTCTGCCCCGGATTGGTACGAAAATGGGATGATAATCAGCATGAAAAAAATATTATTCCCCCTTTTGGCTGTCTTATTCTTAGGACTTATGTTCAATTGTTCCGCTGTCCCGGATAAAAATCCTTATTTACAAAGACAATGGATGTTGGTTTCTTTCGATGGTTTTTCTAAAGATCAGTTGATCGCTCATAAAGCAGAGATGAACCTGACCGGGAAGATGGAAAAAGGTAAGATTTATGGAAGTGCATATATGGGTTGTAACCAGATGTCTTTTACTTCCGAATTTAAAAAAGGCGGAGCTGTGAAGATTTCCCAAGGAGTAAGTACGATGAAAGCCTGTCAGGATATGAATCTGGAAAGCTCTTTTCAGAAGAAGCTTGAGACTATGACAAGGTATTCTGTTGAGGGACATTTTCTTACGTTGTCTGACAACCAAGGGAATACTATGAAATTTGTAGCAGCTGATTGGGATTGATAATCTCAATGCTTACATATAAAAGTCCGCTAATGAGCGGACTTCTTTTGTTTGAAAAATCTAGTTTGGTTATCAGCTTTTCTGGGCTATTAGTTTTTAAGGGTCATTAGTTTTTAGAAATTGTTTTTTTATTTCTGCCAAAGAGGCAGTAGTGGATAGCCCGATCATTGTTTTTGTGTTCCTAGAATTTATTGTATTATGATATGCCTGTCTGTTGGGAATTGTTTTGTAATGTCCTGAAATAAATGCTTTTTCATAGATAACTGTTTTAAGATGATGAATTCAATTTTTTTACATAAGAAAATTCGGAAGACTAAATTACTACCTATCATAACCAGATTGCTGGAAAATAGACCAACTGCAAAAATAATCGACCAATGGCATTTTGATAATTATTGTTGATTTGTAATCGCTTTTTAAGGCTCAAAGAAAGACAGGTTATTTTTATACGTTCTGCCGATAGGAAGCTTGATATGATGAATTAACTCTATTTCATGACAGCTTTTCCCACGGATGAGATGTTTGGGTACCGCATAGCTTCTGTGTATCCTCACAAAAGAATCGAAAAAACTTTTATGTAAAAGGTTTCCCAGAGAATCAAGAATACAGTGTTTTTTTTCAAGTGTAATGATTCGGGTGTAATCTTTGAGTGCCTCCAGGTAAAGAATATCCGTCTTTCTGATCTGAAAGATGTTTCCACTTTCCTTAATTTTAATAAAATCATGCCCCAATATAGCATCATAGTGTTCACATTTTTCTTTTACCTTGAAAAACTCGAAGAGCCTCTGCATGGAGTAATGAAAACGTTCTGAAGTGAGGGGTTTGGTGATAAAATCCAGGGTGTTGATCTCAAAAACACAGGCGGCCACTTCCGGATGGGAGCTTACAAAGATACAAGCAGGAATTCGATGCGCTAGTTTGCGAAACTCCAGGCCGCTCATCCCTTTTAAATTGGTTTCGGCGATCAGAAGATCAATGGGAAGTTCGAGATAAGGAATTGCTTTTTCAGCCGAATCAAAAGAAGCGACAATTTCTATATTCTCATACTGTTTAATATAATGCTGAAGAACCAGCCTGTCCAGTTCATCATCATCAATAATCATACATCTAATATGGGTAATCATGATTTTCTGGAAATTAATTTTTAAGTTAAACGTTTAAAAATCAGAAAATTATTATATAAAGTTATTGATTTTTTATAAAATAATAAATAATTGAGATTAAATTTATATTAAAAAATGTTATTAACGAAAAATTGATTTTGTTTTTTTTCTGAAAAATATTATCTTGTAAAAATCATAAACATAGACAGAACTTTAATGTTAGAAAAGAAAGAACATAATTATGAGAAGGCAGTCCTGGTGGGTATTATTACTCAAAATCAGGATGAAGAAAAACTGGTGGAATATATGGATGAACTGGAGTTTTTGGCTTTCACAGCTGGGGCAACCGTACAAAAGCGGTTCACTCAAAAATTAACACAGCCTGACTCCAAAACCTTTATTGGAAGCGGAAAAGCACTCGAAATAAAAGAATATGTAAAGGAAAACGAAATCGGAACGGTAATTTTTGACGACGAACTTTCTCCTTCACAGCTTAAAAATCTGGAAAGAGAAATGGAGGTTAAAATCTTAGACCGTACCAATCTTATTCTCGATATTTTTGCCCAAAGAGCACAGACTTCTTATGCAAGAACTCAGGTAGAATTGGCTCAATACCAATATCTTTTACCTCGATTGACCAGAATGTGGACTCACTTGGAACGTCAGAAGGGAGGTATCGGGATGAGAGGTCCCGGTGAAACGGAGATTGAAACTGACCGTCGTATCATTCGTGACAGAATTACTTTATTGAAGGATAAACTGAAAATCATCGATAAGCAAATGGCTACTCAGCGTAACAATCGCGGAAAAGTGGTGCGAGCAGCTTTGGTAGGATACACGAACGTTGGAAAATCTACCTTGATGAATTCTATTTCAAAATCTGAGGTATTTGCTGAAAATAAATTATTTGCGACCCTGGATACCACGGTACGAAAAGTTGTAATCGGAAATCTTCCGTTTTTGCTTACGGATACTGTAGGTTTTATCAGAAAATTGCCTACTCAGCTGGTAGAATCATTTAAATCTACGTTGGATGAGGTTCGTGAAGCAGATCTTTTGATTCATGTGGTTGATATTTCTCACGAAAGTTTTGAAGATCACATTGACTCTGTTAATCAGATATTAATGGATATTAATGCTCATCAGAAGCCAATGATTATGGTGTTCAACAAAATTGATGGCTTTAGCTATGAGAAAAAAGATGAAGATGATCTGACCCCTGGTACAAAGAAGAATGTTTCTCTTGATGAATGGAAAAAAACGTGGATGGCCAAATCAAAGCACCCCACCGTTTTCATTTCTGCTTTGACCAAGGAGAACTTCCCTGAAATGAAAAAAATGATCTACGATGAGGTTATGAAAATTCATATCTCCAGATTCCCATACAATGATTTCCTTTTCGAATACTTTGATGACGAAGAGGAAGAAAACAACAATTAATGAAATATCATTTTTTCCTTTTATTCATTCTGCTTTCGGTTTTTGGGTTCAGCCAGAAATCAAAAGTAGACTTTAAAGCCATTGAAAAGAGCCTTAAAAGTTCTGATTCTCCATATAATTACGAGAAACTTATTTTTAAGTACAAAGGATATCCGAAATCTCTGGATAGTATAGAAGCACAATATCTTTACTATGGAAGGAGTTTTAGAGAAGATAAGATAAGTACTTCAGACGAAGGTTTCAAAAATCTGGCAGAAGCTTTTAAGCAAAATAATTTTGAAGAATGTATCAAACAGGGAAAGGCTTTGTATGAGAAAGACCCTACCAATCTGGACATTTTGCTAATCTTGCTCAGAGCATATGATTCTCTAAAGGATGGGAATAATTTTATACATCACCTGAGTCAGTTTCGGGCTTTGGCAGATGGAATAAAAAGTTCCGGAGACGGAAAGTCTGAGAAAACGGCTTACCTGGTGAATTCGGTGGGAGACGAATACATTCTGCTGAATATTCTGAATATAGGAAATGATTACACCAGAGGATCAAAGCCATCGAAGGATGGCATGTTTGATATCTGGGAAAAAGGCGGTCAGAAGATATACATCAAGGTCCTTTACTTAGACTTATAAATTAATTTTAAAAAGAACACTGAGTGGAATTATATTATTCATTTTCAGCATTAATCGTATTAGCATCCATATTTGCCTATCTTAATTACAGATTCTTAAAACTTCCGAGTACCATCGGGATTATGGTAATTGCCATTGTGGTTTCCATTTTTCTGGTATTATTTGGAGAAACGATACTTCCAAGAACTTTTGGACATCTTCATAATCTGATGAACAGCATCGACTTTACGGAGGTTCTGATGGGAGCGATGCTTAATTTTCTTCTTTTTGCAGGAGGAATTCACATTAATATCAACGATCTTAAAGAACAATTCAGGCCTGTACTGATATTTTCTACTGTAGGCGTTGTGATTTCTACATTTGTAGTAGGTTTTGGGATGTTCTATTTACTCCCATATGTGGGTATTCAGCTTCCATTTATCTACTGTCTTGTTTTTGGAGCACTGATTTCACCTACCGATCCGGTGGCAGTTCTGAGTGTACTGAAACAGGCGAAAGTTTCCAAATCGCTGGAAACAAAGGTTGCCGGTGAATCTCTTTTCAATGATGGTATGGCCGTTGTGGTCTTTACAGTTGTATTACAGCTTGCTGTTGGTAAAGAAGTAGATCTTGGAGTAGAAAGTATTGGACTGCTATTGCTTCATGAAGCCGGTGGTGGTCTTTTATTGGGTGTTTTATTAGGATGGGTTACTTCCAGATTAATGCGTGAAGTGGATGATTATATTATTTCCGTACTGGTAACACTTTCTGTTGTGATGGGAGGTTATCTTATTGCAAGACAGATGCATATTTCAGGACCATTAACGATGGTAGCTGCAGGGTTATTTATGGGGAACTTTAATAGGAACTTTAAAATGAAATCTGTTACCCAGGATTACTTAATCAAATTTTGGGAGCTTATTGATGAAATTCTGAATGCAGTATTATTCTTATTCATTGGATTTGAACTTCTAATGATTAAAGATTTGAAACACTTCATGATTCCAGGCTTATTGGCCATTTTTGTAGTTCTGTTTGCAAGGTTTATTTCCATCTGGGGACCTACGAAGTTTACTTCTCTGAGAAGGAGTTTTAGCCCACAAACGGTAAAAGTTTTAGTTTGGGGAGGAATTCGTGGTGGGGTTTCCATTGCATTGGCGATGTCTATTCCTAAAAGTGAATATAGTGAGACAATCTTAAGTATTACGTATTGTGTAGTGGTATTTTCTATTATTGTTCAGGGGCTTACCATAGCGAAGGTTGCCAATCCTAAACAGATTGTAAAAGAAGAAGAGGAGCAGGAAAATAGTGTTTTAGAGAAGAATGCTTAGTTTTTAAAATTAGATGATCCATGCATACGGGTATTGTTAAAGAAATACAGGTGGCTCTTGCAGTTTTATCCATTCCTGAAAAAGCTGAATTCTTTCCAAGATTTTTCAAAACAGGAAAGGGAGAATACGGTGAGGGAGATCTGTTTTTAGGGGTAAAAGTTCCTGATCAGAGAACTGTTGCTAAAGAATATTACTCAAAAATCAGTTTGAAAGAATTGAGTGAAGTACTTTCTTCAGCATATCATGAACACCGGTTAACAGCTCTTTTTATGCTGATTTCAAAGTTTGAAAAGGCAAAAGATATAGTCGTAAAAGATGAAATCGTGGAGTTTTATCTTAAATATCTTCAGTATGTTAATAATTGGGATCTGGTAGATTCCAGCTGTTATTAAGATTCTTGGCAGATATGCTTATGAAAATAAGAAAGAAATCCTATTGAGAGATCTTTCTAAGGCGGATGAGATGTGGCATAAGAGAATTGCGGTTGTGGGAACCATGCATTACATTAAAAAGGGATCTTTTGACCTCACCAAAGAATTTGTTACAAGAAATCTAAAGCATTCCCATGATTTGATGCACAAAGCCAATGGCTGGCTGTTGCGGGAAATGGGAAATAAAAATGAACAGGAACTCATTGGCTATCTGAATGAGTTCTATAAAGAAATGCCAAGAACCTGCCTGCGCTATGCTATCGAAAAACTTGACGAGGATCTTCGCCAGGATTATTTGAAAGGACGTATTTAAAAATAAAAAGTAGTAGAGTTTCCGGTCTGAAAAAGTACCGGAAAACAGCTATTTATGCTCAAAAAAATAAAGATTGTAAGGATTTAAGACCAGAATTAAGTAATTTTGTGGTTTTAAACCAATCATGAAAAATTTTCTTAAATTATTTCTTCTATTTTTCCCCTTGCTATTCCTGACAAGTTGTTTTGATATTCTTGATAAAGTGAATGTAAAAGCAGATGGTACAGGAGAATACACCATCATTCTTAATGCCAGCAAGAGCAAGACAAGATTAGCTTCAATCTCCAAGATGGAAACCATCAATGGGAAAAAAGTTCCCAAAAAAGCTGAAATTGAAAACAAAATCAATGAAGCGGCTAAGATTTTTAAAGGAACTCCGGGAATCAGCAATGTAAAAACGTCCCTGGATTTTGATAATTATATCATCAAACTGAGCTGTAATTTCAAAAAAATTGAAAACATCAATGCAGGGCTGGAAAAGCTAAAAGCTCAGAAAATATTGGGCAAAATGATTCCAACACAAGTCTACAGCCAGAATCTTGAGAAAAAGACATTGACAAGAAATAAAGTCAATACCTTCAAAGAAGATTATGATAAGATGAGTAAGGCAGATAAAGAAGTTTTTAATGATGCGCGATACACTTCCATCATGCAATTCGAAAATGCTGTGAAATCACAAACAAACAATACTTATGTGCTTTCTCCTAACAAAAAAGCACTTAAACTGGACGCTGATATCCTGGATTTGATTCTTCAGAAAAAACAAATACAAAACACAATTCTTTTTCAATAAATTTCTAAACTATAGTCATGAAATCTATCTTATTAAAAACGCAAAAAATTATTTTCATACTTTTTGGCTTTACATTGGTTTTTGCTCAAAACAGCATGAAAATTCCGTCTGATGCTGTATTTTATATGGAAGTCAACGGAAAACAGCTTAATAATAAAATAAACTGGGATAAACTGAATCCTTTGCTGCATGAACTAAGCAAGAAGAGTAAAGAAAAACCTTCATGGACAGATTATTCCAAAACAGGAATCAAATACGATGCTGTTCAGTATCACTATGCAAGTTTTAATGATTCTATTAAGACTTACAATACTCATTTTATCATTGATAATAACGAAAAATTCCAGGATTTTGTCAATTCTATGAAGAAAAAGGGACAGGAAGTTTTCAAGAAAAAGAACTATTCTTACGTAGATATTGATGATGATATCTTTGTTGCCTGGAATGGAAGTAGAGCCGTTCTGAGCATGATAAGTTATACCAAACCTTACAAAGATTTGTGGGCTGCAGAAGCCGTTGCAGACAGTACGGCAGTTGCCGGTGATGCTGTTGCGGTTGATTCTGTTGCAGTAGATGCCACCACAGATGGTGTTTATACTGATGAACCGGAAAAACCTTTTAATTATAAAGAGGAAATTAAAAGTCTGAAGGAAGATATTAAGTATCTGAAAGAAAGTATTAAAGACAATAACAACGAGATCGCAAGAATTCAGAAAGATATTAAATACCTGCAAAAGCATCATCAATATCCCAAAGAAAAAGAAAGTGCAGAGAATCCTGAAAACGGAGAGGAGATGCCTAACGAAGCTTATGATGAGGAATATGAAAAAGCCTACCAGAAAGAACAGGATTCTATCCGCAAAGAAAATTTCAAAGTTGTTCAAAAGAATGCTGAGGACAGGTTTGATCTATATTTCAATTCAAATTTAGAGATTGAAGTTCCTAAAGAAATGCTTTCATTCAGAGATGCTAATTCTGATGTTTTTGTTTACACAGATTACGGAAGAATTGTAAATGAAGGCATCTATGGTAAAATGACGAAGTATTATACCTACGGGCAATTCTTCAAAAATATGTACAATTCTAACTATGCATACAACCTGTATTTTGATAAAGACAAAGTAAGGCTGGTTAATAATTATCAGCACAAAAATACTGAGATTCAGAAGAATATTTCTGCCATTTATAAAGGAAAGAAAAACAAAAAACTTCTACAGCTTATCAATGAAAAAAGTGTTGGTTACTATGCGATGAACGTAAATGGAGCGAAATGTTTTGACATGATGTACAGTTTACTTCAGAATTCAGGAGAAAATGAGTACAAAAAAGAAATGGAGCTTATTATGGAAACCATGAAAATTGTTCTGGATGAAGAAGCCATTACGAAAATAGCTCCAGGAAACGGAATTTTTGTTTTGAATGAATTGAAATCCAAAAAAGTAGAGTACACGGATTATGAATATGATGCTGATTTCAATGAAAAAGAGGTAAAGAAAACTAAGGAGATCGCTGTTCCGAATTTCACTTTTGCCTTTGCAACGGAGAACGAAGGATATTGGACCCGTATTTTTGATTTGCTGACTACCAATAAGAAACTGTCTAAAAGATTTTCTAAAAAAGGAAACCTATACACTTTTAAAGAAGATAAAAATGGAGGGTATATTGACCAGCTGTTCTTTACTGTAAAAGATGGAATTGTCTATCTGATGAGCTCTGCAGACAATATCTTACCTGTTAACCAGTCTGATATTTCCAGAAAATGGGCGAAAGATTCTGCTAAATATCCTTTATCCGGAAGATTGGATATCCAAAAACTTTTAACCGGTTTAGATAAAGAATTCAAAAGTCCTAAAGAAAGAAAAGCATTGGATGCGATCAGAAAAAGTGTAGGAGAATTGTATTATAAAACTGAAGTTAAAGGAGAAAGTATCCAGACAGAAATGAATTATAATATCAAAGGTTCTTCGGAGAATAGCTTAATGTATTTCTTTGATGTGTTCGATCAGGTTTTTAAAACAAAAGAAACAGAAAAGAAACCACAAATCTTATAGATGAAAAAAAAGAAGATTATTGTCCCGTTGCTTTTGTTGCTTGCTGTTGCTGTGTATTTTGTAGGTTTCTATAAAGACAAAAACCTTAAATATATTCCTGAACATGCAGATGCAGTTGTTTTAATTGATACTAAGAAATTAACGGGACAATATCTCTTCAGTTTTGTAACGCACCCTTCAAAGTGGTCTGGAAATAAAACAAAAAGCAAAACCGGTTCGGTGAGAGATTCGGGAATCAAAATTCCGGATTTTTTGCAGATTTTTCATGTTAAAGATACCAAATTCTCCGAGTGGTACAGTGTTTTAGAACTTAAAGATCCACAAAGGCTTATTGCCTTTTTAAAAAAGCAAAAGTTTACTGCTAAAGGGAATAATCACTTTCAAAAGGACCAGATTTTCTTAATGATAGAAGGTAGTCATTGCATTGTAGGAACTTCTGATCTTGCTTTTGAAACAATTAAGAAGGGACTTCTCCAATCTCCTGCAAATCCGGTTTGGGAGGCAGATCAGTTTATTCAAAATACATTGGGGAGTATTTCTGTTATTTCAGGACAGAAAATTCAAAACTTTTCTATCGAATTACATGATGATGAAATTGAAATAAAAAATAATTCAAACCCTGAAGCTTTTAACTCCATCGCTTCAAAACTTGAGAAAAGAAATCAGTTTCTGGAACTTGAATTAGATAAAGAGAACCTCAGAAATTTCAGCCTTTTTTTCAATAAGAGTATCGTAGATTCCTCGCAGGCAACTTCTTTAAAGGCTACTGCAAATATTGAACAGGTCAATGATACCATTATCAGTTATGAATATGATGATAATTTTAATGAGGTTGAAAAAAAGAGCTTCCAAAAGATTACACAACCTAATTATATCATTGATATTCAAAGTAAAAATCCTGAGAAAACATGGGGGTATTTCCAATCTAAAAAGTGGATTAATGGAGAAAGCCAATTCACAGCAATTCCTTTTCAGCCCAATGAGATCACCCGAAATAATAATGGGGTTATCATAAAATCGACCAGAAAACCTGTAATATTATCCCCTCAATTAAAAGAAAATTACATCCTGATCAGAAACAATGCTTTGTTGTATTCATCTTTGAAAGCATTGAGCAACACGGAGAAAAGGATTATTTCTGACATCGATTATGTGCTGTATGGAAATAAATCACAGAATTATTGGGTGAAAATAAAAGCGAAGAAAGGAGATTTACCCTTAATTTTACGGTGGTAACTGAAAAATATCCATTAATGGCTCCGTCAGAAATTGCTTTGCTCAAAACCTGTACACATTATTTTTTACATTTTGTATTTCCAGTCTTTATAGCACTGGTCTTTTATCCTAAAAACTGGAAGAAGGTATATCTTATTTTATTGGCGACCATGCTGGTAGATCTGGACCACCTTTTTGCCAATCCCATTTTTGATCCGTCACGGGAAAGTATAGGTTTTCACTTTTTACATTCCTATTATGCCATTGCGGTGTATTTTTTGATGTTATTTTTTAGAGGAAATGTCAGAATTATAGGAATTGGATTATTATTTCATATGTTGACGGATTATCAGGACTTTAACTTCTGGCCTCATTAAAATATTATTAATATTTTCTTTTGATATTTAAAATATTATAGATTTTTTGTATTTTGTAGTCACTTTATGAGACCAAAAGAATTTTTACACTACACTTATATTTTTCCTGTCCTTGCGGTAGGTTACTACTTTTCCGGACTAATGGGAAGTGGTGTTATTTATGATGTTATTGCCGGTATTTTACTTATTGGAAGTGTTTTATCTGCAGTACATCATGCAGAAATGGTAGCTCATAAAGTAGGAGAACCCTTTGGAACAATTATCCTTGCCCTTTGTATTACGATTATTGAAGTAGCGCTAATTATCTCACTGATGATTGCCGGCGGGGATCAGGCGATCACGCTGGCCAGAGATACCGTTTTTGCTGCTGTTATGCTTATTCTTAATGGTATTTTGGGAATCTGTATATTGGTGGGTGGTGTTAAATATCATGAACAGTTTTTTGCCAGAACTTCCGCTACAACCTATTTGGTGAGTACGGTTTCAATTCTTATTCTTACTCTGGTTCTTCCTAACTTTACATCAAGCGTTAACGGACCGTTTTACAATCAGGCACAGCTTATTTTTGTATCCATTGCCTGTCTGATCATCTATGGTGTTTTCCTGATGGTACAGACCGTGAGACACAGAAGCTATTTTATTGTTCCCGATGAACATCCTGAAGAACATTATATTCCTACATTAACTAAAACACTGATCAGTTTTGGCTTTTTAGTCGTTTGTCTGGTTATCGTTGTTTTGATGGCTAAAGGTCTATCTGATACCATTGAAGGAATGGTACAGAGTGTAGGGGCTCCTAAATCTTTAGTAGGAGTAATCATTGCTGCTGTTGTCCTTCTTCCCGAAGGTGTTGCAGCAATACGTGCCGCGAGAGCCAATCAAATCCAATCCAGTTTAAATCTTGCACTAGGTTCAGCGCTAGCAAGTATCGGATTGACGATTCCTGCAGTTTCTGTAGTGTGTATTACCTATGATATTCCGTTAGTTCTGGGATTGGATAAAAAAGATATTATTTTACTTTCTTTATCGGTATTTATCGTAATGCTTTCATTAAGCCGGGGAAAAACAAATATCCTGTATGGAACTGTACTATTAGTGAATCTGGCTGCCTATATCTTTACGGTAATTGTTCCTTAAAGAGAACTGCCTCGTAGTATGAATTTCATCTCCCGGAACCCGAACTCCGAAAAACCCGGAACTTACTAAAGTCTTCTCGCCAATTCCATTTTAAAAGCCATCAGTTTGGCAATATTCTCGGATTTGTATATCGCCATATCAGCGTTTTCACCTACGAAGTTCTCTTCAATAGTTGTTCTCCATAGCTCAAGCCATTTGTCGAAGTGCTTTTGCTCCATAGCCTGTATTTCATTAATCGGAAAATGGACGCCCATCGGATTTCCTTTGTAGGTCATCTGTCCAAAAAGAATAGATTCCCAAAACGAATACATTTTTGGAAGGTGTTTATCCCAGTCAACTTTAGCAATATCATTGAAGAAGAAACTAATGGTTTCATCTTTTACTACTTTGGCATAAAATGCGTTCACCAGATGTTCAATATCTTCTCTTGATTCAAGCTTTTTCATATTCCAAATTTACTGTAAAATCAAATTGAATGAGTAAAGGTTTCAATTGATAAAATTCATGAAAACAATATTTTATCTTTGTATCCGGAAACGCGATAAGGTGAATAATAAGTAATTAAGTTATTGAAAAACAAATAATATAAGATGACAAGAGGATTCAGAAAAAAGATCCGCCAGAAAAACACTGAGAATAGTGGTTTCGGAAGCAATGCCTCAGGAAGATTCATCAATAAAGATGGTCTCCCGAATGTGAAGAGAACAGGGGTGAATGTTTTCAACAGTCTTAGTTGGTATCATACCATGCTGAATCTGTCCTCATTTCGTTTTATTTCGTATCTCGTCGTAGCATATATTGTGATTAACCTCATATTTGCCATGATTTATTACCTGATTGGAGTAGAGCATCTTACAGGAATAGATAAAAGTGACCCATTGAATGAGTTTATTGACGTTTTCTTTTTCAGCTCACAAACCTTTACTACTGTAGGATATGGAAGAATTGCTCCTGTTGGTTTTTTGGCTAGTTTAGTGGCTACTTTTGAAGCTTTTCTGGGATTGCTTACCTTTGCCATTGCAACGGGACTCTTCTATGGGAGATTTTCAAGGCCGAGAGCTTATTTAAGGTTCTCAGATATTGCAGTAATTGCACCTTTTGAAGAAAGTACGGCTCTCATGTTCAGATTAGCTCCTTATAAAAACAATGCACTGACAGATGCTGATGTGATTGTGTCTACAGCTATCGAAGTGATTGAGAACGATGTTCCTAAAAGCAATTTTTACAGGTTGGAAACACATTTAAGTAAAATCAATACGCTGGCTCTGAATTGGACGGTTGTTCATAAAATAAATGAAAGTTCACCGTTTTTCGGTTTCTCTGAGGACGATTTTAAAAGCACAGATATCGAGATCATTGTTCAGGTACGGGCATTTGATGAAGTGTTTTCAAATACTGTTGTTCAGCGATCTTCGTATGTGACGGGTGAGATTGTATACGGGGCGAAATTTGTTCCTATGTATTATCCTGATAAAAAGAATCTCGCTACCATTTTAGATCTGGATAAGATCAATGAATATCAAAGAGCTGATCTCCCGGTGCAGGTAGGAAATAAAGAATAAATGAATTTAGATTTTTATAAAAAGCAAGCTTTACAAAAGCAGAAAGAACATAAAAAATTTCTGGACGGATTAAAGAAAAAGCCGCCCAAAAATCTTGATTATGTCGTACAGGAAACCCATGATGAAGTTTTTGACGAAATAGATTGTTTACAGTGTGCCAATTGCTGTAAAACCACAGGCCCGTTATATACTGAGAAGGATATTGAGCGTATTGCCAAACACCTCCGTATGAAATCAGCTGATTTTGAAGCTAAATTCCTGAGAGTGGATGAAGATAATGATAAGGTGTTACAGAACCTTCCGTGCTTTTTTCTGAATGGTGACAATACTTGTTCCATCTATGAAGTAAGACCAAAAGCCTGCAGAGAATATCCTCATACTGACCGTAAAAAGATCTACCAGATCAATAATCTGATGCTGAAAAATACAGTGATTTGTCCTGCCGCTTTTGAATTTGTAGAAAAGATGATGAAGAATATAACGAAGTGATTTTGAAGGGAGAACGGGAATCTTTGTCAAGATTTTAAACCTTGTCAAGGATGAAGAAAAAAAGCCTCCTATAACTAAGACATATTTTCATATCCAGCTTCGGTTTTCCTTAAAATTTCAACTGAAATATTTTTGTAAATTCTTCTTAAAAAATGATAAAGTACGTTAAATAAGTAACTTACGTATAATTTTTATAAATGATGTCTCGTTTAGTTTAAACAATCATTTAAATATTACATTATGAAAAAGTTATTTTTAACGGCAGCATTTGCATTAGTCGGAGTCACCACAGTATCGGCTCAAACACAAACTCAGAAGCCAGCTGAAAGCACGACTAATACCCAAACAACAACGCAAACTCAACCACAGACATCGGAAACCAAAACGGATTGGAGTTCTACCACTACTAATGGGAAGAATCAAAGTACCACTACAACGGAAGCTTCAACAGCAACACCTGTCGCTGAAGCCACTGTTAGTACAGGAACTACGATGGAAGCTACAAAGCCTGCGGAAGCAACAAAAGAAGAAAAGAAATCTAAAAAGAAAAAGTGATAGTATTTTAGCAAACACTAGTCTGAATCCTGGAATCTTGTATTTCAGGATTTTTTTGTAAGCACTTGATTTTAGTTATCAATCAGTATATTATTTACGTATATTTCAGGTTTAAAGATATAGCCCAACCATTTGAGCCCAACTTAATTTTTTTAATGAAAAGACTAAACCCTTCCATTAAGCATCATTTACTGATAGGAATTTTCCTGAGTATATGGCTTTTCATTTTCGCTTTTTTTATAAGACCATTTGATGATGGAACGATCAGTTTTAAGATGTGGGCAATAATTAGTATAGGATTTAGTGTAATTGCATTCTTGTGTTATGGGATAATCGCTATTCTTCAGAAAAGGGTTTATGATAAACTATTAAAATGGAATATCGGACTTGAAGTAATAAGTATTCTTTTTTTTCAGCTTCTTTTTTGGGTTGGTACTTATTGTTTTTATAAAAGTCCTGTTTTGAATGGAGGGTATGATTTTTTTAAGTTTTTGAAGGTAATAATTCTTAAATCAGCTTTGATTTCAACACCCATAATTATTCTGGCAAGAATATATATTGTTTCATTAATTCCTATAAAAGAAGATACAATCATTATAAGAGGTGAAAATAAGTTGGATATTTTAAAAATAAAAAAAAGTGATGTGATTTGTGTTTCTAATTCACAAAATTACGTTGAGATTTTCTTTCTGGATGGAAGTGAATTAAAAGTAAAACTCATTCGCAGTACACTTAAAAAAGTTCAGAATAGCTTTGATTTTTTGATCCAGATCCATCGTTCACACCTGATCAATCCATCCCATTTTAAAGCTTGGAAAAATGCAGATACCATTTATCTTACTCAAATTGAACTTCCTGTTTCTAAAAATTACAGGGAACGTTTATTATCCTTATAATTTCCGTACCTAAAACCGCATATTTCATACCTAATCCCTGAAATTACCTTACAGAAAGGGTTTTTTGTTTTTATTTTGCCTTCCAAATAAAAATAAATATATATGAAAAAGCTTTGGATTAGGAGAGTTCTGTATTCGGTTATAGCATTGTTTGGTGTTCTTATTTGTGTTTTTATTTGGGCAGATCATGAATTAAATAAAGTCATGGGCAAGTCTACTAAGGTTATTGATTTTTCTTCATTTATAAAATCATCCCAAATCGTTCAGATAAGAAATGCTAATGTCCTTTCAGAGGATTGTACCCATTTCATTAAAAACCAAGATGTACTCATTAAAGATGGTATGATTGTTCAATTAAGTGAAAACCTGGCTATAAATAAAGATGCTGTTCTTATTGATGGTACAGACAAATATCTTATTCCGGGGCTTGTAGACAGCCATGCTCATTTACAAGAAAGTAAGAATGACTTATTTTTGTACCTGGTGAATGGGGTTACCTATATTAGAGATATGGCAGGAAGGGCTGTTGTATTAGAATGGAGAAAGTCAATACAGAAAAATGGCCTCGGTCCACAAATGTTTATTGCGTCCCGGCCTATATATAGCGAAAGCGGATTGATGGGTTATTATTATGCCTGGACAAGGAAGGCCGTCGACTATTCAAACAAAGAAGATGCTCAAAAAGCCATAAAAAAAATAAAAGAACAAGGTTATGACGCTATTAAAATGTATGGTTTTGTAAATCCGGAGATGTTTAAAACAACACTTGAAATTGCTAAAGAAAATAATATTCCGGTGATTGGTCATATCCCTTTGGTTAATTTAGATACCTTTTATCAATCGGGTCAAAAAGAAGTGGCTCATATTGAAGAAATAACCAAGAAAACTATTGAAGATTTTGGAAAGTCAATAGCTAAAAATCCTAATGAATATCTTGCATTTTTAAAAGCACGTTCAGCCCAAATTGCGAAAAACCTAAAACAGAATGATATTAGTGTTACTTCAACGGTTTGGTTGTGTGAAAGTTTTGTAGGGCAAAGATTTAATTTAAAATCTAAACTTAAAGAAATAGAATTAAAATATGTCAATCCGAAGATTGTTGAAGGAACTCCATTGTACAAATCCGGCTGGCTGCCCGGTAGAAATGGATATGAGTATAATGGAAAAGATGATCCGGGTGCAAGAAAATTATCATTAACATATTGGAAGACCTATGCAGAGGCCATTCATATTATGACAAAAGCACTGGTAGATCATAAAGTTCCCATTATGGCCGGAACAGATGCTACTGTAGCAACCGTTGTTCCTGGATTTTCTCTTCATGATGAACTAGAATCATTATCTAAATCTGGAATGACCAATTCACAAGCCATTTATTCTGCTACTGTGGAGCCCGGTCAATGGATGAAAAGTAAAACCGGGAAGATAAAAATAGGCTACCATTCGGATTTAGTCCTGCTTACTAAAAACCCATTAGAAGATATAAGAAATACAAAAGCTATTGAGTATGTATTTTTTAATCAACATATCATAGATAAAACTCAGATTAAAATGATTCTGAAAGCTATAGTAGATGCCAATAATGAAAACCGGAGTATAGAAATTGACGAATACTTAAAATAAAAAAAGCGCTGCATATAGCAGCGCTTTCTCCTTTCACTTTTTACTTTTTTCCCATTATCCCGGGAACAGGCTATATCAAAAAAGGTCGGGAGTTTTTCCCAACCTTTATCTTTTTATGTTACACAACTCCTTGAGCTAACATTGCTTCTGCTACTTTTACGAAGCCGGCAATATTGGCACCTTTTACGTAGTTTACATAACCGTCTTCGTCTTTTCCGTAGTCTCTACAAGCTTTGTGGATACCGATCATGATTTCCTTTAATCTTGCGTCAACTTCTTCAGAAGTCCAGTTAAGACGGATAGAGTTCTGAGTCATTTCTAATCCTGATGTAGCAACACCTCCAGCGTTGGAAGCTTTACCAGGAGAGAATAATACTTTATTGTCTAAGAAATAGTTGATTGCGTCAAGTGTAGAAGGCATGTTAGCCGCTTCAGTTACACAAAGACATCCGTTTTCAACTAATTTTCTTGCATCATCTAAATCTAATTCGTTTTGAGTTGCAGAAGGGAATGCTACGTCACACTTCACTTCCCAAGGACGTTTTCCAGCGTGGAATTCAGCAGATGGATATTTTTTAGCATAGTCCTCAGCTCTGTTGTTTCCAGAAGCTCTAAGTTCTAATAAATAGTCAATTTTTTCTCCGCTGATACCATCTTTATCATAGATATATCCATCAGGACCAGAAAGTGTTACAACTTTTGCTCCAAGCTCAGTTGCTTTTTTGATAACTCCCCAAGCTACGTTTCCGAAACCTGAAACAGTTACTATTTTTCCTTGGAAATTCTGTCCGATCGTTTTAAGCATTTGCTCAGCGAAGTATACCACTCCGTATCCTGTAGCTTCAGGACGGATTAATGAACCTCCGTAAGCAAGACCTTTTCCTGTAAGAACTCCGGTAAATTCGTTTCTGATTTTCTTGTATTGTCCGAATAAGTAACCGATTTCTCTTGCTCCTACACCAATATCTCCTGCAGGTACATCTGTTTCAGGACCAATGTGCTTACATAATTCCGTCATGAAAGCCTGGCAGAAACGCATCACTTCCATATCAGATTTTCCTTGTGGATCAAAATCTGAACCTCCTTTACCTCCACCCATTGGAAGAGTCGTTAAAGAGTTTTTAAACACTTGTTCGAAAGCTAAGAATTTAAGAACTGATAAGTTTACAGTAGGGTGGAAACGGATTCCTCCTTTGTATGGTCCAATAGCAGAGTTCATTTGGATTCTGAAACCTCTGTTAACCTGAATTTCTCCTTTATCGTCAACCCATGGAACTCTGAAGATAATAATTCTTTCAGCTTCAGCCATTCTTTCAAGCAGCTTCATTCCGGTATATTCTTTTCTCGTAGCAATGAATGGAATTACAGTTACGGCAACTTCTTTTACAGCCTGTAAGAATTCCGGTTCGTTAGGATTTTTTGCTTCAATTTTTGCAATAAACTCTTGGATTTTCTGGTCAATATTATATTGTTCCATATATTAAGGTTGAATATTATTGTCAACAAATTTAATTTTTTTTTCAAGATTCACAACACTCTATTTTAAGATTGTTAAAAATTAAATAATAATGTTTGGAAATATTATTAAATTAATAATTTATGATTAAAATTTATTAAAAATGAAATGTTATGTGTGAAATAATGCAGTATTAAGAAATCGTTAATTCTTAATTTGCTATAAATTGTCTCCCGGAAAATGATTTTACTTTCCCTAAAAGTTCTAATTCCAAAATAATCGGTAAGATTTTATGCGAAGAAAGATCAATTTCCTGTGCAAGATCGTCCAGAGAAATCTGTGGATTTTGTTTAATAAATTGATAGACATTTTTCTGATTGTCAGTTAATTGTATTGTTGTTTCGCTATAAGGAAAAAGCTCAGCAATTTTTTCTTTTGGATTATGGAGGCCAAGCATACTGATAAGATCTTTGAGGGTAGAAATAGCAGTAGCTTTATTGTGTAAAATCAATTGATTACAGCCTTGGCTATGAACATCGGTAATCTTTCCCGGAAGAGCAAAGACCTCTCTGTTATAATCATTGGCGAAAGTTGCTGTACTTACAGATCCGCCACCAAATCCCGTTTCAACTACAATGGTTGCAGGAGAAAGTCCTGCCACAATTCTGTTCCTCTGAATAAAGTTTTCACGGTCCGGCTTTCTTGCCGAACAAAATTCTGTTAATAAAACACCCCCTTCCTGGAGAATTTTTTCTGAAAGTTTTCTGTTTTTGGCAGGATATAAAAACTCAAAACCATGGGCAAGAACTGCGATGGTTGGTTTCTGACTACAGATAGACTGCTCATGAACCTCTTTGTCTACTCCTAAAGCAAGACCACTCACAGAAACATATTTTGAAGATTGGGTGGCTTCAAAAAAATCTATGATAAACTGTTTTCCATAAGAAGTCATATTGCGGGTTCCGACCAAGCTAATCTTTTGAAGGGATTCATCAATGTTTCCTTTTTGGTAGAGAATAGCAGGAGCGTCTATGCATTCATTAAGAAGGGAGGGAGCTTCATCCAGATGCCTTAATCTGACCTGGATACTATTTTTTTCACAAAATAACAGTTCTTTTTCTGCAAATTTCAGATGGGTTTCATTCCCAATATCAGCAACTGTTTTTTGTCCTATACCTTCAAGCTTTTTGTATTCTCTTTTTGCTTTTTTCCATGCATTTTCTGCACTACCAAAGGTTTTTACAAGTTTATGGAAATTGATGTCGCCAATCTGACTGCTTTCGCGCAAGGCGATGGCATATAAATATTCTTCGGAGATCATGTGTGTTTTTTATCAAATGTAATGAAATAAGTTTTATTTTCCTCTTAATTCATCCAAATGATCCCATATATCATCTCTTTTTTTATACGGGAGTTCCATGAAATCTTCCGGGTGGTTTTCTTTATATTCCTGCCAAAGTTTATCATCTTTTTCACTGTAATAATTAGGATATTCCCAGATGAATTTTTTCTTTTTCTCCCCTACATTTTTAAAAGCAAAAGCGATGATACTTCCTACAATCGCTCCGGAAAGGTGAGCCTGCCATGATATTTTACTAGGTTCCTGCATATTATAGAACAGTTCCTCGGGAAGCATTCCCCATACTAAACTCCCATAATATAAAACAACCAGTAAGGAAATGGTCAGAAATTTCATATTCCATTTAAAAACCCCACTGAAGAAGAGGAAAAAGGCTAATACATATACTACACCACTGGCTCCGATGGTACAGGTATACATATATTCGCCAGTCATGATGTCAATAGGAGGGAGCAGCCATACCAAAAGTCCTGTTGCAATCCATCCGATAAAGAATACTTTATTGGCCACTAGGGGATAGAATTGATACAACAGAAACATCAATGCTGCTATAGGGATAGAGTTTCCTATGATATGGTCTATATTTCCATGTAATAGAGGAGAGGTTAGGATTCCCAGCAGTCCTTCCGGTACCAATGGAATAATGGCTCCGAAGCAACTTCCAAAAAAGCCATGCATTTGTAAAAAATATCCGAACCACATTGCAGAGAGCATTAGCAAAGGGTATATAATCGCTTTTTTGGAAATTACATTTTTAAACATGGAGATTGTATGTCAAATCAAAAGCCAATGATAAATTTCGGAAAATTTGTCGATGAAATTATTTATACTTCCCTGATTTTAAGACAAAAGGTATTAAATTTAACTTTTAAACCTTTTATTTTGGCATTTGTTTCATTGAAGTATTTTGTTGTCAATGGGTTGAAAATTAGAAAAAGTATATTGTTTAAGGCTAAATTTACCTTTAAAAAAAATTATATTAATACTTTTGCATTGAAATTATTAGAGTAATGAAGAAGTTTTTATTGATTCTTTCCATATTTATGGGGGTTTATGCAAGTGCACAAGAAGAGTTGAAAAAAGATTCCGTGAAGGTAGATACAGTAAAATACTGGTCAGTATTAGGAAAAAACACTGTAATGATTAATCAGGCAGCCTTTTCAAATTGGGTAGGAGGAGGAGCCAATAACGTTGGTTGGTTGGCTGGTGCTAATTATAATATTACCTATGAAAAAGACAATGATCTTTGGGAAAATATTATTGTCCTAGGATATGGACAGAATGATACTAAAGGGTTGGGAATAAGAAAAACCCAAGACGTCATCAACGTTTCTACAAACTACGGGCGAAAGTTTTCCAAGAGTTGGTACTTTTCTTTAGGAGCAGGCTTTCAGTCTCAATTTGCTCCGGGATATGAGGATGGAAATAATCCGGAAGCAAAGAAAATTTCAAACTTTATGGCTCCGGGCTATATGAACCTCGGGATGGGTATCACTTACAGGCCTAATGACAATCTTACGGTCACTCTACGTCCTACCAACGCCAGATGGACGTTTGTCTTGGATAAAGAACTTCAGTTTGCAGGCAGTTATGGTTTGAAAAGTGACGGTGATTCTTCTCTTTTCCAGTTCGGTTTCCTGGGAACAGCAATGTATAAGCTGAAAATCATGGAAGATGTTCATTTAACAAATACAGCTTCAATCTTTTCCAATTACCTGGATCGACCGGATAGACTGGTGTTGGCTTATGGAGCGCTTCTGAATCTAAAAGTTAACAAATATATCTCATCCAATATCTCATTAGATTTACTGTATGACCATAATCAGATTGAAAAAACACAGTTAAAGCAGACGCTGGGAATTGGATTTGCCTATACATTGGATAATGGGGTAAAACGTTCTGATCGTAAAGACAGCCAATGGTGGATTAAAAAATAAATCAACAATCAGAATTCAATCATAAAAGCACTTCAGCAATGAGGTGCTTTTTTCCTTAGTTTAAATGTTAAGATTTTAAGTTGTTTTAAGTTTGCTGCGTGTGGGATGATTATTTAAGTGATTTATTTTCATTTTGTTATCACCGTGTTTTTAATTAAGAGCAATTCATTTTAATGTGAGTTTTATCTTGGCGTAAATTATTATTTATACATTTGTAGGAAATCGTTAATTATGAAAAAAGTTTTATTGATCGTTTCCGTTTCTTTTGGAGCTATGGCCATGGCTCAGGAAACAAAAACCGATGCTCCTGCAGCAGACACTGTTAAGGCCTGGTCTATTCAGGGACAAAATACTTTAATGCTTAACCAGGCTGCCTTTTCAAACTGGGTAGGTGGTGGAGCCAACAACGTAGGATGGCTTGCGGGTGTCAATTACAATCTTACTTATGAAAAAGGTAAAGACCTTTGGGAAAACATCATTATTCTTGGTTACGGACAAAACAACACACAAGGTACCGGAGTAAGAAAAACTCAGGATGTTATTAACTTATCTACAAACTATGGTAGAGAGTTTGCCAAACATTGGTATATTTCCGGAGGTATGGGTATTCAGACCCAATTTGCTCCAGGTTATGAAGATGGTAACAATCCTGATGCAAAGAAAATTTCAAACTTTATGGCACCTGGTTACTTGAGCGTTGGGGCAGGGGTTACTTATCGTCCGGATGATAATCTTACCGTGACACTACGTCCTGCAAATGCCAGATGGACCTTTGTTTTGGATAAAGATCTTCAAAAAGCAGGAACTTATGGACTTAAAAATGATGGTGATTCTTCTCTTTTCCAGTTCGGTTTCTTGGGAACAGCCATGTATAAGCTGAAAATTATGGAGAACATCACTTTGCTTAACACAGCATCCGTATTTTCAAACTACCTGGACCATCCGGAAAGGTTAGTGCTTGGATATAGCGGAATTTTAAGTATGAAGATCAATAAATATATCTCTACGAATGTGACACTGGATCTGTTGTATGACCATAACCAGATATGGAAAACCCAGTTGAAGCAAACGTTAGGAGTAGGTTTAGCTTATAATTTTGATAACGGAAAGAAACGTTCAGAAAATAAGGATAACCAAAGCTGGTTAAAGAAATAGCCCAAAAGGGTATAAATATAAAAAGCACTTCGTAAGAAGTGCTTTTTTATTGTCAATTATATAAGAATTAAAATTCTATATCTACTTCCAATTTCTCAGCTAAAAGCTTTGAAATTTTCTCTTTTAGAGGTTCAATATCGATATTTTGCATGGCATCATTAGCAAAGGCATATAAAAGTAGTGCCTGTGCTTCTTTTTTAGAGATTCCTCTCGCTCTCAGATAAAATAGGGCATCTTCATTAAGCTGACCTACTGTACATCCGTGAGAACATTTTACATCATCCGCAAAGATCTCCAATTGAGGTTTGGTATCAATACTTGCTCCCTCGCTTAGCAATACGTTATTATTCTGTTGATAAGCATTGGTTTTCTGAGCGATTTTATCAACAAAAACTTTTCCGTTGAAAACTCCGTGGGCATTACCATCGAAGATCCCTTTGTAGTTCTGATAACTTTCACAGTTCGGGAAATTGTGGTGAACAGCAGTATGATGATCTACCAACTGATCTTTTCCGATAATTGTGATTCCGTTCATGAATGAATTGATATTTGATCCATTATGAATAAAATCAAGGTTATTTCTTACCAATTTTCCTCCAAAAGAGAATGTATTCACAGTGGTTAAGCTGTCTTTCTCCTGTTTTGCGAAGGTATGATCTACAAGGTAAGAAGTATTATTGTCGTTCTGAAGTTTGTGCCAGTCTGCTTTTGCATTTGGATAAGTGAAGATTTCTGTCACAGAGTTCGTTAACACATAAGTGTCATCAAAATTGTGGTGACTTTCAATAACTTCAACTTTCGCTCCATCTTCTACAATTAGTAAGTTTCTTGTATTGTAGAATGTGTTTTCTTCTTGATTTTGAGAAATATAGAAAACATGAATAGGCTTTTCAATCACTACATTTTTAGGCACCTTCAGGAAGAAACCATACTTGCAGTACGCAAGATTTAAGTTGGTGAAAGCTAAATCTTTGGAAGCAATTGTATTGAAATATTTTTCAAATACCTCTTTATGTTTGTCATCATTCAACGCATAATTGAATGACAGAAATTCTACATTTTCAATAGAAACTTTTGAAAGTTCTTTATGAAGTTTACCGTTTACAAAAACAATCCAATCAAAATTTTCTTCTCCAAGATGCAATTCATCAAACTGCTCTTTAGTGATATTGTGGCTTTCTTTCGGGAAGAAGTTGTAGCTTTTTTCCGTGATCTCCTTTAGATTGGTATATTTATATTCTTCGTCTTTTTTTGTCGGAAAACCCATGTTTTCAAACTTTTGAAGAGCAGCTTTTCTATTGTCATCCAGAAATCTGTGACGAAGACTCTCCAAAAACTCATGATGGTTTTCGATGATTTGTTCTTTTAATGCCATTACTGGTATATCTGTGGTTTGCACCATTTTTTCTTTTTATTTTGAACTAAAAATATTGCTGTTCCGAGAAACAGTGAAATCCAATTTTTAATATTAGAGATTCTTTTTTTGCTACATTTATGAATGACCGCGAAAGTTTTTAATCTCTGAAATAATGTTTCTTCTTAGTTAAGAAGCCAGTCGTACCCTTTTTCTTCAAGCTCTAATGCTAAAGATTTATCACCTGTTTTGATGATTTTTCCATTAGCTAAAACGTGAACGAAATCAGGTTGAATATAGTTAAGCAATCTTTGATAGTGAGTAATCAAAAGGACTGCGTTTCCTTCATTTTTAAAGTGGTTTACCCCATCCGCTACAATTCTTAATGCATCGATGTCTAATCCTGAATCCGTTTCATCAAGGATAGCCAATTTAGGGTTCAGCATCATCATCTGGAAGATCTCATTTCTTTTCTTCTCCCCTCCGGAGAATCCTTCGTTCAATGATCTTGAAAGGAAATCTTTTTTGATGCCTAATTTTTCAGATTTTTCACGGATTAATGCAAGCATTTCTTTTGCCGGCATTTCTTCCAATCCATTTGCTTTTCTTGTTTCGTTTAAAGCAGCTTTGATGAAGTTCGTTACAGAAACTCCCGGAATTTCCACTGGATATTGGAAAGATAGGAAGATTCCTTTGTGTGCTCTGTCTTCCGGAGCATCTTCGATGATATCTTCTCCCTGGAACAAGATTTCTCCACCTGTCACTTCGTAATCCTCTTTTCCTGCGATTACAGAAGAAAGGGTAGACTTACCAGCTCCGTTTGGCCCCATAATAGCGTGAACTTCTCCTGGTTTTATTTCAAGGTTAATCCCTTTTAATATTTCTGCGCCATCTTCAATTTTGGCGTGAAGGTTTTTAATTTCTAACATTTTATTTGCTTAAACAAATTATTTTTGAATTCTATATACTAAACTTTCAGGTTGACCAGGAACATCATTTAGAGTCCCGATTTTGATCATACCTGCCTTTTCCAAAACTTTAACAGAAGCTAGATTACTAGGACGGACAATGGCAAATATTTCTTCTTTATTGTCTTCATTCAATCCAAAATCTATAGCTTTCTTTGTGAATTCTGTAGCATATCCTTTCCCCCATGCCTGGGAAGCAAAACGATAGCCTAAATTCAATTTTTCTTGTTCTCCGTAGAGTCTGTAGCTCAGTCCGCCAAAACCAATTATATTTTCAGGATTATCCTTTTCAACAATTGCCCAGCTTCCAAAACGATGGTTTTCCCAATGATCAAGCATTCTGGTAAATGTACTTTCTGCTTTTTCAAAACTCATCGGTCCGCCTGGGTTATGAATATTGGTTTCAGGATCATGATTAATTTCGAAGAATCTTTCAAAATCTTCTTTTGCAGGTTTTCTTAAAATTAATCTTTCTGTAGCTACCATGTTTTGTTATCCTACTGATCCTTCTAGTGAAATTTCAAGTAGTTTTTGCGCTTCAATAGCAAATTCCATTGGAAGCTTATTTAAAACTTCTTTACTGAATCCGTTTACGATCAACGCAATCGCTCTTTCTGTATCAATACCTCTCTGGTTACAATAGAAAATCTGATCTTCTCCAATTTTCGAAGTAGTTGCTTCGTGTTCCAACTGTGCAGTAGGATCTTTAATTTCAATATAAGGGAATGTGTGTGCTCCACATTCATTACCCATCAATAAAGAGTCACACTGAGAGAAGTTTCTTGCTCCTTTTGCAGAAGGCATTACTTTTACCTGTCCTCTGTATGAGTTTTGAGATTTTCCTGCAGAGATCCCTTTAGAAATGATCGTTGACTTGGTATTTTTCCCAATGTGGATCATTTTTGTTCCTGTATCTGCATATTGATGATTGTTGGTTACAGCGATAGAGTAGAACTCTCCGATGGAGTTGTCACCTTTCAGAATACAAGAAGGATATTTCCATGTTACAGCAGAACCTGTTTCAACCTGCGTCCAAGAGATTTTTGCATTTCTTTCACAAAGACCTCTTTTCGTTACAAAGTTGAATACCCCTCCTTTTCCTTCTTCATTACCAGGGTACCAGTTCTGTACCGTTGAATATTTAATTTCAGCATTGTCTAACGCAATCAATTCTACAACCGCTGCGTGAAGCTGATTTTCGTCTCTTGACGGAGCTGTACATCCTTCAAGATAAGAAACATAACTTCCTTCATCAGCAATGACAAGCGTTCTTTCAAACTGTCCTGTTCCTGCCTGGTTGATACGGAAGTAAGTGGAAAGCTCCATTGGACATTTTACCCCTTTAGGAATATAGCAGAAACTTCCGTCAGAGAATACTGCGGAATTCAATGCTGCATAGAAGTTATCTCCTCTAGGAACTACTTTTCCAAGATATTTTCTTACTAAATCAGGATGGTTTTTAATAGCCTCAGAAATAGAACAGAAAATAATTCCTTTTTCTGCCAAGGTCTCCTGGAATGTTGTTTTCACAGAAACAGAGTCTATTACAATATCTACAGCAACTCCTGAAAGTCTTTTTTGCTCCTCAATATTAATCCCTAGCTTTTCGAAAGTTTTCAATAATTCAGGATCTACCTGATCAAGGCTTTCCAATTCAGGTTTTGCTTTTGGAGCTGCGTAGTAACGGATCGCTTGAAAATCAGGTTTTTCATATTTGATGTTGGCCCAGGTAGGTTCCACCATTTTTAACCAGATTTTGAAAGATTCCAAACGCCATTCAGTCATCCATTCCGGCTCCTCTTTTTTGGCGGAGATGGCACGGACGATATCCTCATTTAAACCAATCGGGAAATCTTCATAATCAATTTTGGTTTCCCAACCGAATTCATATTTTTTATTTTCTAGATCGACTCTTAAATCGTCTTCAGTATATTTACTCATTATAATTTTTTAGATTTCAGATTTTAGACTTCAATTTTGCTTGATGCCTAGTATCTTATGTCTTTTCTCTAAAGACTAAATGATTCTCCACATCCACATGTTCTGGATGCGTTCGGGTTGTTGAAAACAAACCCTTTTCCGTTCAATCCTCCTGAATATTCAAGAGTTGTTCCTGCTAAATAAAGGATGGATTTTTTGTCTATAATAATTTTAATGTTATTATCTTCAAAAATCTGATCTGTGTCTGTTTTTTGGTTGTCAAACTTTAAAACATACTCTAAACCAGAGCATCCGCCGCTTTTTACCCCAACTCTTATATAATCTTCAGCAGGGTTAAAACCATCTTCCGTCATTAACTGGATGGCTTTCTCCTTTGCATAGTCTGATACCTTTATCATTGTATTTATTTAGAATGATTTAATGATGCAAAAATACGAACTAATTTCCGCAATCTCAAATCGAAGATATCTATTTTAATGATTCTGATCTTCATAGACAATTTTAATGTCTCGTGATTTATGTTAAAGTTCCATAATTTTCTCCTTTAAACCTAAGGATCTGCTTTTTGATTTTAACCTTGAATTCTATTTTTTATCTATAAAGAAAATGAATCATGAAACAAAAACTGCTGGTCTTTTGTGTATTGTTTTCGGCCATAATGTCTAATGGACAAACCATAAGATACGTATATGCAACACTGGTGAATCCGGACTCCATTAATCTGGTAAGTATGAAAAGTGAAAGAACTTTTCTGGATATTAAAAACAATAGGTCTTTGTTTATCAGTGAGAATAAATTAATACGGGATTCTCTTTTGGCTTCTTTTAAATCGCAAGTAAAAGAAACTCATAAAAAAGAAGAAAAAGATTTTTCAAAACTGGAGGGAAGAAGATCTGCTGAACCTACTTTTTTTGAATATTTTATTATTAAGAATGTTCCGGAACAAAAAGTGTACTATTATGATAAAGTAGCCGGGAAACAAATTTATTATCAGGAAGACAGACCTGTAAAATGGACTGTTTCCAATATTGTAGAAAAACAAAACGGATATACAGCGCAAAAAGCGGAGGTTAATTTTGGAGGCAGGATCTGGACTGCCTGGTTTACAAAAGATATTCCTGTTTCTGATGGACCTTATAAGTTTTCAGGATTACCGGGACTGATTGTGAAACTGGAAGACGATAAGGGAGATTATAAGTTTGATCTGGTTCAAAAAGTAACCATTAATAATGCTTTTGAGGAATCAATCAGTACAGAGGCGAAGCAAAGTACAAGAGTAAATTTTCATGGAGATAAAGCGGCATTAGAATTGGAATTTGGAAAAAACCGTAAAATAATGGCAGGAAATGGAGCTTCTGGTGAGAAGCCTATGGATTTTAATGGAGGCGGAAGACATGGAGGCGGAATGAATGGTGGTGGCATGAGAGGCGGCGGTCATTCAGGCGGAGGAATGCACCGGGGAATGGGCAATAATGGACAGGATTTTCCGATGTCAACTGCCAATATGAGTGATCTTTCTTTTAAAAACGGGATAGGGCAGAACCAAAACCCAATTGAGTTGAATTAAATAAAAAAATATAAATGAAAAAATTAAGTATTATTGCTCTGGCATTGTTTATACAACAGGTTTCTGCACAAGCCAACCGATTTGTGTATCAGGTAACGATGAAGCCGGATGCTGAAAATAAAGCAGATATAAAAACTGAAAATGCATATCTTGATATTTCTCAGGATAAATCTGTTTTTTACTCTGAAAACAGAATTAAAAGAGATTCCATTATGCAGAAAGCCTTTCAAGGCGGCGGTGGAAGAGGAAGTATTAACAGGGATCAGATGGAAGGTCTGAGGTCCAATATCAATTATTCTGTAGAAAAAGATAAAGCTAACCAAAAAACTTATTTTAAAGACAGAATAGGACGGGATATTTATTCTTATGAAGAAGACAGGCCTTTAAATTGGAAAATTTCCTCAGAAACCAGAAAAATAGGGGAGTATAAGGTTCAGAAGGCAGAAGCAGATTTTGCAGGAAGAAAATGGACTGCCTGGTTTACTACAGATCTACCCTATCAAGATGGACCTTATAAATTTGGCGGACTTCCGGGACTGATTGTAAAAGTTGAGGATGATAAAGGAGATTATTCTTTTGATCTGATGAAGAATTACAAGATTGCAGAACTTCCTGCTTTAAACCAGTTTGGAAATACCTTAAAAGTAAAAAGAAGTGATTTTGTAAAACAACAACAAAAGTTTAAAACAGATCCGATGTCTTTTATGACTCAGGGATCTGGAGGAATTTCTTCTCCAATGCGAATTGGCGGTGGTGGAAGAGGTCAAGGGGGAGGCAATCAGGATCCTGCTGAGATGAGAAAACGAATGGAAGAAAGGGTAAAAGAAGAAGCTAAGAAAAATACAAATCCAATCGAATTGCAATAAATAAAATCGCCAGTGAAATCATTCGCTGGCGATTATTTTATAATGTAAGTCTATTGACTATTTTAAAAGTTGATTGAAAGTATCCCCTTGTCTGATATCTCCGGTATTATATCCTTTCATAAACCATTCTTTACGCTGAGCAGATGACCCGTGGGTAAAGCTTTCCTGATTGACATATCCCTGTCCTCTTCTTTGGATATTGTCATCACCTACAGCTTCTGCAGCATCTATAGCAGACTGAATATCTCCTGGTTCCAGAATTTTTTTAGTATCATCAGTACGTTTAGCCCAAACTCCGGCATAAAAATCTGCCTGTAGCTCCGTAGCTACAGATACCCTGTTCATTTCAGCTTCAGAATATCTTCCGCTTCTTCTTAAGGCATCTACTTTTTGTGTAGTCCCTAAAAGCGTTTGTATATGATGTCCCATTTCATGAGCAAGAACATAAGCTACAGTAAACTCAGTGACTTTAGCTCCAAATCTTTGTTGGAGTTCCCCGAAAAATTCCATGTCCATATAGATTTTCTGGTCAGCAGGGCAATAAAATGGTCCCATGGCAGACTGCGCTGTACCACATCCGGAATTCGTTGTACTTTCGAAAAGAACAATTTTAGGATCAGTATAGTTCATTCCATTTTCTTTAAAAATCTGGCTCCAGGTTTGGGAGTTCCATCCGGCCATCATATCAACCATTTCCCCGATCTTTTTTTCCTGTACAGAAAGTTCTCTTCTTTCTCCTGTATTTCCTGAAGATTGTATGCTCCCGGAATTCAATATCCCAGAAGGGTCACCTCCCAAAAAGAAAACAATGGCTGCTATAATTAAAGTTCCGAGTCCGCCACCTACAATCATACCGCCGCCTCCTCCGGAGCCACGGCGATCCTCAACGTTGCCGCCTCTGTCGTCTGTCCATCTCATAATAATATGTTTTTGTGTCGTAAATTTATAAAATTAAAGTTTACAACCGTTTATTAAGTTGTGAATGCTTCTATTTATTATTCATTGAATTTTTCCCTCAGGATTCTTTTGTAATATTCTTTATTGTGTCCCTCAATATGATTAAGGTAGTTATATTTCTCCTGAAAATATTGTTTTTGACAGTTTTGTGGCAGATACTGGTTAATTGTGTCATCATCAGTATGCTCAACAATAGGGTAAGTAGGGAGTTCTGCCGGCAATAGAGATTTATTTTTTGCTATAACCTCAATGACACGATATTGTAAAGATGTCGCACAGCTGAATTTTGGGATATCTGTTTCTATATATTTTTTGTAATAATAATTAAGCGCTTCTTTTTTGAAGTGTTTATCCTGATGATTGATCGTTGTAAATAAGGTATAAAGCCAATTATATTTAATATAATTTTTTAATCTTCTTATGGAGGTTGTATCCTCCGGAGAAATAATAATATTAGGTAATTGGGTTTTCCTTAAAATGTCTACAAGCAGCAATTCTGAGACATTTTTTAATTCACCGTTATTTCTTCTCTGACCTATTTGTTCGTAAGTACTTATTTTTCCAAAAGTATCTACACTTAATTGTTGGGTAAGGTATTCATGGCGTTCAGCCTGATCTCCTGTATAAACAAACTTGTTATCCTTTTCTATGGTGATATTTAATTTTTCTTTGGGCTCAAGAAACAGAGTAATATTTTGAACAAATTCATTGAGGATATTTATGGAAACGTTATTAGTTTCTGTAAACTCTTTTTTATCACGGTTGTTGAGAGTAACTTCCTTTTTGCCATTTTTTATAATGATAGGGTTACCTGAGTTATTAATGATGGTAAGTGTCTGGGCTCCCACTCCTGAAAATAAAAATAAGAGGATGAACACCATCCTCTTATTTAAAAATGAATAATAATTCATAATATCTTAAAGTATAAAACTCAATACGTTAATAAGCGCTGCATTCATTTACAGTTTCTTTATTCTCTTCTTGAATTTTTTGATTTTGGTTAATGTTTTATTCTTTCAAATATAATAAAATATCCAATATTGGTGATTTTAAGAAAGAATTATTTTACCGGTTAAGTTGTTTAGTTTTCAACCAATAAGATGTTGATTGATAGGCTGAAATAGCATCATCTACGAGTTTCTGATCTGTGTTTTTCAACAACTTTTCATTATAATACAACTTAAACTCTGGAGCCAAATCACTTTTTTCCAGCTCAAGAGAATATTGTTTTGCTTTCTTTACTGGAGAAATAATGGTTAAACGATTGTCTTTTACAAAGCCAAGATCCTGGTAAGTAGCAATATAAGCTTTAGGCTGGAATTCCGGTTTGAAAACATCTTGTCCTAAAAATTTAGATTGGTAGCTGAAATTTAGCAATCCGAAAAGAGTAGGCATAAGGTCAATCTGCGACATCAATGTATCAAACTTCTGAGGCTGTATAAATCCTTCTGAAAAGATCATCGCAGGAATTCTGTATTTATCCATTGGAAGTTCCGTTTTTCCGGCACTGGAAGCGCAGTGGTCTGCAACGATCACAAAGACTGTATTCTTATACCAATCCTGTTTCTTTGCCATGTCGAAAAACAGTTTTAGAGAATAATCCGTGTACTTCACACCCCCTTCACGGGATTTTGAAGTTCCGGGAATATCAATTCTTCCATCAGGATAGGTAAAAGGTCTGTGGTTGGAAACCGTCATCCAATGGTTAAAGAATGGTTTTCCTGATTTCGCTTCAGCATTCATGACCTGAATGGCTTTTCTGGCCATATCTTCATCTGCAACCCCCCAAACATTGGCAAAAGTAATTTCTTCCGGTTTAAAGTTGTTTCTGTCTACAATATCATATCCGTTTCCTGCGAAGAAATCCTGCATATTATCAAAATAGCTGTAACCGCCGTATAGGAATTTAACATCATATCCTTTTGATTTGAATACATTTCCCGTAGTGAACTTGTTTTTATTATCATTTCTTTTGATGATACTTTCTCCTGCGGTAGGAGGAATACAAAGAGTCAAAGCTTCCAATCCACGAACGGTTCTGTTTCCTGTAGCATATAGATTCGTAAACATCATAGATTTATCTGCAAGACTATCCAGGAAAGGAGTAATTTTTTGAGTGTTGCCATAATGTTCTAAGAAATCTGCGGAAAGACTTTCGATAGAGATCAGGACTACATTTTTCTTTGCTTCCGGCTGTTCTGCCACAATATTTCTTGCTAACGTATGTTGTGGAAATTGGCTTAGGAAGTTTTTTTCTGCCTGCTGTTGATTAAGCTGTGAATAAAACTGGAAATAGTCAAGTTCATTATGGGTAAAAGCCCAGTAAAATTTAGGAAGTCCATTTGCTTCAATTTCATCAGCAAAAACATTGTCTGATTTGATCTCCATTAATGATGGAAGAGTCAGTAAACTAATGGCACAAAGTACAGCAAAAGACCCTAATAAGATCAGTTTCTGTTTAAAATCAGGTAACTCCAGTAATTCATCTTTTGTCTTTTTATAGATAAACCAGGTAATGGTTAATGTAACAATCATTATCCCTGAAAATAAAGGAATAACAGGGTAGCTTTCCATGATATTTCCAATAACCTCGTTGGTATATATTAAGTAATCTACTGCAATAAAATTGTAACGTACTCCAAATTCATTGTAAAAGAAGTATTCACTTACTCCATTGAAGATGATAAGGAGCACATACAGTAATAATGTGATAAAATATAAAACATTACGGATTTTAATTCTTTGAGTAGGAAGGAAAAGCATTAAACCAAATAAGAATGTTTTTACTCCTACAAAGGAAAGCGCTACTTCGGTTACAGAGCCTCCGTATTGTTTGAAAATATTATTAGGAATAAGCCAGATATACAGGAAAAATGCGACCAAGGCTCCAAAAATAATATACCCATAGGGTTTTTTATATTTAGAATTGGAGAGGAATAAAAAGTAGAGCGCAAGGATGGAACTGGCGAGGATAAAAACAAAGATATCGTTGATAAGGCCTACAAACAGTACTTTAATAATCTCAAAAAATCCAAAACTGGCTGTGGTGATAGGATGGAAAAAGAATACTGTCCTTATTATCAATGAAATAATCAGATAAAAAACTCCTAAATATAGGAAAGGTTTTATTTTTTTTAGAAACATGGATTTATGGTCTATACGATTTTCACAAAGATAGTTGTTGTATACAACTTTTAAGTCAAAAAAAGCAAAACCTGACATTTATTAATAAGATTTTAAGACTTATTCCATGTGATTTAAACAGATGTTTAATGAATTTGTCTTTATTCTGAAATCTTCCAACAAAAAAGGACTATTAAAAAATAGTCCAATTATATTGTTAAAGGGGTCACCGAATTAAGAATGTCCAAAACCGATGTTTCCTTTTTTATCAGATAATTTCTTTTTGAAATCAATCATTCTTAAAGCTGTTACTGCTGCTTCTACTCCTTTGTTTCCAAGGTCTCCGCCGCTTCTTGCAATAGATTGCTCTTTGGTATCATCTGTCAGTACACAGAAGATCGTAGGGGTATCGGTCATGATGTTACAATCCTTGATTCCTTGTGCTACAGCAGAACAAACATAATCGAAGTGAGGGGTTTCTCCACGAATCACACATCCGATAGAAATTACAGCGTCGAATTTTCTTTCTTTGCAAAGCTGCATGCTTGCATAGCTTAATTCAAAAGCTCCGGGAACAGGGAAAAGCTTAATGTTTTCTGCCTTTACACCTTCTTTTTCAAGAATTTCTAAAGCTGCATCACGAAGATTGTATGTTACAAAATCATTCCACTCAGAAAAAACAATGCCGATAGAAAAATCTTCGGCATTAGTTATATGAAGTGGCTTGTAATCGGAAAGATTAACTGTTGCCATTTTTTAGTAATATTTAGTCATTTCAATGTAAGAATCAGACATTCCGTTGTCATAATCCTGGTATTTCTCGTCAATTGCAGAGAAGTATTTCTTAGCATCTGCATTTTTCTTTAATCCTAATGCTACAATACCTGCTTTTCTTGTGAAGAAATAAGTAGTATAAGGATCATCAGAAGCAGTCGCTGCTTTGTCTAATAACGATAAAGCTTCGTCGTTTTTGTTCAATCCTGATTTTGCATCAGCCATAGCTCCATATTTCATAGCCATTAGCGTTTTGTTGTCAGAAGAGAATTTATCTAAAAGATCGTAAGCTTCCTGGAATTTTCCCTCTTTGAATTTCAATAAACCAGCATTGTAAGCAGATAGCTGTCCGATGCTTGTTCCTGAATATTCATTAGAAGTTCCGATGAAACCTGGGTTTGCAGCAGATTTTCCTCCTAAAGCTTCTGCGTTTTTATTTTCTGTAAGATTTTTCTGAGCAGCAAGGAAGCTTTTTACAGCTTCAGCATTTTTAGGCGCAACTACAAATTGCTTATATCCAAAGAATCCTAAAACTCCTAAAACTAAAACTCCAAATACAATCCCTAAAGGTTTTGAATATTTTTCAAGAAATCTCTCAGTGTTTAAGGCCTCTCTGTCAAGGTCTTTGAAGAACTCAACTGTTTCTTTACCTTCTTGCTCATTCTGAGCATTCTTTCCCAATTTTGCCATAAGTTTTTAAAAATTGAATTGCAAATTTAATTGTTTCTTAGAGATTTACAAAATACTTTTAGAGCATTGTTATATAAATGTTATGAATTATCAACTGTTACTATAGAAAATGCCCCGAAAACATAGTTTTCGAGGCATTATTTTTTATTGATATAGATTAATATTCTAAAATGTGGTAGACTTCTGCACCAAATTTCTTCAGCTTTTCATCGCCATTCAGACCTTTTAAACCAATAAGGAAACTGAATTGAGAAACAGTAGCACCTTGTTTTTCTACTAATTTAGCAGCAGCTTCAGTTGTTCCTCCTGTTGCTAAAAGATCATCATGGATTAGTACTCTTTGTCCTGGTTTTATCTGTCCTTCACGGGTTTCGATAATTGCGCTTCCATATTCCAGGTCATATTTTTCTGAAATGATTGGCGGGGGAAGCTTTCCAGCTTTTCTGATTAAGATAAAAGGAACTTCTAATGCTACAGCAATCGCAATTCCAAAAAGATAACCACGGCTTTCTATTCCACATACTGCATCTACTTTTCCTTTACTGAAAGCAGCAAGGTCTGCAATGACATCTTCATAAAGTTTCGGATCTAAAAAAATGGGCGATATATCCTTAAACTGAATTCCCGGAATAGGAAAGTCAGGAATATTTTCAATTGTTTCTTCTAGTCTTTTGATTAATTCTGCTGAAGCCATTATTTATGGGTTGATTTTATAGCTGGAAATTTTCCAGTCTCCGTTTACATTTTTAAGTCCGAAAGTTACCTTTAATGAGGTTGTCTTACCATTTTTATCCGTTACATCATAAGTAGCATTTACACTCGCTCCGTTAGGATTAGAGGCACTTGTTGTAATATTTTTAACACTTACATTTTTAACGGCTCCAAAACCAGAGTTAGGGTTAGAGAATGATTCATAACTTCCCCAGCTTGGGTTATTGGACGTTTCATAAGCCGCTTTTAAATTCTGAGAACTTACACTGTTCAGGAACTTGCTTACTGTATTTTTAGGATCTGCAGTCGGCTGTTTTGGAGTAGCCGGAGCTGTAGGGGTTACTGTACTTGGATCCGTTGTAGCAGGTGGAGTAGTGGTACCCGGATTATTAGGGTCTACTACCGCACTTGGTTGTTGCGGAACTGCCGTTGTATCTGTTTTTGGAACGGCAGGAACTTTCAGGGCTGCTGCATTTACATCCAATCCGATTTTAGACATTTTGAATGTCTTTGCCGTTGTTTTTACAGAAACAGTGATATCAATTTTGTTATCTACTACTTTTGAAGCCGGAATAGAGGAGAACTTAAGATTGAATCCTTTAAAGTTATTATCCTGCATCAGGTTTTTAGCAGTAGAAAGTCTTACTCCATTGCTGAAAACTTCTAATGTAGCTTCCAGACCTGCTCCGGTAAATGATACAGGATTTCCTGCTGCATCTACTAATCTTGGAACGATCTGGATGGATGTTGGTGCACCGCTTCCATCGTCTCCTGTTGGTCTGGTCACAAGGCTTAATGCTCCTGCTTTCACGTCATTAGGATCACTTTCCTTGGCTTTATCATCACCAAAGATATTCATTTCACCTAATGATGGTGGGGCAGAACTAGCCCATTCAATTCCATTTTTCTGTGCAACTTCGTCAGCTAAGGTCATGATTTCAGGAACTTTTTTCCCGTTAATCAGTTTTCCAAGAGCTTTTAGCTCATTTACATCCCCATCTGCTTCCACGCCAAATGTTTTAAGGATATAAAGAGCTTCATTAAACTTAATCTGTTTAATGGTTGGTAGGCTGGAAGTCATATCATTAATACTTGACTGCAGCGTTTTAGTATTCGTAGCATCTACATGATCTTTCTTACATGCTGTAAAAAGCAACAGACTGAAAACAAGTAGAAAAGAAAACTTTTTCATTTTTATTTGGTTTGTTGCAAATTTACTAAAACCTTTATTAATAGTGGATTTTATTTTTTGTTTTGTTTTTTCTGGAGTTTTCATTTGAAATTGTTGGAGAAAAATAACCGGCATATTTTGAACATAAAAAAAGACTGATTGCTTAAACAATCAGTCTTTTAGAGTTTATTGTGTTACAAGTCCTTAGAAAGGATACTCATAAATTTCAGATTCATGTAAGTATGGGTTTCCTGTAGGAATCAACTTTAATTTTGATAAAGCTGTTAATACAGTAAACATAAATAGTCCTGCAACAAATAAAACCGCTCCTGCTATTAATAGGAATACCTCAGGAGTGTTCCAGTAAGGTCCTACCGTTCCTGGCATTACCATATTGAAATAATCTAAAAGGTGACCTAAAATAACTACAACAGCCATTGTTGTTACTACTTTATAGTTTCTCTTGATGCTGCTACTTACTAATACCAATAAAGGTAATAAGAAGTTAACGATTAGCATTGGAAGGAACGTTGTTCCATAGTGTTGGAATCTTCCGAAGAAGTAGTTAACCTCTTCCGGTACGTTTGCATACCAGTAAAGCATGAACTGTGCGAACCATGTATATGTCCAAAGCATACTTGTAGCGAAAAGGAATACTCCTAAATCGTGTAAGTGGTTGTCATTGAACTGTGGTAAGAAACCATTTTTCTTAAGATAAACACTTAATAAAATGATAACAGCAATACCACTTGAAAGGCAGCTAACCATTGAATACCAGATATACATTGTAGAATACCAGTGAGGGTCAATAGACATCAACCAGTCCCAAGCCCAAGCTGCAGAAGCAAATCCGAAGAATGCAATATATCCTACCGCCCATCTGTAAAGCATTTGATACTCTACTTTTGAGTTCGTGTCATCTACTTTCTTAGATTGAGCTTTCAGTTTCCATGCAAAGAATGAAGCACCTATCACATAAATAAGAGTTCTGATAGCATAGAAAGGAATATTTAAGAATCTTTTCTTTTCAAATAAAATCACATCGAAATGTGCAGATTCTGGATTTGTTAAATCCGGATCCATCCAGTGGAATAAGTGACCTTGGTGGAAAATATTCAATAGCATAATTATTACTAGAATAGCACCTCCGTAAGGAATATAAGAAGCAATAGCCTCCATTACTCTTGTAATGATAATTGGCCATCCTGCATGTGCTGCATGCTGAATACAGTAGAAAAATAATACTGCACAACTTACTCCGAAGAAGAATACAGCTACGAAATGTATGGATGCTAAAGGCGAATTATGAACCTGCATTGTTGCATGCTCTAAATGAGCATTGTGATCCTGAGGTCCTACCATTTCACTTGAGTGTGTAGGAGCAGTATGACCAGAAGCATGAACAGCCTCCATCATGTGTTCTATTTTCTCAGTAGAAATTCCTTTGTTCAAAAAGAAACCAATACCGAAAAGAACTAAACCTACAACAAGAAGTATTATAGAAGTTGATTTTAATTTTGGTGAAAAACTATACATTTCTTTTCTTATTTTTTAGTTTCAGTAGTCGTTTCAGTTGCTGGTGCTACGGCTGCCGGTGCTGCTGCGCCTTTTTTGAAAGCACTCATCACATACATTGCCACTCTCCATCTATCACCAGGGTTTAGCTGTCCAGCGTAAGATCCCATCGCGTTTCTACCGTTTGTTAATACATAATGAACAGACCCTACAGTAATTTCTCTGTCAGCATAGTTTGGTACTCCAGAGAATGCACCTGTTTGTACAATTGGTCCTTGTCCATCACCTCCTGTTCCGTGACATGCGGCACAAGTGTGGTCAAACAATACTTTTCCTCTTTCAATATCCTTAGCAGCATTAGCTGGGTTTAGAGGAGAAGCTGTTAATTTTTTAGAAGCATCATAACCTGCGTTGTACTCGTCAACATTCTTTGGCTTTAAACCTTCTTCAAAAATACCATCTTTATTTTGTGCTACTGATCCTTCTACTGGAGAAAGACCTGTTGCACCATTATTTTTAACAAAAGCAGGGATTTCATTTTCATGATCTGAATATGCATCCTGAGCTTTCATCAATGGATCATAAGCTACCGGAAAATACATGTCCGGGAAGTATACCAACGGAGTGTTCTCCTTTGGTCCGCAAGAGTTAAGCAAAACTGTTGTTAAACCTAAAACTGCTGTAATTCTTAATACATTCTTTTTCATTTTAAGCGTCTTTAACAGTTATTTCTTCAACTCCAGTTTCAATTAGCAACTGCTTTACAGATTCTACATCTTCAGTTACGAATTCCATCATGAATTTATCATCAGTAGTTCTTGGATCCGGATTCTGAGCTGGAGCTCCCGGATACATTTTGTTTCTAACTAAGAAAGTTAAAGACATCATGTGAGCAGCACAGAATACCATTAATTCAAACATTGGAACTACGAATGCCGGCATATTGTGTGCCCAGTCAAAAGCTGGTTTACCACCAATATTCTGAGGCCAGTCATGGTTCATTACATACCAGGTAACCGTAGCACCGATAGTAACACCATAAAGAGCATATAGGAAAGCAGCATCAGAAATTCTGGTTTTCTTTAAACCTAAAGCTTTGTCTAGTCCGTGAACCGGAAACGGAGTATAAACTTCGTTTATTGCGATTCCTTTATCGTTGAATGCTTTAACGCCGTTCATTAAATCGTCGTCGTCAGCATAAAGTCCGTATACAATTTTAGTGGTGCTCATCTCCTTCTTTTGCTTTATAAGTTTCACCTGAAATTTTCAGAATCGATTTTAATTCAGCCTGTGCAATTACAGGGAATGTTCTTGCGTATAGTAAGAATAATACAGAGAAGAATCCGATTGTTCCTAAGTATACACCCACATCAATGATCGTTGGCTTAAACATAGTCCAAGATCCTGGTAAGTAGTCTCTAGAAAGGTTGATAACGATGATATCAAAACGCTCAAACCACATACCGATGTTGATGATTAATGCAACAATGAATGTCCAGATAATGTTTGTTCTTGCTTTCTTGAACCAGAACGATGCAGGAACAACAAGGTTACAGATAATCAATGACCAGAATGCCCACCAGTAAGGTCCTACTGCTGCACCCGGTGAAAGGTATGTAAAGTCTTCAAATCTTGATCCTGAATACCATCCGATGAAATATTCAGTAGCATAAGCTACCGTTACCATACCACCTGTTAAAACGATTACAATGTTCATAATTTCGATATGATACATCGTAATATATTCTTCTAAGTGACAAACTTTTCTAGCGATTAACAATAGAGTTTGTACCATTGCAAATCCTGAGAAGATCGCACCAGCAACGAAGTAAGGAGGGTAGATAGTTGAGTGCCATCCTTTAATTACTGAAGTCGCGAAGTCAAAAGATACGGTTGTGTGTACTGAGAATACAAGTGGGGTTGCCAAACCTGCAAGAACCAAAGAAAGTTCTTCGAATCTTTGCCAGTGTTTTGCTTTACCACCCCAACCGAATGCAAGGAATGTATAAATCTTCTTAGTCCAAGGAGTTTTTGCTCTATCTCTGATCATTGCAAAGTCAGGGATTAGTCCCATGAACCAGAATACAGTTGATACTGAGAAATACGTAGAGATTGCAAATACGTCCCAAAGTAGAGGAGAGTTGAAGTTCCCCCAAAGAGAACCGAATTGGTTTGGTAATGGGAATACCCAGTATCCAACCCAAACTCTACCCATGTGAATTACAGGGAAGATTGCTGCCTGTACAACCGCAAAGATCGTCATCGCCTCTGCAGATCTGTTTACAGACATTCTCCATCTCTGTCTAAATAATAATAATACTGCTGAGATTAGGGTTCCGGCGTGACCGATACCTACCCACCATACGAAGTTGGTAATATCCCAACCCCAGTTAATAGTTCTGTTAAGCCCCCATGAGCCAATACCTGTTCCGATAGTATAAGCGATACATCCGAATCCATAGATGAATAGAACTAAGGCTGCATATAATGAGATCCACCATAATTTACCTGCTCTTTCTTCGATAGGTCGTGCAATATCCTCTGTGATATCGTGATAAGTTTTGTGACCAATAATTAGAGGTTCCCTTATCGGAGCTTCGTAATGTCCTGACATTTTTTACCTATTTATTATTTAAACTTTATTTTTCTACTCTGTTTCTTACTTTAGTGTGATAGAACACGTTTGGTTTTGTTCCGATCTCCTCTAGTAAATAATATCTTCTGTTGCTAGAATATAAATCTCTAACTTCAGATTCTTTATCATTCATGTCTCCGAAAGTCATTGATCCTGTAGAACAAGCAGCAGCACAAGCACAAGAGTTTTTGAACTCAGCATCTGTTACTTTTCTGTTCTCTCTCTTCGCTGCTAAAATAGTAGCTTGAGTTTCTTGGATACACAATGAACATTTCTCCATTACCCCTCTAGTTCTTACAACTACATCTGGGTTAAGTACCATTCTTCCTAAATCGTTGTTCATGTTGAAATCGAACTTATCGTTTAGGTTATAAGTAAACCAGTTAAAACGTCTTACTTTATAAGGACAGTTGTTTGCACAATATCTTGTACCGATACATCTGTTGTAAGCCATGTGGTTTTGACCTTGCTTACCGTGTGAAGTAGCCGCTACCGGACATACTGTTTCACATGGAGCGTGGTTACAGTGCTGACACATTACTGGTTGGAAGATTACATCTGGATTATCAGCTGGGTGGTTTAATGCCCCTCCGTCTCCGAATGCAGTACCATACAATTCAGGTACAGCCATTCCTTCTTTTAATCCTTCGTATACTTCTACTTTCTGTCTTGAAGAATAGTAACGGTCAATTCTTAACCAATACATATCTCTAGACATTCTTACTTCTTCTTTACCTACTACAGGAACGTTGTTTTCAGCCTGACAAGCAATTACACAAGCTCCACAACCTGTACAAGAGTTCAAGTCGATAGATAAGTTGAAGTGAGGACCGTCAGTATCATCAAATGCATCCCAAAGGTCAATTTTTCTTGCTGGAAGAGCTCCACTGATCGTGTGGTATTCCAAAGGCTTGTTCCATCCTTTGTGCTCATCATCGAAAGGAACATTAATGAATTCAGCTAAAGGAACTTCCTTCGCGATTTCATAACGACCCATCAATGTATTTTGAAGCTGGATACCTGCAAATTCGTGGTCTTCTCCTGTCTTTTCAATTTTAACCCCTGAAAGAGCAAGGTTAGAACCGTCAAATAAAGGATAAGCATTTACCCCTGTATCTGCAGTTGCTCCTGAATTCTTTTTACCATAACCAAGGGCAAGACCTACAGATCCTTCTGCCTGACCAGGTTGAATAAATACAGGAACATCTTTTATTGTTACTCCATTTACAGTAAGGTTTACAATAGAACCATCCAGCTGCATTCTCGCGTTAAGATCGTTGTCAATTGCAAATTTCTCTGCATCTTTAGGAGAAATTGTCAAGTAGTTATCCCAAGACATTCTTGTCAATGGATCTGGCAATTCTTGTAACCAAGGGTTGTTTGCCTGAGTACCATCTCCCATTGAAGTCTTAGTATATAATACCAATTCTAATTCAGAAGCTTTGAAGTTTCCTAGTTCAGCAACAGCTTGAGCAGCGTTTCCACCTGTGTAAGCTAATGTTGTTGAATTATTAGAAGTACTGATACCATTATACAATGCTTTGTTGAAAGAAGTACCCCCTAGGATAGAAGCTGAGCTAGCTTTTAAATAATCGTAGTAATTGTTTGCCGCATTGTTTTTACCATTCTTCCAAACCAATAGAGACTCTTCAATCTGTCTTGATTTGTAGATTTTTTGGATAGTAGGCTGCATCAATGAATATACTCCAGTCTGAGGCTCAATATCTCCCCAAGACTCTAACCAGTTTGCAACTGGAATTACAGCTTTTGCTGCTTTGTACATTTCATTTTTCTTATCAGCTACAGCAACTACATAAGAAACTTTAGATAAAGATTTTTTGAAATCTTCTCCTTTTGGATGAGAGTAGATAGGGTCTACGTTGTTTGTAATTAATACTCCAACCTGACCTGCATTTACCCATCCTAAAAATTCCTGGTATCTTGCTTTATCAAATTCTTTTAGGAAGTTTGCTTTACCAGTGAAAGCTACTGAACCTAATTTTTGGTTGATTAAGTGTGCTAAAACCTGTGCTCCTTTAGAACCATCAGCTAAAACAACAGCTTTGCTGCCTTTTGCTTTCAATTCGTTAGCAATTTCTGTAGCGGTCTTATCAGAAGTACCACCACCTACAATTGCATTATAAACTTCAACTAAAGTTTTGTTTACAGCACTTGGTTTTAATCTATATCTTGAATCAGAGTTAGCTCCGGTTAATGACATGTTTGATTCCACCTGAATGTGTCTCAACATGTTTGGACCTGGTTTTCTAGCCGCAGCGTAAGATGTTTCTAAGCTTGAAGCGTTGTAATCTCCTAAGAAATCAGCGTGGAAAGAAACTACCAATTCAGAACCTTTAAGGTCATAAACAGGTAATGCTCTCTGTCCGAATACTTCCTGTGCTGCATCTAATGCTGCAGAGTATGGGAAAGCATCGTAAGTTACTAATTCTGCTGTAGGATATTTTGCTTTAAATTCACCAAATAACTTTTTGAAAGTAGGTGAAGCAAAAGAGTGTGATAAAAGCACAATCTTTTTACCTGAAGCTTTAGCTTCCTCTAAACCTTTAAGAACAAAGCTGTCTACTTTATCGAAAGTTTCATCCTTACCGTCTAATTTAGGCTGCTTTACTTTATCATTATCATAAAGAGAAAGTACACTTGCCTGAGCTCTTGCGTTAGTTTTACCTAAATCACCAGCAGCTGGGTTTGGATCAATTTTGATAGGTCTACCTTCACGGGTTTTTACTAAAACACTAGCGAAATCGAAACCGTCAAAATATGTTGATGCATAATAATTAGGAACCCCTGGAATAATATCGTGTGGTTTTACCACGTAAGGGATTGTTTTGATTACCGGAGCTTCGCAGGCAGCTAAAGTTACTGCTGCTGTAGAGAATCCTAGTAATTTAAGGAAATCTCTTCTTGAAGTACTTGATCCGTTTGTCTCAGCATCTCCAAGGAAATCTTCTACCGGAATTTCTTCCTGAAACTCTTTCTGAGCCAGCTTATTATTTAAAGCTGGATCTTTAAGTTCATGAATACTTCTGAATTGTATTTTGTTTGAAGCCATTTATACTTCTAATTTTTTAGTTATTAATAATGACATTTACCACACTCAAGACCTCCAATTGCATCTACAGTGATCTTACCTCCATCTTGTGGATATTGTTTTTTCAACTTGTCGTGTAGATTTTTGAAGTACTCTTTATTATAACCGTTGTTCATATCAACCTCAGTCGTTCTGTGACATTCAATACACCATCCCATAGTAAAGTCGTTAGCCATTTGAACAACATTCATCGTATCAATTTTACCGTGACAAGCCTTACATACAACATCAATTTTGTTGTTAGGATTCTTTTTGTTGAAAGAATTGATGATCGCTTGTTCACCCGCTACTACGTGCTGAGAGTGGTTGAAGTAAACGAAATCTGGCATGTTGTGGATTCTTGTCCATTCAACCGGCTGTGTTTTTCCTGTGTACTGTTGTTTAGCAGGATCCCAACCTGTTGCAGCGTAGATCTTCTGGATTTCTCCGTCATAGAATGCCTTGTCTTTTCCTGGCTCCATGTAGTGATCTGCGTTGTATTCAGAAATTGTTCTGTGACAGTTCATACAAACGTTCATAGAAGGAATTTCAGATACTTTTCCGTATTTAGCACTAGAGTGACATAATTGACAGTCAATTTTCTGTTCTCCAGCGTGGATTTTGTGAGAGAAGTAGATAGGCTGCTCAGGCTTATATCCTTTGTAAACCCCGATCCACATTAACCAGTTCCAAACTCCGTAAGCAGCAAGAATAGCAAGAATAGCTATTATACCTTTTCCTACATAGTGGAACTTCTCATACATTTCCTTAAACGAACGAACTCTCGTTTCGTTAAGCCCTGTTAATTCCTCAGATTGGCCTAGTTTTACTAATTGTCTTAGCTTAACCAAGATCCAAACTAATAGACCAGCAATGGCTAAAAGTGAAATGATGACAATGTTTGTTGTGCTTTTGTCTGCAGGAGCTGCCGCATCAGCGCCAGGTGCAGGAGTGGCTTCCGTTTTTTTCTCTTCCGGAGCCGGAGGATTAGTAGTGAAAGCTAAAATGTCATCAATATCCTTCTCCGTAAGGTTAGGAAACTGTAACATTTCAGTTTTATTATACTTTTCAAAAATTTCATTGGCGTATTTATCCCCAGAAGCTCTAAGAGCTTTGTTGTCTTTAATCCACTTGTGAAGCCAATCTCTGTCTACACCACCTTCTGTCTTTACACGTTCTACAACCCCCTTTAATGGTGGTCCTATTACTTGCTTGTCCAGCGCGTGACATGCAGTACAATTCGCTTTGAAAAGTTTCTCTCCGTTTTTAGGATCGCCGTCTTGCCCGTAAAATGAAGCACTGGTTGATAGCAATAAGCCTATTGCGATCAACGTTTTTTTATAATGCTTTCTCCAACTAATCATTTAAATTATCTTATGTTAGTAAATTATTGAAACATATCAATTCGGCAAAAATAATATTTTTAACAGAAATTTAACGGCATATATAAAGGGGAAAATATCATTTACGTTTAATTTGTATTGATTCTAAATAACTCGTTTGGTATAGTTTTTTAATTTGTATAAATTTGCGGAAACAAGTTTAAATGAGAAATTTGATCAAAATATTTTCGATATTATCATTGTTTGGTTTTTATAGTATTGAAGCCCAGCAGGTTGTTAAAAAAGATACGCTTTCAGGAACAGAGCTTGTCATCACTATGGATTCCAAAATAAATGCTGCTTTGGAAGGAGTTGAAGATAAATGTTCAAAGGTTGCTGTCAATAATCCCACTAAAGATTATAGTAATAACGACTATGGTATTTCTTCAGGAACAAATACAAAACCTAATAAGATTTATGTGCCGAATAGGGAATTGACTAATGCAGAAATTTGTAGAAAAAATCCTAGAATTTTAGGATATAAAATTCAGATCACAACGGTTAAAAGCAATGAGGAAGCTAATGAGGTGAAGTCTTATTTCAGAAAAAGATTTCCTAACCTTAAAGTGGAAACAGATGCTTCTTTAAGGCCAAATTATAAAATCTTGGCCGGAAGTTATTTCAGTAAGCAAAGTGCTGCAGGTGATCTTTCAAGAGTGAGAGAGTATTTTAAATCAGCAGTTGCTGTACAGTACAGAATTTTCTGTTCAGAAGCAAAATAATGTTCAAAATTTCAAAATATAAAAGCCGAGAATATTCTCGGCTTTTTTTATTGATAATAGGTTTCTAAAAACCAAAAGAATTCTGACATTCTGAATAGGTTATTAAGGAATAAATAGGTGATTAATAAACTGGTGACCAGCGTTAAAAAAGCAATGGTTTTTGCGGAGGATTTATAGGCGTAAAATAGCCAGCCAATAAGCAGTGGATACACAAAAACAAAGTGCCCACCGTAGATGTATGAGGTATGAAGACCAAATCTCATTATGCAATGAATGAAAATATCAAAGAAGAAAGAGATCATGATGACCTGTACCCATTTGTTTTTAAAATTCTTTAGATAACTCCAACTTATCAGTATCAATAATATAATGATAAAAATATAGGAAAATACTGATGAGTAAAGATCCATATAAAGGCCTTTAAAGTTAAAACCTTTCATATTGTGTTTATCCGAAAGGATGAAGCTGGGAAGCAAAATATTGCCTCCGAAAAAGAAGGAGAGTATCATATCCCAAGTCGGCATAGATTCTACATTGGAAAACTTCTCGTATTGCTGATTTGTTTTTGAAAAAATATTCTGGTATTTGAAATCTATCCTATAAAGATAAAGCAGTACATATATGAGAATGGCGATTGTTCCTCTTAAAATAGCACCTCCTAATCTTTTCCAGCTTTTAAAAAGGTCTTTTTCAAAGAATACCGGAATGAAAACTTTTACAATGTTTGTAATGGTGAGTCCACCAATGGTAATGCTTGCTAGTGAAAGGGCTGCTGCGGGTATTTTTTCTTCCTTTTTAAGTTTTATCGCTGCATAATGGTTGTACAATGAAAGTAAAAAGAGAGTGTATGTAAAGTTTTCAGGGGTGAAAGAAAGAATAATGTTGGTAGAAAAGATTCCAAAAAATAACGTAATCAAAAGACTGTAAGGTAACGGAAGCCTGATAATGTTCTTGAGGTATTTGAAAATTTGAACAACATTTAAGGTAATGATGATATTACTGAGCCATGCCAAGGTAAGTCTGAAGGTCATGTCCATTTTTCCACCTGATATGAATAGGCAAAATTCTCTTATCCAATTGAAAAAATAATAGGATAGGGGATGTCTTTCAAAACTGCCTCCTGTCATTAGGATAGATTTGTTGTCAAAGCTGAAATAGGCATCCCAAGGAATTCTGCTGTCGAAAATGATTCTGTAGTGTATCGCAATATAAGAACCAAGAATTCCGTAGCAGGTGATGAAGAACAAGAATACACTTAGTTCTGTATAAGAAGATGGAAAAACCAACCTTAAAAAGTTGACAAATTTTGTTTTGATAAATGACACGTGTCTTTTTTTTTGCAAAAGTAAAATAAAAAACCACCAGAATTGGTGGTTTTATGAAGATTGTATAACGTTATGGTTATTGTTTGATAATTTTTTCCGTAGTAGAAGTTCCATCAGTAAATTCTACCTTCATCAGATAGATTCCTTTTGGAAGACTTGAAATATCTGTATTTCCTGATTCTGCTCTACTAAGGGTTTTTCCTGACATGTCAACCACAGAAGTTGCTTTTATTTTTTTGTCAGTTTTAATATTGACTTCTCCTTTTGTAGGGTTAGGGTAGATAGATGTATTTGTTTTTGATTTTAAAGCTTCGGATGTACCAAGAGATCCATTCGCTACAATTTGTACATCATCTATTGAAACGGCATCAGCATTATCTGCTACATATTGGAATCTTATTTTGACATTTGCCTGCCCTACATAAGCTGCTAAATCTCTTTGTACAGTCACTGTATTGTATAGATCGGTATCTACGTCTCCATCTCCATCATCAATGAAGCCTGGTTCGTTGTCTTCATTCCATATTGTTGTCCAGGTTGTTCCTCCGTTAGTTGAAATTTGTGCAAGAAGGTTGCCCTCATTTAAGCTTATCATATATGACCAGCCTAATTTTACTTTGAAGCTGAGTACTGGATTCGTTACGCCAACTAAACTAAAAGACGGGCTTATCAAGCTAGCGTCATTTGCTCCGTCCACCCAGTCAATGGTTGCAGAATTGCTTCCGTTAATGGTAAATCTATTTCTTAATTCAGTAGAAATAGGAGTGATACCGGCAAAAACAACACTGGTAGAGTTCCACTCTCTTTGAGAATTGGTATTTGATTTCGTCCAACCAGTTGGAGGAAATGTTGTACCATCAAAATTTTGTGAAAGTATCGTCTGTGCATTACTGTAAAAGCATGATATTACTGCTAAAGAAAGTATAATTTTTTTCATATTAAAAGATTTCTCTAAAATTAGTGAAAATATTTAATATGGTGTCAATAATTTAATATTTGGTGTCTTTTTGTGGTATATTTGTTAAGAACTGCACGAAAGTGTAGAACATCCGGCAGTGTCGTCATATCCTGATGGCCTTTTATTGGAAAATTCCGGAAATATTTCTTTATAGGGATTTTCTAATGCTTCAGTAAGCTTATTTAGCATTTCTGTTCGTCCATTGTTGATCTCCTCAATACATTCGTAAAGTAAATAATTTCTGAGGATGAATTTTGGATTTGATTTTGCCATCATTTGTAAAGACTCTTCTCTTGAAATGGAGTTTGAATTCAATCGGGATTCATATTTTTCAATAAAATTCTTAAGTTTCCCAAGCTTTTCATCCGTTAAAAAAGAGTAGGATATACTACTGAAGTGTTCTTTTAAGTCAATACCAGTGGCTAACTTTTCCAATTGATTAAAAAATAAAGTATAATCGAACTCCAGTTCCTGCATTAATCCCTGCCAGTTGGTAAAAAATTCTTCGTCATCTTTTTTCAGTTCATCAAATCCGAATTTTTGGCAAAGCATTTTATCATGAGCTTCCCAGAAATAAGTACCATAGCTGTTTAATGTATTTTCTAAAAATTTTTCATCCTTGATTAACGGGTGAAGTGCATTGGCTAGTTGCCAAAGGTTCCATTGAGAGATCTGCCCCTGTTTTCCAAAAGCATATCTTCTTCCCGGAAGATCTGTAGTATTGGGAGTGAAATTTAGATCATATTCATCCATCATGGAATAAGGCCCATAATCGATAGTGAGCCCTAAAATTGACATATTATCAGTATTCATTACTCCATGTACAAAGCCGACCCTGAACCATTCAACCATAAGATTTGCGGTACGGGTGCAAATGCTTTCAAAGAAGTCTTTATATTTTTGAGTGTCTGATGATGTGATTTCAGGATAATAATTTTCAATAGTGAAGTCTAATAACTCCTGTAAGGTTTTATATTCCTGCTGGGCAGACATCAGTTCAAAGTGACCAAACCGAAGGAAACTTTCAGCGGTTCTGATGACTACCGCACCTTTTTCCAATTGTGGATTTCCATTATACATGATATCACGAACGACATCTTCGCCGGTGAAAGCCAAGCTTAAAGCTCTGGTTGTAGGAACGCCTAAATGATACATCGCCTCACTCATCAAATATTCTCTTACGGAAGATCTGAGCACAGCTCTTCCATCAGCGTGTCTGGAATAAGGGGTTGCTCCAGCACCTTTCCATTGAATTTCTGTTCTTTTTCCTGAGCTGTTGGTAATTTCTCCTGCAAGGATGGCTCTTCCATCTCCAAGCTGCCCAGCCCAGTTGCCAAACTGATGCCCCGCATAGGCTGTGGCATAGGTCTGAACATTATCAGGTAGATGATTTCCCACTAAGAAATCAAGGTCCTTCTCTTCGAACGTGCCTAATCCTATTTCTTCAGATAAAGTTTCATTAAAGGCTATTAACTGTGGTTTGTCAAAGCCCGCAGGTTGGATGGTTGAGAATAAAACCTTAGGAGTATTTCTCTGCATAGGGTTGTTGGAAAAATCTCCAGGAAATTTCTTGAGAAAAGGTTGGCTGATGCGTTCGATATTCATCCTTCAAAGGTATTAATTATAAAAGAAAAGACCTTCCAAATTATTGAAAGGTCTTATGTATTTCTAAAAGAGAAATTATTTATTAAAATCTACCTCATCATTCGAGTGAAGGTTTTCGTTGATGTTTTCCTCTTTCTTTTCTGTCGTTTTCTTAGGCGTTGGGTCTACCGGTCTTGGGTTCTTGATTTCGTCAATAGTCTGAAGACTTCCGTCATCTCCATATCCGCCACCTAATCCTTTAAGATTTGAACAGCCGTCTTTCCAATCTGAAGGTTTGATAAACTTGTCATCAGGACTCACTCCTAATGTTTTGTCTGCCCATACCTTTTTCATGAAGATGGCCCATATTGGTAATGCCATTCTCGCACCCTGTCCCTCACCGGTTCCGAAGAAGTGGGTGGCTCTGTCTTCCCATCCTACCCAGGCTCCGGTTGCCAGTTTTGGAGTGATCCCCATGAACCAACCGTCGGAGTTATTTTGTGTAGTACCTGTTTTAGCAGCAATTTCAACACCTTTTGAGATTCCTCTTCTTCCTAATTCTCCTGATGCGGTACCATATTGTGCAACACCTTTCATCAATTCAATCATGGTATAGGCGTACATTGGATTCATTACTTCCTTAGGTTCTACATTTACTTCTTTAATAACCCTACCGTTGGCATCTTCAATTCTCCAGATCATTTCCGGTTTATTGTGATTTCCATAGTTGGCGAAAGTACTGTAGGCCCCTAACATCTCATAGATGGTAATATCTGATGAACCTAATGCGATGGTATTATTTCTTGGAATATCTTCTGTTACCCCCAGGTCTCTTGCAGTCTGGATAACAGCGTCTACACCCGTCATTTCAATAAGTCTTGCGGCAATCGGGTTTTGAGAGTGTGCTAAACCATCTTTTAAAGTAAGCATTCCTCCTCTTCCCGGAACGTGCCATCCATTGTGATCGTAAGTTCCGTTAGAAACAGTTGAACAAGGAGTCATTCCCAGTTTCATAATTGCAGTTGCATATACGAAAGGCTTGAAGGTAGATCCTACCTGTCTCTTACCTTGCTTAATATGGTCATATTGGAAGTGCTGCCAGTCAATACCTCCTACCCAGGCTTTGATTTCTCCCGTTCCCGGAACCATAGACATAAGTCCAGCCTGTGCAATTTGTTTGTGGTATCTGATAGAGTCCCAAGGTGACATTTCAACCTCTTCTTCTCCATTCCATGTGAATCTTGAAGTTTTGATTGGTTTTTTGAATTCCATCATAATGGAGTCATCTGGCATGCCGTCAGCTTTTAACAACTTGTACCGGCCGGTTCTCTTCATAGCCTGAAGCATCACATCGTTGATTTGTTTATCAGTAAGATAATAGAAAGGTCTGTTCTTTCTTCCTCTCTGCTCAGCATCAAATCTTTTCTGAAGATCAGTTAAATGTTCCTTAATCGCTTCCTCTGCATACTTCTGCATTTTAGAATCAAGGGTAACATAGATTTTTAAACCGTCTTTGTATAGATTAAGCTTTTTACCGGTTTCCTTTTCGTGAGACTCAAGATATTTATCAATCTCTTTTCTCAGATAGAATTTGTAATAAGCAGAATATCCGTCAGTAATACTCTTAATGGGATGGAAATCTACTTCTACAGGAGTATTGATTGCTTTTTCATAAGTAGCAGCGTCAATATATCCCGTTTTTTGCATCTGATCCAATACAACATTTCTTCTCTCTTTTGCTTTCTCAGGATATCTGTAAGGATTGTTTTTTCTTGGGTTTTCAAGCATGGCCACAAAAGTTGCAGCTTCCGGAAGCGTAAGCTCAGAGGTCTTTTTGTTGAAATAAACTCTGGATGCCATTTCAACACCGTTTGCATTGAATAAGAAATCAAACTTATTGAAGTAAAGAGTGATAATTTCTTCTTTAGTATATCTTTTTTCAAGACTTACAGCCACTACCCATTCTTTCAGTTTCTGGAATGCTCTTTCAAATTTATTCTGAGATGCAGTTCCTGTGAAAAGAAGTTTTGCTAACTGTTGGGTAATGGTAGAACCACCACCACGTCCTCCACCATAAGCAACGGCTCTGGCGATAGAGTATAAGTCGATTCCTGAATGTTCCTTAAAACGTTCATCTTCTTTTGCCTGAAGGGCATAGATAAGGTAAGGTGGAAGATCCTTGTACACAATAGGCTGAGTTTTTTCTTTCTCAAATTTACCTAGTGTGACCCCATCTGAAGATATGATTTCAGAAGCGACGAAGATATCCGGGTTTTCAAGTTCTTTTACATCCGGCATCTCTCCAAGGAACCCTTGGGAAACCGCAAAGAAAAGTCCTGAAATCCCTAAAACTACCGCAATGAGTCCAATCCAAATAAATGAGACCCATTTCTTCCAAGAGGTATTCTTTTTTTTGGGAGGGAGAGGAAATGTTTTCCCCTTATTTCCTGCATTTTTATTGTTTACTTCCATTTATGGTTACGGTTTAGCCGTTTCTATTTTTATGCCAATATCCTCAATTCCAGGAAGGTTGTCATTTCTCATTGCCTGGGTCAGGCCGATTTCATATTTTCCTTTCGCTGGGAATTTGTAATTTAATTTATACTGAAACAATGTTTCCTTTGTGTCACCAAAGCCTGTACCAAGCCATTCGCCATTTGGTTTTGCCAAAACATAATTCAGGGTATCGGTTTCCTTTTTCTTGTTCTGAAGGTTGGTGAAATTCACAATAAACCTGATATTACTGTAAGGATAATTATTGTTATTTCTTACGACAAATATAATATTTTTAGGATTTTGCGGATCTGAAATTTCAAGATTAAATTTTTGCTCACTTTTCTTATTCCATTTATTGTCAACGGAATTCATAATAACATCTTCTCCCGAAGAAGAGTTACAGCTAAAGAAAAGGATAAAGGTGAATAATCCTAAAATTTTACGCATTTTTATCTTTTTTTGGAGGATATTTTTTTTTAAATTTTTTCTTGTTTGGGTTGCTTTGTTGCACTTTATCCACATCAGGATTGGCTGTAGCTTTTACATTTTCCTTTTCCACAGGTGTTTTTTGTTGCTGTTGCTGTTGCTGTTGTGGTTTTTGTTGCCTTGGCTGGTTTCCGGAATTTGTATTAGGATTTTCAGATTTCTCAGGCCTGTTAGGTCTTTCCTGTCTTTCTGGTCTGTTTTTCTTTTGTCCCTGAACTTGCCCTTGTCCTTGATTTTGATTGTTGCTTTGCTTATTCTGATTGTTTCTGTTTCTGTTGTTTCTGTTCTTCTTCTCGAAGCGGTCTACATTGTTTTCCTGAATCAGGTCAATGCTTTGAGATGGTGTCTCAGGCTGTTTCAGATCTTCTAAAGGGAGTATTCTCTCTCCTCTCTTGTTCTTTGAAATCAGTTTTTTAACGAGATCAATATCAAAATCATACCATGCAATAGAATGGTCTACATAAGCAAACCACATTTTCTTTTTGAAAACATCTATTTTGATACAAAATGCCTTTCCTTTTTCTGTTTCCAGTGTAGTAGAAGAAGATGGGAAATTGCTTAATGCATCCAAATAGCTGTCAAGCTCATAGTTAAGGCAGCATTTAAGCTTACCGCACTGTCCTGCAAGTTTCTGAGGGTTAATACTTAATTGCTGATATCTTGCTACGTTAGTGTTTACAGATCTGAAGTCTGTTAACCATGTGGAACAGCAAAGCTCACGTCCACAAGATCCAATTCCTCCTACTTTTGCAGCTTCCTGTCTGAACCCGATTTGTTTCATATCAATCTTGGTTCTGAAAGCTCCTGCATAATCTTTAATCAGCTGTCTAAAGTCTATACGGTTATCAGCTGTATAATAAAAAGTTATCTTTGATGAATCACCCTGATATTCTACATCAGTTACCTTCATTTCAAGACCTAATCTTTGAGCAATTTTTCTTGCTTCAAGTTTTACTCCGTCTTCTTTTTTTCTTGCTTCCTGCCATACCTCAAGATCCTTTTGGTTGGCCTGTCTGTATATTTTAAGTGCTGATTCTTCAGAAAACTTTTTCTTTTTCATCTGAATCTTTACTAATTCTCCCGTAAGGCTTACTACGCCTACATCGTGTCCCGGACTAGATTCTACTGTAATTACGCTACCTATATGTAAAGGGATATTATTTACATTCTTATAAAACGATTTTCTGTCATTTTTAAATCTAACTTCTACAAAATCACACCTGTTTGGTGCCGGATTGTTGATGTTAGAAAGCCAGTCAAAAACACTTAATTTATAACTATTCCCGCAGGTATTTACATTTTCACAGCCATTTGCGGTTTTTTTAGGACCACAAGAATGTGCAGAATCGCCGGATGTTTTGCATCCACAACTCATATTTCTATTATTTATAATCTTGCAAATTTATGTATTTTTATCTTTATGCAATTCTAAAATACTCAAATAACCTGAATTCCGGGTAAAACATTTCCATATTTTGATAAGGAGATAATTTGAGAATTGTAAAGAAGGTGAGTTTACCAGGTTTTGTGAGCTTCTTTTTGAATCATTCTAAAATTAAGAATCGTTGAAAAATAATCCAACGGAAAATTTTAACATTTTTTCAGATTTACCTTAATCGTAGTTTATAATAAAGTCAAAACTGTCTTGTGTTAAACAATTGTTTAATATTAAACAGGTATCATAGTGTCTGTAATATATTTTTATAATCAATTGCTAACTATGGTTTTGTGCTTTATTATGTCTAGAATGTTATTTTAAACATAATTTTCTTTTTGTATAATATTTAAAATGTTGGGAAATATTAACAGGTGTATTCAAAATAATTTTATATTTGGGTTATATAATAATAGTCTATGAAAAAAATATTAGTATCAACTGCTTTATTGGCGGGCGTTTTATCTTACGCAGGAGGCTTCAGAGTTTCTTTGCAGGGGGTAAAGCAATTGGCAATGGCGCATACTAGTGCTCATGCTGAAGATGCAAGTGTGACATTCTTCAACCCGGCAGGTATGTCATTTATTCCTTCCAAGCTGAGCGTGGTAGCGGGAGGGTTTGGTGCAAGTAATAAAGTTACTTTTCAAAACTTAAATACTTTGCAGAGTACGGAAACGGATAACCCTCTAGGGACCCCGATCTATGCAGCGATTACTTATAAACCAATAGAAAATTTATCTGTAGGGTTTAGTTTCTCGACCCCTTTCGGAAGTACGGTTAAGTGGCCAGATAATTGGGAAGGAAAGGAAATGGTGCAGAAATTAGAACTAAAGAGTTATTATTTCCAACCAATGGTTTCTGTAAAGTTAGCTCCTTGGTTGGCTTTCGGAGCGAGCTATATCTATGCAAGAGGAAAAGTAGATTGGGATAAAGCTGTGACACAATTTAATGGACAGGTCAATATCAATGACGATAAAGCAAGCGGACACGGATATGGGTTCGGTTTCTATTTCAGACCTGATCCGAAATTGGATGTAAGTATTGCTTACCGTTCAGCGATTGATATGAAAGCTAGTAACGGAACTGCTACATTTAAGTTCCCGTCTCAGACTCCTTATTCATTATTGAAACTGAATGCTGCAGGACAAGATGGTTTTACAGCAACGCTTCCATTAGTTGAAGAATATACCATTGGTTTAACCTATAAGGTGACACCTAAATGGCAGGTTTCTGCAGACTTCAACTATCATGGATGGGAGAGATACAGCAAACTTGTATTGGATTTTGATAATGCACCGATCGGAAATCAGGCAGATCCTACTGTTCTTGTGAGTCCTAAGAACTTTAGAAACTCCAAGACATTTAGATTGGGAACTCAGTATGCATTCTCTAATATAATTTACGGACGTTTAGGAGCTTATTATGATGAATCTCCTTATACGAATGAGAACTTTATACCAGAAACCCCTTCATTTAATACTTATGTAATTACAGGTGGAGTAGGATTTAAACTAAAGCAGTTTGGGGTTGATATTGCAGGAGGATATGCAATGCCTCAATATAGAAATGTAAATAATGCTAATCTTGGATTCTACGGACAAGCGAAAGCAAAAGCGTTCTATTTTGGTCTAGGTTTATCTTATAATCCTTTTTAATTTAAAAGACTATGAAAAAAATTATAATATCAACAATAGCAGTTTCTGCACTTCTTTTTACTGTAACAAGCTGTAAAACTGATTTTGATACTGATGTAAAAGACATACAGGTATCAAAGGGAAGTGCTGATTTCTCAAAATATGTTGCTTTAGGGAACTCTCTGACTTCTGGATACAGAGATGGGGCTCTTTATATAGATGGCCAGAACGAATCTTATCCGTCAATGATTGCTCAGCAAATGAAACTTGTTGGCGGTGGAGAGTTTAAACAGCCTTTAATGGGAGATAATAACGGAGGATTGCTTCTCCCTCTAGGAGGAACTGCTACACTTCAGATTCAGGATACAAAGCTTTATATAAAAGGTTTTGTTGATGGAGCTCCTGATATTGGTCCGGTTAATGATAATAAGGCAGCCAATCTAGTAACCAATTTTGTGAAAGGTCCTTTTAATAATATGGGAGTTCCGGGAGCAAAGGTGGCTCATTTATTAGCGCCGAAATATGGTGATGTTGCTGGGTTAGTGACAAAAACGGCAAACCCTTACTTTGTGAGATTTGCTTCTTCTCCTAATGTAGCGGTAATTGATGACTTTGTTAGCCAAAATCCTACATTCTTCTCCTTGTGGATAGGAAATAATGATGCTTTATTATACGCATTAGCAGGTGCAGATAGTTCTGTTGAAACATTGACGCCTCCTGCTCAGTTTAAGCAATATTATGATTTGTTGATTTCTAAAATTGAAGCAACAAAAGCTAAAGGTGTTATTGCGAATATTCCAAGTGTAACCTCTATTCCTTCTTTGACAACAATTCCAACAAATCCTTTGACTTCTGCAGTTTTAGGAAAAGGTAATGTTGCTGTGGGGGAGGCCACAATTGATGACCTAAATAAAAATGTATATGGTCCTTTAAACCAGATCTTAACCGCATTAGGAGCTGGAGACAGAATTAAACCTCTTTCTAAAACAGCATCCAATCCATTATTGATTAAGGATGAAAGTATTGCAAACTTAGGAGCGCAGATCACTGCTGCTGCTACAGCGTCCGGAAATCCAACTTTAATGGCACTTGCTGGTTATTTCGGTGTTACTTATGGGCAAGCAAGACAGGCGAAATCCGGGGATCTTATTCCTTTGACAACAAAAGCCGCTATTGGTACACTTGAGACGCTTCCTACGGGAGTTCCGCCAACTCTTGGAGCTAGAGGAGTAGCGTATCCATTTGCAGACAAGTATGTTCTGATTCCATCTGAAATTAAGGAAATCAATGATGCTATTGATGCTTATAACGTAACCATTAAAGCAGCTGCCACCGCAAAAGGATATGCTTTTGTAGATGCAAATGCTAAACTTAAGCAATTAGCTGCAGATTCTGGTATTTCCTGGGATGGAGTAAAATATACGGCTAAATTTGTATCCGGAGGTGCATTCTCATTGGATGGAGTGCATTTAACGGGTAGAGGATATGGTGTTATTGCCAATGAATTTATTATGGCAATTAACGCAACTTATAACTCATCGTTACCTCTTGTAAACCCTAATAATTACTCAGGAGTTACACTACCATAATTATTGATTAAATAAAAACTTAAAAACCACAGGAGTAAATCTTGTGGTTTTTTTTTAAATTTGCAAAATCTTTTAAAAAGTAAAAATGGCCGATCAGTTAAGTTATCTATTTTGTACAAGAACCAGCAGGGACTTGGCAGAGAAAATTGCCCAGAGTTATGGGAAAGAATTAGGAAAAATCAACTTTCAGGAGTTCAGTGATGGGGAATTTGAACCTGTTTTGGATGAATCTGTAAGAGGAGGAAGGGTTTTCCTAATCGGATCTACATTCCCGCCTGCAGACAATCTTTTAGAACTTCTTCTAATGATTGATGCAGCAAAAAGAGCTTCTGCAAAGAGCATTACCGTTGTAATTCCTTACTTCGGACTTGCCAGACAGGACAGAAAAGACAAGCCAAGAGCGCCGATCGGTGCTAAGTTAGTTGCGAACCTTCTTACAGCAGCGGGAGCAACAAGAATAATGACAATGGACCTTCATGCAGATCAGATTCAAGGATTTTTCGAAATCCCGGTAGATCACCTTTATGCTTCGTCCATCTTTGTTGATTACATTAAATCTTTAAATCTTGATAACCTTACCATCGCTTCTCCTGATATGGGAGGTGCAAAAAGAGCAAAAAACTATGCAGGTCACTTAGGGGCAGAAGTAGTAATTGCTTACAAGGAAAGAAAGAAAGCAAACGTTGTAGAAGAAATGTTCCTAATTGGAGATGTTACCGGTAAGAATGTAATTCTTATTGATGACATGATTGATACTGCAGGGACCCTTTGCAAAGCAGCAGATATTCTGATTGAGAAAGGAGCAAAAACGGTAAGAGCTATGGCTACGCATGGAGTGCTTTCAGGAAAGGCTTATGAGAATATTGAGAACTCAAAACTTTTGGAAGTTATTGTAACTGACTCAATTCCTGTTAAAAATAATTTGTCATCTAAAATAAAAGTGCTATCTTGCGCCCCATTATTTGCAGACGTTATGACGATGGTTCATGAGCACAAATCAATCAGTAGCAAGTTTGTTATTTAATTGATTTTAAATAGTTTGCGGATTAAATAAGAACAATTTTTTAAATTTTTTATAAATGAAATCTATTACAATTCAAGGTACAAAAAGAGAAAGCGTGGGCAAAAAGTCTACAAAAGCTTTACGTGATGCTGAATTAGTTCCTTGTGTTGTTTATGGAGGTGAGACACCTTTAAACTTCTCTGCTGAAGAGAGAGCTTTCAAAGGTTTAGTATACACTCCTGAAGCACACACGGTATCTATTGAAGTTGACGGAAAAACAATTCCAGCAGTTCTTCAAGATATTCAGTTCCACCCAATTACTGACAAAATTCTTCACATTGACTTCTATCAATTATCTGACGATAAGCCAGTTGTTATGGAAGTTCCGGTAAGAATTACAGGACGTTCAAAAGGTGTTGTAGCTGGTGGTGTTTTACGTCAGTCTTTCAGAAAGCTAAAAGTAAAAGCTATTCCTGCTAACTTACCTGACGAAATCGTTGTAGATGTTACTCCATTAAAAATCGGTAACAAACTTTACATCGGTGGTATCAAAACTGAAGGATATTCTTTCATGCACCCAGACAATGCAGTAGTAGTTGCTGTTAAGATGTCTAGAAATGCAATGAAAGGTGGTGCAGCAGCAATGGATGATGAGGATGAAGAAGAAGCAGCAGAAGTTGCTACTCAATCTCCTGATGTTCCAACAACAGAAGAAAAATCTGCAGAATAAGAATTGCTTATTTAAACCATATAAGACCCGTCATTTTTTGACGGGTTTTTTATTGGGAACAAGAGCAAAAAATTTCAATTTTATCCTTTCGTCTTTCTCTTATCGGTTTTCTTAGCGATCTCCCATTGAATATTTCTATCAACTGACAAGTATCACCTCTTCATCCCATACTTCCTTTCGGAAAAAAAGCCGTAAATTTGAAGTGTTCTAAATAAGAACGCTTTTAATTTAAAAAATAAATAAATGTTTGACATTCAGGAAATAAGAAGCCAGTTTTCTATATTGGACAGAGAAGTGAATGGTAAGCCGTTGGTTTATCTGGATAATGCTGCTACATCTCAAAAGCCAAATTCGGTTTTAGAAGTCTGTCACGCATATTATACAGAACTTAATGCGAATGTTCACAGAGGAATTCATACATTAAGTCAACTTGCAACAGAAGAAATGGAACTTTCAAGAAGAAAGATCCAAAAGTTCATTAATGCAGAACATGATTTTGAAGTTATTTTCACCAAAGGAACAACAGAAGGATTGAACCTTATCTCTTATATTTTAACTCAAAAACTTAAAAAAGACGATGAGATTATCATTTCCTACCTGGAGCATCACTCCAATATTGTTCCATGGCAATTGCTTTGTGAAAGAACCGGCGCAAAACTTCGAGTGATTCCTATTGACGAAAATGGAATTCTTCAGTTAGATTATTTTGATAAGTTTTTAAGTGAAAAAACGAAAGTGGTTTCTGTTAATCAGGTTTCTAATGCATTGGGAATTGTAAATCCTATTGAAGAAATTATTGCAAAAACAAGAAAGAATACAGATGCTTATGTTGTTATTGATGGGGCGCAGTCTGCTCCTCACTTCAATATTGATGTTCAGAAGATGGATTGTGATTTCTTTGTTTTCTCAGGGCATAAAATGTATGCTCCGATGGGAACGGGAGTTTTATATGGTAAACGAGAGATATTGGAAGCTTTACCCCCATTCCATGGAGGAGGAGAAATGATTGCAACATGTTCTTTTGATGGGACAACCTATGCAGGGCTTCCATTTAAATATGAAGCAGGAACACCAAATGTTGGAGGGAATATTGCTTTAGGTGCAGCGGTTGATTTTATGAATAGAGTGGGGCGTGAGAATATTCAGAACCATGAAAATGCTTTGTTGGAATATGCTCAAAGACATCTTTTAGAAATTGAAGGGTTGAAAGTATATGGTGAAAAAGCGAAGAGGGTAGGAGTTGTTTCCTTTAATCTGGAAGGAGTAGGGATTTCTTCCGATGTAGGGATGATCCTTGACAAAATGGGTATTGCTGTAAGAACAGGACATCACTGTACGCAGCCTATTATGGAATTCTTTAATATTGCCGGAACAGTAAGAGCTAGTTTTGCTGTTTATAATACTTTTGAAGAGATTGATCTTTTGGTAGAAGGAGTGAAAAAAGCACAACGAATGCTGAGTTAATAATGAATTCTATTAAACATATAAAAAAGCCCTGTCAGTAATGATAGGGCTTCTTTTGTTATCTTAAACCTTTAGAGTGAAGGTTTTTTAATTCTTATAGATTAGGTTTCCAGTCAACAACCGCTCTGATGAATGCTTCAGCATTTTCTACAGGAACGTTTGGCAGAATACCGTGTCCTAGATTAGCGATATATCTGTCCTTTCCGAAACGGTTAATCATTTCAGTTACCATTTTCTTGATGGTTTCAGGTGTAGAGTGTAATCTTGCAGGATCAAAATTTCCTTGTAAGGTCATGGTGTGGTTTGTCAGAGTTCTTGCAAATTCCGGTTTAATTGTCCAGTCAACACCAAGAGCAGAAGCTTTAGACATGGTCATATCTTCCAATGCAAACCAACATCCTTTTCCGAATACGACTACATGGGTAAGAGGACTTAATGCCTCAACGATTTGGTTGATATATTGCCAAGAGAATTCCTGATAATCAGTTGGAGAAAGCATTCCCCCCCAAGAATCAAAAATCTGTACAGCAGAAACTCCTTTTTCAACTTTTCTCTTTAGATAAGCAATAGTAGTATCGGTGATCTTCTGAAGCAATAAATGAGCGGCTTCAGGTTGTTGGAAACAGAAAGATTTTGCAATATCAAAAGCTTTACTTCCTTTTCCTTCCACACAATAGCAAAGAATTGTCCATGGAGAGCCGGCAAAACCGATCAATGGAATTTCATTATCTAATTTCTGAAGCGTTAATTCGATAGCATCAAAAACGTATCCTAACGTATCATTCACATCCGGAGTTTCAATATTCTGAACCTGTTCCATAGTTCTGATAGGAGTATCTAACCAAGGACCAACAGATTCTTTCATTTTGAAATCAATTCCCATAGCCTGTGGAACTACCAAAATATCAGAAAACAGGATCGCTGCGTCTAAAGGAAATCTGCGGATAGGCTGTAAAGTGATCTCAGCAGCAAGCTCAGGGGTCTGACATCTTGTAAAGAAATCATATTGGTCTCTTAAAGCAATGAATTCCGGCAGATATCTTCCAGCCTGCCTCATCATCCAGACAGGAGGTCTTTCAACGGTTTCTCCGCGAAGTGCTTTTAAATATAGGTCGTTTTTTATCATAATCTATTTAAACTAATATCACCGTTTAAATCCGGTAACAGATATTCTAAAGTTTGTTCACAATTTCCAGTCTTATCAGCTCAAAAATAGAGCTCAAGGTGTTCTCTTCAGACGTGAAAATGTTTTCGTGAGTATAATTTCTTAATTCTCCTGATGTAGTTTCTCCAATAGAAAACAGCTTCATATCTTTCAGGGAATTTTGCTTTGCAAAACTACGAACTCCGCTTGGACTAAAAAATACTGCGGCATGATATTTTTCAGGAATTAAGGGATTGGTTTCTTCTGTATTGTAGATCGTAATCTTTTTATACTTAATATTTTGAAGAGGAAGCTCCTTATCAAGAACATTAATGGCAAGATTGCCACAGAAGTGAAGAAACTGTTCATGCTGGCAGTTCCCGATAATAAATCTTGAAAGTGCATCTGCATTCCTTAAGACCTTAAATGTCCCAAAGCCGTGCTTCCTTAATGCTTTTTTTGTCTTTTCACCCACGCAGTAGATCTTATTGTAGTTTTTAGCCGTGAAATTTTCATTAGGCTTAAATCTGTTTTTAAAAAACGAAGCTACGCCATTTACACTGGTGAAGATCAAAGAGTAGTTTTTCAGTTCAAACGGACTGATGAGAATAGGCTTGGTCTTAATTACCTCAACACAATCAACCAAGATATCCTCTCCTAATTCTTTGGATATTATAGCTTGGTCTATATTTTTGGTAAATAAGATTTTCATGTCTGTTGGATTAGAAAATGAAAAGAGTTTAAAAGAAATTAGAAATCTAAAATTGAACTAAATAATCTTAGATCTGGCTTTTGATTTCTGCCATCAATTCTTTTCCTCCGTTTTCCAGGACTACCTTGGCGAACTTTTCTCCAAAATTTTCTTCCAGGTTATACTCGAAGTTCTCATCAATTGCAATACAGTTTTTACCATCAAGAGAGCAAAGTGCAGCTGTAAAGCGGATCTGATCCTCAATAATTTCTGCAAAAGCTCCGATAGGTGCTGTGCATCCTCCTTCCAGCGTACTTAGGAAGTTTCTTTCGATTTCTACACAGATCTGAGTAGGATTGTGGTTGATCTGCTTCAGGATTTCATTAATCTCCGGTTTATCGGAATGTCCTGCAACCGCAATAACGCCCTGGGATGGGGCAGAAATCATTACTGGAAGCATTTCATAATCAATTTCCATTTTCATTCTTTTGATTCCGGCCAAAGATAGAATGGTGGCATCAAAATCTCCATCTTCAAGTTTTTGAAGACGCGTCTGAATATTTCCACGGATATCAGAAAACTCAGTATTCGGGAAATGTCTTAACCAGAAAGCTCTTCTTCTCAAACTGCTTGTTGCAAGCTTCAGTTCATGAAGTTCTTTGTTTTTAGCCGATTCTTTTCTGATCAGAATGTCTTGTGGGAAATCTCTTTCCAAATAGGCAATCATCTCAATATTTTGAGGTAACAGGGTAGGGACATCTTTTAAAGAGTGAACCGCAATATCTATTTCATCATTCAATAGGGCAATATCAAGGTCTCTTGTGAAAACCCCGGTAATTCCTAATGAATATAAAGGTTGATTAAGGTTCTTATCGCCAGAAGAAACGATAGGAACAATCTCCGTTAAATAATTGTTGTTCTGAAGGTGCCTCGCAACCTCTCTAGCCTGCCAAAGTGCAAGTGCGGAACTTCTTGTTCCGATTCTAATGCTTTTCATTGAATTCGTTGTTTGGTTGTTCAACTAATATTTCGTGCATTAATTTACTAATTTCTTCGGCTTTTAAAGGATTATCGATGATATATTTTGCAAAACGGTTGGTGATCTTCTGGATCATTTTATCAGAAAGTTCCATGTCCGTGATGTCTATATATTTATTTTTCTTGTAAAAATTATGCATTTCATTGCGTTCCATGTTCTTTAAAACCGCTTTGAAATGGTGAATGTTTGGTGCTAGTTTTCTTTTTTTCTCCCACTCAATAAAGTCTTTCATCAGTTCCTTAATGATCTTTTCAGCTTTAGGGATTTCTTTTTCCCTTTGTTGAATGGTTTCCTGGATCTGTTTTGAAAGCTCATCCACATCAATTAACGTTACATTTTCATTTTCTGTAACATTCTTCTCAACGTTATGAGGAATGGAAAGGTCTATCACCAATGTTTCTTTTCCGTTCGGGAAATGTGATTGGTTGATAATCGGGTGCTTGGCTCCCGTAGCCACGATAAGAATATCGGTGTTTTTTAATTCCTTGTCAAAATCAGAATAATCAACGTGAGGAATATTATATTTCTGAGAAATCTTTTCAGCTTTCTCCTGAGTTCTGTTAGCGATTTTAATTTTCGGCTGATAAACATGTTTTACCAGATTCTCAACCGTGTTTTGTCCGATTTCACCCACTCCTAAAAGAAGAATATTCTTTTCAGTAATTTTCTTTTGACTGTTTAGGATATAATGAACGGCTGCATAAGATACAGAAGCAGCGCCATTGGAAATTCCGGTTTCGTTCTTTATCCTTTTGGAAATCTGAATAGCTGCATTAATGGCTCTTTCCAGATACGGATTAGAATTCTGTCTTTCCTTTTTAAAACGGCTGTATGCTTTTTTGATCTGACCGATAATCTCAAAATCTCCGATAATCTGGCTTTCAAGTCCGGCAGCAACTCTGAAAAGGTGTATTAAAGCCTCTTCTTTAGTTAAAATATTAGCAAACTGAAGAAAATCAGTAATGTTTACCCCAATGGTTTTGCAATATTCTTCTGCTACTAAAAGATAATTGGAAGAAGTGGTGTAGATCTCTGTCCTGTTACATGTGGAAACCACAAATGCATCCCCAAGATCTTCCTGATGGACGCGGGAAACAAAATTTTTGATGTTTTCATCAAAGAATGCAAATTTTCCTCTCGTTTCTACATCAGCCTTTTCGTAGCTTATAGAAAGCACGGCAAAATTCGATGTTCGATGGATGTTGGAATACTGTAACATAAGCAACGGCAAATTTACGCTTTTTTTAATTAATCATCCTCTGAAACTGTATATGATAATTATCGTAAAAAACTATAGCGTTAAGTTGAAAAAGGTCAAGAAAGGAGATCAGTTAATTTTTTCTATTTTCTTTGATCTTTTCCCGGTCTTTTTTAGCCTTTTGATGTTCCATTAATTTTGGTTGAAATCAAACTCTGTAATTATCTAAACAGAAAGTTAATAAAGAATTATAAATTTTAATAAAATTTTAACCAAATTATGTTGTGTTGAAATTTCTTTCGTAGTGTTAAATTTATATCTTTGTAAACTTAAAATCAGAAGAAAAATATGAGTTTATTTGATATGTTTACGCAAGAAATTGCGATAGACCTGGGAACAGCCAATACCCTTATCATCCATAATAATAAAATTGTTATAGATCAACCGTCAATTGTTGCAATTGAACGTTCTTCGGGTAAACCGATTGCTGTAGGTGAACAGGCGAAACATATGCAAGGTAAAACTCACGAAGATATCAAGACAATCCGTCCATTGAAAGATGGGGTGATCGCAGATTTCCACGCTTCTGAACATATGATTAAGGAATTTATTAAGAAAATTCCTGGAATCAAAGGTAAATTCATACAGCCTGCATTAAGAATTGTAATCTGTATTCCTTCTGGTATTACTGAAGTTGAAAAAAGAGCGGTAAGAGACTCTGCTCAGAAAGTAAACGCAAAAGAAGTACGATTGATCTACGAACCAATGGCAGCCGCTATAGGAGTTGGAATTGATGTACAGAAACCTGAAGGGAACATGATTATCGATATAGGTGGAGGGACTACGGAAATTGCTGTAGTAGCTTTAGGAGGTATCGTATGTGATAAATCTGTGAAAATTGCTGGAGATGTATTTACCAATGATATTGCATATTACTTAAGAACTCACCATAACCTTTACATTGGAGAAAGAACTGCTGAAAGAATTAAAATTGAAGTAGGTTCTGCAGTGGAAGATCTTGATGTAGACATCGAAGATATTCCGGTACAAGGTAGAGACCTTATTACAGGTAAACCAAAAGAAATTATGGTTGGGTATAAAGAAATTGCCCGTGCATTAGACAAATCGATCATCAGAATAGAGGATGCTGTAATGGAAACGCTTTCCCTTACGCCACCGGAATTGGCTGCTGATATTTATAAAACGGGTATTTATCTTGCCGGAGGTGGTGCATTGTTAAGAGGTCTTGCGGACAGAATTCACAAAAAAACAGGTCTTCCTGTATTTGTAGCTGAAGATCCGTTGAGAGCTGTAGTTCGTGGAACCGGTATTGCTCTTAAGAATATGGATAAATTCAATTTCTTAATTAAATAATTTTAACTTTTTACGACTGTATATCTGAATGGGATTTTTGCTGAGATTATTTTCGAAGAACACACTTTTTGTCTTCTTTATATTCCTGCAAATCATTGCTCTGGTTCTGATATTCTCTAGAAATGCCATGCAGAGATCCTGGATTGCAGGTCAAACGGCTGCGTTAAATTCATGGATTTCCGGGTATATCGATGAGGGAGTTTCTTATCTGAAGCTAAAACAGATCAATGAAGATCTTGTGGTTCAGAATAAAGCCCTTATGGCAGAATTGTATGGAAAAGATGGTACAAAGAACCCTGTTTTCAAAAGAGTACATGATACCATCGGAGGCGGTCAGATCTATACTTTTGTTGATGGTGAAATTGTTTTCAACAGCATCAACAGAAGAAATAACTATTTTACAATCAACCGTGGCCGAAGAGACGGAGTATTTCCTCAGATGGGAGTAATGGCACCTAGAGGTATCGCGGGGATTGTTATCAATTCTACAGACAGTTATGCATTGGTTCAATCTGTATTAAGTGTAAACAGGATCAGAATTAATGCCGCTCTGAAAAATTCCGGATACTTTGGAACGTTAACATGGAACGGAGATAACTCCAGGGTGATGCACCTTGCAGATATTCCGAAATATGTTGCTTTAAAAGTTGGAGATACCGTTGTTACAGACGGGAAATCTGCAATTTTTCCAAAAGGGGTAACCATCGGAACTATTGCCGGATATTCAGTAGATAATAAAACCGGTTTCTGGGATATCTCAGTAGAGCTGAGTGAAAAAATGGGTGCGTTGAATAAAGTGTATGTCGTGAAGAACCTGAAGAAAGCAGAAGTGCAGAAAATTCAGGACACGATGCAGGCTGTAATAAAAAAGGAAAATGATTAGCAGAACTTTATTTACGGACATATTAATCATGATATTTCTTGTTGCATTACAGATTTTTGTATTGAACAGGATTACTATTTTCGGGAAGTATACTCCGGTATTATATCCTGTGTTCGTCATGTTCTATCCTTTCTTCAGAAACAAATTTCAATTCCTTGCTTTAAGTTTTTTGATAGGGCTGTCTATTGATGGTTTCCTCTATTCTTGGGGGATTAATGCCTTTGCTACAACGCTGATAGCCTATTTCAGAACCTTGATATTCAGAACATCTACAGATACGTCTACAGACTTTTTCTCTTTTCAGTCCCTGCAATGGGCGCAGTTTTTGCTGTTTTTATTTTCAAGTATTTTCCTGCATCAGCTTTTAGTACAATATATAGAGTTCTTTAAGTTTAGCAGATTTTTTGAAATATTATTTAATGTGTTGGTGACAAGTGTAATTTCATTTATATTTATAGTGGTCTATGCATTAATATTTAAAATCAAACAAAAAGTTTGAACACACGTTATTTAAAAATTTTTTCCATCCTTGTTGTTATCGCCCTTATTTTTGTGGCGAGACTTGCGTATTTACAGTTGTTTACAGATCGTTATGCCCTGAATGCAGCCAATACTTCCATCAAAATTGAATATGTAATTCCTCAGCGTGGAGTTATTTTTGATCGAAACGGAAAGATCATGGTAGGAAACCAACCTGCTTATGAAATTTCCTTTACCCAAGGTTTAATGAAACCGGATTTTGATACATTAGGCTTTTGCAGTCTGATGAAGATCAGTAAAACGGATTTCATCAACAAGATCAATGTTATTAAGAAAGAAAAATATTATTCTAAGCTGACTCCTATGACCTTTCTAAAGGACCTCAGCAGGGAAGATATTGCGAGAGTACAGGAAATTATTTTTAAATATCCTGCATTTAATATCGTACAGAGACCTCAGCGTCAATATGAAGTTTCTACTTCAGGAAACCTTTTAGGGTATACCAGTGAAGTAAATGAAAGAGAAATTAAAAAAGATTCTATCTATTATTTACCGGGAGACTTTATTGGGAAAACAGGAGTTGAAAAGTCTTATGAAAAGGAACTTCGTGGAGTAAAAGGAATGAAGTACATCCAAAAAGATATCAGGCTCAGAAATATAGGTTCTTATAAAAACGGATCTTTGGATAAAGATGTAATTACAGGTAAAGATATTACTCTGACTATTGATTATGATCTTCAGAGAACCGCTGAAGAAATGCTTGTCAACAAACATGGGGCAATTGTAGCTATTGATCCTAATAATGGAGAAGTATTAGTGGCAGCAACAGGACCGGATATTGACCCGAACCTCTTCACCGGACCTTATAAATCCAAAAATTTATATGCTCTGTCAAAAGATACGCTTTATGAGAATAAACCTACTTTCGATCGTTCTTTGCAAGCAGGATATCCTCCAGGATCAACTTTCAAATTATTGACAGCCTTAGCAGCAATGCAAATGGGAGTAATGGATGAAAAAACGGTTTTCCCTTGTGGAGGTGGATTTTTCTATAAAGGTAAAAGAATTAAAGGGCATGGTGGAGCTGATCCGTTAATTCCTTCTATTCAGGTTTCCAGTAACTGCTTCTTTACTTATGCATTTATTGCAATTATTAAAAAGTATCCGGGAAATCCTTCAAAAGGTGTTGATGAGTGGAAAAAAATCATGAGCAGCTTTGGAGTAGGAGAATTTTTAAATAATGACTTTGCAGTGGGTGCAAAGGGTAGAATACCTTCCGGAGATTTTTACGAAAAAAGGTTTAAAGCCATCATGAAGGCAAGTGGTTCCAAGAGAACAGATTTCCAAAATTGGGATGAAATGTCAACCGGAGCTATCTATAATGGAATGGGGCAGGGAGATGTTTTGGTAACTCCTATTCAGCTGGCAAATTATGTAGCTGCTATTGCCAACAAAGGATGGTATTATACTCCTCATATCGTAAAAGCAATTGATGGAAAGGCTAATCCCGATCCAAGATTTAAGGTTAAGCACAAAACATTAGTTGATCCAAAGCATTTTGAACCTGTTTTAAAAGGTATGGAAGCCGTAGTTTTGAGAGGAACGGCAAGAGGATTGAAATCCAATGACTTTACACAATTAGCCAAAACAGGTACAGCACAGGTTCCACAAGGAAAAGATAATTCTATCTTTGTATTGATTGCTCCTGCAGATAAGCCAAAAATTGTTGTAGTTGCGGTAATGGAGCATGCTGGATTTGGAGCTACTTGGGCAGGTCCGGCTTGTACAGTGATTGCTGAAAAATATATTACCGGTGATTTGAAAAGAGAAAATCTGTATAAAAAAATGATTACCTCGAGTTTCATGCCGGAATACAAAAGGCAATGGATTGCAGATTTGAAGCGTAAAGGACTTTATAAAGACCCTAAACCGGATTCAATTAAACAAAAAAGAATAAAGGATAGCCTGGAACTTGTTAAACAACAAAAAGTCAAGCTCCAGAAAAAAATAGAAGAGGATAAGAAGAATACTAACGCTGCTAAAAAACCTGTTAAGCAATGAAATGGACAGAAGGAATAGATAAATTGGGTCTAGGACTGTATTTCATGCTTTGCATTTTTGCCATTGCTAATATTTACAGTGTTGACCAGAAATTAGGAGAAAAGCAATTGATCTTCTTCTGTATATCTTTAGTGGTAGGACTCGTTATATTTGTAGGAAGAAGTAAATTCTTCGAGAATATGGCAGGTATTATTTATATAGGCGGTGTTCTCTTACTGATAGGTCTTTTCCCTTTTGGAAAGGAAATTCTGGGACAAAAGAACTGGTATAAATTTGGAAGCCTTACGATGCAGCCTGTAGAGTTCGCAAAAATTGGTACAGCATTGATGCTGGCCAACTATGTTTCAGGACCTGATTTTAATCTTAAGAATAAAAAATCACTGCTTACGGCTTTAGGGATTATCGGTATTCCAGCGGTTGTGGTATTGGCTATTCCTGATGTGGGGTCTATGCTTGTATTTATTGCATTTTTTATTGCTTTATATAGAGAAGGATTAAGTGGCTTGCTATTTGGGGTGGGATTTGTTTTTGCTGCTGTTTTTTTAGTAGCTCTAGCGATTCCGCCAGTATATGTTGCTGTGGCTATTTTAATCATCGCCGGTATTCTGATCGCGATGAATTACCACAGAATGTCCTGGGATGTGATTTCTATATCAGGAATTTCTGGATCTATTCTTTTATTATGCGGATTGGCATTTGGTTCTCCTTATATTTTAGAAAAATTACCTAAACACCAGAGAGAAAGAATTGAGGTTCTTTATAAAGGTGAAAAAGCATTTAGAGATACTTCAGGATACAACTTATTATATTCCAAAACGGCGATCGGATCTGGAGGACTTTTAGGAAAAGGTTACCGTGAAGGATCAGTTACCCAGGGAAAATTCGTTCCAGAGCAGGAAACCGATTATATTTTCTGTACGGTAGGAGAAGAATGGGGTTTCTTAGGAAGTGCTATCCTTATTTTATGTTATATGGTCTATATCGGACGAATCTATTACCTTGCGGAACAACAGAAGTCTACCTTTAACCGAGTATTTGGGTATTGCTTTGCTTCGATTTTACTGATGCACTTTTCAATTAATTTAGGGATGGTTATGGGGCTTTTTCCAACGGTAGGGATTCCGCTTCCTTATTTCAGTTATGGTGGAAGCTCTTTGCTGGCCTTCTCCATGATGACTTTTATTTTCTTTAAACTTAATTATTCAGATAAAAATAGCTTAGTATAACTCTTTCCAAAGATTTAACTTAGTTTTAGTCTGCAACATTTGTGGATTCTATTTCTGTACCTATTAAATCATTACTTTTTTATGAAAGATGCTTATGTTTTAGATCAAAATTTTGAAAATACAGATTTCGTAGAGGTTCCATTGGAAAAAGGAGAGTATGAAAACTGTACTTTTAAGAATTGTAGTTTTGAATATGGAAACCTATCCGGTTTTAGTTTTACAGATTGTGATTTTATAGGGTGTAATTTAAGCATGGCAAAGCTTACCTCAACAGCTTTTCGGGATGTCTCTTTTAAAGAATGTAAGATGCTCGGTCTACAGTTTACTGATTGTAATGGCTTTGGGCTTTCTTTTAAATTTGATGGTTGTGCTCTTCATAGTTCTGTTTTCTATCAAACATCAATCAAGAAAACTATTTTCAAAGATTCTAAACTTATTGAGGTGGATTTTACAGAATGTGACTTATCTAGTTCGGTCTTTCATAACTGCGATTTGTCAGGTGCTGTTTTCGATACGACTAATCTTGAAAAGGCAGATTTAAGGACTTCTGTTAACTATTCGATTGATCCGGGTTTAAATAGGCTTAAAAAGGCTAAATTTTCGCTTTCAGAAGTATACGGACTGTTGTATAAGCTGGATATTGAAATAGACAGAAACAGCTAGGTTCTGAAGGCTGGTATAAACATTAATCATTAAATTCAATAGAAGTGGGCTTTAGCCCGCTTTTTATATAAAATATTTTCCTTTGGCTTTAGCCAAAACTTAATTTTAAGTAAGACAATAAAAAAGCCATCAGAATTTCTGATGGCTTCATTATTTAAATCAATTATTTATAAAATTAAAAATTTGCTGGTGTAGCTTGAGTAGTAGAAGCTAGGTTGTTGTAAGCTTCCCCTTCTGCATTGATTACTCTTTTTGCGAATCTGAACTTAGGTCCCCAGTAAGAGTCATTCAGTGAAGAAACCATTACTCCTTTAGATGTTGCCGCGTGGATAAATTTGATCTCACCTTCTTCAGTAACACTTTCTACAATCCCTACGTGAGAAATTCTTCTTCCATGAGAAAAGAAGATTAGGTCTCCTTTCTGTAATTCTCCTTTTTCAATTCTTTCACCTTCCTGAGCCTGAGAAGCCGCTACTCTTGGTAGAGTAAGACCTGCTGCAGCTCCGAAAACAGAAAGAACGAAAGCTGAACAATCAATACCTCTTCTTGTTGTTCCTCCATATCTGTAAGGAGTTCCAAGGTAAGTTTCAGCTTCTTCAAGGATACCGTCAATGGTTTTATTATGTTTGATTGCTTTTGCAATCTCAGAATTTTTAACAGCTTTTTTAGCATTTGCTATAGATGCAGCCTTTTCAGCAAGGAAAGAGTCGATCAATTTCTGCTTATCCTGCTCCATTTTTTTGTTATCAATAGAAGCTAGTTTGGCATCTGTTTTGTATTCTTTACTGTAAGTTGCTGGTTTTGAAACTACATAATTAGTAGCGCACGATTGCAATGATACTGTAGTAACTAGAGCAACTAAATAAAACAAAACTCTTTTCTTCATATATATTTGATTAACCGTGTTAAAATGGAATATTTATTTTCAAAAGCAATACAAAAGTAGAGATTCCGAGCAAAAGACCCCTGATATGATAATTGTCAGGATCTTATTTTAACACTATTTAACATATTATTTACATATGTTAAAGAAAAATAAACCGCAATTGCCTGTTTTTGGTAAGACTGCGGTTTTTTTTATTAAGATTCTTTAACAAAATCTATCGATTTTCTTCTATAAATCACGTTTTGGAATTTAAAACTCTAATTTTCCCGGCTGTTAAAAAAAAAAAATAAATTCTATATAAATGCTTTGTTAGAAGGCGTTTAAGGGATTTTTTGTTGGTGGTCTTACGTTATATATCGCTTTTCAGGATGAAAAAAGGATATGAGAAAATGTTTTGGTTAAAAGTAAAAAGTCTTAACACAGAAGGAATGGTTATACTAAGGAAATAGCTATCATAAAAAAAATTCCTCAGAAAACTGAGGAATTTAACTAATATGGAACTTTACAGAGTTATTTTGTGAACAACATCTCTCTGTATTTTGTCATCGGCCAAAGCTCATCGTCTACCATCATTTCCAGGTCATCAGAAGCTTCTCTGATTCCGTCAAATAATGGTTTTACTTTGTTACAGTATTCTTCTGCCTGCTTTTGGCTGTTTGATATGCCTTTTGCCGTCTCTCTGGCTTTAATAAGATCTTCAACACCCAGCTTGATTTTAGAAACATTTTCAGAAATGCTGGTGATCAGGCTCATCTGTTCTTTTGCCAATGGCTTAAATTCTTTATCTCCGAAAATATCCTTAAGACCTTTAACGTTCTCAATTAATCTGTTCTGATAATTTAAAGCTGAAGGAATGATATGGTTTCTTGCGATATCGCTTAATACTCTTGCTTCAATATCAATAACCGTAGAATATTTCTCTAATTTTATTTCGTTTCTTGCTTCAACCTCTCTGTGATTAAAGATTCCCATTTCCTCATAAAGATCCAGGAATTTTTTATCCATTTCCTGCTTAAGAGCTTCTGGAGTAGTTTTCAGATTGTTCAGTCCTCTTTTCTCAGCTTCTTTTGCCCAATCATCAGAATATCCGTCACCTTCAAACATAATGCTTTTACATTGCTTGATGTATTCTCTTAATACATTGAAAATAGCTTCGTCTTTCTTCAGTCCTGTTTCAATCAAAGCATCTACTTCTTTTTTGAAATCACCTAATTGTTTTGCAGCAATAGTGTTCATTACAGTCATCGATTCTGCACAGTTTGCAGAAGATCCTACTGCTCTGATCTCAAACTTATTTCCTGTAAAGGCAAATGGAGAAGTTCTGTTTCTATCTGTATTATCTAATAGGATTTCAGGAATTTTTCCAACTACATTTAATTTTAATTCTGTTTTTTCTTCAGGAGATAATTTTCCGTTGGTAACTTTTTCAAGTTCTTCTAAAACGCTGAATAGCTGACTTCCGATAAATACAGAGATAATTGCTGGTGGAGCTTCGTTAGCACCCAGTCTGTGGTCGTTACTCGCAGAAGCAATACTTGCTCTTAAAAGATCTGCATATTCATATACAGCCTTAATAGTATTCACGAAGAATGTTAAGAACTGTAAGTTTTTCTTAGGGTTTTTTCCTGGACTTAAAAGGTTTTCACCAGTATCAGTAGCTAAAGACCAGTTGTTGTGCTTTCCGCTTCCGTTTACTCCTGCGAATGGTTTTTCGTGGAATAAGATGTGGAAGTGGTGCTTGTGAGCTACTCTCGCCATGATGTCCATCAATAAAGAGTTGTGATCTACTGCAACATTTACTTCTTCAAACATTGGTGCCAGCTCAAATTGGTTTGGAGCCACCTCGTTGTGTCTTGTTGTAGCAGGAATTCCCAGTTTCATACACTCAATTTCCAACTCTTTCATAAAGTTCATTACCCTTGTAGGGATTGAACCGAAGTAGTGATCGTCTAATTGTTGTCCTTTTGCCGGAGAATGTCCTAATAATGTCTTACCTGTTAATACAAGATCCGGACGTGATTGGTATAACGCGGAATCAACCAGGAAGTATTCTTGCTCCCAACCTAAAGTAGGAGTTACCTTTGTTACGTTTTTATCAAAATACTGCATTACATTGGTTGCAGCTTCATCTACAGCATTTAAAGCTCTTAAAAGAGGTGCTTTATAATCTAAAGTTTCTCCAGTATAAGAGATGAAAATCGAAGGAATACATAATGTAGTTCCCATAATGAAAGCCGGAGAAGTAGGATCCCAAGCTGTATAACCTCTGGCTTCGAAAGTATTTCTGATTCCTCCATTCGGGAAAGAAGACGCATCCGGTTCCTGCTGAATCAATAAGTTTCCGCTGAATCTTTCGATCGCTCTACCGCCTTCGATAGGGGTGAAGAAAGAATCATGCTTCTCTGCAGTAGTCCCCGTTAAAGGCTGAAACCAGTGAGTATAGTGAGTTACTCCTTTGCTCATTGCCCAGTCTTTCATTGCTACAGCAACCTGATCTGCGATGTGTCTCTGGATTTTAGTCCCTTTTTTTACCGCATCCATAATAGACTGGAATGCTTCTTTTGTTAAATATTCTCTCATTGTTTCTTCTGAGAAAACATTTTGGCAGAATAGTTCTGACAATTTCCCGGGGATTTCGACAGTGTTGTCTTTTCTGAAATCCTTAAATGGTAGGGTTTCTAATGCTTTGAATCTTAAGGTTGACATATTTGGGTGAATTTTGATAGGGCAAATTTACAAAAAAAATGAAATTAAATTCATTTGACCCCTAAAATTTTTAGGGTCATTTTGAAATTTATATAAATTAAACGGTTGTTTGGTGGGTTTTAATTGGGGGGGTATTTGTTTTTGTATATGTTAAAATATAATATTGAAGGGTGTTTAGAAAGGGTGGTGGACTATAAATACATTTTACATGATACATTCTCCAATCCTATGCGAATTTAAGCCACTTATTAAAAGATAGTTAAAATAAAATGGGCAAAGATTTCGTATATTTGTGTGAAATTTATTTTATGACAAATTCTAGAGCAAGAGAAACAACAGAGGCTATTGAAAGATTATATATCTCTATGAGACATTTATTCTATAGAGGATTTTTCAAGCCAGGGGGTGTTTCAGGAGAAAGTATCAGAAGTTTGTTGAAAACCATCAATCCAGAAATTTATGGAACCATGAATATTCCAAGCAAATTGGAGTTGGACGGTTTGATGTATGTTTTAGACAGGCTTCCGGAAGGGATTGAGGAGTGTGCTTTTATTCATCTTACATCTGATGAAGGGTTTGATAAAGGAAGTTTCGAACCTATTGTTCCAAAGAAAAGAAGAAGAAACTGTTATAGAATAGACGAACACCAGATGAATATTGAGGTTCTTTTGGGCCGTTCCGAAATTTATGACATTCTTACCCACCTTACATTCTTATTTATAGAAGCTGATAAAATCCGTAACCTGGCTTTCATTCAGGATGAAAACTGGAAACCAACACGTGCCTTCAAAATTATTGAAGAAGTAGTGAAAGGAGAAAAGAAATTCAGCAGAAAAGAAAAAGAAGTGGCATTGATTCACCTTTCTTCTTTAATAGGAAGATCTTTTGATGAAACATTAAGAGCTTACAATACTTTTGGAGATGATAATAATCCTGACCGTTTATTTAAAATCATCTATAACTTAGGAAAAGTAAGTCTTGAAGACGCAAAAGGATCCAGAGAAAGAGAAATTCATTTTAGTGCTATATTAAAGGAAAGAGTAGGGCATCACTATTTTGGTGAGAAATGGGCTAATAAAGTGAAGGAGGTATTATTTGAAAATAATCTTCATACACGCCCATTACATATCATTTCAGCGAATATGCACTCAGTGAAAAATATGCTGTATGCGAATGAAGCTCTTAAAAAGAAGCATCAAAACGAGGTTGACTATAAACTGTATGAAGAAATTTCCAACAAGAAAGAACTTCGTGATAAGGTATTGAAGTATGCATTAGATGAAGGAATGATCCATATTGCAGATAAAAGCGGAAGTAATATTGATGTACAGATTATTGATCTTAGTAAGATGAATCTGAAGAATACTCCGTTTGCTGACTGTAAGTTTGGAGGAGACGATGTGGTAATGGTATTTGACTATGCTTTCGGAGAACAGGCTTTTGAGGTAATGGATGAATTATTAAAGCCTTATGAACATAAAGGAGAAGTGTACATGATGCATGTGAAATCTGTTTCTATTATGGGAAAAGCGGGAATTCTTACCGGAGAGAAAGGAGATATTATGATTCCGACTTCTCACATTTTTGAAGGAACCGCAGATAATTATCCTTTTGAAAATGCATTGAAGCTTGATGATTTTAAAGACGATGAACTGAAGGCTTTTGAAGGACCGATGATTACCGTTTTAGGAACCTCTCTTCAGAATAAAGATATTCTTTCATACTTTATGAATACTTCATGGAGAGCAATTGGTCTTGAAATGGAAGGTGCTCACTATCAGAAAGCGATTCAGGTTGCTTCTAAAATCAGACATCATATTTCACCGGATCTGTTCGTTTGCTATGCTTATTATGCTTCGGATAATCCTTTAGAGACGGGAAGTACTTTATCTTCAGGTGGTTTAGGTCTTACAGGAGTAAAACCAACCTATCTGATCACTTTAAGAATCCTTGAAAAGATACTAAGAAGCGGAAAGAAAGAAGTTTCTGCTAAGAAATAATTGTAATTTCTAATGATAATATAAACCTCAGCTGTTTTTACAGTTGAGGTTTTTTTGTTTTAAAGAGAGCCTTGTCAAGGTTTTAAACCTTGACAAGGCTAATAGAAATCTGCGTTATCTGCAAAATCTGCGAGAGATTAAAAATCAATATTTTAATTACTTATCTTTAGAAAAACATATTGATCATGAGTTCAGTATTACAATTAGCTAAAAGATTTAGAGAAGTGTTGTTTGATGGTCTCTGGATTGCCAATACCAATTTTAAGAATCAGCTTTCTGATATTACATGGGAGCATGCTGTAATGAAGGTTGGTTCTTTAAATACGATTGCCATGCTCACTTTTCATATTGATTATTATATAGCTGGACTTGTCCATGTTTTTGAAGGAGGAGACCTGGAAATAAAAGATAAATACAGCTTTGATCTTGCGCCCATTGAATCTCAGGAACAATGGGAAAACTTGTTAAATAAACTATGGAGGGATTCTGAAAAGTTTATAGCATTATTAGAAAAAATGCCTGATTCAAAGCTTAATGAAACATTTGTAGATGAAAAATATGGATCATATCAGAGAAATATAGACGGTATGATTGAACATGCTTACTATCATTTGGGACAGGTTACTCTCATAAAAAAACTGTTGAAAGAACAATACATGGAGTAAAGTCCAAAATAATACTCCTAATTATCTATGAAAATCTGTGTAATCTATGATTGAAAAAATAATTTTACTTTTCATTTAACAAGACCAGTAGAAAATCATCTAAAACAGACAAAACCCTCTTGTAACTCCACGTTTGAGGGTTTTATTTTAATTACCTACCTTTAGAAAAAATAAAATTTTAAATGAGAAAATCGGCTGCAATCATTTTTGCGTTTATCATTTCACAATTTCAGGCTCAGCAAGGAGCTTATTATCAGCAGGCTGCGAAGTACAAGATGGATATTGATGTCAATGCTGAAAAATTTACCTATCAGGGAAAACAAACCTTAGAATACACCAATAACTCACCGGATGAGCTGAATGTGGTGTATTTTCACCTGTACTGGAATGCTTTCAAGCCTAATTCCATGATGGATCAGAGAGTGTCTTCCCAAGGGAAAAATGGTGATGGAAGGTTGCAGAAAAATGGAATCTCAACACTGTCTTCCATTCCAAAAGATCAGGAAGGAGCTCAAAATATTCACTGGATCAAACAAAATGGTAAGGATCTGAAATTTGAAGTTCAGGAAACCATTATGAAAGTATATCTGGCAGAGCCTATTCAACCAAACTCTACAACAACTTTTACCATGGATTGGGATGCTGTAATTCCTCAGCAGATCAGAAGAAGTGGAAGAAACAACAGAGAAGGGGTGGATATGACTATGACACAATGGTATCCGAAGATTGCTGAGTACGATTATGATGGCTGGGCAACTTTTGATTACCTGGGAAGAGAATTCCATGCACCGTTTTCAGATTTTGATGTTACGATTAAAATTAATAAAGACTATGTAGTAGGAGCTGGAGGAATTCTTGAAAACCCAACAGAAGTAAAAGGATATGATGCTGCTGCAAAGATCAAAACAGAAAAAGATAAAAAAGCAACCTGGAAATGGACGGCGAAAAACATCCTTGATTTTGCATGGAGTGCAGACAGAGATTATTCTGTGGAAAGCTTTAATGTTCCGGAAGGTCCAAAAGTATATTTAGTCTATCAGAAAAATGATAAAACTAAGGTTTGGGGAGAAGCACAACCCTATATTACCAAGTATTTCCAGATCATGAATTCTCATTTCGGGAAATATGTGTATCCAACTTATGCCTTTATTCAAGGAGGTGACGGTGGAATGGAGTACGGAATGTGTACCATGATTCTTGGTGAGGCTAAAGATATCAAAGGACTGATGGGACTAATGGCTCACGAAGGTTCTCACTCTTGGTATCAGCAAATGCTTGCGACTAACGAATCTGTACGTCCTTGGATGGATGAAGGTTTTACCAGTTATGCAGAAGGATATACCATGTATCAGCTATTTCCCGAAGAGCTTCCGAATCCGTTTGCCAACACTTTGAACGCGTACAGAAACTTTGTTAAAAAAGGAATTGAAGAACCTGCGGTTTGGTTAGGAGATCACCATGATAACGGAACTTCTTACACGTATGCTTCTTACGTAAAAGGAGAATTGTACCTGGTACAGTTAGGATATATTATGGGAGAGCAGAATCTTGCAGAAACTTTAAAACAATATTATGACCAATGGAGTATGAAACACCCGTCAGACAGAGATTTCCTTCATATTGCTCAAAAGGTTTCAGGAATGGATTTAAAATGGTTCCAAAATTATTGGATCAATACTACCAAAACGATCGATTACGGAATTAAGGAGGTAAAGTATGATGCAAAATCTACTACAGTTACCCTTATCAATAACGGTCAGGTTCCGATGCCAATTGATTTCAGTGTAATGACTACGGATAAGAAAATTGTAACTTATCAGATTCCATTGAATATGACGCATACGTGGAAAGAAAAAGATGCTTATGGTGAATTCAAGACAATGCCTTACTGGCCTTGGACTCAGAAAGAATATACCATCACAATCCCTTATACAAAATCTCAATTGTCAGTATTGGGAATTGATTTCAGCCAGAGACTTGCAGATGTGAATATGGCGGATAATATAGTAGAAGTGAAATAAAAAGATCAACATAGAGATAAAAGGAGTATTTGTAAATACTCCTTTTATTTTTTTATAAATTTGGAACTCAAATTTTTTCAAATCATAGCCTGTTTAAATATAAATGAATTCAATTGTAATTAACGTAGGGAACAGCAATATCAGATTCGGCCTTTTTAATGGTGATAATTGTGATATTTCATGGGTAATCAATACAAAACCTTACAGAACAGCAGACGAGCTTTATGTACAGATGCTGATGCTTTATCAGACGTATAAAGTTGACCCAAAAGAAATAGAGAAAGTAATTATAGGATCAGTAGTCCCTCAGCTTACCAAAGTGATGAGTTCGGGAATCAAGAAGATCCACGGAGTCACTCCGGTAATTGTTGATCGTACAACGCCATCAGGAGTGCAGGCGAAGTCTAAGCAGATGGGAACGGATATTTATGCCAATCTTGTAGCGGCTCATAACCTTTACCCGAACAGGAAAAAGATCGTGATTGATTTTGGAACGGCACTTACAGCAAGCTGTGTGGCTGAAACGGGTGAAACGTTGGGCGTAATTATTGCTCCTGGAATTGTAACATCCTTAAATTCTTTAATTAACCAGACTGCTCAGCTTCCGGATATTGAACTTAAAAAGCCTAAATCAGTATTGGGATTAGATACGGTAACCTGCATGCAAAGTGGAATGGTATACGGTTTCCTGGGAATGGTAGAAGGGTTTATTAACCGTATCAATGATGAGGTGAATGATGATTGTTTTGTGGTGGCTACAGGTGGCGTTTCTCATGTGTATAAGCCATTAACGGATAAAATCCATGTAATGGATAGACTCCATACCTTGAAAGGGCTTTATTTCCTTGGTAAAGATCTGTAGATATCATCCATAGATGTTGGACTAAACCTCAACTTTTATTTCAATGTAACCATGAATAAAATGAAAAAATTAAAAGAATTTCCAAGAATAGAAACTGAAAGGCTGATTCTCTCTCAATTGGATGAGAAGGATATCCCTTTTATTGTTGAGTTTCTTAAACATAGAATTTATTCAGATCTCACTTCTAATATTCCTTATCCTTATACGGAAAATGATGCTCAGCTTTGGGTGAAAATGTCCAAAGAGGCTTTTGAAGGTAAGACTGGTTTTACGTTTGGAATTAGAAATAAAGAAGAGGAACTTATAGGTGCTATCGGACTTCATGACAGAGATGATGATAAGGCTGAGCTGGGGTATTGGATAGGAATTCCCTACTGGAATAAAGGATATGTTACAGAAGCAGCGAGGGCTATAGTAGATTTCGGCTTTAATGACTTAGGTTTTAATAAGATTTATGCTACTCATTTCCTTCACAATCCTGCTTCCGGAAAAATCATGGAAAAAATAGGAATGGAGCAGGAGGCTCTTTTAAAACAACATGCCAAAAAAGACGACGAATATTTTGACCTTGCCATGTATTCTATCTTCAAAGATTAATTGGGATACGACCTTATAAAAACAAAAATCAGAGAACATTATATTCTCTGATTTTTTTATGGTTTTCAAAAGGGCCTTTTTAGAGATCTCCTGTACATGAATCACATTCTTTCAATGGATAGATCCATGTGCCACTATCCTCATTAAAAAAAGGTTGAGTTCTGCATCCGATTTTTCTTACCCCACTGTCATCAATATAAAAACATTGATCAGGGCGGATTCCACCATTAATTTTGGCCGTTTCTTTTCTTGCTAATTTTTTCATGTTGTTTTAATTTGAAGGTAAATGGAATTAGTTTAATTGTCTTTATTCATTTTTAAAGATCAGTAACTGTACATGGCTGGCATGCGTATTCAGGATTTGGATAAATCCATCCTCCACAACAGTCTGGAATGGGTCCTAATTGGCATCCAAGTTTTCTCTTGCCTGTATTAGGATCAGTGTAAAAGCATTGTCCCGGTGCGATTCCACCATTGATTTTAGCTGTTTCTTTTCTGGTTAACTTTTTCATATTGTTTTAATTTGAATGTAGATCAAATGTAGGTAATTATTTGATTACTTGTATCTTGTTTTTCAATATGCGGTGACAAAAAAGAAAGTTATCTTTTGCTTTTAAAAAAATCTTTAACAATGGCAGAGCACTCATTTTCCATAATCCCTGTAATGACTTCTGTTTTTGGATGTAGAGAAAGATGTTTATTGATAAAACCCCTCTGTTCATCTCTGGCACCAATAACCACTTTGGAAATCTGTGACCATGATAAGGCTCCTGAGCACATGACACATGGCTCCATGGTAACATAAAGAGTGCAATCCTTTAGATATTTACCTCCTAAGAAATTAGCGGCTGAGGTGATAGCCTGCATTTCTGCATGAGCAGTAACGTCGTTTAATGTTTCAGTGAGGTTGTGTGCTCTTGCAATAACACGGTTGTTGGAAACAACCACACATCCGATAGGAACCTCATCCTGTTCCAAAGCAGCGGCTGCTTCCTGCAGGGCCATTTTCATATAATATTCGTCTGTAAACATCTAATTTAATCAACCATCGTTAAAGTTAAAGGAATCCTGAAACGGAATCTTGCCGGATCACCCTTTACCATTGCGGGAGAAAATTTTTCAGAAATAGAGTAGAGGGCAATTTCAGCTTGTCTGTTGAACGTGAAATTATCACCCTGAGCATGAACATTACTGACGCTTCCATCTTTTTCCACAATAAATATAACATCTGTTTTTACTGTTTTGGAATCGGAATTCACACCATCTACATAAAGAAGATCTGCAACCTCTTGTCTTAGGGTATTGATGCCTCCGGGATAATCTGCCATCTTTTCTACATTCGCAGATTTATCGGTAAAATCCTGAGAGATTCCTTTTGTTGTTTTTAAAGTCTGAAGATCTTCAATATTTCTTACCCTCAACAGTGCTCCAATTAAAGCAGTGTTTTCAATGCTATCCATTTTTTTCATAAAAAAAAGGAAATCTCCTTTGATTGCATCCTTTTTAAGAACATTGGATTCTGCATCAAATTTTTTCTTGAATTCAGTATTCAGCATACCTCTGTGCTGGTTGTAATAATTTTTTACCAACCGGAATTCCTCTTTTTGCTGAGATAAACAAAATGAAGAAATCATACAAAATATGCAAATGAATAAAGTTCTCAATAGGGATATTTATGTAAATATAACTAAAAAATATGAGATTAGTTTACGATCTGTTAACTTTCAAGATAGCGATTTAGGGATTCCTGAAGATGGTTGCGGATATCGTCAACTAAACCTTTCGGTTCTAGCACGGTGACTTCTTTTCCATAGGATAAAATCTCCTGCATGAAATCATAAGTAGGATGAAGGAAAAACTCAAAATAGATCTCTTCCGGAGTTTCTTTAGTCTCTTTTTGTGACTGGTGAAGCGGGAAGCTTCTAATGTATTCTCCCTGATGGCGGCTGCATTTTAATACAATATTCTGCGGCTTTTGTTCTGCCAGATTCATCACACCAAAAGCATTTTTAAAATGCTCTCTGAAGTTATATTTATACTTTTCTCTGAACTGATTTTTAGCCACATCCAGATAATTGATTCTGTCTAGTCCAAACGATTTTAAAATTTTATCCTTAGTGTCAATCGCAATAAGATACCATCTGTCTTTGGATTCTTTTAAAGCCAAAGGATGGACCTTTCGGGAAGTCATCAGTTTATTTTTGTAATTGTAATGTTCAAAAGTGACCACTCTTTTGTTACGGATGGCAAAGAACAAATCATAAAAATGCTCTATGCCGGTTGGTTTACGGCTTTCAAAGAAAATAAAATTTGAAAAATCAGGGTGAAGATTCAAGGCGTTGCTTACCTGGAAAGATTCCAAAAGTTTTTGGTTATACTCATCCACTTCCATGATGGGGCGGCTTTCAATATAATACCGGTTGTCGCCTTTTTTCTTATTGTGAATGGAAAGGTTGAAAAGGTCGGAAATCTCACGAATATCTCTCTGCAAGGTACGGATAGAATAACTTTTGATCCCGGCATCCTGGAATTCAAAAGAATTTAATAGATAGTCTTCCAACTGGGAATAGGTAGCCGGAGAACTTTCTAGTCTTTTAATAATTAAGGCATATCTTGTCAGATAAAAATCTTTCTTCATGGTAAAATTTTGTACCACAAATATATGGGCTTAATGCGACAAAACGTGTCGTGTTTTATTTTTTTGTGATGAAGTTTGAAAAATAATAAGCCACAGAAACCCTGTGGCTTATTCAATATTCTAATATTTATTTTCAGAATAAATTTTAATTTGAAGCTTTACAAGATCGCTTCAGGATCTTAGGCCTTGTTTTATGTGGTCGTAGGCCGAATTTCCACAGGTGTGTTATATTTTCAGACATCGTTCTGGCTGTCCAACATTTGTGAATGGTGATTCAAAGGTGTTGAGAATGTTTAATGAGACTGCTGGGTGCATGATAGAGAGTAATGACGGACAGCATCAGAACTTGTCATATTTTTATTTAAAAGGGATCTTCTTCCAGGATATCTTCATCAAAATCTTGTCTGAAGAAATTTTCAATGTCATTGAGATAGTTTTCATAATCCATCTCTGCATTTTCGATGTCACTCCATTCCACGGTGTAGAGATCTTCATCGAAGAGTATATCTGTATTGTGATTGGATGTTTCCATGTTTTGTATTGTGATTTGGTATTGGTTGTTTTTTGAACATACTTTAGGTTGCTCAGCATAGATCAATGTTGAATTCAAAGGCTTTTTAAAGTTTTTTATTAATTGTTTTTGTGCTCTTGTTTATATTTCAAAGGTAATAGAGGGTGGCGTCAAAACTTGACGTATAAAAAATAACTCAAAAGAATTTTGAGTTATTTTAGTTTTTAAGAAAAATCGTTAATATCTATTTCATCAGCAATAAGCATAATGATATCCATTTCAGAAAGCATTGATTTGAGTTTAATACCTCCTAATTTTAAATCATTATCAGAAAGGATATGGGACCAGACTTTCTGTACAAAATCTTCAAATGTTATTTCTGAAGTATAAAGCGGGCTTGTTGTTTGTGCTGCTAAAGCCAGGATTTGCTTGGTGATATCTCTGCATTCATTCATTTTTGTTTCATGGGGCAGTAACACATTAAGCACACAGTTTTGTGCATCGTGAAGAAGATTTGCGGTAACCTTGAGCTGGTTTTTTTTAGCATTAAAACTTCTTTCATCACTGATTTTACCTGCCAGGATCTTACTTCTGAAACCGGCTATTTCCGAAACTTCACTAATGGTGTTCGTAGAAAGAATGTTCTCTACAGACTTCAGCCATGAAAGCATTTTCTCAACAAAAAAAGGATCTTTTTTCTCCAACAAAGAAACAATAGCTGGAAATTCCAGCAGCTGATCCTTTAACTGGGAAACTAAAATAAACTGTGACTTTTTCATTCTATTATTCAGGGATAAGCGTTTCTATAATATTTCCATTGATATCCTCATATCTCGACCACTCCATTCCTGCTTCACTCACACTCATTTTAGCGAAAATCAGGCATTTGGCATCCAGTTGCATCAATTTGCTTGCCTCTACAATAATCTCCCGGTTATCTATCTTTTCAATAACTCTTCTGGCTTCCAAAACAATCCTGTTGAAAAGGTTTTGCTGTAAAAGCTGGGGATCTGTATTCTTCCATGTAAAATTGGGAAGAGAACGACAGTATTCTACTGTATATTTTGAAATAGGTTCAAAATACTGTATTTGAGTATCGGTGAGCGTCGGTTTGTTTTCAGACTTAATCTTCGTTATATAATCATTATAACTAAACTCCTGATTGGCTAGGAAATTTCTTAAATTCTGATCATTTTTAGTATCAGAAGCATTATAATCCGTTGAGGCAACTTTGGTAATTTCTTCATAAGAAAAATCTCTGAAAAGCAAGATAGGGGAGCTTCCTGCTGTAGCAAAAGGAATAGTAAGGTCTACCGTCCCCACTTTCATTCTTGGAATGGAAAAATGTTTCAATAAATCATCTTTAGCATATTCTTTTGCAATTTGTACAGTCTGTAAGTCTGTCATTTTTCTGGCTGCTGCAATTTCAGAGACAATACCTCCTAAATATTCATTCAATTTTGGCATGATAAGTTTTTTTTAATTGATAAAGATTTTTTAAAAGGATGGCTGCCGGAGCAACCATCCTGAAAATAATTAAGTAGTAGTTACCGGTGCTGCGGAAGCAACAATAGCATCTTCTAACATATCCATAATTTTTGAAAGCCCTGCAGGTAATTCGTCATTTACAGCTTTTACATGTACGCCCAACGTATATGTTTTTTCCGTAGTTGAGGTACTTGAGTTGGTTTTCTTATAAGAAGCTGAAGCATTGAATTTAACTTTCCAGAATTTAGCGCTGATAGAAGCGCTTCCCTGGAATTCACTAGCAATATTCTGAGTTTCCACAGAATTAAGTTTGGCATTAAAATCAATAGTCATTTCATCAATTCTTAAAGCCGGAATTGTCAGCATACAAAGCAATGGGACACTTAATTTTACTTCTGATTTTACTACGCTGTCATTGTTTTCAGCTGTGCTGGGAACTGACTTTGTATAGATAAAATCCACATACTTAAGTTTTTTAGCGCCTCCTTCTGGTGCTCCTTCTTCAAAGCCAACTTCTTTAATGAAATTTACTTGCGACATGGATGCGTCATGCTGAGCCTTGATCGCTGCCTGCATAGGTCCTCCGATGTAAACACTGAAATCTAAACTGTTTAATTCTTGTACTAAATTTGCCATAATTCTAAAAATTTTTAAGGTTATTAATTGGTTAATAATATATAGTAGTGCTAGCAGACTAATATTCAATATTGGGCAATAGATATCCTGTTCAGTATTTGATTAACTGAAGATTATTAAAAATAATAGGGATAATGTAAGTTTGGAATGAGCTTATTTAGCTTTGGTTTCCTTGGTTATTTTGTTTATTTAAAGATCGTTGACTCAAGCGTCAAAACTTGTCGTGTTATAATTTCTTTTCATTTTTATTTCATTTTTGATAAATATTATAAACTGACAAGGTCAAGTGTTTTAATTCAGTGAGAATTTTAATATAAGCTTAAAAGCTTATTTAAGTTCAATATAAGCTTTTAAGCTTATATTTTGTTTCTGATGAGCTTTTGGACAATCTGGTTCAGGACTTCTCTGTTATCATCAATATAGCTTAGTCCGGCTTGTATCAGGTTTTCAATATTAGACCGTCTTACGTTATCCATGGCTGGAGAAGCGTTTTTCAATGAGGGATTCAAACGGTAATAGTTTTTCTGGTTTCTCAGCCCCAAGGTCTGGAACATTTGAGAAAGCTGATAATCTACGGTTTCTGCATTGGCAGACATTAAAATATCAATAATGGGATTTACCCAGCCAATTTTTCCTGCCTTTTCGAGTTTATGAAAAGAATAAGGCCTCGCTTCAATTCCGGTTCCGATAGATATGATAATCATATCATTTACTCCGGGATGATTGGCTTTCTGATGATTTTTCAAAACTTCTGCAAAGGGAATTTTTCTGGCCTCTGCATAAGCACAAAGAGCAGGATTATTCGCAAACATACCGCCGTCAATCAGGCTGAAGATTTGCCCATACATTGATTTGATCTGTACCGGGCTGAAATAGGTAGGTGCTGCGGATGTTGCCCTGCAAACATCTTTTACATAAAAATTATCTGTACTGAGATGAGCTTCACAGGAATTGAAAAGTTTCGCTCTTCTGTTCTCTATATCATAACTTGTTATTAAACATGGCTTTATTAATTCCTTTAATTCTAAATTTCCAAAAAAGTCATTCAGGTTTTTTTCAAGAGCTTCCTGAGAAATTCTTTCATTCAATAATCCAAATGGATTAACCAGCTTTTCCCAAAAGGAAACCTGGAAGATATCACCGCCCTTTTCAGCATATAATTCCAATCCCTTTTGGATAGAATATTTTGCTTTACGGACTTCATCAGGACATAGAATAATAGAAGCAATCAGTCCTCCTGTGCTGCTGCCAGCCACCAGATCAAAATAATCCCCAAGCTTAGCACTTGGTTTATCATAATACTGGAGCTGTTCTTCTATGTAACGCAGAATAATACAGGTAATAATTCCCCTTATTCCGCCTCCGTCCAAAGAAAGAATGGTTGTCTTTTTCATGTTATTTTGTTAATTATTTTTTAAGAATACATTGCAATATGATCTTGTGGAATTGGTAATTTTGGGTCAGAAAAACAGTGAAACTCCATGTTCAGATCTTGTTGCTTTTAGTGGCTTTCTTGTAAAACAAAGGTAGGGCGGGGAAGCGACAGAACTTGACGTATTTAAATTAATTTTAAAGAAAAAAAATTAAAAAACAACATAATTTTGTTGATCTCTAGACATCTTCAAAAGCTTTCTCCAACTGGTTTTTACAGGTCCTTTCTTCGATGGAATTGTCTTTTTTTCAAAGCGGGGGAGATCTTTAAAAGTTTTCCAGTTTCCACCCCAATCCCAGCCATGTTTTGCAAAGATTTTTACACATTCATACCAGTCTGCAACCTTATCATTATCCCAGTCTTTTACAGTGTCCCAACTGGCCGTTTTTCCGTCGATCATCAGGCAGATATCTACAGCAAGACCATAATTGTGGATACTCTGACCTGCTTTGGCATTCGTTACCTTTTTTCCGGATGTTATTCTTCCGATGGCATAAAGCTTTTCCTGTTCTTCAAAAGATCTTAATCCTTGGGTAATTCTTATCTTAGCTCTGCCGGTAAGCGCTTCATCACATTCTTTAATCATTTGCTTTACTTCATCTCTTACAAATGGGTGAAGTTTCTGAATTCTCTCTAATGTTACTTTATCCATAAATCTATATCGTTTGAGGCAAAAGTAGGAGTGGGAAGCGACAAAAACTGACGTGTTTTAATTAAAAATTCCAAGTAAATGGAAGAAATTATAAAATGTTGAGAATGAATTTGAACTATTAAGACCCGAACTAAGCAATAAGGGGAATTAAAAATCTGCAAGCGGATTAAAGAGTATAATGTTAAGGATCATTAAGTGTATAAATTATACTTCTAAGATTTTTCTTTTAAGATATTATTTTCAAAATCTTCAGACCGTTGTCTATATTGCTTTTTTCTATCGCCTAGAATTTTGATTGAAGAGTATGTAAATGGATATCACTGCTAGATAATAGTAAATTTATGAGCATAAAAATTATAGTATCGGAGATAAGCTTAACCTAAGGAGGAGCTTGTGGGGTTATTATTTTTAATGCTTTCCAGAACAATAAATACAGTCTAAAATTGACTGCCTGTGTCTTATGAGTTTTTTAAAGAAATAAACCAAAGCCCAAAAATGATTTTCATGTATTTTTTTATTAAGAAACGTCAAAATAAAATAGGCTGCCATAAAAGGCAGCCTATCTTCTTAGTTTTTGATTATTTTTTTGACTTTTATTGTATTAGTATCTGTTATTATTTTTATTACATATTGTCCTTTAACTAAATCATTGGTCTGAATGGTTTTTTCTTTGAGACTTCCCTGTTTAATTAATTTTCCAGAGACATCATACAATTCATACGATTTTAAATTTTCTCCTTTTATGGTAAAGAAGCCGTTAAATGGATTTGGATAAACATCAATCACAGTGTTTGTTTCAACATCTGCAGTTTTTTGCAGCCTGTTTTTTGCAATTGAATCGTTTTTATTAGGCTTTCCTGTATTAGACGCTGTCCCCAATACCTGCCCAAATCTTGAGTCTTCTTTCACACATCGTACATTCATAGCATTCATTGGATGATTGATGTTTGCATCATTCATTGTCGTTAGCTTGGATGAAGTAATACTGTTTGTTGAAAAAGCCAGATTATATGCCGTTCCGTAGCCATTCGCTGATCGCAGTCCGGCAGTCCATACTCCGGAGATGCCTAATTTCATTGAAGCTGAGATGGCTTCCGTGTCTCTAAAGCCTCTGATTCCTGTTACAGGATAATTTCCAATCGTATATTTTGAATTAGAATTATCTGCATCATTGGAAATGCCAAACTGATATCCATATACAGTATTGGTATTCTTAACGGTATTGCCCAAATAAAAAGGAACGCCTCCATTATAAATATCTGATGTATTTTTAATATCGTAACCTATTTCCTGACTGATTCCCATACTATGAATTCTAAACGGATCTACAGAGGCATTGGGCTTATAAAACCCATTATACCATGGTGAGCTTCCTTTATTGTCTTCAATAGGAGGGTAATTCTTAGAATCTTTCGTATGAGGATGCTCAGGGTCAGTATCTGGTACTGTAAAAGTAATATCCGGAACTCTCCATCCTCCAGGACAAGGATCAAACGCAGATTTTGCAGTAGCATGCCCCCATCTGTCCATCATTTGATTAGGAGTTGAATATAGCCAGTCTTGTCCGTAAAAACTATTCAGGGCTGATCTATTTGTATATTTTGCATTTGGAATCATAAAAGCCAATGGGTTTTCTACAGAATATTTTAAATTATTCATAATGTTTTCAGCCTTGGTAATTCCAATTGTTCCGTAATCAATACTTCTTCGCTTAACGTAGCTGTTCTCGTAAGCATTTCCTGTAAGTTCAGTAAATGATGAAGGGTAAATGTTTCCGTTGGCATCAGGTCCGGATGAGGTCCAGATACTGTATTCCCCTGTTTTTACCGCTCGATTGGAAACCATAATTACTCCTGGTGTGATAAAACTAGGTATCGGGTCTTTTCTACCCCATTGATATTGCATTCCACCAGAGTTATTGATTAAAGGAAGCTCATTGGTATTATCAATAGATTCCGGAGCAGCAACATCGGGAAATGCATCTACAGCACCGAGGTTTCTATCCATGAATATATTTTTCATCGGTTGAGCACCAGAGTTTGTGAAATTCACATAATTTGCTGTAGGCGGTAACAATACATCTTCTGTCTGGTAAGCCACTTCATCTACCATGGTATTCGTTACCCAGATATGCCAGCTCCAGTAAGCAGGACTGGAAACGGATCCGTTATGCAATGAAACCACGGCATTCCCTGTGGCATTTGGGGCAACCTTCACAGAAATATAGGCGTCTTTTATATTGTCTCTGCTTGTGGGAGCATTAACAACTTTGATATTTGAAATCAAAGATTTACTATCTGACCAGTATACATTTACTTTTAGATTGTTAAAGTTAAGCATTCCGTGATCCGATAAATATTGATTATACACAGAAAATGCCTTGCTGATCGGGATCTTTATTTCTTTTTCAACATTTGTCCTGGTTATTAAATAACTGTTAGGGTCTTTAATGCCTTCGGTATAATTAACCATAGTCTCATTGGTGAAAAATTGAGTTGGGAAGTCATATTCCTTTACATATTTATCCTCTATACAACGGCAGGCCATTGCTCCGTCCGGAGAAGTATTTTCATATGGATTAAGGTAGTAGCGACCAAACATATTGGGGTATAAGGCCGGATCAGGTTTTGCAGGTTTTGATTGGCTCCCAAACTGCCCTGCATCTCCATAAGCGTAAAAGTAATATTCATAAGGTTTCTTATCATTTTCTAAAAGGGCAGAAAGTGATGCTGAATGAATACTGATTTCATGTAAATCCTGATGATAAAACAGCCCTTTTTCTGTAACATATTTCCCATTCCCCGGATAGATTCCCATGTTTCTTGGAAAGCTTCCTGCATAGGTATTGGTAAAGTCCATCCCTAAATTGGCATAAATTTTTACTCCCTTTAAAACAGTATTCTCTGTAGTAGGTTTTATATCAAAAAAAGCTTTCTCATCACCTTTGCCACCTCGGTTTCTACCCCAGGGAGAGAATGTATTGCTACTGTTTATAGCAGCAGCATTATTAATAAATGATGGTATCCTCCAGTTATTTGGGCAAGGATCATAGGCTGTCTTAGGTTTGTAAGTATTTATAGTTCCGCCAGATGTGTTAGAAGCATTCTGAGAGTTATCCCCCCAAAGATCTGCTTTTTTCCTGGATACATTATCGGTCCCGATACTTTGTACAAACCATGCGTCTCCTGATACAGCATTCATAAAGATAAGATCCAGCGGATTGTTGACTGAATACTTAATATTACTGTTAATATCATTATAAGGTCTTTGGATGCTTGTTATGTTTTCCGTAGCACCATTTCCGGTATAATCATATAGATGTTTTTTTACTCCAACAGTTCCGCTTATTTCATATTTTGCACTGTCTTTATAGTCAAAAGAAGGAAAAGGGTCTTTTCTTCCCCACTGGTAAGAAAGTCCTCCCGATTTATTCCAGTCATAACCTATAAAATCACGGTTTGTAGCGCCAAGATTTCTGTCCATCCATTTTGGAGTAAAGGTTTTGGTGACTCCGTTTTCCACATATCTTGCTCTTTCCTGGCCTGCTGGTGTATTACTCTCTACTACATGTCCGTAAGTTACTCCGTTTGAAGGATCATCTGTAACCCAGATATGCCAGCTCCAGACAATTTTGTTGTTAATCTTTAATGCAACTACGGCGTTTCCTTTGCCTTTTGCTTTGTCTATTTCTACTTTGATATTTGCATCTTCTCCTGAACCTTCTATTGCAAGATTATAATTGGTAGAACGAATCAAGCCTGCTACATCTTCCCAATATACTTCTGCCGTTTGAGAGCCGTCAAGTACCGTAGCATCATTTAATAATCCATTTTGATCCTTCCATGTTGCATAGGCTTTTTTTACCGGAATGTATAATCCATTATTTTTTTGACTAGGGTCAAAAATGTAGCTGTTAGGCGCTTTTGTCCAATCTCTGCAATCTTTGGCTTCAATAGCTGCACTGGCCACAGCGGTACATCCATTGCTATTTTTAACGGTGACCTGATAGATACCTGCTTGTAAACCACTCTTCGTATTGGATGTTTGATAGGTTTGGCCGCCATCAAAGCTATACTCTACTCCCGAAGCAGGTGAACTTACCGTAATGCTTCCTGTATTGACCGTACATGTAGGCTGAGTAACTGTAAATGCTGGTGCTGCAGGAACAGCAGGCGCGGTATTTATAGTGACAATCGTTGCTTCTGAAACCGAACCTCCTGTACTTTTTACCTTTACCCGATAGTCGCCAGAAGATAATCCTGAAATTGTATTGGATGGCTGGAATGTATTTCCATTATCAAAACTGTAAGTAACTCCTGAAGATGGAGAGGTCACCGTTATAGATCCTGATGGAACATTACAATCAGGTTGTGTCACGGAAACAACTGGTGCATCGATTTGAGTAGTCTGAATATAATTATCAATTTTTAAAGAAGAGATCAGATTATTGTCATAATCTACACTTAATTCCGCGTAATGATTCCCTGTTGTAGAAAACGCTACCGTAGGATTACTTTGAGTTGAGGTAAGTATATTGCTTCCATCCTCGAATTTCCACAAAGTTGATGTGGGTGTGCCCTGTGAAAGGTTTGTAAATTGTACAGTACTTCCTACAAAAGTGGAAGTGGGTGATGCCGAAAATTCTGCAATGGGTGAAAAGGTAAACCCTTGTCCGAAATTCACATTGGCATTCACATCTATAGCTTGTCTTTGTGCTGTTGAATTCGTAAATGCTTTTACTTTGATATAATATCTTCCCGGAGCTACAGGATAATTAACAACTTCAGGACTTCTGGAATTGAGCCAGCCCTTCGCTCCATCCCTCATTAAGGTAGTAAGCGTTATTTCTGTTTCTGTTTCCGTTCCATCAGAATTTTTTTTGACTAGATAGGTCCAGTTTCTAACAAAAGATAATGATCTTAAGTTTAAAACAGCAGTAGTGACTTCCTCTGGAACCTCAAACTCTTTACTTGCATAATAATGAAATCCTGTAATTGCATTATTTCCGGTGATCCATCTTGAAATTCCTGCGACACCTCCTGTTGATGCAGAAGCCCAACCAGCAGCTGTTGCTGCATAACGTGTAATAGGTGTACTGATGATTTGATTGGGATCTGTATAGGTCCAGTCTGAATCCGGAACTCCTGTGTCATCCATTAAGGTTCCGTCATCATTTCTTCCGGAACTTAAGTCAATAATATTTCCTGCTGAAACTTTAACGGTTCTTACAGAAACTGAACTTCCAGCAGAATTGGTAATGGTAAGTTTAGCGGTATAAACTCCAGCTGTAGCATATGATACATTGGGATTTGAAATGGTAGAAGTAGAAGGACTTCCTCCGGTAAACTCCCATGAAAATGAGGTCGGATTACCATTGCTAGTGCTTGAAAAATTAACTGTATTCCCCCCTGAGGGTACTGCAGTAAATCTGGATAATGGACTTTGGGCGTAGATATGCCCTATCAACATTAATCCAAAAAGGAAAATAATTTTTTTCATGTGGTTTTTTTTTGATTATGAATATTTCTATGAAAGAAATAGTTGTGCTTAAAAAGTATTTAAGTCCTTGCCTTATTTTTTTAGGTGGTTTCTGGCAGAGATATCCACCTTATGTTTTTAAATCTATTTGCATTTTTTGTGTTTTTTTTATCCCAAAGAGAAAGTCAATATCTCTTAAGGAACTGTTTTGATTTTCAAAGGTAAATAAAAAAATATTTCTATTAAATGTGAATTAAATTGATAACATACATTGTTTTTCCATTTTTTGTTGTTTTCCAAATGATTGTTTTCACTCCAATAATGAGACAGGTATCACTAGCAAGAAGTTTTTCTATTTATCTTTGAAGATAGGGTCCTTGGGTAATATTAAAAAGTACAACCCATAACAAAGGATTTAATATTTGGGAGATTTTGTATTTATCCTGAATGGAGTTATATTTCTGATTAGTGGTTTTGAGATTCCTAAGAGTGTAAGGGAGGTATTCAGGAGAAACGCTTTTAAGAATGATAATAAAAATCATCCTCATTCAAAGAGGAAAATAAATATTTTTGAAAACAAAATTAGGATGTTAATGCGACAAAATATGTCGTATTTAAAAATAATATTTATTTGTTTTTCAATGTGTTAAATATGATGTTAATTAATGGCAAAAAAGTGATTTTATTCTTGAAAAAGAATAATTTTGTGTAGATAATTCACAATGGTCATGTATGCGTTGGTAGATTGCAATAACTTTTTTGTTTCCTGTGAAAGGACTCTGAACCCTTCCCTTGAAGGCAAACCCGTTGTGGTTCTCTCTAACAACGATGGATGTGTAGTGTCTCGAAGTAAGGAGGCAAAAGACCTTGGAATTCCTATGGCAGCGCCTGCATTCAAATACAAAGAACTTTTCAACCAACATGATGTAAAAAGTTTTTCTGCAAAATTTGAACTCTATAATTATAAAAGTCAACAGGTAATCAATATAGCCCGTTCTTATGTTTTAGAGTATGAAGTTTATAGTATCGACGAGCTTTTTCTAGATCTTACAGGCTTTAAATATATTGACATTCACGAGTATTGTTCTAAAATCAAAACAGAAATTCAGGAGAAAGAAAATATTCCTGTCAGCATAGGAATTGCGCCCAGTAAAACTTTATGTAAAGTGGCTAATAGAATTGTGAAAGAATTTCCGGAGCAATGTAAGGGAGTTTATATTATGGATACTCCTGAGAAAATAGAGAAGGCATTGAAATGGCTGAATATAGGAGACGTTTGGGGAATAGGGAGAAAGCTGGCTGCTAAAATGAATGATAATGGTGTTTATAAAGCCTGGGACCTTCTTCAGAAACCTGAAATGTGGGTTCGGAAAATTATGGGAATTCATGGGGTAAGGATGATTCATGAATTAAGAGGAATTCGTCAATTGGAACTGGATGCTCCATCTCCTAAAAAATCAATTGCTGTTACCAGAAGCTTTATGCAAATGCTTACCGATAAAGAATCCGTTAGGGAACGCGTAGAAACCTTTGGAATGTACTGTTCAGAAAGATTGAGAAAGCAAAATACCTGCTGTAAAATGATTACTGTTTTCGTACAAACAAATCGTTTTAGAAAGGACCTTCCTGAATACAGAAATGCTATGACCCAAATTCTTCCCAATCCAACCAATTCATCTATATTGATTGGAAGGGTCGTCAATGAGCTTTTTGAAGCCGTTTACAGAGACGGATTTCATTATAAAAGGGCAGGGGTGATGGTAAATGACTTTGTTCCTGAAGATCAGAGACAGATCAGCCTTTTTGAAGAAGATACACAAAATCAACATCTTCCTGTAATGAAGGCGATGGATGCCATGAACCGGAAATTCGGAAAGGATAAAGTACGTTTGGGAAGCATGAGCGGTGAAAATACTTTTGGCCGTGCCCAGCTATCTCCGGAGTATGAAGCTTTCTTAAAAAAGAATACGCTGCCGGAAGCTAATTTTAGGTTTCATTGATACTGGAAAAATTGAGATAAAAGAGATTCGTTGTTTTAAAAAATTCCATAAAAAATTAAATTTTCATTTAAAAAAATATTAAAATTCCGTATTTTGATATTGTAAAACAATTGTGTATCCGTTACATTTTCAGTGTTTTATGGTTTGTTTCGCACAGTGTCTGTTGTGTGGAATTTGTTTTTGAGTCTATCTTTGGTGGAGAATTATACTCGTTTTAAAATCACAAATTACATGAAGAACTTAATTATTTTGAGGAAATGGATATTCATTGCCGGATGTCTTTTTATACATTCCTTGGGAGCACAGGTTGGTATTAATACCTCCAATCCCCAAACCATTTTCCATATAGATGGAGCTAGAGATAATCCGGCATCCGGAACTCCTTCTTCTGCACAAGCCTCCAATGATGTAGCAGTTACTTCTTTGGGAGAAATAGGAATCGGTATTCTGTCCCCGGTTGTAAAGATTGATACAAGGTCTGCCAGTAATACTGACAATTCGATTGGGGTGGGAGAGACTTCCCAGACTGCGTCTGCGGCAGGAAGTGGGGCAATAAGATATAACCCGTTAAATGGAGGGAAGATGCAGTATTCTGATGGAATAGTATGGCAGGATCTTATTTCTTCACCCACTAAGGCTGTAATCGTGGCGAATATTCAGGCAGCCAACTTTGCAATTAAAATTCCTTATCAGATTTCTACGGGTATTTCCGGTTGGAATGAAATCTCCGATTCTACAGTCAGCTTTAATCCGGGGACAGGAGTTTTTACTGCTCCACGAACCGGGGTATATCTGGTCTCTTTTACTTATGATTTTGTGAGAATTCCTATTGTATCCGGTTATTTTTCTGAGGCCAGGTATGTAGTAAACGGAAGCAATATCGTAAAAAAATGTGTGAAATCTTTTTCCAACATCTCAAAACAGGCACAGGTTGCAGGTTCATGCGTTGCAGGAGTTCAACTTAATAAAGGAGATACCTTCCAGCCACAGATCTATCAGTCTGTTTATAATGGCAGTTTGAGTTTACGTACAGATATTTCTTCTGCAAGTAATGACTATGGCTTTGTAAATCTTTCAATTTTAGAACAATAACACATTTGAATATGAAAAAACAATTAATACTAGCCTTGCTCATGTGCGGAAGTGTATGGATGAGTGCTCAGGTAGGAATTAATATGTCTACTCCTGAGAGGATATTACATGTGGATGGTCTGAAAAATACTTCAGCTTCCACCCTTTCCAGCTATTATGATGATGTAGTGATCACCTCTTCCGGAAATATGGGAGTGGGAACGAAAACTCCCAAAACGAGATTGGATCTAAGATCTGGAGAGCGATTAAATGCTATGGGGATCGGAGGAACTGTGCAGACAGCTGCTACTGCTAAAGCTGGTGCGCTGAGGTATAACTCAGGGACGCAGGATCTTAGCTACTCTAATGGGACTTCCTGGATCTCTCTGGCCCATAAAACATCCAATGATTTTGTAGATGCCGAAAATTCTTCTGCACAGAATTTTACTGATGGAGTACCATCTGCAATCACGGGTTGGACAGAGAGAACAGATGTTAACGATAGTTTTAATGCATCTACAGGAATTTTTACAGCTTCAAAAACAGGAGTATACGTCGTTTCTTTTAGCATTTCATTGGCTTCAGGAAATATTGGCAATGATTCCCGGTATGAAACACTTATTCAGACGAACTCCGTTTCTTCTTCAACGAATAAAGTGTTCAAATGTGTAGGGAGCTATCCGGGAAATAATACGATTGAAAACCGTGTGGCCGGAAATTGTTCAGGAATATTTAATTTAAATCAAGGAGACAATATTACCGTGAGCCTGAACCAGAAGCTGGGAAGTTCAAAGACTTTAGATACAGATGCAACCCTTACCTCTTTAAGTATTTTCGGATTATAAAAAATAAGATGATGAAAAAGAATTGTTTATTTATACTTATGTTTTTAAGTTTCCATTGTGTATTCTCGCAGGTTGGAATCAATACCCCAAACCCACAGGGTATTTTACACATTGACGGGCAGAAGGATAATCCGTCTACAGGATCATCGTTTACTCCATCTCAGCAAAGTAATGATATAATAATTACAGCTGCCGGCAGGGTCGGAGTAGGAATGCTTACTCCAGCGGTAAAAGTTGATGCGAGAAATTCAGGAAACGGTGCGATTGGATTTGGTACTTCTTCACTGACAGCAGCTGCGGCAGATGAAGGGGCACTTCGTTACAATAACGGTGTGGAATATTCTAATGGAAATGAATGGCTGCCTTTACTGACGGCACAGCCGGCAAGTAATAAAGTCATTGTGATTGCTGCCAAAACTAACAATAATGTAAAGCTTGCAGTTCCTTCTGCTGCGACAGTAACTGCGGGTCTTCAAAACCGGTCGAGCAATTATCTCGTAGACTGGGCAAAGATTTTTGAAAGTAATTCAGGAACTAACTTTAACGCATCCACAGGAGTTTTTACCGCTCCGCGAAATGGGGTGTATGTGGCTACTTTTACAACAGATCTGGCTCCTCTGGCCATCAATTATACAACAGACCCGTTAAATCCGATTCAAATAGAAGCTATCTGGCAGCTGTATGACAATACAGCAGGGTTATTGCCTGCAAATATTGTGAATACCATAAAATGTGTGAATACAATGTCTTCCAATAGTATAGGAAATATTGATGCCGGAAGTAATTGTACAGCATCATTCTATATGACTTCGGGACAGCGGCTGATGCCTTATATCTGGTTTAATTTAAATAATTCAAACCTGGCGAATTTCTCTTTGAACAACACGGGAGGATATAACAATCTTACAATAGCAGAACAATAATCAGGAGATCTCATCCAGAGTTTTGATAAAAGCGGAGGGATGAAGTCCTATAACCTTTTTGAATTCAAGGGAGAAGGCACTATGTGAAGAATATCCTGTAATCTCAGCAAGATGATTGATTTTGTATTTCCGGTATTGTGGTTCATTTTTTAATTGATTAACAATATAGTTGATCCGAAGATGATTGATGTACTGATTGAAGTTGAAATTTTTGTGCTTTTTAATGACCGCTGAAAGATATTTTGTATTAATATTCAAAGTATGGGCAAGGTTGTAACGCGAGATATTCTTGTCATTAAAATGCAGATTTTCCTCAAAGGTCTGTAAGCCTATTAAAATATTTTTCTCTACTTCAGGGGAAATTTTTATTTCTGAAGGATGGTTGATAGCTTGGAGTAGAGGATCTTCTCCTTTTTCTATAGGATCTTCTTCATAACTAACCGGAGAAATCCCTTCCTGGTATATTTTAGAGACCATTTCTTTATGCTTTTTTCTGAGTCTCATGATGTGAAACACAACAATACCCAGGACTGCAGTTAAAATAAGGCAGGCGGCAACTAAGGTTGTTGAAATCTTTTTACTTTTTGTAAGCTGCTGATCAAAATTCTCTTCTTTTTTTGAAAGGGTTTTATTGACTGCCATGGCTTTATTGTAGGCAATACTGTCTTTTAGTTTAAGATTTTCAAGATTGTATTTTTGAACATTGGGAACATCATTCAACTGAGAATAGGCTTCTTCAAGATTTTTTGTAACCTCTATTTTTTTCTCATTAAAGCCATACCGATTAACGATGGCTAATGCTTTTTGGTAATATAAAACAGCACTGTCAGGCTTGTTTTGTTTAAAAAATGAGAATCCAATGTCATTGAGAATATTAGATTTAAGATAATAATTACTCTCACCTACTAAAGAAAGAGCCTTTACAAAATATGGCTTTGCTTCTGTGAACCTGCTGACTTCGGATAAACTGTAGCCTATATTGGTATAAGCAGAGACCAGTAGTTCATTTCTTCTAGAGGCGTTTTTGATCTTTTGAAATTCTCGGATTGCGCTTATTGAATAGAATTCTTTCTTTTTATACTCATTTTTATTGAGGAGAATCAAAAAAGAATTATAGATCATTCCTTTCAATTCGTGTCCTTCATCAGTATTATTATTTTTTACCTCAGATAAAGCACTTTCGAGGCTTTTGGAAGATTCGTTGAGAAGACCCAGTTTTGCATATTGTGTTCCCTGCATTCTGTAAGCCAGCGCTTTCCCTATTGGATAATTGCTTTGCGTGGAGATTTTTAAAGCCTTTTCTGCAAAATCAAGACTGCTTTTGGCGTCTGATCTTAGATAGCTATTGTACGACTTTAAATAATAAGCTTTAGCAAGATATTCCGGAAAATTTCCTTTCTGTGCAGAATCAATAATATGATTCAAAACAATTTCTGAGCTGTCTGGATTTTTAGAAGAAAGAACCCGTGCATATTTATATTGTTCATCAAAATCAAATGTCTGTGAGAATGTAAAAATTGAAATAATGAAAAAGAAAAAGAAAGTGATTTTTTTCTTCATTGTGTTTTGTGTTTATTTTTTTTCGTATTTCCAGTTTCTCCCTTTTCCTTCCAAAATCCATTCCAATGACTGTTCTATTCTTTTATTCCGGGTAGTTTCTGTTTTTGCTTCTGCAATCCATGTAATGTATTCTTTTCTGAATGATGGGGAAGCTTTTTTAAAAACGTCCAATGCTTTTGGCTGAGCTTTAAGTGCAGATTGAAAATAATCAGGAATTTCCATTTCTGTTTTGCTCGGAGCAGCTTTTTTCATGGTAACCCCCATATCCGTAAGTTCTATGGCTTCTTTGATCGCTTTTTTCAGCTGAGGTTTTGAAGGAAGGTCTTCAATCTTTGTGATTTTACCCAAGCTAAACATAGAATTCTTTTCAATATCCTGAGTGATTTCCTGCATGGTTTTCATTTCTTTTTCCAGCCAGAACCCGAAGGTACAGTGTTGTTTGAATGAAGCCATCGCACAAAGGTTTTTTCCTTTGTAGATAAAATGCGGAAAACTCCACTTCATAGTTTCCTCAGCATCGGGACAGTATTCATGAACGATTTCGCGGATATAAATGAGAATCGGTTTCGCAAAATCGTGAGACTTTTCAATATAGGCATCTATTTTTGAACTGTATTTTTCCATAGCTTTATTGAAATAATTGTACAATTTCATTCACCAGGAATTTCACCTGATCTGGTCTTCCCCTGTCATTTTTAGGATTGTTAGCATAGCTTCCCGTTTTTACAATAACCATATTGTACTCAGGAACCATAATGATATATTGTCCCTGAAGCCCTAGAAAATAATAATGTTTGATGGGGTTGTCGTGATTGATCCAAAGACCCATTCCGTAAATGTTTTCAGACTTTTCTGTTGGGGTTCTCATCTGCTCAATAAAATCTGTATTAAGAACCTGCTGATCTCCAACTTTACCATCATTCAGAAATAAAAGTCCCAGTTTGGCAAAGTCTCTTGCATTGGAGTGGATACAGCAATAGGTTTTTTCCATTCCATAATTATCTGTACTCCATTTTGCATCCTGTTCCATTCCCATTGGAATCCAGAATTTTTCAGAGAGATAGTTGGCCAGTGGTTGTTTCAGTGCCTTTTTTAAAGCAAAACCAAGAAGTTGAGTAGTTCCGCTTTGATATTCAAATCTTGTTCCCGGCTGTTCTTTGAATTTTCGTGAAAATACGGCCTTTACAAGACTCTTTCCATAATACGCTTTGGCATTAGGAAGAAAAGGATTATTATAGTTTTCATCCCAGTCAAGACCAGATTCCATTTGAGCCAGATTCTTAATGGTAACCTGGTCTCCGAAAGTTTTCTCTTTAAATTTAGGATAAAAATTGGATAGGTTTTCATTAATATTATTAATTATCCCTTCTTCTAAAACTTTTCCTAAAAGCATAACGGTAACAGCCTTTGCCATAGAAAAAGAGTTGGTCTGAGAGAGCTGATTATAACCCTCCCAGTATTGTTCATGAAGAATCTTCCCATCTTTTATCACTACAAAAGCTGCCGTTTTAGAATGTTTTAAATTATCAACTAAGATTTTCGGTAATTCTTTTTTGTTGTATTCGGAATGCTCTTCCCATCGTTTAGGAGATCCTGTAGGAATAGGATGACTGGGAAACAGATTTCCATCATCAATATAGGCGCTTGATCTTCCTTTAAGGTAAGTTTTGGAAATGCCACTAAATAAATAATCATATCCCAAAAAGTAAGCTGCTGCTGCACCTGCTACAGCACCACCTATCATGTATTTTAGTATTCTCATTTTTCGTCAATTGGTCTTTAACAAATTTAAAATAATTTGGATGAAAAAATGAAAATGAATTATCAAATACATTATTTTTGTTTCATTGATGAAAAATATGACCAGAAAACTTATTGTATTGATGTGCTTCCTGCTATCTGTGGCAGGAATTTCCCAAACTTATAAAACAATAGATACCGCAGATTACCTTCAGCGGAAAGAATTTTTAAGAAATTTCACAGTCAATAATGAAAACCTAATAAAAAGGCTGAGGTCACAGTATTCGGGACGAGGAGGGGCTACAATTTCCAAGATGTATAAAGAATTCGGGACTAATTTTGAAAATCAGGTGAAGAATAAAGACTTTGTTTTTAAATCTGAGTTTGATGTTGTTATTAAATCTTTAGTAGAACGCCTTAGAAAAAATAATCCCAAAGTTCCCAAGGATCTTAAAATTCTGATCGCAAGAGATAATACTCCTAATGCTTACTGTCTTGCAGACGGAACTTTTGTCATTAACATGGGACTGTATAACTGGATGGATAATGAAGTGCAGATTGCGGGGGTAATTTCCCATGAATTAGGGCATAAAATGGAGGAGCATACCCTAAAAATGGTTCTGAATCTTGTAGAACAAAATGAGTTGGATAAAAGCACCGTGCAGAATATCAAGGAAACTACCGATATACGAAGCCTGGGGCGAAATCAAAAAGCATTTGATATTTTTAAAAATAGAGTTTACAAAAAAAGCATCGAAAAAAGAAAGCAGGAAATGCAGGCCGACTCTTTGGGGTATGTTATTTTTAGAAACAGTGAATTTAAGAACAGTGAATTTGTCAACGGTTTGAAAGTGCTTCAGACGTTTGATTCAATTTCTCCCAGAGAACTTAAAATAGAAACCTATAAAAAACTTTTTGATCTTCCCAAGCAGGCGTTTAAGGAGAAATGGATGAAGAAAGAGGATTTTTCTCTTTACAATTATAATTTTTATAAAGAAAAGCTCAACAAAGATTCTGTAGCATCACATCCCGAAATGGTTAGAAGGATAGAAAAACTTAAAAAGATTTTTCCTGAGCTGAATACTTCCATAGAACAGGAAAAACCTTCCGAAGCTTATCTCGCTTTGAAAAAAACGGCAAGGATGGAGATTCTTCCGAACTATTTCCATTCTGAGGATTATGGAGTTGGGATTTATGCAGCGATGCAGTTTATTCAGGATGGAGAAGAGGAAAGATACTATAAAGAATGGTTAGGTAAATGTTTTGCTAAAATTTATGAAGCCAGAAAGAATTATAATCTAAATCGTTATCTGGACCGGATAGAACCTAAAAATCAAAGTGAAAGTTATCAGCAGTTCCTGAATTTTATGTGGAATCTAAGTCTGGATGAGATCAAAAATATTTCAGATTATTATCAGGTCGCTGGAATTGCTACAATACCGAAATAGTATCATAAGTCGGTGTGAGCATCACAATACTTTAGATTTCTAAAACGAAAAACTATCTCAAATGTGAGATAGTTTTTCGTTTTAGCCAAGTATACACAAATAATTTTATTTACTTAAAGCCTACGTGCCTATATGGGTTAAAAAAATCTTTACCATATAGGCACATAGAATACAGATGTGAACAATAATGTTGAAAGAACAATTTTTAATTAATAGTTCAGTTTTTCTAAACGGATTTTGTTGAATTTTTCTTTCTCATTATACTCACGAAGTAAGATATAGCCTTCTTTTCCTACATATGGGATAACGGTGTAATTGTCTTTTTCCGAAATAGGAATGATCTCCTGTTTAAATTTTCCGTCAATAATAGTATTGATAAAGAGATTCCATCTTTTTTGCTTTGTAACTTCATCCTTCTGATAGTCACGATAGAAGAATACCACATCTTTACCTCCGTTAAGATATTGCGAAAACAGGTAGTCACTGTTTACCCACTTTGATTTTTCCTTTTCAAAAACCTGAACATTTTTTACTTTGAAGTCTTTATCTGTGTAAATGTAAACAAGATCGGTTGTTTTAGGAGCAGAATATTGGCCTGCAGGCTTATATTTTTCGGATAAAATCCCAACACTTCCGTCATTCATAAAATACATGTCTTTGGTTTGCAGCATATAGCCATTTTCTACAAAACCATTTTTATCAACTTTGGGAAGAAAAGCAGCAATATTCGGATCAAAATTAATGACCTTGGTATCTGTCGTAAAATTTGACTTATCCACCATCATTCTTGCAAACCCTACAAAATCAGAATTATTGTAATTTCTTCCCAAGAGGACCACTTTGTCATCAAACGTTTTATCATTATCAAGCTTTCTGTAATCAGAATAGAAAGAGTCAATATTATCTATAGCATCATCAGAAAGCCCTGTAATAGGTTTATTTGATGCTTCTTTTCCCGTTTTCATGTCAATGACCAGAAGACTGAATGTTTTGTCTTTTTCATTTACCTTTTTCATCACACAATACATATAGTTTTCATCTCTTTCAAGAACCGATAATGTGGTGAAAATATTTTTGCTACCTTCGGTATTGTACTTATACCTCCAGACCTCCTTTTTGTTAGTATCAAAACGGATCAGGTTATTGCTGTTTTGATACTTTCCATAATCCTTATATTCTATAGCAAAATAACCTCCTTCTTTTAATTCTCCAACTGCCGAAACATAATTATAGCCTTTTTCCTTTTTCTCGTCACGGTTTTCTTTACGCTGTTCTTTCCAGCTTTTGGGTTCATTGATCTCTTTGAAAGTGCCATCTTCCAGATAATCATAATATATTTTTCTGGTAATTGTATTTGTCTTGGGATCTATGACCATAGAAACAGGAGTGAATATTTCTCTGCTCTTTACCAGGGAATAATCCATCATAGAAGGTTTGAGAATAATCTGTCCTTTGAAGTCCACATATCCTCTATAGGAAGCTGCTGTAATATCTCCTTCGAATTCCCTGTTCGCAACGGGGTTAAGATTTTTGTCTAAAATAACATATTCAAACTTCTTTGCCTTTTCTCCGGATTTCCCATAAGAATAGAGGGAAACATAGCCATAAAGATTGTCTTTATCATCAAATAGAGCATTCATTCCTACATGATCTCCTGCGGCTAATGTTGTTAAATCCTGAGTTTGGGAAAATGCAAATGTTTGGGTAAGTCCAAACATCAATAAAGTAATTTTTTTCATGGTTGAATTTTGAACTAAAATAATAAATTATAGTACTCTTTGTTAAAGAAAATAAAAAGCCCTGAAAAATCAGAGCTCAGTATCTTAATAAAGTAAACAATTACTTGTTATACTCGTAAAGGTAAGTGTGTTTATTGGTTCCAAAAGCAGAGCTTGTATAGGTCATTACCGATTTAGTAGGGTAATTAGCGGTATTAAGAGTATGAACGGCGCTGGTCTTGGTCGTTCCATTCGATGCCCCTGCATAATTTCCATCTGCTTTTACCAGGTTATTGTAGCCTAATTCCCCATCTGAGAGAGAGAATAGATCCATTTTTATATACCCTTTTACGTTTTTCATAGGATGGTTATTGCCGTCATAAGAAAATGTAGTACTGTAGGTTGTTCCGTTGTTCGAATAAGTGATTGAAAGCAGGTTTCCATTAGCATCCAGATAAATATCTTTGTCCTGGTACTTAATATCTGAGTAAGTTCCGGTCGTTGGATTATAGAGATAGGTTTGAAGAGCTTTATGTTTTACATGGCTGTCACTCAGATATTGAAGGGTTTCGGTGTAAACCAGTGTTCCGGGCTGGTGTTTATCCGTTACTTTTTCAGAAATCAGTTTTCCGTTGGCATAAGAAAACTCTCTCATAATTTGTAGTGCACCAGTCTTGGAATATACTTCAGATTTTATGATATAATCTCCGTCATACGTATATAATGTCTTTTCATTATCTGCAACATCAAAAGCTTCAACTATTCTTGTACCGTTGTACTTATACTCTATAGTAAAAGAATCGCCGTCCTGAGTAATCTCGGTTGATTTCTTTAGAAGATAAGGAGTAGATTGATTATTATTGTTGTTATCTGTACTGTCATCATTTGATGAACTGCAGCTGGCCATTACTGCCAAAACAAGTGATGAAATAATTAATTTCTTCATAGGTATAATTAGTTTTTTTAATTGCTTCAAAAGTAATCATTTTCCCAATACGGATATGAATATTTTTTGAAAAGGAAAAAGCCCTGAATTATCAGGGCTTTTACATTATATTTTAGAAAGTAGATTTCTGAAGTTGGTCTTCTCATCAATGATCCTTCTTAACTCTGAAACCGGAACTCTTTCCTGCTGCATCGTATCTCTGTCTCTGATGGTAACGGTATGATCTGTTAATGAATCATGGTCTACGGTGATACAGTATGGAGTACCGATCGCATCCTGTCTTCTGTAACGTTTTCCGATCGCATCTTTTTCTTCGTAGAATAAGTTGAAATCGTATTTCAGATCGTTGAAGATCTTTTCTGCATATTCTGCTAAACCATCTTTCTTCATTAATGGAAGAATAGCCGCTTTAATTGGCGCTAAAGCCGGAGGTAAAGATAAAACTGTTCTTTCAGAACCGTCTTCTAATACTTCGTCTTTTAAGCAGTGAGAGAAAATAGAAAGGAATAATCTGTCTAAACCTACAGACGTTTCCACTACATAAGGAACATAGTTTTCATTTCTTTCAGGATCGAAGAACTGAAGCTTTCTTCCGGAGAATTTTTCGTGAGCCTTAAGGTCAAAATCAGTTCTTGAGTGAATTCCTTCCAATTCTTTGAAACCAAACGGGAAGTTGAATTCAATATCAGCCGCTGCATTGGCATAGTGCGCTAATTTTTCGTGATCGTGGAATCTGTAATTATCATTCCCTAATCCTAAAGCTAAGTGCCAGTTCAGACGCTTTTGTTTCCAGTTTTCGTAGAATTCCAGTTCTGTACCCGGAGCTACGAAGAACTGCATTTCCATTTGTTCGAATTCACGCATTCTGAAGATAAACTGTCTTGCAACAATCTCGTTTCTGAAAGCTTTACCAATCTGTGCAATACCGAAAGGTAATCTATGACGTGAAGTTTTCTGAACATTTAAATAGTTCACAAAAATACCTTGTGCCGTTTCCGGTCTTAAGTAAAGATCCATTGCGCTGTCTGCAGAAGCACCAAGCTTAGTTCCAAACATTAAGTTGAACTGTCTTACTTCTGTCCAGTTTTTGGAACCTGTATCAGGATCAGCAATTTCAAGCTCTTCAATTAATGCTTTTACATCAGCAAGATCTTCATTTTCCAGAGACTTTGCCAATCTTGAAAGAATCGCCTCTCTTTTTGCTCTGTATTCTAAAATTTTTGGATTTGTAGCAACAAATTGGTCCTTATCGAAAGCATCCCCGAATCTCTTCGCTGCTTTTTCAATTTCTTTATTTTCTTTATCTTCAATTTTAGCACAATAGTCTTCTACCAAAACGTCTGCTCTGAAACGTTTTTTAGAATCCTTATTATCAATCAATGGATCGTTGAAAGCATCTACGTGGCCTGATGCCTTCCATGTGGTTGGGTGCATAAGGATTGCCGAATCAATACCCACAATATTTTCGTTAAGCTGTACCATAGCTTTCCACCAGTATTGTTTGATATTATTTTTAAGTTCAGCTCCATTCTGTCCATAGTCATAAACAGCGGATAAACCATCATAGATCTCACTTGAAGGGAAAATAAACCCATATTCTTTGGCGTGAGAAATTACTTTCTTGAAAACATCTTCTTGCTTTGCCATAATTTTTTTACGTCTGATGTGCAAAAATATGAATTTGGATTCCAAAATCATGAAATTCAACAAAAAAAGGTATAATAATACTTGAAATAGGTCTTTTTTTGTTTTTTAGGAGCCGGGAACCTGCTTTCGCTACTCGCTTTTTCTTAGTTTCGGCGGCGGCTTTGCCGCCGCCGAAACTAAGAAAAGAGCTCAAACATACCGCTCAATCAGGGCTATTGACTGCTGCGCCTCTACAAGCCTGTTAGGTTTAGAATAAGAATAACCTCTTACATTTTTAAACCTTCTCACTGAAATAAGAATCAGTAGAAAATTTCTACTTTTGCACCATGTTAGAAATTCTTTATCGGGACGAGCACATTATTGCCATCAATAAACCCAGTGGACTATTGGTTCATAAATCTTTCTATGCAGGAGAAGCCGATACTTATGCTATTCAGGAACTGAAGAAACAAATTGGGCAAAAGGTTTATCCTGTGCATCGTCTAGACCGCAAAACTTCAGGAGTTTTGCTGTTTACTTTAGATAAAGATACGCTTAGAATTATGAGCGAACAGTTTGCATCACGTGAAGTAGAAAAGAAATATCTTGCCATTCTTCGAGGCTGGGCCAAAGAAGAAGAAACCATCGATTACGACTTGGTTAATGAAAATGAAGTCAAGCAAAATGCAGTGACCAACTATCGTCGTTTGCAGACTTCGGAAATAGATTTACCTTTTTTAAAACATCAGACTTCGAGATATTGTTTGGTAGAAGCCATTCCTGAAACAGGAAGATTTCATCAGCTGAGAAAGCATTTTAAACATATTCTGCATCCTATCTTAGGTTGTAGAAAACATGGCTGCAATAAACAGAATAAGTTGTGGCTTCAAACATTTGACATTAACAAAATGACGCTTCATGCTCATCAATTGATTTTTAATCATCCTATTTCTAACGAAAGAATTATAGTAAATGCCACTATAGATGAAGAGTTCAAAAGAGTAGGGGATATTCTGAAATTTGATTTAAGTTCGTACTCTAAACCCAAAGACTTTATTGAATAAGCTTTCTGTATCAAAGGAAAAATTTCCGGGAATTATCCATGTCAAGGTTTAAAACCTTGACATGGATAGTCGAATAGAGTAAAAAAATATCTCACTGATATTGTTGATTAAGCGGATGTTTAGGTTCTATAGATAGCGTTCATAATACCTTTTTTGATAAAATATCATAGGGTAATCAACCATTAATTTTAAAATGAGTAATTTTGTAAAACTTTTTTTCAATGTACAAATCGCTCATTCGTCCGATTCTTTTCAAATTTGATCCCGAAGAAGTGCATCACTTTACTTTTTCGATGCTTAAGAATTTTGGATTTCTTACTAAATTATTTTTCCCCAAACCTATTGAAGATAAACGTCTGGAAAGAGAAGTTTTCGGATTGAAATTTAAAAATCCTGTAGGGCTGGCTGCCGGTTTTGATAAAAATGCTGTTTTATTTAATGAATTGGGAGACTTAGGTTTCGGGTTTGTAGAAATTGGAACGGTTACCCCAAGAGCTCAGGCAGGAAATCCTAAGAAAAGATTATTCCGTTTGATTGAAGATGGAGGAATTATCAATAGAATGGGATTCAACAACGATGGGTTACAGGCTGCGATTGAAAAACTGAAATCCAATAAAGGAAAAATAATCATCGGTGGAAACATCGGAAAAAATACAGATACAAAACCTGAAAACTATACACAGGATTACCTGGATTGTTTTGAAGGCCTTCATCCGCATGTAGATTATTTTGTACTCAATGTAAGCTGTCCGAATGTTGGAAGTCATGCGAAGCTGGAAGATGTGGAATATCTTCGTGAACTGATTACGGAGGTAAAGAAAATCAATCAGTCAAAATCTGTACAGAAACCTATATTACTTAAAATTGCTCCGGATCTTAATGATGTCCAATTGGATGAAATTATAGATCTTATTGCAGAAACAAAAATAGATGGTGTAATCGTTTCCAATACCTCGGTGAATAGAGAAGGATTGAAGACCTCTCCTGAAGTTTTAGATCAGATCGGAAACGGAGGGTTAAGCGGAAAACCAATTCGTGAGAGAAGTACAAAAATGATTAAATACCTTTCCGATAAAAGCAACAGAGCATTTCCAATCATCGGAGTAGGAGGAATTCACTCCGCAAAAGATGCTATTGAGAAATTAGATGCCGGGGCAAGTCTGGTTCAGTTATATACCGGATTTATTTATGAAGGACCAGAGTTGATTAATGAAATTAACAAAGAAATTTTAAAAAGAGCAAGCAGATTGCCAAGATAAATATAAAGAGACCGATGGTCTCTTTTTTTTGTTTTAGCCACGGATGCACGAATTTTCATTAATGCTATCTGCTATAAATTCACATAAAAACCCTTTATTTCCTGAATGCATAAATAAAAAATTCGTGCATTCGTGGCAAGAAAAAATATGATGTTAGATAGAATCCTTTTTATTTTGACTTTGTTACAGCAGCATTTTTAATATCAACAGTTAGTGTATAAGCTGGAGAAGAATTCGATTTGCCGATTTTATACATTATCGTTTTGCCATCCTTTGATTTTGTTTTGGTGGTGTCATAGATATTTTCCAGACAGCTTTCAGTAAGGAATTCTTCATATCTTTTATAATTCCAGTCTTTGGTAAAATAAAGAAGCCGATAACCTTTTTCACCCTCGCTGGCTCCGCATCTTCCACAAGCATTAAGGTTAGATGAATGTTCGAAATACAATAAAACCCGGTTCCCTTTTTCTCCGGAAATGGAGGAAATCAGTTCATTCCCTCCATATTGATTGATGATATCAAATGTATTGATTCTTTTATGGTTAGGTAAGATTAGATAATTATTGTAACGATAGATCATATCATTGCCGGTGAATAATTTAGCAGACTGAACTTTATCTTTATTCTCCAGATAAAAGCTTCCTGAAATAGGATTTTTCTGAGTTTGATCCTGCCCAAATAAGATCGTTTCTTTGGGAGTAAAATTTTTGACAATTTCAGCTGTTTTTTCAATGTCCTGTGGCGAGTTGATTTTTTCTTTAAACTGGTTGGAAATCTGTTTGTGCTTAGGACCAAAATTATACAATGACAGCTTACCATAATCATAAAGTCCTGTTAGAGGAATTTTCTTCTGGTATTTATCGTAGTAATACCAACCCTCCACAAAATGCTGGTATAAATTGCAATCCGGAATGCCGTCATAATGAAGCTCCAGTGTAACGGGAGCACCTGCAATTTCTCCCTTAAAGATTTGAGAAGAATCTGTGACGGTTTTTAATTCTACTTTTTGGCTTTTACCCGGAAGGAAAAAGGAAAGTAAGAGAACAATAAGAAGTTTTTTCATGGTTATATTACCGTTTTTAAATAAAGAAATGGGCAATGGTATAAATGATAAGCCCTACCAGGCCTCCTACCAAGGTTCCATTAACACGGATGAACTGAAGATCTTTTCCTACTTCCAGTTCCATTTTTTCGCTCAATTCCTTACCCTTCCAGTTACCCACAGTAGTACTGATGAGGTTTCCGAATTGATGCGTGTTTTTCAAAATATATTTATAGGCCGTTACCCGAACCCAATGATCGATTTTATTTTGAAGATTTTCATCGGCTTTTAAATTTTGTGAAAATTCGTTCAGGTTTTTGGAAAGATAATTTTTCAAGGCAGAATGGTCTTCCTGCAGTTCTTTTATCAGTGTTTTTTTGATAGAGACCCAAATATCATTGGAATACTCATCAAGCTTATCATTTTTAAGTAATCCATCTTTAATAGTTTTAAATTCCTCCTCCCATTTAGGATCTTCTTTAAGATCAACGGAAAATTCATGAATTTTTTGAGTAATTAAAGTTCTTACTTCATGTTCCGGATCTTCTTCTATTTCTTTGAAGAAATCAGACAGCCCATCTGCAATCTTATCTGCAATTTTATTATCAACAAAAGAGGGGATGAAAGTGTAACTTCCTTTCTTTACCCGGTCTTTAATCATTTCATCATTTTGAATAATGTATTCCTTGATCTGTTTGGAAAGATTGGTAATAATTCTCTGATGGTCATTCTTTTCCAGGATATAATGAATACCATTTCCTACCACTTTGTTAAGTTTGATATCATCTGTCATTTCTGAGACCTTTTTACTGATGAACAGACTCACGGTAGAATCATCAAGCTTATTGAGAATATCAAGAACTATATCCGACAGGTTGCGGATCAGAATATCTTGATTTTTTTCCTTGGCAAGCCACTCTCCGGCAAAGCCTGAAACTTTTATTTTTTGAATGTAAGGCCGGATATTTTGGGGCGAAAGAAAATTACTGACAACAAAACTTCCCAGATTATCTCCTAATCTCTGCTTGCTGTTTTCAATCAGATTGGTATGCGGAATCGGAAGCCCCAGCGGATGCCGGAACAAAGCGGTCACTGCAAACCAGTCGGCCAATGCACCTACCATAGCAGCCTCTGCAAAAGCACGTACATAGCCAATCCAATGAGAAGAATTGGACTTCTGCATGATGGTTGTCACAATGAAAATAAGGGCCATCAGAACAAATAGCCCTGTAGCAAATGCCTTATATTTTCTAAGCTGTTTTCTTTTTGCTTCGTCATTCATATTCTCAAATTTACTAAATTTGGTTATGAAACCATTTAATCTTAATAAAGCTTTTTAGTATAAAGGTTTATTAAACTTTAAAAGTTAAAATTTATGATGAGATTTTTAATTTCAGTCATCATATTAATTGTCCTGCAGGGATGTACGCAGAAACAACAACCTATTAAAATTACTTCTATGGAAAATAAAGAAGCAAAAAACAATCCATATTACTCAAGAACCGATACTGCAAAACTGAATGTCTCCAATGACGAATGGAAGAAAATTCTGGCTCCTGATCTTTACGCAATCGCAAGAGAAGCAGCTACAGAAAGAGCTTTTACCGGAAAATATAATGACTTTGATGAGTTAGGAGATTATTATTGTGCGGTTTGTGGGAATCATTTATTCCGATCCACTTCAAAATTTTCGAGCAGCTGTGGATGGCCAAGTTTCTTTGAAGCAGATAAAGAAGGCGTATACTACAAAAGAGATCAGGCGTATGGAATGGATAGGGTAGAAGTGCTTTGTAAGAGATGTGATTCTCATTTGGGACATGTGTTTGATGACGGGCCAAAGCCTACAGGATTGAGATATTGCATGAATTCCGTAAGTCTGGAATTCGTCCCGGATTCGCAAAAATAAAATCACTTTATTTTGTCGTTATGGAAAAAGATAGCCTAGAAAAACGGAAGCAGGTCTGGGTCGCTTTGTCGGAACTATATCTTGATACTGAGCTGCAGGAATCAGATTTTAAATACTTGATAAAGACTCTCTTTGAAAGCCCATTTACTTTAAAAGAGACCAAAAAGATTGACCAGTATGAGGTTTTTCCTGTACTTTTCTCAAACCTATTGAGTCCGGCAGGAGAATGGGGAGGATTCAGTGAACAAATATTGGTTAAAAATATTATGAAATGGATTGAAACAAGAAGTAAGCTGGATATTTTTGCCATTCAATGTCTTTACCCTATTTATAGCAAGATAAATAGGAGTTATTGGAAAAGGATAGAAGAGATTTATAATCAGATAGATGGCGGAGCTCACCGTTAAAGTTTCTTAAATTCAGTTAAACTTTTTAGACTTATAAGTGGCTGATAGCGATGTTTTTATAATTTTGCCCCACTAATTTGGTACTAATATATTATTGAATGAAAGGATTTTATGGCGTAATAGGCCTTGTTTACATGGTGACGACTTCATTCTACATCTCTCCGAAAGCGGTGGTGAAGAATGAAAACGTCAACATAACAAAGACAGAAAGAGTAACTGACACGAAATCTGAGAAAAATACTACTACAGCAGTATCTTCTTCAGAAGCACTCTACCAATCCATTGAATTTGACCCTGAGCATGAACTGAACTATGAAGTTTTTTCTAAAGCATTAACAGGATTTGAAAACCTAAAGAAAGCAGGATTGCTTACTGATGAGTCGCATTTATTGACTATCTGCGATTTTTCTATGTCTTCTAATACCAAAAGACTTTGGGTCATTGATCTTAATGACAAAAAAGTAGTATTCAACTCATTGGTTGCCCATGGTAAAAATACAGGCGAAGAATTTGCCACGAATTTTTCTAACACGGAAAGTTCGCGACAGAGTAGCATGGGATTTTATATCACAGATGCAACGTATCAGGGAGATAATGGATATTCATTGAGATTATTAGGAATGGATAAAGGATTCAATGATGCTGCGTACAGAAGAGCAATTGTAATGCATGGTGCAGATTATGTAAGTGATGCATTTGCAGCAGTACATAAAAGAATCGGAAGAAGCTGGGGATGTCCTGCTGTTCCCAGAGAACTCTCACAATCAATGATCAATACGATAAAAGGAAGAAATCTATTATTCATCTACTATCCTGATCAGAATTATCTTTCCTCTTCGGAATGGTTAAAAGCATAAGAAAAAGCAGTCTGATCAGACTGCTTTTTTAATTTTAGAAGAAAATTCTATGGTAAATGTACTTCCTTTAGAAACCTCAGAATCTACATAAAGGTTTCCTTCATGAATTTCTACAATTCTTTTTACGATAGACAACCCAATCCCGTTTCCTTTTTCAAAATTTTTATTGGACCCTCTGTAAAACAGTTCAAATATTTTTGAGAGATCCTGTTCAGACATTCCTACACCTTGATCTACAAAACGGATTTTTATCGATGAGGTATGGGCTTCAATTTCTACCCTACAGCTTTTATCATTGGAATATTTACAAGCATTTTCCATAAGATTTGAAAAGGCTACTTGCAGTAAATAAGGGTTGCCATACCCATCATAATTGCTTTCCTCTTCATCATTACTTATATAGTTGATTCCGATTTTATAGTGGATGTTTTTTTTGATCAGTGCCAGCTTTGCCTCTGCTAAAATTTCATCTAAACGAATATTGGTAAAGCTGATCTGTGAAACATCATAACTGGCTCTTGCGAAATCTAAAAGCGCTGATGAAAGCTCTGAAGCATCATTAGCGTCCTGAAGAGCATTGTCAATAGAAAGTTTATAATCATCCAATGTTACATTCAGTTCTTTTGCAAGTTCGAGTTCTGCAATCAGGGTAGAAAGTGGTGTACGGAATTCATGAGAAATGGTCGTCACAAATTGTTTATGATTGTTAAATGATTTTTCCAGCCTGTTAAAAGTAGAGTTAAAAGTTTCGGTAAGCTCGTAAATTTCATCTTTGGCTTTCGGAACATCCAGACGCTGGTTGAGATTATGTTCTGAAATATCCCGGATTTGAAGAATGATATCTTTCAGAGGCTTCAAAGTATAATAGGAAAAAAGAAACCCGATAATGAAAATAACAATAACCGAACTGATATAAATGATAATAATATCTTTCTTAAACTCGGCGATATGGGCATTCCCGGTTACATCTACTGCACTTCCGATGATATAATAATCTTCTCCTGCCGATTTGAATTTAATGGCGATATACTGGCGATCATCCTGTTGCCAGAATAGTCTGTTTTTGTTGGATTTAATGATTTTATCGAGATATTTTTCATTGCTTTTTAATGGCGGAATATCAGTAAATGTCAGGTCTTTTTTGCTGTTGTAAACGCTGATATCGGCCTCATTCAACAATCTCTGGTTTCTTTGATGCAGTTCACGGATCTTTTCATCACTGATTCGGACATCAAAAATAAATTCGGAGCGCCAGATGACTTTATATCCTAAACGATCATTAAACTCATCTTCTCTGTTTTTTTCAGAGACCACATAGAGCACATAAGCAAACATAAAGAGAATGCCTGCCGTAAGAATGGCGTAAATTAATGCTGTTCTGGTTGCTATTTTCATAATTGTGAAGCGAAAATAAATCCTACGCCCGGTTTGGTGTGAATGAGTTTAGTATCAAAATTCTTATCTATTTTTTTACGTAAATAGGCAATGTATACATCAATATAGTTGGTTCCTGTATCAAAATGATTTCCCCAGACATTATCCGCAATTTCTTCACGGGTAAGAATTCGTTCCGCATTACTTACAAGAAAAACCAGGAGTTTGAATTCTTTTGGAGTAAGTTCTATTTCTTCATTATTTCTGAAGACACGGTTTATTTTTCGATTAATCTTAAGATCATGATATTCCAGATCAGTAAGGTAAGTTTCTTTGGCTTTATTTGAACTTCTTTGGAGAATAGCCTTTATTCTTACAAAAAGCTCTCTTATTTCAAATGGTTTTACCATATAATCATCGGCACCGGCATCAAATCCTTCTACCTTCTCATCAATGGTTCCCAATGCTGTAAGCATGATAATTGGGAGATCAGTATATTTCTGTTTAATGAATTTACACAAGTCTATGCCGTTCATTTTGGGAAGCATAATATCTGTAATAGCCAAATCAAAAGTTAATTTACCAAGCAGCGTAATAGCATCTTCTGCATCTTCAGAAATATATACCTGATAGCCCTGGCTTTCTAACCCTCGCTTTAACAGACTTGAAACCCGTGAATTATCTTCTATTATTAAAATTCTCATAAGGAAATATTAAAGGTGTTGAAGGCTGATTTTCAGTTCAGTATTTTGTTTTTAAAATATTGATTTCCAGCTTTCCTAAAGCCCTTTGCAAAGGTATTTCTTATTTTCTTTTTATGGTAGCAGATTAATTCTTTTAATAGTTTTCTAAAAGGTTTCTAATAGATTTCTAATAACGGAGCAGGCCTTCCCGATCTAATTTTGTCCCGTTGAAATCAACAAAAAAGATTAGAACAGAAAAATATGAAGACAAGATCTTTCAGAACCGGAATCGCTTTATTTGTCCTGTTGGGAATTACGGGAAAATTAGAAGCTCAGAAAAAAAATGACTTTAATAACCCGGGATTGACTCATTATTTTAATGATGAACATTCCCGGTATATTTCCCTGAGTGGTTATGCCGAATTATGGGCAAGATATGCTCAGCTTAACCCCGGAAGCCTTATCAATAACGAAGCAAAAACGGATGTTTCTGACCTTTCTCTTCGTAGAGTTCGGGTAAAAATGACGTACAAGCCTACTGAAAAATTAATGTTTGTTCTACAAGGAGGAACTACCAATGTCAATGTCAACGCAAAAGGAAGTAATTATTTTGATTTATTGGATGCTTATGCAGAGTATTCTTTCAGTGATAAAATTGCTTTCGGGGCTGGGCGTTCTACCTGGAGAGGTCTTTCAAGATTTACAACAGGCCCTTTGAATACGCTGCTGTATGATTTGCCGGCTTATGCAACAGCTAATGCAGGAGCTACTGATTATACGGTACGTGAGCTGAGTGCATATGTGAAAGGTCAGCTGGGAAAATTTGATTATCGATTGGTTGTTGCTGATCCTTATACTATGGCAACTTCAGATCCTAAATTTAATGTGGCCACCTTTAGTAAGAATTCTCCAGGAAAAGATTTCTCAGGGTATTTCAGATATGCTTTTTTAGATAAAGAAAATATTTCAACACCCTTTAATTCAGGTACCTATGTGGGGAAAAAGAATGTGTTAAGCTTAGGAGCAGGTTTTGATTACATTCACAATGCCTTATGGCATCAGGATGCTGCTAAAAATACAGTCAATGATGATATGAAGAGCTTTGCGGTAGACTTATTTTATGATGCTCCTTTAAATAAAGAAAAAGGAACTTCAGTAAGTGCTTACGGAATGGCAATGCATAATGATTATGGGCCTAATTATATCCGTTATGTAGGAACAAACAATCCAGCTACTTCAGTAGATGTTACACAAGCCAGTCTAAACGGTGCTGGAAATGCAATGCCGGTTATTGGAACAGGGAATACGTATTATGTACAATTAGGAGGAACACTTCCTTATTTAAATAAAGAAAAGAAAAATCTTCAGCTTCAACCTGCTGTTGGAGTACAATTGTCAGATTTAAAAGGACTTCATGATAATGCTGTAGTCTATGATGCAGGAATATCATTGCTGATGAATGGAATGTCTTCGAGATTAACCTTTGACGCTCAGAATAGACCGGTCTACACTAATGATCCTTCAAATAATGCGGTTGTTTCGGATAGAAAATGGCAGTTTGTCCTTAAATACAGAATTGATTTTAATTAAAATATGTGACTATGGAAAGAAGAAAATTTTTATTCCGCTCTGTACAGGCTTCGGCTCTGTTACTAATTTCCGGAAATATGCTGGCATCTGCTTTACCCATGTTTAACCCTATAAAAAAGAAAAAAATGTACTTCCATTATTTATTATTCTGGCTAAGAAAAGATCTTTCAGATCCAGAGATCAAAGAGTTTGAAAATTTTTTTGAAGGCCTTAAAAAACTTCCTTATCAGAAAAACCTCCGCTATGGAAAACCGGCAGCCTCAAGTCCTAGAAATGTTTTAGATAATACATTTACCTACAATGCATCTATGGAATTTGATAGTCTGGAAGAACTGGAAGCTTATGGCCAGCTTCCTGAGCATCTTGCATTGGTGCAAAAATATAAACCATTCTTTGAGAGAATGTTAGTTCACGATACTGTATATAATTAAAAAATAAAATTTAAATTTATAATGAAAAAAATAGGTAAAGGGCTTAGCCTTGTTTTAGCATTAAGCACCGTAGGATTTATGAATGGACAACATAAAAATCATAAAAATGTGAGCGTAACCACGGAAGCATCTACAGAATTTATTCCTGCCATAAGATTAATTAATAATCCGGATGGCTCATGTTCTTTCGAAAAAGGAAAGATTCCGACGCTGAAACACATGAATACAACTACTTTCTGGATGAGTAACAAGACTGAAGAATGGGAAAAAAATGCCCATCCTGCTCCAAGAAGGCAATATGTTATTACCATCAAAGGAAATATCAGGTTTAAAGTAACAGATGGCTCTACTTTTATGATTAAACCTGGGGTAGTACTTCTTGCTGAAGATCTAAAAGGAACGGGACATAGCTGGGATATGGTGAAAAGTAAAGAATGGGAAAGATTGTACATCCCCATTTCGGAAAATGCTGATGACTTTTTTGTACGTGATGGTCAGTAACTTTTAATACAACTCTTTAGAGTATATAGATTCGTTATGTTATGAAGCAGCCATTTGGCTGCTTTTTTATTTTAAAGAAATTATTTTAAATATTCTTTGATAACGGTTCTGGCTTCCTCAATGCTGTTGCTGATTCGGGCAATTATTTTTCCGTTTTCGTCAATGATAAAATGAAGAGGATAGCTTGTAGCGTTTACCTTCTTTTGGAAGTCTTTGTTTGTATCAAAGAAATTAACCCAACTGGCATTGTTTTTCTTTAGAATATTCTTTGCAACCTCCATTCTATTGAGTTTTTGCTCGTCAGTAATCGTAATGAAATTTACATTTTGGTCTTTATATTCATGATAGAGTTTCACAACTTCGGGCATACTTTTTATGCACGGGGCGCAAGTAGTTGACCAATAGTCAATAAACGTTAATTTATATTTCTTAAAGTCTTCAGAAGTCAACTTATTTTCCTGGTCAAAATAAATATCAGGTATTTTTTGTCCAATGGAGGTGGACTGTTCTGCTTTTAAACGAGCTTCAACACCTTTGTATAATTTATTTTGTTTAAATTTTGCTGAAAATAAATTCAGGTTTTTCAAGTAAGCAGGGTGGTAATTTTCAAGAGTATAATCATTCACAATTTCCCATAATGCAACATACGAATTGGGATTTTTCCTTATATATTCCCCTAAAAACTCCTGTTTTTTGTCCATGTTTATCAAACTGTCGCGTTGATGGGAACCTTTGGATTTGATATAAAACTGTTCCAATGTTTTTTGTAAATCTTTATATTCTTTATTGGTGGGAGAATCTATATTTAGCTCCAGATTATTAATGTTTTGAGGTAAATCAATTTTATATATTCCTTTTTCTAAGAAAAATATTTTGGTATTATAAACTCCCTCACCTTTTTTTCCTATATAACTAAAGGCTACAGGCTGAGGATATTCTATAAAACCATTGACAATATTTTTCTTTTGAATTTTAAAATAATAAATTGAATGATCTGTCTTGAACTTTTTCCCAAAATCAGAAATATTTTGGTTCGTTTGTATTTTAAAGGTATAAAGATCTCCAAATCCTTTTCTTATCATTGGAGCTCCGAACATGAGACTGTCATTAATATATGAATCTGAACTGAAATCAATTTCAAAATTATTTTGAGAATAAATAAAATTTGAAATGAGAATTAGGAATACGTAGTGAAATTTCTTCATAAAATAATTTGTACGGAACTAACTTACAAAAAAATTATACACAAAAATCCCTGTGCTTTAAAAACACAGGGATTATAAATATTTTCTTGTATTTTGTCCTTCGGACTCAATAAGAATGCATTGTTCAATTTCCGATTGAAAAATCTCTCAGAATGTTATTTTAAAAATTAAGAAAACTTCTTAAAAACTAAAGTAGCATTGTGTCCTCCAAAACCAAAAGCATTACTCAATGCAAAATTGATCTCTTTTTCCTTAGCCTCTCCGAATACAATATTAATGTCTTTCGGAATGCTCTCATCAATGCTGTGAAGGTTGATGGTTGGCGGAATAATACCATTTTGAATAGCTTTAATAGAAAGAATGGCTTCAACAGCTCCGGCAGCACCTAATAAATGTCCGGTCATTGATTTCGTTGCACTGATGTCAAGATTTTTACTTCCTTTGAAAGCATTATTAATTGCTTTTAATTCGATCAGATCTCCCAAAGGAGTAGAAGTAGCATGTGGATTAATATAATCAATGTCTTCTATGTTAGCACCTGCTTCTTTTACAGCTAAGTGCATTGCTTTGATGGCTCCAACCCCTTCAGGATGAGGTGCTGTCATGTGATATGCATCTGCCGTCATGGCTGCACCTGCTAATTCTGCATAGATTTTTGCTCCTCTGGCCACTGCATGTTCGTATTCTTCAAGAACCAATGCTCCTGCGCCTTCACCCATTACAAAGCCATCTCTTTCTGCATCATAAGGACGGCTGGCTGTAGCAAAGTCATCGTTTCTTGTAGACATGGCCTTCATAATAGAGAACCCTCCTATTGAAGCGGGAGTAATAGCAGCTTCAGAACCTCCGCTGATGATTACTTTAGCTTTCCCGAGACGGATGTAATTGAAAGCATCCATCAATGCTGTATTTCCTGTTGCACAGGCAGAAACGGTTGTATAATTGATCCCCTGAAGCCCGTATTTCATGGAAATCATCCCTGAAGCCATATTGGCAATAAATTTAGGGACAAAGAACGGATTAAAACGAGGAGTTCCATCACCCTGTGCAAAATCCATTACTTCCTTTTCAAAAGTCCACATTCCGCCCTGTCCTGTTCCCCAGATTACTCCTGAATCGAAAGGATCCATATTTTCAAGGTCTAAGCCGGAATCCTGTATTGCCTCTGCTGAAGCATACATTGCATATTGTGTAAAAAGATCACTTCTTTTGATTTCGTTGTGAGTAAGATGTAGTTTTGGATCAAAACCTTTTACCTCACAAGCAAAGTGTACTTTAAATTTTTCTGAATCGAAATGAGTGATTAACCCTGCTCCGCTAGCTCCGTTAATACTGTTCTGCCAAAAATCTTCGACATTATTTCCCAAGGGTGTCACTGCGCCCAATCCTGTAATGACAACTCTTTTCATATTGGTTGATTATTTAAAACTGATTAGATTTTCATGAGGTAAAGTGTTTTTACCCATGCTTCATTTCACTGCTTTTCTTTATCATTCTGTTTTCCGTTTGCAATATTATCATTTTTCTTTCGCTGCAGACGAATAAACAGGTGTATTATTTATAGCATAATGAATGTTTTTTTAATAAAAATAGCTGGAAACTACTTTTCTAAGATCATTGTTACCCCTTGTCCGCGGGCAGCACAAATGGAAATAAAGCCTTTTCCGCTTCCTTTTTCATTCAGGAGTTTGGCTAAGGTGGCTATTATTCTTCCGCCTGTTGCTGCAAAAGGATGAGCGGCTGCAAGACTTCCACCTTTTGCATTGAGTTTACTTCTGTCTATCTTTCCAAGGGCTTTTTCTAATCCGAACTGTTGAGCCAGATCATCATTTTCCCAAATTTTGAGGGTGGCCAGCACTTGAGCAGCAAAGGCTTCATGAATTTCGTAATAGTCGAAGTCTTCTAAATTCATTCCTGCTTTTTTTAGCATTTTTTCTGCTGCGAAAACAGGTGCCAGTAACAAGTTTTGTTTGTTTTCAACATATTCTATCCCAGCAAGCTCTGAAAATGTTATATAAGCTAAAATAGGAAGATTATTAGCTTTAGCCCATTCTTCACTAGCTAATAAAACAGAAGAAGCTCCATCTGTAAAAGGAGTAGAATTTCCTGCTGTTAAAGTTCCGTTTTGCTTATCAAAAGCTGGTTTTAATTGGGATAGTTTTTCAAGGCTGGTATCACGACGTAGATTATTATCTTTCTCCAAGCCATAGGCAGGGGTAATCATATCATCAAAGAATCCCCCATCATAAGCTTTGACCATATGCTGATGACTTTTCAAAGCCAATTCATCCTGATCTTCTCTTGGAATTTTATAATATTTTGCTGTTATCTCAGTATGTTCTCCCATCACCAAACCTGTCTTCGGTTCCTGGCCCTTGTAAGGGATGGGCATCCAGTCTTTTAGCCTTGGACTTAATAACTGTTTTATTTTTCCAAATGCAGATTTTTCTTTATTTGCTTTTAAAAGAGCTTTTCTTAATCGGGGAGAAGATTCAAAAGGAATATTACTCATGGCTTCTACACCACAGGCAATACCACTTTCTATTTGTCCAAGAGCAATCTTATTTCCGATATAGATAGCCGCTTCAATTCCTGTATCACAAGCCTGTTGAAGATCGCAGGCAGGAGTGGCAGGGTTCAATGATGTATTCATTACCGTTTCTCTGATGAGATTGCTTTCAGAGATATGTTTGATAACTGCACCACCAGCTACTTCTCCAAGTAATTTACCCTGTAAGTGATAACGGTCTATCAAACCATTCAGAGCAGCCAGTAAAAGCTCCTGATTACCTTTTTCCGAATAGGCGGTATTCATTCTGGCAAATGGGATTCTGTTGTATCCTACAATAGCCACTTTTTTTGTTTCCATAGTATGCAATTTATGATGGAATAATTGTGAGTTCATGATCGATCATATCTTTTACCTTATCCAGAGCCTGGTTCAGGAATCGTTCATCATCCATGGTTTTTGAAAGTAAGATTCCCCCTTCAATAAGCATGATAAACAAAGACGCGTATTTATCAGCATTTATTGAAGCTTTCAATTCACTGCTTTTTTGTCCCTGAGTGATCACTGCAGATATTTTCTCCGTCCATAGGATAAATGATTTCTGAACATATTCTTTAAGTGCAGGAAAGGAATCATCAGCTTCCGTTGCGGCATTCATTAGAGGACAACCTCCGTTTGAAAATACAGAACGCCAGTTTTTCCTGTAGAAAGATACAAAAGCATGAAGTTTATCAGTTGAGGTTGAGTATTGATCTCCAAGTGAATGGTTCATTACCTTACTCAGCAGTCCTGCATTATATTTATACACTTCAATAGCTACCTGATCCTTATTTTCAAAGTTTCCATAAATGCTCCCTTTGGTTAGTCCGGTTGCCTGGGTGATGTCTGATAAGGATGTAGCGCTATAGCCTTTGGTATTAAACAAAGTAGCCGTTTTCTCAATGATAAATTGTTTTGTCTTTTCCGCTTTTGACATTTTAAACACTTAATTATGATGCAAATATACAAAAATATACCAAATGGTATATTTTATTTTAAAATGAAGTCTGAGAACGTATCAGAACTCAGACTTATTGTATTAATAGAGGAGCTTTTTAAGCTAACGTGGCATTCAGGGTAATTTCAAAGTTAAACGCTGCGCTAACCGGGCATCCTTCTTCTGCTATTTTAGCATATTTTTGAAATTCTTCTTCTGAAATCCCAGGTACCTTTGCAGTAAGGGTTAGTTCAGATTTTGTAATCTTTCCGATATTTGGATCAAGGGTGATTACCGACGTGGTGGTTAATTCTTCAGGAGTATAACCCGCTTGAGAAAGTTCTGCACTTAATTTCATCGTAAAACATCCGGCATGGGCAGCCGCCAGTAGTTCTTCAGGATTGGTTCCTACACCATCTGCAAAACGGCTGTTAAAAGAATATTGAGTCTGGTTTAAAGTGGTACTTTGGGTAGTAATGTGTCCTTTTCCTTCTTTAATGGTACCGTTCCAAACGGCTGTTGCGTTACGTCTCATACTGTTGGTTTTGATTAATATTAATTGATATTGATGTGAAAATTTATTTTCCTGATGAAAATTGTTCCGTATAAAGATACAAAAAAGCAATGCTTGAAGGAGATTAAATTACAGGAGCCTGATTTTATTCTGATATGCATCCCAAAATGAGATAAAAAAAACGGTCAATATGTTTTTACATTGATATTATTTTATCATTTTTACAAAGATTTGTACTGTGAACGATATTTTAACCTTTTTTCAAAATTGGCTGCATGAATGGACTAGAAAATATTCTTAGAGAAATAACTCCACTATCTCCTGAAGACAGTTTTCTGGTGTTTGACAGGATCAAGGCTTCATTTGATTTTCCCTATCATTATCATCCGGAGATTGAAATTAATTTTGTGTACAAAGGAAAAGGATATCGCAGAATGATTGGAGATCATACAGGGGAGATCGGAGATATTGAATTGGTTTTAGTTGGTCCGAATTTACCACATTGTTGGGCCAATTATAAATGTAAAAACAGGAAGACCCACGAAATAACCATACAGTTTAATCAGGATTTTTTTAATCAGGCATTGATGCAAAAAAACATTCTGAAACCAATTAATCATCTGATTAAGGATTCGATCCGGGGAATTTTATTTTCTACGGAAACTGCTGAAAAACTAAAAGATTCGTTTCTCAATCTATCCAAGATGAACAGTTTTGAATCTTTCATAGAAATTATGAAAATTCTCAACGAGTTAGCCATTGCAGAAGATAAAACGCTTTTGTCTTCTTACAGTATTGAGCTTGAGACTTTTGATGATAATGATAAAATGAAAGTTATCCACGATTTTGTTCATAAGAATTTTGAGAATAAAATAACATTGGACACGGTAGCTTCATTGGTTAATATGAGTAACGTAACATTCAACAGATTCATTAAAAAAAGAACGGGTAAAACGTTTATCAATTATCTTAATGAAATCAGAATAAGCTATGCTGCCCGCTGGCTGATGGAAAAAAATCTTACTGTGTTTGAAATTGCTTTCGAAGCTGGGTTCAATAATATCGCGAACTTTAATAAAGTCTTTAAATCAATTAAAAAGACGACTCCTACTGAATTCAGAGAACAGTTTAAAGGAGTTAAAAAAATTGAATAACGTTCTCCTTCTATTTTTGTTCTACACTCTTTGAGTTTTCTACATTTCTCAATATACTTTCATATTTAATGGTGAAAAAAAATAAGAAATAATTCCTCTTTTTTGATTGTTTCAATTTGGATTTAATTTTCTGATAATTAAATTGTTATATGTTTTTAAATGAATGGACTGAAAAAATAATATCGTTTTATGATAAAATAGTATTATATCGGACTGGTTACAAAATTTAGATTTGTTAATGTGAATTAAATCTTAACAAAACTTTAAATAATTTAATCCATAAACACCAAAATATTGCTAAAAAAACAATAAACTTTTTGGTAATAAAAAACAAAGCAATGTTATTGATTCTCAATTAAATCTAACTAATCTAAACCTTATGAGAAAAGCAGTTATACCGGTTCTATTTGTTTTTTCCCTTTCAGCAGTTGCACAGGAAAAAAAAGCGGCCGACACTACAAAGGCAACCGATATTCAGGAGGTCGTAGTCACCTCTTTGGGGGTCAAAAGGCAGGCTCGCTCTCTTACTTACTCCAGTCAGCAAATTGGCGGGGATGAGCTGACAGAAGTGAAAACGCCCAACCTTTTAAACGCCGTTAATGGAAAAGTTTCCAATGTACAAATCAACAGAACCAATGGTGTAGGAAGCTCGGTAAGGGTAATTATGAGAGGTAATAAATCGGTATCGAATAGCCAGCCTTTATATGTAATTGATGGGATTCCTATTATTAACGGAACCGGAAAATCAGCAGAAATAGGACAGTATTCCAATATGCCGGATCCCGGAGATGTATTGAGTTCAATAAACCCTGATGATATTGAAAGTATGAACTTCCTGAAGGGAGCTTCTGCTTCTGCATTATATGGTTCTGCCGGAGGAAACGGAGCTATTTTGATTACCACAAAAAAAGGACGTATAGGTAAAAGTTCAATTTCTTATAGCAGCAGTCTTACTGTGGAAAATGCATACAGTCTTCCAAAACTGCAAAATAGCTATTTATCTTATGATCCAGCAGTGCCGGGTCAGGCTGCGGGAGATAATGAATTTAGCTGGGGAGCTAGAGGAGCATCTAAAAATTATCTTAAAGATTTTCTGAAAACAGGTACGACTTGGGTGAACAGTCTTTCTTTCCAGTCTGGAAATGAGAAATCAACAAACTATTTTTCTATAGGAAATACAACGAATAAAGGGATCGTTCCAATGTCCTATTTTGATCAGTATAATGTTTCATTCAGAAACTCCAGTAAGTTCTTGGATGATAAACTTACATTGGATGCCAATTTTATAGGTTCCATTCAGGAAAGTAAAAACAGACAAACGCCAGGAGCTTCTTTCTCACCTTTGACTTCTTTATACTGGTTACCAAGAGGAATAGATTTTGATCAATATGGCCCGAATAATTATTCCTATCTCAATAAAGAAAGATTACTGCCTGCACAAAATTGGTGGGAGATAAAGCCGGATGGAAGTTTTAAAAGAAACCCGGAAACACAAAACCCATATTGGATTTTAAATAGAAATGCGGTTACCGTAAGCAACAAAAATGCTTATGGGGCTGTTTCATTGTCTTATCAGATTAATCCATGGTTATCAGCAAGGGCAAGAGGAAACTACAGCTGGAATACTTCCGATAGCCAGCGTGATATTGCCGCATATTCTGCACCTAGTCTTGTAGCAGGGGGTGAAAATGGAAGAATTTTAAAAAATGTCTATGAAAATTCCTCTACTTATGGAGATCTTATTGGTTGGTAGCCCAAAAATAAGTGAGTCTATTTCATTAGACTTTACAGTAGGAGGAAGTATCAATACGACAAGAAATAAAATAACAGAAATAGATAACGCTTATCTTGCGGCTCCCAACCTGTTTACATTAAATAATTTACAATGGAATGTAGATAGGAAACCTGGAGACGGATATCACAATATTTATACAAATATGAAAAAGCAGGTACAATCAGTATTTGCAAGTGCTTCATTAGGATACAAAAATATGTTTTATGTAGATATGACCTTTAGAAATGACTGGGACTCTACATTATCTCTCACTGGAAGAACCGGATTTGATTACGAATCTGTAGGAGCAAATGCGATCTTATCTTCTATTTTTAAGCTTCCGGAAGTTATTAATTTTTGGAAAATCAGAGGATCCTATGCGACTGTAGGTTTAGGTTTACCAGCTAATATTTCCAATGCAATGGTTGAATATAGTAAGGGATATTCTTATGGAGTAGATGCTGGAAATATTGTATACCCTAAGAGCTCATTTGTTACAGATCCTAGATACAAAGACCTTTTCCCTAGACCGGAATTAAACAAGACTTTTGAAGCAGGAACGGAATTCAGATTATTGAATAATAGATTAAGTTTTGATATTACCTATTATAATTCAAATGCAACCAATCAGTTGCTAGAAACAACCATCTCTTCCAACTTAGGAGGAATTCCTACAGGTTCATACTACATCAATGCAGGTAAAATTAAAAATACCGGTTTTGAAGCTTCATTATCTTATAAGGTATTGAGTTCAGAAAAATTCGGTTGGACAACTATGGTTAATGGTTCAGCTAATAAAAATACAATTGTTGAGTTATTTCCATCTAGTTTAAGCATTCCGCAAGATCAGCTTTTTACACTTACCGGTGGCGGACAGTATACGCAACTTAAATTGGGCGGATCTTTTGGTGATCTTTATGGAATAAAATTCAAAAGAGATGAGCAGGGACGTATTCTGGTAAATGACAAAGGAGTTCCTATGGCAGAAAGTAATCCTTCTTATTTAGGAAATCCAAACCCTAAATTTATTATGGGATTCAGTAATACATTTAATATTGGTAAACTTGGAATTTCTTTCCTTATCGATGGTAAATTTGGAGGTCAGGTTCTTTCTCTTACTGAAAAAGCAAATGATTTCTATGGGGTAAGTCAGGCTTCTGCTGATGTAAGAAATGCCGGAGGAGTCTCTATTCCTAATGCAGTATATGCACCAGGAACAGCTAACACAGGGCAAGCCTATACAGGTTTGACAGACCCAAGAGAATATTATAAAGCTGTAGGAACAACAGAAGGGTATGCAAAAGGAATTGATGAAGCTTATATATACAGTGCTACAACAATACGTTTACGCCAGGCTTCTATTTCATATACATTCGATGTCAACTCAAAATATATGAGAAATGCCACAGTAAGCTTAGTGGGATCTAATCTCTTTTTCTTCTATAAAAAAGCACCGTTTGATCCTGAGCAAGTATCTGGAAATACACCAGGAGGGGTAGGAGTAGACTCATTTGGGTTGCCGGTTACCCGATCTATCGGATTATCATTAAAAGCTAACTTCTAACTTTTACAATTACAAAAATGAAATTCAATCATATTAAAATACTAGCATTTGGAACTGTAATGTTGCTTTCTGCTACAGGATGTACCAATGATTTTGAACAATATAATCAAGAAAAATTAGGTGGCCCGGAAAATTTTTATGCAGACTTTAAGGCAATTGTAGACCCTATGAAATCCATGCAAAGAGAGTTGCAGGCAGATTATCAGAGGTATCCTAACCTTAGTGCGGATATGTACAGCGGAATGTTCAGTACAGCAACCCCATTTAATGGTGGAGTAAATAACCTTACTTACTCCATGGTGGAGGATTGGAATAATAAAATTATCAATAAGCAAAAGGATATTTTCAATTTGTCTCTGATTATTGATGATGCTGCTAATAAAATATATGCAGGAAGAGATTTTACTGGTTTCTTTGCTGTAAAAAACATACTGAAAGTGATTACTGCAGCAAGAGTATCCGATAATCATGGTCCGGTTGTATACAGTAAATATTCAACTCCTAATCCTAATGGAGTAACCGATTTCGACTCTCAGGAAGCTGCTTATAATTATTTTATTGCAGATCTAACCTCTGCTATCAACGACTTGCAAAAAGTAATTGCAACTTCTGCTACGGAAAGAATAGAAGATAAATCTGCTCTGAAGAAAGCCGATCTAGTGTATGGAGGAAGTATGGTTCAGTGGGCAAAACTTGCTAATTCTCTTAAGCTGAGGTTGGCGATGAGAATGAGTTATGCAGATCCTGTAAAATCAAGGCAATATGCTGAGGAAGCCTTAGCTTCATCCGCAGGGCTTATTATGGAAAATACAGATAATGCTTTAATAAGTGTGGGACAGTCTGAATTAAGTTTTATTATCTACTCTTGGGGAGATTGTATGATAGGTGCTCCTCTAATGGCTTATATGAACGGGTATAAAGATCCAAGGCTTCCAGCTTATGCTCTTCCAACAACGGATCCTCAGATTAAGGATATTTCCCAATATAAGTATTTAGGAATACGTCAGGGAATTAATTTATTAAATGGTAAGTCGACCTATGGAGACTTCTCTAAACCTCAGGCAAAAGCGGCATCAGCAGATTATTTTTCTGCAACCGATGGTAAGCTTAAGATATTTACAGCTGCAGAAACCTGGTTTCTAAAAGCTGAAGCAGCATTGAGAGGATATGCTGGAGCAGGAGATATACAGACCAATTATCAAACCGGGGTACAGCAGTCTTTCGGAGAATGGGGAAAGGCGGCAGATGTAAGTACTTACCTTGCTAACTCTACAGATACAGAAATGCCTTATGTAGATCCTAAAAATGCTTCCAATAACGTAAATGCAGGAGATTCTCAACTAAGTACGATTACTATTGCGTGGAATAATAGCGATTCTAATGAAAGAAAGCTGGAAAGAATTATTACCCAAAAATGGCTTTCTCTTTATCCAAACGGCCCTGAAGCTTGGGCTGAACAGAGAAGAACAGGATATCCAATCCTTTTCAAAGTAAGAGAAAATAATAGTGGTGGAACCATAAGTACAGAAGAAATGATCAGAAGAATTCCTTATACAATCAGTACTAAAACATCATTGTATAATTATCAGCAAGCCGCACAAATGCTTAATGGGCCGGATACCGGAGGAACCAAGCTATGGTGGGATAAAAAATAATCAAATCACTTCAATAATACAGAGACATCTCAGGTCAGATTTATCTGATTCATTCAGGCAGGAGAGGTACGTAGGATCTCCAAAAAAATTATAGTTTCGTTTTTTAGCCGGAATGAACCTTGAGATGTTCTCTTTTTCTTTAGAATCTTATTTTTAAATATGGGAAAAAACAACTCCGGAACCCGTCGGATTCAGCCAATTCTCTGGATATCCACATTATATTTTGCAATGGGAGTACCCTTTGTAACCATTAATGCGGTGTCGGGGATCATGTATAAGGATATGGGTGTTTCGGATTCACAGATCACATTCTGGACGGCTTTGATTATGTTTTCATGGACATTAAAGCCACTTTGGAGCCCTTTTCTGGAGATCTATAAAACTAAAAAATTCTTTGTTGTTTCTACCCAGTTTGCCATAGGAATTCTATTTGCTTTGGTTGCCTTAAGTCTGCCTTTGCATGACTTTTTCAAATACAGCATTGCTCTTTTTGCAGTAGTTGCATTTTGTGGAGCAACCCATGATGTAGTAGCAGACGGAACGTATATTGGTTTTCTGAGTAATAAGGAACAGGCTAAGTACATTGGTTGGCAGGGCGCATTTTACAACCTGGCCAAAATTATCAGTAGTGGAGCTTTGGTGTATGCTGCCGGAGTGTTGGAAAAAACAAAAGGAGTTACCCATGCCTGGATGATTATTATGGTGATCTATGCATTATTATTTTTTGCATTAGCGATATATCACTATTTCATTCTGCCAAAAGAAAATAAAGAAGAAAATAAAGAAGAAAAAACGGCAGGTAATGTCCGTAAAGAATTATTGGAAGTCATTACTTCCTTCTTTACCAAGAAGAAAATCCTGTGGTGTATTTTGTTCATTATCTTGTATCGTTTTGCAGAAGGTTTTGCAATAAAGATTGCTCCTTTATTTTTTAAAGCTCCAAGAACTTCAGGTGGATTAGGGTTGTCAACTTCAAATATCGGGCTTATTTATGGAACTTATGGTTCTGCGGCATTCATTCTGGGATCTGTTTTGGCTGGATATTTTATTTCAGCCCGCGGATTGAAAAAATCATTGATATGGCTGTGCTGTGCATTTAATATTCCGTTTGTGGTATATGCATTACTGGCTTATTATCAGCCGGTTGATCTTTTACCTGTAGGAATGGCTGTAGTGGTAGAATATTTTGGATATGGATTTGGTTTTGTGGGATTGATGCTCTATATGATGCAGCAGATTGCTCCCGGAAAACATAAAACAGCCCATTATGCCTTTGCCACAGGAATTATGAACCTTGGAGTAATGATACCGGGAATGTTCAGTGGGATGATTAGTGACTGGGTAGGATATAAAATATTCTTTATCTGGGTGCTGATCGCTACCATTCCTGCATTCCTTGTCACCCTGTTTGTTCCTTTCCCTTATTCAGAAAATCAGAAAGAAGAAATAATCAATTAATAAACAAATTTTAAATAAAAAAGTAAAAATACTTTATGACAGCTCAATCAGTAATGATCCCTTGGCAGGATCGCCCGGAAGGTTGTAATGATATTATGTGGAGGTTTTCCGAAAACCCGATCATTAACAGATATGCAATACCAACATCCAATAGTATATTCAATAGTGCAGTAATTCCTTTTGAAGATGGATTTGCAGGGGTATTCCGTTGCGATAATAAAGCCGTACAGATGAATATCTTTGCAGGGTTCAGTAAAGATGGAATCAATTGGGAGATCAATCATGATCCTATTGAAATGCAGGCAGGAAATACCGATATGATTGAATCCGACTACAAATATGATCCGCGTGTTACCTTTATAGAAGACCGATACTGGATCACATGGTGTAACGGATACAATGGACCTACTATTGGAATTGGATATACTTTCGATTTTAAAGAATTTTTCCAGTGTGAAAATGCATTCCTTCCCTTCAACAGAAACGGAGTCCTTTTCCCGGAAAAAATCAATGGTAAATATGCGATGTTGAGCCGCCCAAGTGACAACGGACATACTCCTTTTGGAGATATTTATATCAGCTACAGTCCTGATATGAAATATTGGGGTGAGCACCGTTGTGTGATGAAAGTTACTCCTTTCGAAGACAGTGCGTGGCAGTGTACTAAGATTGGTGGTGGACCGGTTCCTATCAAGACAGAAGAAGGATGGTTATTGTTTTATCATGGAGTAATCAACACTTGTAGAGGATTCAGATATTCAATGGGAGCTGCTTTGCTTGATCTTGAAGATCCTACAAAAGTATTGTATAGGACAAAACCTTATTTATTGGCTCCGGCAGAGGTGTACGAATTAACAGGAGATGTACCGAATGTGGTTTTTCCTTGTGCAGCTTTAACGGAAGGAGACAAAGTAACAGTATATTATGGGGCAGCCGATACTGTAGTGGCAATTGCCTTTGGGTATATCTCAGAAATTATTGATTTTATGAAAAAGAATTCAATCTAATCATTGTAAGATGAAAAAAATATGTTAACCAGCTTAATTTCTCTGCTTTTTGGGATCTTTGTAATGGTTTTCATATTTTTAAACAAACTTTTAAATTAAAAAACCTCTGATACTCTCTTATCATGAAAAAAGAATTGCTGATCTGTTTTTTTACATCCCTGATTTCCATAGCGAATGCCCAACAAAATAAGAATGACATTTTATCCTGGGTAGATCCGTTTATAGGGACAGGAGGACATGGACATACCTTTCCGGGGGCCACTACACCATTCGGAATGATTCAGCTGAGTCCGGATCAAAATACCAAAAGTGGAGATTGGGACTGGTGTTCCGGATACCACTACAGCAGTAAGACGATCATGGGATTCAGCCATAACCATCTGAGCGGAACAGGGTGGGCAGATCTTGGGGATATTCTGGTAATGCCAACTGTGGGACAGGTAAAAATGGTTCCCGGATCAGAAGATAAACCTGAAACCGGATATCGTTCAACATTCACTCATGATAAAGAAACCGCAGCTCCGGGATATTATTCCGTAATGCTGGATAGCTATGGAGTTAAGGCTGAATTGACGGCCTCTCCAAGAGTCGGTTTTCATAAATATACCTTTCCGAAGACTGATGAAGCCAATATTATTATTGATCCTACAAATAAGATCTTCGGAAATATTTACCATACATTGGTAAGCGTAGAAGGTAATAACAAAATAAAAGGATATTGCTACAGTAATGGCTGGGGTGGAAAAAGATTTGCCTATTTCGTGATGGAATTTTCCAAACCGTTTAAATCTTATGGAGTATATGCTGAAGGGAAAATAAAGAACAATGAAAAAATTGCGCTGGCAAAAGATGCCAAAGCCTTTGTAAGGTTTGCTACAGAAGATCAGGAAAGTATTGAAGTAAAAGTTTCTTTATCTCCGGTAAGCACAGAAAATGCACAGGAAAACTTTGATACAGAAGCGAATAATGTGGATTTTGCAAAAGCTAAAGAAACTGCACAAAAAACATGGCGGGATCTTATCGGAAGATTCCAGGTAACCGGGGGAACAGATAGTCAGAGAAAAATCTTCTATACAGGAGTTTATCATACATTTATTGCTCCGAATCTATATATGGATGTTAACGGAGATTATGTAGCAGCCGAGGAAAATATGAATACGAAATGGTTTACGAATTACAGTACCTATTCATATTGGGATGGTTTCAGAGCTACTCATCCATTATTGACTATTATGGATCAAAAACATACCAAGGAATTTGCTAACTCTCTCATCAGCAGATATACTGATCGTAAAGATCATATGCCGATCTGGGAACTATGCGGATATGATAATTTCTGTATGCTGGGTTATCACAGCGCATCGGTAATCTGGGATGCTATTTCCAAAGGAGTACCTGGTATTGATGGTGAAAAAGCTTTTGCAGCCATGAAAGATGCTTCTCTGACGGATAAAATGAGCAGCAGTGATGGAGGCGGAGGGCTTAATGATTATATTAAGCTAGGATATACTCCTTCAGAAAATGGGGCTTCTGTCTCTGCAACATTAGAATATTCCTATGATGACTGGTGTATTCAGCAGTTGGCAGAAAAATTAGGAAAAAAAGAGGAAGCTGAAGTATACAGAAAACGCTCCATGAACTTCCTGAATACTTTCAATAAAGAAAATAACCATTTCTGGCCGAGACAAAAAAATGGAAAATTTCTGGCAGATTTTCCTCTTAATGACTGGAAAAAGCTTCAGCCACATTGGGTTTCCGGAAATATCTGGGCTTATGATTTCTTTGTTCCACATCAAATCGATGAAATGATGAATCTGTATGGCGGAAAGAAAGGATTTGAAGAAAAACTGGATAAAACATTTACTGAAAACCTTAAAATGGAAGGAGAGCAGCATGTTGATATTTCCGGATTCATCGGGTCTTTAGGATTTGGAGATGAGCCGGGGCATCATGTTCCATACCTGTACAACTATGCTGGAAGTCCTTATAAGACACAAAAGATGGTAAAATACATCCGTGATAATATGTATGCTGCCAAACCTGATGGAATTGTGAATAATGAAGACTGTGGACAAATGTCAGCATGGTATATTTTCTCTTCATTAGGATTTTATCCTGTTACACCTGGAAAGCCTGTTTATTCGATTGGAGCCCCTCAGTTCCCGAAAGCTTCATTACAATTGGAAAACGGAAAAACATTCACAGTGATTGCTGATAAAATATCAGATAAAAATATCTATGTACAGAAAATGTTCCTGAACGGAAAAGAGTACAAAAGCTGGGAACTGAACCATAGTGACATCATGAACGGTGGAGAGCTGAGATTTGTCATGGGAAGTAAGCCTGTAAAATAAGACTAATAAAAATAAACGAAACAAAAGTATCAATGGAAAGGAGAAATTTTATTAAAACAAGTGCACTGGCAGGAGCCGGATTGCTGTTTACTCAAAATGTTTTTGCAAAAACCCTGGCTACGGAAGGTTTTCCTGTTGTCCGTGTTCCTAAAGATAAAAGACATTTTACCAGTGAATCCGTAGAAAGTGCTATTGCAGCTTTTAAAAAGAAAGTAAACAATAAAGAGCTAAGCTGGCTTTTTGAAAACTGTTTTCCAAATACATTAGATACTACTGTTTTTTATAGTGAAAGCAACGGTACACCGGATACTTATGTGATTACGGGAGATATTGATGCGATGTGGCTTCGCGATAGTTCTGCACAGGTTTTTCCTTATCTGCAGTTCTCAAAGAAAGATGAAAAACTTCACAAGTTGATTTCAGGAGTAATCCATAAGCAAACAACTTTCATCCTGAAAGATCCTTATGCCAACGCATTTTATAATGATGACAAGAAGATAAGCAAATGGAAAGAGTATGACCACACCGATATGAAGCCGGGAACTCATGAAAGAAAATGGGAGATCGATTCATTGTGTTATCCTATTCGTTTGGCATATCATTTCTGGAAAACAACAGGAGATACAAAACCTTTTGATGCTAACTGGCTACAGGGAATTAAACTTACTTTGCAGACCTTTATAGAACAGCAGAGGAAAAAAGATTTAGGACCTTATAAATTTGAGCGTACAACATCCTGGGCTACTGACGGAGTTCCTATGGGCGGATATGGTTATCCAACAAAACCTGTCGGGCTTATCAGTTCTATGTTCCGTCCAAGTGATGATGCTACGATCTATGGCTTCCTGATTCCTTCTAACTTATTTGCAGTAGTAAGTTTACGCCAGGCCGCAGAAATGGTGTCTCAGATTAAAAATGAAAAAACGTTGGCTCAACAACTGAACAGCCTGGCTGATGAGGTAGATGCAGCCATCAAAAAATACGGAATTTACAATCATCCTGAATTTGGAAAAATATATGCTTTTGAGGTGAATGGCTTTGGAAGTTATAACCTGATGGATGATGCCAATTGTCCAAGCCTGTTAGGATTACCTTATCTGGATGCGGTGAAAGCTGACGACGCTGTTTATCAGAACACGAGAAAATTCGTGTGGTCGGAAAATAACCCATTCTTCTTCAAAGGAAAGCTGGCAGAAGGGATAGGAGGTCCACATATCGGACTTGACATGATCTGGCCAATGAGTATCATTATGAAAGCGCTCACTACAAAAGATACAAGTGAGATCAGATGGTGCATCAATACCTTACAGAAAACGCACGGAGGGACAGGCTTTATGCATGAATCCTTCCATAAAGACAATGACAAAAAATTCACCAGAGAATGGTTTGCATGGGCCAATACCTTATTTGGAGAATTGCTATGGAAAACCTTTAACGAAAACCCTGAGCTACTGACATAGCCCCATATTTTATACGGCTTATTTACTTAAGATGCTTTCCTCAAAAAGAAAGGATCAGGAGAATGCTATATAAAATTCAGACACCAAAACACCTTAAAAAAATTATACAATGAAAAAAAAATCCATCCTTACCGCACTGATGGCCATGGCGCTTCAGTCTGGTGCTTTTCTTAATGCACAACAGCTTAATCCTAAAGGAATATGCTATGTGGAAGTGAACAACAATAACCTCCTGAATGCAGGAGCATATAAACTGCAAACATCGAATAGTTACCTGTTCAATGTGGTCAATATTTTTGCGGCCAATATTAATTATGATACCAGCCGTGGAAGAGCCTATCTGTACTCTAATAATAATGTGACGAAGGTTCTTACCAATGCAGATACCTACATAAAGCCATTGCAGCAGAAAGGAATGAAAGTGGTCCTTACCATTCTGGGAAATCACCAGGGAGCAGGAATATGTAATTTTCCTACCCGTGAGGCAGCAAAAGACTTTGCATTACAATTAGCCAATACAGTAAATACTTATGGTCTGGATGGGATTGATTTTGATGATGAATATTCAGACTATGGAAATAATGGGACCGGGCAGCCTAATGACAGTTCCTTCGTAATGCTTGTTCAGGAACTAAGAGCATTACTTCCGGATAAAATCATTTCATTCTATTATTATGGAGATGCTGCTTCAAGACTTTCCTGGAACGGAGCCCGAGTAGGAGATAATATCAATTACAGCTGGAATGCGATGTACGGAACATTCTCCGCACCTAATGTTCCGCCTCTTACCAAAGCACAGATTTCTCCGGCAGCAGTATGGCTTGGGAATACTTCCAATTCTACTACCACCAGTCTGGCTACCCAAACAAAAAACGGGGGGTATGGATTATATCTTTGGTATGATCTTAAAGGAACCAATCAAACGTCACAACTTTCAGCAGGTACCCAGACATTATATGGTGAACCAACGGTTTTAAGCGGTACTTTACAATCATGGACCCAAGGAACCAATTGTGATGCTCCTATCGGATTATACACCAGCAATCTTACCGGAACAAGTGCGAAATTAAACTGGTCTACGGTAGGAACCAATACTTATGATATTGACTATAAACCAGCCTCGTCAACAACATGGACGAGTGCAGCTACAGCGGTTAACTCTAGTTCAATCACAGTTTCAGGACTAGCCGCTAATACCGAATACGATTGGAGAGTCAGAACAAACTGTAGCGTAAAAAGTACATATATGTTTGCTCCAAGATTCAATAGCGGATCTGGAACAACGACACCTACGGGTTCTTATGCTCTGTCTTTGGATGGAAGCACTGAATCCGGAGCAGCCGGAAATATGAACTTAAATGGTTCCACATTATCTTTCGAAGGCTGGATCAAACCTTCATCTTTTAAATCAGCATCCCCATACATCTCATCAATTATGGGAACGGAAGTAAGTGATAGCAATTCAGCGTTCTTGCGATTAGGAGATGCCAGCCTTGCCAATAATAAGCTTCAGTTTGTAATAAGTGTCAATAATGTACAGCAAAAACTAGCTTCTGCTACTGCTTTAAATGCCAATACATGGTACCATGTGGCAGCAACCTATGATGGAAGTACGATGAAACTTTATATCAATGGTGCTTTGGATGCAAGTAAAGCACAAACCGGAAATATAAGTTCCAACGGAGCTTTCAATGTAGGATATTTATATAACACTTCCAGAAACTTCAATGGTAAAATAGATGAGGTAAGAGTTTGGAAACGTGCATTGAGCCAGACGGAAATCAGTCAGAATATGTGTAATGTATCTGTTCCTGCCTCTTCCCTGGCAGCTTACTGGAAGTTTAACGAGGGGAACGGTTCTACCGTTCAGGATAGTTCAGGGAATGGTGTGACTCTAAGTTTGACAGGGGTAGATGCTTCCAACTGGGTAACTGATCTTCCATGTGCGACAGGGACTTCAAAATTATCAAGTAATACAATAGTTCAAAGAGGAATCAGTTCCGGAGAAATCAAAAGTAGTAATCAGATAAAATTGTATCCGAATCCTGTAAGCAAAGCTTCTTCATTTACGGTTTCAGTTCCTGATGAATACAACAAAGGAAAATTGACAATCTATGATTTTAACGGAAGAATGATAGACACAAAATCATTGAACACCGGAGATAATCATTATGAATCCTCAGGGCTTTCAACAGGAAATTATATCCTTCAGTTTGAATCCCAGAATGGAGGTAAAAAGCAGACCGAAAAATTAATAGTAAAATAATAAATCAGTCATTGGGTCTCAGGCCCAATGGCTTTTTCTCATTTTAATAAAATTAATAGACTATGAAAAAAAAATCCTTTCTTATTCCCCTGATGGCCCTGATGCTTCAAGCCGGGTCTCAACTCAAAGCCCAACAGCTCAATCCCTTGGGAGTATGTTATGTGGAGGTAAATAACAATAACATGCTGAATGCAGGTTCTTATACTCTACAAACCACCAACAGGCAGCTTTTTGATGTTGCTATTATCTTCGCTGCCAATATCAACTATGATGTTTCTAAAAGCAGAGCGTATATCTCAAATAATAATAACGTTACCAAAGTATTAAATGATGTAAATACCTATGTAAAACCTTTACAACAAAAAGGAATTAAGGTATTGCTGGACCTTTTAGGAAATCATCAGGGAGCTGGGATCTCCAATTTTCCTAATCGTGAAGCCGCCAAAGACTTTGCTTTACAGGTAGCTCATACAGTATATACTTATGGTTTAGATGGAGTGGATCTGGATGATGAATACGCAGGATATGGAAATAATGGGACAGGACAGCCTAATAACAGTTCTTTTGTAATGTTGCTGCAGGAGCTTAAAGCTGCAATGCCTGATAAGCTGATTACATTCTATTATTATGGACCTGCAACTTCAAGACAAACTTATAATGGGGATTTAGCAGGAAATTATATCAACTATAGCTGGAACGCTATGTATGGAACTTATGTTGCTCCAAATGTTCCTCCTCTTGATAAATCAAAACTCTCTCCTGCGGCAATTTGGATACAAAATTCAAATCCACAGTCTACTTCAGCGTCTACACTGGCATCTTTAGCTACCAGTACTAAAAATGACGGATATGGTGTATTTATGTGGTACGATTTAGGAGGAACCAATATGGCAAATTATCTAAGTACCGGTTCCAATATTCTTTATAATGAAGATACTCAATTAAGCGGACAATTGTATTCATGGAGCCAGGGCCAAACCTGTGATCCGCCATTAGGGTTGGATGTAAGTAATGTAACAGGAACTTCAGCTAAATTAAACTGGACTTCTAATGCTTCTCAAACTTATAATATTGATTATAAACCCGCCAATTCAACAACCTGGATCAATGTAGCAAGCAATTATTCAGGAGGTAATGTAGTCATCAATAATCTGACTATGAACACGGATTATGATTGGAGAATACAATCAAATTGCTCCCCAACTTTAACCAGTACCTACCTTTTTGCTCCAAGATTCAATTCCGGAAACGGATGTGCAACACCTTCGGGACTAGTATCAGGAAGCTATCTTGGAAATTCTGCTCAATTGTCATGGGATGCCGGAACTGCATCTTCTTATACATTACAGTACAAAACAACAGCAGCCACGTCATGGTCTGAAGTTCAGAATATATCAACCAATACTTATTTACTGCAAAATCTTACTCCTAATACAACTTATGTATGGAAAGTACAGGCAGCATGTAACGGAGGAACAACAAGTACTTATTCAGGAGAAGGATCTTTCAATAGTGGCTTTGCACCTGTGGTAAGTCCTGGTCCAAGATCACTTTCCTTTAACGGAAGCACAAATTACCTGAATGCCGGACAATTTAATTTAAGTGGAAATGCAGTAACGATTGAAGGATGGGTAAAAGTAAATGCTTTTAAAACAGCTTTCCCTAATATTTCATCAGTGCTTGGCATTGAAGTGGGAGATAATAATTCTGCAATGCTTAGATTTGGAGACGGCAACCTGGCGAATAATAAACTTCAGTTTATATTGAGCTTTGGTTCCTCACAGACGAAAATCAATACCAATACAGCATTTAATACCAATACATGGTATCATGTGGCGGCAACGTATGATGGAACAGCGATGAAATTGTATGTGAACGGTAATCTTGATGCAACTACACCTGTTACAGGTAACTTTACCGCCAATGGTATTCTTTATTTAGCAAGAAATTATGATAATTCCCGTGCGCTTAATGGTGCTTTGGATGAATTCAGAGTGTGGAAGAGAGCATTAACAGCCCAGGAAATTATGAATAACAGTTGTAACGTGGCAGCGTACTCACAAGGCCTGGAGGCCAACTGGAAAATGGATGAAGGAAGTGGAGCAGGAGCTTTGGATGCTACTGCAAATACTCACTTTGCCACATTGGTGAATATGAGTGATACCAATTGGAAAACAGAGGTTCCCTGCAACGCTTCATTGTCTGTACGAGATCTTGAATCTGTAAAAGAAAACAATACCGTTTATCCGAACCCCGTTAAAAGAGGAAGTGATATTCATTTTACAGGTATCGATAACTCCGGCGAAGTTTCATTCTATGATATTTCAGGGAAATTATTGAAAAAGCAGGAAATTAATCAAAATAATAACACAGTGAATACACAGGATTTAACCAGTGGTACTTATATTTACAAGATTACATCCTCAAAAAATAAAGTGGTATCATCAGGTAAAATCATCGTAAAATAAAAATCAGTTGATGAAGATTTTATCTGGAAAATAAAAGAGACTGTAAAGCAGGCAGACAAGCAGTATCTTGTTTGTCTGTTTTTTAAGTCAATAGAACAGCTTGAATTTAAAATAAAAAATGATGCAGAATATATTAGGAATCGATATTGGCGGCTCACATATTACATTGGCACAGGTAGATCCTGAAAAAAGAGAAATTATCACTTCAACGTATGTAAGAGAGCACGTTAATTCTTTTGATAATAAAGAAACCATTTTCTCAGCCTGGACTTCAGCTATTGAGAAAGCGGCCCATGATCTGGTGAAAGAAGATCTTTTACTTGGAATTGCTATGCCGGGGCCTTTCGACTATGAAAACGGAATCTCTCTAATGCAGCAAGGGAAATTTATTGATATATACCAGGTCAATATAAAAGAAGAACTGGAGAATAGATTATCCATTTCTTCAAAGCAGATTTATTTTGTAAATGATGCTGCTGCCTTTATGGAAGGAGAAGTATTTGGAGGCTGTGTTCAGGGTTTTAAAAGCATTTTTGGAGTAACACTGGGTACAGGATTGGGAACCACATTTTATAACGGAGAATTTGCGACCGATGAAGACTTATGGGACTCACCATTTAAAGACTCAATATGTGAAGATTACCTAGCTACACGCTGGTTTGTAAATAGGTATGAGAAACTTACCGGAGAGAAAATTTCAGGAACTAAAGATCTTTTGGATAAACCTTTAGAAATACAGCAAAAGATGTTTGATGAATATGCAGATTCTTTCTCCGATTTTATTGTAAAATATGTAGATCATTACAAACCGGAAGTTTTAGTTATAGGAGGAAATATCGCAAAAGCATATCCTTATTTTGAGCAAAGATTTATTCAGAATCTAATAAAGAATAATATTAACTTGCAGGTTAAAATTTCGGCCATCTTTGAAGATGCGGCCATTCTGGGAGCGGCCAGCTATGCATTAAAAAAGCTTATATAAATTAACAAACGAAACGATACAATGAAGTCTATTTTTTCTACTTGCTTTCTTTTATTACAGGCCTTAGTGTTTGGTCAGAATATATCTCCTGTAGATTATGTGAATCCATTGATGGGAACCCAATCCAAACCCTCATTATCCAACGGAAATACCTATCCGGCAGTTGGGCTTCCATGGGGGATGAATCTCTGGACGGCACAAACCGGAAAGATGGGTGACGGATGGGCCTACACTTACGATGCCGATAAAATAAAAGGATTCAAACAAACCCATCAACCCTCTCCCTGGATGAATGATTATGGCGCATTTTCCATCATGCCGGGAGTAGGAAAATTAAAATTTAAAGAAGACGACAGAGCAAGTTGGTTCAGTCATAAAGCTGAGGTTGCAACCCCTTATTTCTATAGTGTTTATTTAGCAGATATCAATGTAACTACAGAATTTACCCCTACGGAAAGAGCTTCTTTTTTCAAATTTGATTTCCCGAAAACAGATAGTGCATATATAGTTATTGATGCCCTGAATAAAGGTTCATACATCAAAATAGTACCCAAAGAAAGAAAAATTCTGGGGTATACTACCCGATATTCCACAGGGAAATATGAGAATTTTAAAAACTATTTTGTCATCCAGTTTGATAAAGACTTTGAACTGACAAAAACATGGAAAGATGATAACTTGGTGAATGATAAGTTGGAGATTACCAGCGATCATACCGGAGCAATAGTTGGCTTTAAACTGAAAAATAAAGAAACCGTTTATGCAAAAGTTGCCTCTTCATTCATTAGTTTTGAGCAGGCTGAGCTTAATCTTAAAAGAGAAATCGGGAACAGAAATTTTGATCAGGTAAAGACCGATGCTAAAAATATCTGGAATACAACTTTAGGAAAAATAGAAGTAAAAGGAGGAACAGATCAACAGATGAGAACCTTTTATTCCTCATTATACAGAACTTTATTCTTTCCTCAAAAATTATACGAGATCGATGCTCAGAATAAAATAAAGCACTGGAGTCCTTACAACGGAAAAATTACAGACGGGAGAATGTTTGCAGGAACAGGATTCTGGGACACTTTCCGCGCTTTATATCCTTTTCTGAATCTGGTATATCCAAGCATCAATGTAGAAATGCAGGAAGGATTAGCCAATGCTTATAAAGAAGGAGGATTTTTACCAGAGTGGAGCAGTCCGGGATATTCTGATATTATGATCGGAAACAATTCCGCTTCCGTAGTAGCAGATGCGTATATCAAAGGACTTCGCGGCTTTGATGTGGAAACCCTTTGGCAGGCAGTAAAACATGGTGCCAACAATGAAGGTCCGATGAAAGCAGTAGGACGTGCAGGAGTAAAATATTACAATGAATTAGGTTATGTTCCTTATGATGTAAAAATTAATGAGAATGCAGCCAGAACATTAGAATACGCTTATGATGATTTTGCAATCTATCAATTAGGAAAGGCATTAGGAAAACCTGCCTCAGAAATTGATATTTACAAAAAAAGAGCGTATAATTACAAAAATCTGTTTGATAAGGAAACAGGATTGATGCGTGGTAAAAATAAAGACGGTAATTTTCAGAAACCTTTCAATCCTTTTAAATGGGGAGATGCTTTTACAGAAGGCAATAGCTGGCATTATACCTGGTCGGTTTTCCAGGATATCAATGGTCTTTCAGAACTAATGGGCGGTAAAAAGAAATTTGAAGCCAAGTTGGATGAGGTATTTTCTTTACCACCGGTTTTTGATGACAGCTATTATGGTGGAGTGATCCATGAGATCAGAGAAATGCAGATTATGAATATGGGGCAGTATGCTCACGGAAATCAGCCTATTCAGCACATGATCTATCTGTACAATTATGCCGGGGCACCTTACAAAACTCAATATTGGGCAAGACAGGTAATGAACAAGCTGTATCAGGCTACTCCGGATGGTTATTGTGGAGACGAAGATAATGGGCAGACTTCCGCATGGTATATTTTCTCAGCATTAGGTTTTTATCCGGTAACACCGGCAACAGATCAATATGTGTTGGGAGCACCATTGTTTAAAGAAGCAACCATTCACCTGGAAAATGGCAAGAAAATTGAAATAAAAGCACCGGAAAATAATGCTGAAAATTTATATGTAAAATCATTGAATGTAAATCAGCAGCCTTATTCCAAAAATTGGTTAAGTCATAAAGAATTAATCAAAGGAGCGGTTTTAGACTTTAAAATGGATAGTAAACCGAATACTGACAGAGGAACGCAGGAAAAAGATTTCCCCTATTCAATGTCAAAAGAAGAGTCAGGTAAATAATTTTTAATTAAGAGAAAAAAGATATATGAGTACGGAAAAAAAAGAAATATTCGATAGAGTTGAAAAAACTTTGGAAACTCAGGGTTTTACAATTGCTGCAAAAGATGAAACCAGACCATGGGGAGGTTTTTTTGTAATAGATGAAACACAGGCACAGGATTTTGCCAACCAATACTTTGATGGAATTGATGTGGAGAACTTAAGAATAGGCGGGAAGCTAAGTCCAAAAATTCTTATTGTAGCTCCGGAAGCAAGATTAAGCTGGCAGTATCACCACAGAAGAGCAGAGATCTGGCAGGTTGTAGAAGGAACGGTAGGAATCAAAAGAAGTCCTACAGATGAAGAAGGAGAAATTGGAGAATACCATCCGAAAGATCAGGTCAAACTTCAACAGGGAGAAAGACACAGATTAATAGGTCTGTCAGGCTGGGGAATTGTAGCCGAAATCTGGCAGCATACCGATGCATCCAATCCTTCAGACGAAGATGATATCGTAAGAGTACAGGATGACTTTGGAAGATAAAATGAAAGAGCAGTATCAATTTTGATACTGCTCTTTTTATTGGGTAAGGAAGCAGGATGCTGGAAGAGGAGAGTTACTGTCAATTTTCATAACAGCTGTCCATTATTTTACCATCGAATTTATTGATCGAGATAGGTCTCCGGATTTTTGTAAAAATATATGAATACTTAAACCTATAAGGTTTTTTTGAAAGTTTTGATAATAAAAAAACAGCATCAATTTGATGCTGTTTTATATTTTCAAGGATTTTCTGAAATAGAAAAAGAAGTTATAAATATTTCAACTCAATAAACTGTCCAGCAGTATTTCAATCTCCCTCTTTAAAACGTTACGTCCAGTCCCACATAAAAGTTCGCTTTCATAATCGGAGCGTATACCATTCCGCCATCAAAATAGTTTCCGAATGGATTTCTAAAATCGATGATTGCATTTTTCTGGTAATAAGAAGTAAGATTTTCTCCACCTACGTAAGCCCTTAGCTTCTTATTGAAGTTTTTTGAGATCTGTGCATTCAGTACAGCATAAGAATTGGAATAGGTTGGTAACTGAAATTCTGCAGGATTACCAGCCATATTCGGAAGTCTTTGTTTTCCTACCCAGTTTAGCGTGGTATCAAAACTCCAGAATCCACCTTTATCGTTTTTGTTCGTAGAATAGGCAAGGTTTATAAAACCTCTGTGTTTTGCCATAAAAGGAACCTCTCTTCTTCCGCCGATATAGTCCGCCTGTACATCATAGTATTTATAAGCTAATCTTACATCAAAATTTTTGAAAGGAGTAAAATCCCATTGCGTTTGGAAGGAATTCGCAAATGATTTTCCTTCCAGGTTATAGAATGTAAGTTGTTGAGGAGATCGGTCTAAATCTACCAATACCTGATTCTGGAAATCGGTTCTGAAAAAATCAGCAATAATTGTGGATTTTCTTCCGAAAAGCTTGAACTCCTGTTGTAAGCTTGCTCCATAATTCCATGCAATTTCAGGCTTTAAACCATAAATGTTTCCTCCGTTTGGTAGAATATTAATTGCTCTGTTAGAGGCAAAATACTGCTGGCTTTCGGCAAAAACATTCGCTGTTCTGAATCCTCTTCCAGCAGAAAGTCTTAAAATAGTTTGCGGGGTAAAATCATATTTGAAATTCACTCTTGGTGTAAACTGAGTTCCTGCCAGGTTGTGGAAATCCACTCTGGTTCCGGCTACTAAAGTATATTTTAAACCTGTTAAAGTATATTCGGCAAAAATTCCCGGAACAATTTCATTTCTCTTAATATTGTCCGTTAAATATGTCTCCTCATAACCATCATACAGGAAACTAGCTCCCGCTTTATATTTATGATTGGTATTTCCAAGGATGCTCTCAAAAATTAAATTTGAATAATATGTATGCTGTTTTCCTGAATAATTTCTCAATCCAAAGAAACTGTCCTGCTGGTGGTATACATATTGATTCATCCAACCAATACTCTGGTAAGGTTTTCCTTCAAAAACATATCCTGTTTTATTCCAAACCTGAAATCTTGAGATATCAATTCCTACCCCATAAGCAGATTGTTTATCCTGAGCCAGTTTCTTGTCAAAAGCAGTTTGACCTGCAGTTCTTTCATCTCTGATGAAATTAATTCCAAAATGAGATCCAAATCCTGATTTTTCCAGGTCATTATAGTTAAGAAGGTAAGCCGCATTGATCTGCGTTCCTTTTGGTCTGTCAAGAAAGCCATCATCATTCATATCCGTATTTCCAAACGTTCCGTTTCCGTGAAGAAGGAAAGTCTGTGACCATTTATCATTAATGGGAGATACACTGGTAATATTTGCCTCAGCTCTTCCGTTAAAATCAGAAAAAAGGTTCAGGGAAGTTTCCGGAGTTTTGGCATTCTTCAACAATTCAGTGTTGATCTGCCCTGTAATACTTTCATAACCGTTGGTTACTGTACTTCCGCCTTTCGTTAGCTGAATACTTTCAATCCATCTTCCGGGAATGAAATTTAATCCATAAGCCGAAGCCAATCCTCTGATCTCAGGGAGCTGCTCTTTTGTTAAGCTTGTATATTTTTGATCCAGACCCAGCATTTTTAGCTGTTTCGTTCCTGTTACAGCATTGCTGAATGATACATCTACAGTGGCATTCGTTTCAAAGCTTTCAGATAAATTGCAACATGCCGCTTTTAATAGTTCTTTTTTATCAATATTAAAAACTAATCCTGCTTCTTTCTTGTTTAAAGAAGTAGCGGCTTTAGAACCTGTTACTACAACACCGTCAATACTCTTTTCATGCTTGCTGTGAGCATCATTGTCAGATGGAGCTGATTGATTTTCATGTTTAGCTTCTTCATAATGAACTTTTGGATTGGCTTCTCCAAAGGTAAAATCTCTGTCATACAGGCAACATCCGGGAAGACCATTGTAAGTAGCATCCAAAGCCTTGTATTTTTCATTATCATGCCCTGCATCGGCAATTGCTTTTAAGATTGTATCCGATGAAGTTTTTGCAGCATCAAAATGTAAAGTAACCGTTTGTTTTTCTGCACTCCATTCCGCGGAATCTGCTCCTGCTCCCTGAGCTGCTTTTTCAATTCTTGCTTTGCATGAAGCACAGTTTCCTCTTACGTAAAATTCATTTTCTTTTTTGGCTGCAGGATGATGCTCATGATGTTCAGCTGCAGCTTGAGTAGGTTGTAAATCTCTCTCGTATAGACAACATCCCGGCAGGTTTTTGTAAACATCATCAGAAGCTTTAAATTTTTCATTATCATGACCTGCTTCCGCTACTTTTTTTAGAACTTCATCTGTGGAAACCTTATCCGTTTCTAAAGTCAATGTTTGAAGGTCAATAGAATAAACAGCCGTTTTTGCGCCTGCCTTTTTAGCGGCACCTTCAATTCTTGTTTTGCACATTTCGCAGTTCCCTTTTACTTTGAACTGGTTTTTCTGAAGATTTTGAGCGTATATAAATTGAGTAAATAAGAATAATGCACCAAGTATCAACCTGGAAATATATAATTTCATTTGTTTAAAATTTAGATTAAATAAAATACGGTTCGCTATAGAATATAACGAACTCACAATGTTTTAATTAACCTATTTTAGGCGGCTGCCAGATTTCCTTTAAACGGTCTGAAAGATAAGGGTCTGAATATTGAAACTGAGGATTCTTATTGGCTTTGTAATAAGACAGTTCCAAACGCAGGTTTTTTGAAAAAGGGGTCTCAATAAAAGTATAGCAGGCAATACATGATGAGCAGCAATCGTCATTACATGACTTTGTCGCATCATCTTTACCCTCTTTTTTTGAAGAATGATTTTTACAACAGTCACTCTTCTTTCCGGACTCTGCCTTGCAGCAGGTTTCCTGCATAGATTGAGCATAGAAGCCGTCCTTAGGAACCAAAAAGATTCCCAAACAAAATACTATTGCCAGTAGGTGAAACAGCTTCATATCTGCAAAAATACAAAATTTATGGCAAAGGATCACCAACTTTTAGAGAACAGCTATGCCAAGGTTCCCCATGAGCAGGGTTTACTTTGGGTTTTTCTCCCATAGCCAGATTTTGTGAAGCCACCTGAGCAGGGGTTGGTGTAGGGGTAACCTGGATGTTATTTTGAACCGTTTGCTGAGCCGGAGCCGGTTTACTGCTCAAAGGTTGTCCAACAGGAATATCACATCGGTGTCCCGGTTGCCCATGTGGTGGGTTCATTCCCGGAGCTGTTTTCCCGGGTTTAGCATTGTCCATCGTTATTTTCGCTGGAGATGCTGAACTAGGGTCAATTTGAATGGCATTGTTAGCACCTACGCTGATATTTTGTGAAGCAGGAGTAGCTGCAGGCTGGCTGTTTAAAGGCTGTCCAACAGGAATATCACATCGGTGCCCCGGTTGTCCGTGCGCAGGATTCATTCCCGGAGCAGTGGCCATAGCAACCGTTGCCGGATTGGATTGAACTCCCGCCTGATCCATTAATGAAACTTTTGGGGTATTATTGATAGCTACAGAAGATTGCTGAGAACCAGCCTCTTCTTTTAAATAAGTTGCTTTTTCATCTTTCTTACAAGAGACAGCTAATATTGATACAGAGATCAAACCTAAAAACGTATTTTTCATATCCTTGATGGGGTATGAAACAAAATTAGCAAAACATTTTCAATTGTTTTGCTAATTTTATATTTATAATACGGTTTTTAGATTAATTTTTTACAAGAAGTCTAAATCCTTCACCGTGAACGTTGATAATTTCTAATCCTTCGTCATCTTTCAATAATTTACGAAGCTTGGCAATATACACGTCCATACTTCTTGCCGTAAAGTAATTTTCCTTTTTCCAGATCTTTCTAAGAGCAAGGTCTCTTGGCATGAAATCGTTTCTGTGGATGCAAAGAAGTTTCAATAATTCGTTTTCTTTTGGAGAAAGCTTATATTCTTTATCACCCACCTTCAGCTGTCTCAGCATAGAATCGAAAAAGATATTACTGATCTTAAATTGCTCCTGTTCCTCATTTTCCAGGGTAGAGCTTCTTTGAAGAATTGCTTTGATTTTGTATAAAAGAAGTTCCGTATCAAATGGTTTCGTGATGTAATCATCAGCTCCCAGTTGGTACCCTTTAAGGATATCTTCTCTCATATTTCTTGCTGTAAGGAATATGATCGGTGTATTTTTATCAATCTTTTTTACATCTTCAGCCAATGAAAACCCGTCTTTCTTAGGCATCATGACATCAAATATACAGATGTCGAATTCATTTTCCGTAAATTCTTTCAATCCCTGTTCTCCATCAGTAGCAAGGGTTACTTCAAAATTATTGATTGTTAAATAATCTTTAAGCACCGCCCCGAAACTCTGATCGTCCTCTACTAATAATATTCTGTTGCTCATAACTTTTACTAATTAATAATTAACAATTAAGAATGAACTATCTCACTCTCACTCTTCTTATATTTTGTTTTTTGGTTCTTTATTTTATAATTGATGGGTATAATTCATTAATCTGGTATTATTCATCAATCAATACTTATATATTTATCCCATTGGAAGTTTTATCGTAAACGTACTTCCAGTTCCTTTGTTGGATTCTACGATAATCTGTCCTTTGTGCAGTTCTACAATCTTTTTAACATAGGAAAGGCCTAATCCCTGTCCTTTTACGTTGTGAATATTTCCGGTTTCTTCCCTGAAGAATTTCTCGAAAATTTTTGTTTTATTCTGGGTTTCCATTCCCATTCCTTTATCTGAGATCTCAATAACATACCAATGGCCCTCATTTTTAGTTTCTACATGAATTTCCGGCGCTTCGGGAGAATACTTGTTAGCATTATCCAGTAAATTCACCAGCATATTCGAGATGTGGAATTCATCAATTTTAAAATTATAATGAGTGGCATTGAATTGTTGAGTCAGGGTACCATTTCTCTGTTGTACGATCAGATTAAAAGATTCTGTTGTTCTCTGGATCAATTCCCTGACATTGGTTTCCTTTAGGAAGAGTTCTACCTCATTTCTTTCAAGTTTAGACATATTCAGGACATTTTCCACCTGCTTTTTCATTCTCAGATTTTCTTGCTTAATCAATTCCGAATAGTATTTTACTTTATCCGGGTTGGTCGCAATTTTGTCATTCGCTAATGAATCCGTTGCGACGGAAATAGTTGCGAGCGGTGTCTTAAATTCATGAGACATATTATTGATGAAGTCTGTTTTCACTTCAGCAAGTTTTTTCTGTCTCATCATATAATTGATAGAAATGATATAAATTCCAAGAATCGTAAGCAATGAAAGGAAAGTTCCCAGGAGCATCGGCCAGTTGTTCATCGCCAAAGCATATTCCTTTTTAGGGAAGACTAAAGCAAGATTGTATAAAGTATTGTATTTTTTATCTGTGAAAAGAGGATAGCTATAGGTATTGCTGTCTTTCTTTTCTTTGTAAGCCTTATTGGCAATGGAGGTAAGTTTATTGTCTTTATCAATAATTCCATACCCAAACTTTGCTGTAATCCCTCTGATTTTCAATTCTTTTGTGATCACTGAATCAAGAGTGGCCGGGCTTACCCTTTGTGCAATAGGTAAATTGTTTCCATATACCTTTACAAACTCTTTTACGGCATAATCCCCGGTTTCAATATCCTGATTGATATCCGAGGTAAGAATTTCGCGGTTGGTGGTATCTCTTTTTATTTTATAAGCGGCTTCATCAGTATATAAAGTTGTCAGCTTTACAGAGTCTCCTTTTTTAGAAATAGGAAGCTGTGCATTGGAAATAATATTTTTGGAATAAATAATTTGTCTCTGAGTCCCGGAATCCTCTACCTGTTGAATAGTGGTAAGTGAGGGGTTCTTACTGTTGGCAAGGATCGTACTTCTGTTATCCTTGGTAAGATATTTGTCGGCTTCAATTTCTTCAATTGTTTTTGATGTACTTTCTAAAACAGAATAAACTTTATTGGAAAAGTCCTGTTCCAGTACACCGTAATAGCCTTTCAGCCAATAAAATTGGAGCGTAACAAAGACAATCAGTGAGATCGTCATAAACACCGAAATTATTGGGATGAATTTATTATTCATTATTTAATTGTATATGTTTTGGAAAAATGAATGTTAAAATTAATTGTTTTAAGACTACGTAAACAAAAAACGAGCCAAAAAATTATGTTTTTTTTCTTAAAAGATAGTTTTTTAACAATTATTTATGAATTATTGTTTACTTGTCATAGGAAAAGTCCTTTCTGTAAATAAAGCGCTAACTTTATTTAAAATTATTACTTTATGGAATCTAATATCATTTTCAACAAAGATTTTGACTCGAAAAGCGTGTATGTAATGAATATTTACAACACTGATGTTTCGAAAGTATGGAATTATTTTACCCAATCCGAATTATTGGATCAGTGGTGGGGCCCCAGACCCTGGAAGTGCGAAACAGTAAAACAGGATTTTAAAGAAAACGGGATCTGGCTTTATGCAATGGTAGGTCCGAATGGTGAAAAAGGATATTCTCAATCCCAATATGGGGAGATTATAGAACATAGAAGTTTTGATTGGACCAGTGCTTTCTGTAATGAAAACGGAGAAGTGAACGAAGAAGCCCCAAGATCAAAATGGCTGATTGGTTTTACAGGAGTAGAAGAAGGAACAAAAGTAACGGTAAATATTCACTATCAGTCCGAAGAAGTAATGAAAAAAATGCTGGATATGGGTTTTGAAGAAGGTTTTAAAATGGGATTGGGTCAACTAAAGGAAATTATTGGGTGATAGGATAGTAAAAATGTGATGATAGATCATAAATTTTATGATATGAAAATAGGGTACTTCAATTGAGGTACCCTATTTAATGAAATATGGAGTAAAAAATGTTTCGCATTATTTCAGACTTAGAGTTTTGTATGCTCATGAAAGTTTCTTCTATAAAATGGTGAAATTCAGATATAATCAATCGGTAACGAAATAATTTTGGGGGTTGATTTTATTCAAAAAAAATAGAGACAAGTTTTATTTGTCTCTATTTATATAAGGAAATATGGCGTTTTTTAATTAATTATGATATAGTTTCATTATTAAATTTTCAAAATACCATGTTTTCACATTTAAATAAGTTCCTCTTCCTGAAAGTACTGAATAATAGCCTTTTTCATAAGCAAGGTCTGCTCATTAGGCTTTAATTCCGGAAGATCTTCCAGCTTATCAAACTGGGGCCACCCATCTTCATAGTGAGTGAATTTATAATATCCAAAAGGTTCAAGCAATCTGCAAACTGCAATATGGATAAGGTTTACTTTATCTTCTTTCGTATATTTTTGTTGTCCACTGCCCAATTCCTGTAGACCAATTAAAAACAGTAACGTTTCAATGGGCGGATTTTTCTCGGTTTGGAAATTATCTTCGAAAAACTGTTCTATTTTTTTCCAATATTCGGACTCGTTCATATAATTTACATTATTAATGTTTTGATTCCTCTTCTCATTTCATTTGTAAAGGAGGAAAGTTATTTTCAAAGTTTCGTCAACTTTGTTTTATTCTTTATTATCAATCTTCAATAAGAATGCATATTCTAATGCATCTTCTTTCAGAGATTCAAATCTTCCACTGGCACCTCCGTGTCCTGAACTCATATCTGTTTTAAAAACCAGGATATTGTTGTCTGTCTTTAATTCTCTAAGCTTGGCTGTCCATTTTGCTGGCTCCCAATACTGTACCTGGGAATCATGGAATCCTGTTGTGATAAGGATATTTGGATAGTCTTTAGCTTCTACATTATCATAAGGAGAATACTCTTTCATATAATGATAATATTCTTTGTCATTTGGATTTCCCCATTCATCATATTCTCCGGTCGTTAATGGGATTGTATCATCCAGCATTGTAGTCACAACATCTACAAACGGAACCTGTGCAACAATTCCATTGAATAATTGTGGTTCATAATTGACAACGGCTCCTACCAAAAGTCCTCCTGCGCTTCCACCCATTGCATATAAATGCTTGGATGAAGTATAGTTTTCCTTTATCAGATATTTTCCTGCATCAATGAAATCGAAGAAAGTATTTTTCTTGAATAGCATTTTTCCATCCTCATACCATTCTCTTCCCAGATATTCACCACCACGGATATGAGCAATAGCATAAATAAAACCACGATCAAGAATAGAAAGTCTTACATTGGAGAAACTGGCGTCTACAGTGTGTCCATAACTTCCATATCCATAAAGTAGAAGGGGAGTGTCTGCTGATTTTTTGGTGTCCTTATGATACACCAGAGAAATGGGGATTTTGGTTTCTCCATCTCTGGAATCTGCCCAGATTCTTTCGGATATATAATTTTCCGGGAAGAATTTTCCACCTAAAACCTCTTGTTGTTTCAGAAGTTTTGTGGTTTTATCTTTCATGTTATACTCATATGTAGAACCAGGTTGAGTAAGGGAAGTGTAGCCATAACGTAACACCTCTGTGTCAAATTCAAGGTTGATTCCTATATAAGCAGTATAAGTTGGATCAGAGAATGGCAGGTAATAAGACTCCTTGGTTTTTTCATCAATAATTTTGATTTGAAGCAGCCCTTTTTCTCTTTCTTCCAAAACCAGATATTCTTTGAAAATCTCAAACCCTTCCAGCAAAACTTGAGCGCGGTGAGGGATAACATCTATCCAGTTTTCCTTACTGCATTGGTCAATCTTTGTTTTTACGATTTTGAAGTTCGTAGCATCATCAGCATTGGTGATAATGTAGAATTCATCTTCATAATGTTCTACGGAATATTCAAGATCATCTATTCTTGGCTGGATAACTTTCCAGTCTACAAAAACATTGTCTGCAGGAATAAAATGATGCTCATCAGAAATCGTGCTTGAACTTGCAATAAAAATATATTGTAAGGATTTTGTTTTAAATACGTTTACATCAAAAGTATCATCCTTCTCATGGAAGATAAGGACATCCTCAGAAGAATCGGTTCCCAGTGTATGTCTGTACACCTGGAATGCACGGAGGCTTTTATCTTTTCTTATATAGAAAACATGTTGATTGTCATTCGCCCAAACTGCCTTTCCTGTAGTATTGAGTATTTTATCAGGAAGAATCTCGCCGGTCTTTAAGTTTTTAAAATTTAAAGTATAGATTCTTCTTCCTACATTGTCCGAAGAAAAAGAAGTCAGTTCGTTGTTTGGGCTTACTGCTACACTCCCCACTTCAAAGAAATCTTCACCTTCTGCTAAAATATTTACGTCAAGTATAATTTCCTCTTCGTTATCCATGCTTTCATGCTTTCTACAGAAAATAGGATATTCTTTGCCTTCTTCATAGCGTACAATATACCAGTATCCGTTAAAGAAATATGGTAGTGATTCGTCATCCTTTTTATAACGGGCTTTCATTTCTTCGAAGAGTTCTTCCTGAAGTTCTTCAGTGTCTTTCATGATGAATTCTTCGTAAGCATTTTCTTCTTCAAGATATTGAATGACTTCCGGGTTTTCCCTTTCATTAAGCCAGAAGTAATGATCTGCTCTTATGTCGCCGTGGGTTTCTAGTATTTTTTCTATTTTTTTTGCCTGTGGAGCTTTCATCAGAATATTTTAATTTTTATACGCTCAGAACTGCTTCTGAGAACATACTATTCAATGTTAATTTTTGTTCAAATGTAGTTAAAAAAAAACCATCTTTCCTTTATTGGAGAGATGGTTAGCTTTATTTTTGTATTAAAGGCTATTTGTGTAGCGCTTTAATATATTTTTCTAGAGCCATGGTCATAGAAGGTGTTTCCTTCGTAGGAGCCATTAGGTCTACTTTTAATCCTGCTTCTTCTGCAGCAGCTAAAGTAGTATTTCCGAAAACTCCGATCTTTGTTTCATCCTGCTTGAAGTCTGGGAAATTCTGCTGTAGAGACTTGATTCCCTGTGGGCTGAAGAAGATCAACATGTCATAATCTTTAATGTTGATGTCTGTCAGGTCACTGCATACGGTACGGTACATGATTGCTCTTGTCCATTCTACGTTGGCAGAATCCAAAGTTTTTACAATATCCGGACTTAAAACATCTGAAGATGGCAACAGATACTTTTCAGTAGGAAACTTCTTGAACAGAGGAAGAAGATCTGAGAAGTTTTTCTCCCCAAAGCTGATTTTTCTTTTTCTGTACACGATGTGTTTCTGAAGATAGTTGGCAATTGCTTCCGACTGGCAGATATATCTCATTGTATCCGGCACTGCGAAACGTAATTCTTCCGCAAGTCTGAAGTAATGGTCAATAGCATTTTTACTGGTAAAAATAATACCGGTGTATTGCGTCAGATCTATTTTCTGAGTTCTGAGTTCTTTATTGTCAACCCCTTCGACGTGGATAAATGGACGGAAATCAATCTTTATTTTTTCCTTCTTCGCTATATCCAGATATGGAGAAGACTCACTAGGCGCTGGTTGAGAAACCAATATAGACTTTATTCTCATCTTTGACTTTATTAAAAAAATAACAACTTCCAAAGCAGTAATAATGGTGCGATTTGGAGCGTGCAAATATACAAAAATTTATAATACCATTTCTCGGGAAGAATCTTGTTCTTGTGAAATAAATAGAAAAAAACTTTGAAAATGAATACAAAAGAAAAGAAGAAGAAATAATAGATGAAGATTTTATTTCTGTCTACAGGGAAGTAATAGTGGCTAACACACAGAATTATCAACAAAAAAGACAGGATAAAATAAAATTTTGTGGAAGTGAAATAGAAAATAGTCCATTTTTTTCCATCACCTATACTTTGATAAAATAAAAAACCTAATGTAGATTTTATCAGATAAAAAAACATAACCGCCAGCAGAGTATATCCAAACTTATTAAGCTGATATCCCAAAATATGCAGATCTGCAATGAATTTAGGAACTACCGGAATATACTGAGAGATTAGGGCTGATAAAGTAAGAGTAGTTACGCAGGATGTGATAATCCAGCTCGGAAGGTTATTGCTTGCATCAAAATACTTTTGAAGCAGGAAGTCTTTAAGACTGGCATCTCTTTCTACAATGTTCATCATAAAAACATATAAAAATATACAGCCTATAAGTATAAAAATGACCCAATCATTGTTCTCAGGTATTCTTACATAATTGATGTAGTTTGGTGATGATGGCAAATTTTAAGTTTTTTTATTTTTTTATTTAACTATAAATAACACAACTTGGCATAGAATTTCTTTATTGCTTCATCTGTTAAATCTAATCTTAAACACTTTTTTCATTGATTTTTATACATCATTCACAACTGCGCAAAACAATCTTAGTCTGATCCACGAATCTTTGAAAAAGTTTTTTGCAAAATTATAGATTATTTTGTATAAAATAAAAAGGTTAAATAAACTATCTTTGCAAACTGAAATGAAAAAGCTCGTCATCATCCCAACCTATAACGAAAAGGAAAATATTGAAAATATTATTTCCGCAGTTTTTGCATTAGAGGATGACTTTCATATCTTAGTGGTGGATGATTCTTCTCCAGACGGAACATCGGATATAGTAAAGGAATTACAGAAGAAACACCCACATTATCTGCATCTTTCGATAAGACATAGTAAAGATGGATTAGGTAAAGCCTATATTCATGGATTTAAATGGGCGATCGAAAATAAATACGACTATATTTTTGAAATGGATGCCGATTTTTCGCATAATCCTAATGATTTGCCCAAACTTTTTGAAGCCTGTCTGAATGCAGATATGGCCATCGGCTCCCGTTATTCAAAAGGAGTAAATGTGGTAAACTGGCCTATGGGGAGAGTTTTACTGTCCTATTTTGCATCAAAATATGTTAGATTTGTTTTAGGACTTCCTATTCACGATACCACAGCTGGTTTTGTCTGCTTTTCGAGAAAAGTGTTGGAAGAAATAGGATTAGATAATGTAAAACTGAAAGGATACGGATTCCAGATAGAAATGAAATTCAGAGCTTTTAAAAAAGGTTTCAGAATTGTAGAAGTTCCTATTATATTTACCAATAGAATTTTAGGAGAAAGCAAAATGAATGGCGGAATTATCCATGAAGCTGTTTTTGGTGTTTTAAACTTAAAATGGAAGTCAATCATCAATAGATTATAAATAAGACATGACTAATTCTTCCAATACAAAATATAAAAATAAGCTGATGAAAAATTGGATCCTTGTTTTTGTTTTTCTGGGGCTGTTTTCATGTAGTGATTATATTGATAAGCCTAAAAATCTGATCGATCAGGAGGTGATGGCAGAAGTTATCGCTGACCTTGTGATGAACGATCAGGTTAATTTTATGTATCAGAACAGGAATATGGAAGCTGGTACAAGGTTTATTTTAAAATCTCATAATGTAAAGCCGGATGACTTTGTTGAAAGTTTTAAGTATTATGTGATTAAAGAAGAAATGGCAGACATCGCCACCGAAGCACAGCAAATTTTATTAAAGAAGGATCCTAAAGCGGATCAATATGTAAAAGATAAACTAAAGAAGGCTGAATTGGGAATGCCTCAAAAATAAATAATGGTGAAGCGGGTTTTGCCCGGACAATGATAATCGCTGATCGCAGCGAATTAAAAAAGTGTACAGATGAAATTTTTTAATATCGAAAAAACCTCTGAAGGAAAAGCCAGGGCAGGGGAGATTACTACAGATCACGGGAAGATTCAAACTCCTATTTTTATGCCGGTGGGAACTGTTGCAAGTGTGAAAACAGTTCATCAGAGAGAATTAAAAGAAGACATTAAAGCCCAGATTATTTTGGGAAATACTTACCACCTTTATCTTCGTCCAGGAATGGAAACGATGCAGGATGCCGGTGGTTTACATAAATTCATGAACTGGGATCTTCCTATTCTTACAGATTCAGGAGGTTTTCAGGTATTCTCGTTAGCGAGCAACCGAAAAATGACAGAAGAAGGGGCTAGATTCAAGTCTCATATTGACGGAAGCTATCACATGTTTTCTCCGGAAAGATCAATGGAAATTCAAAGACAGATCGGGGCTGATATTTTTATGGCTTTTGACGAATGTACTCCTTATCCTTGTGATTACAACCAGGCAAAATCATCTATGGAGCTTACTCATCGTTGGCTGAAAAGATGTATAGAATGGACCAATGATAATCCTGAATTATATGGACATAAGCAAAGACTTTTCCCAATTGTTCAGGGATCTACTTATTCCGACTTAAGAAAAATTTCTTCAGAAGTAATTTCTGAAGCAGGAGCAGAAGGAAATGCGATTGGAGGTCTTTCTGTAGGAGAACCGGAAGAGGAAATGTACAGAATTACTGACGAAGTAACAGATATTCTTCCAAAAGAAAAACCAAGATATCTGATGGGAGTTGGAACTCCTTGGAATATTCTGGAATCCATTGGATTAGGAATTGATATGATGGATTGCGTGATGCCTACAAGAAATGCCAGAAATGCAATGCTTTTCACATGGCAAGGGGTAATGAATCTTAAAAATGAAAAATGGAAGCGTGATTTCTCGCCTTTGGATGAGTTTGGAACAAGCTTCGTAGATCGTGAATATTCAAAAGCGTATCTTCGTCACCTGTTTGTATCCAAAGAATATCTGGCGAAACAAATCGCTTCAATTCATAACTTAGCATTTTATCTTGACTTGGTAAAAGTAGCAAGAGAACATATCATTGCAGGAGATTTTTATGAATGGAAAAACTCTATCGTACCGGTTCTTAGACAAAGAATGTAAAAAGAATTATGCTTAAGATTGTAGACAGATATATCATCAAAAAATACCTTGGAACTTTTAGTTTCATGCTGGTACTGTTGTCTATAGTAGTACTGGTTATCGATGTTCAGCAAAAAATCCCAAGGATAGAAAATGCAAAGGCTCTTGATCCTAAACTGGATCTTGGGTATTTCCTGCTTCATTTTTATCCTTACTGGATCATCAATCTTGTAGTAACATTTCTTTCCATTTTGGTATTTATCACGGTGATTTACTTTACCTCCAGGATGGCAAACAATACTGAAATTGTGGCTATTATCAGTAGTGGTGCTAGTTTTCACAGGTTTTCAAAACCTTATCTGTATACTTCAATTCTGATTGCATTAATGGCACTTGTGGTGTATCATTTGGTTCTCCCTTGGGCTAATATCAAGAAAAATCAGCTGGAAGCATATACCTATAATGCGGCCAATAAAGAAAAAATCCTGGGAACTGCTCCTGCCTCTTCACAATTGAGTAAAACAGAGTATATCTTTGTAGATTCCTGGAATAAAAGAGAAAAAAGAGGATCCAGCTTTGTGTATCAAAAGTTTGATACCCATAGAAAAATGGTGTACGAATTGAAGGCTAGTGAAGTATACTGGGATCAGGATAAAAAGCAGTTTGTACTCAATAACTATCTGGAAAAGACCATCAATAAAGATAATACAGAAAAGCTGAGTAATGGGATAGAGCTTAGGAAAAACTATAGCCATTCCCCTGAAGAGCTTTTCCCAAATGAACTTTTAGGACAGAATAAAACAACACCCGAACTTTTAAAATTCATAGAAAGAGAAAAAGCCAGAGGAAACAGTAACCTGAACTCTTATCTGAATGAGCTTCATCAGAGGACATCAATGCCTGTTTCTATTATTATTTTGACCTTCCTTGCGCTTTCTCTGTCTTCTCAAAAGAAGAGAGGGGGATTAGGGATTAACCTTGCGATAGGGATTTCATTGGCCTTCCTGTTTGTCTTTTCATTTGAAGCTTTAAAAGTGGTTTCAGAAAATAAAAGCTTATCTCCGGCTTTAGCGATGTGGTTGCCTAATCTGGTATTTCTTCCGCTTACTCTATATCTTTATATCAAAAGAGCTAATCAATAGAGGAGTTTTACCTCCTTGTGGTAAAAAGAACGCATACCGTCTTTTTCCAATTCGATCCAAAGTTCTCCTTTGTCATCTGCATTGCGGATGATGCCATTTTGTCGCTCTTTTTCAATTTCAAAAACAGAGATCTCATCCTTTCGAAACAGACTCTCATTGAAACGATCCAGTATTTCCTGGTCAGAAGGGATGTTTTTTAGTTTTTCTGACAAGAACTCATGGAGGTTAACACTAAGCTCTTCAAGGTTGAATTCATGCCCTGTCTGCGTCAGAAGTGAGCCGGCATTTGAAATTTCTTCAAATTTGTCCTGAAGGATATTGATTCCGGTTCCAATGATGAAGTAATTATTTTGATTAATTTTTTTCTTTTCAATCAAAATTCCAACGATTTTTTTACCTTTAAGGATAATATCATTCGGCCATTTAATTTTTACATCATAATCAGCCAAATTGGCAAGGAAATCCCTGACAATAATTGCGGTATAATAATTGAATATAAAGTCGGAGCACAGGATGTTTTGAGTATTCACTGCCAGCGTATATGCCAGGTTTTTTCCGGCAGTCGGAATCCAGACATTTCCATACTGACCACGACCTTTAGTTTGGCTAAAAGTATGTAATCCTATAAAATCTGAATTTTCGTAAAGTAAAAACTTTGATATTTCGTCATTAGTAGAAGAACATTCTTTCAGATAGAAGAGTTGGCTCATTTAAGAAAACTTTAAGACATTAAGGAGGTAAAAGTAAGGTTAAAGTAAAGAAAAAACAATAAATTTGCAGATTATAGTATTTTTTTAATGAATAAAACAGCAGAAAAACAAGCACTAATAGATAAAATCGTTGAAGCACTTCAAGATGTAAAAGCAGAAGATATTATGATCTTTGATCTTTCAAACATTGAAAATTCAGTAGCGGAAACGTTCGTAATATGTAGCGGTAACTCGAATACACAGGTTTCAGCATTAGCTGGTAGTGTAGAAAAAAAAGTAAGAAACGACCTGAAAGACAGACCTTGGCATGTAGAAGGTACGGAAAATGCAATGTGGGTATTGGTAGATTACGTTTCAGTAGTGGTTCACATATTCCAGAAAGATGTTCGTGAGTATTACGATATAGAAGAACTTTGGGGTGACGCAGTCATTACCAAAATTGAAAATGAATAATAAAAATTTTAAAAAGTCTAAATGAATAACAAAGGATTCAACTGGTTCTTTCCTATTGCAATCATAGCTCTTTTGCTTTTCTTTGGTTCCAATTTCCTTGGTGGAGATGCAGCAAAAACTATTGATGAAGATGGTTTCTTTAGAGAAATGCAGGCGGGTAAAGTCCAGAATATTATTATATACAAAGACATAGAGAAAGCTGATGTTTTCCTTACCAAAGAAGCAAAATCAGCAATGGTTTCCAAAACCGGAAAGGAAAATAACCCTTTTTCAGCTTTAGATATGGCCCCAAAAGCAGATTACTCTGTAAAATATGGGGACCTTCAACTTTTTCTTCAGAAATTTGAACAGATCAAAGCAACTAATCCGGCTATTAAAACTGCTAAAGATTATGGAACCGGAAAAAGTCCTTTCGCAGATATTCTTATATCTGCATTAATCTGGATTGCAATTCTGGGATTATTCTACTTCCTTCTTTTCAGAAAGATGGGTGGAGGCGGAGGTCCTGGCGGACAGATCTTCTCTATTGGAAAATCTAAAGCTAAGCTTTTCGATGAAAAAGAAAGAATTCAGGTAACGTTTAAAGATGTTGCAGGATTAGAAGGTGCTAAAGAAGAAGTACAGGAAGTGGTAGACTTCTTGAAAAACTCTGAAAAATACACAAAATTAGGAGGTAAGATTCCTAAAGGAGTACTATTGGTAGGGCCTCCGGGAACAGGTAAAACCTTATTGGCAAAAGCTGTTGCTGGTGAAGCTAAAGTTCCATTCTTTTCCCTTTCAGGATCTGATTTCGTGGAAATGTTTGTTGGAGTAGGTGCTTCAAGAGTAAGAGACCTTTTTGCTCAGGCTAAAGCCAAATCTCCGGCGATTATCTTTATCGATGAGATTGATGCTATCGGACGTGCAAGAGGAAAAAATAACTTCTCAGGCGGAAACGATGAAAGAGAAAACACATTGAACCAGCTTCTTACTGAAATGGACGGTTTCGGAACAGATACGAATGTTATCGTAATGGCTGCAACCAACAGAGCGGATATCCTTGATAAAGCTTTGATGAGAGCAGGACGTTTTGACCGTTCGATCTATGTAGACCTTCCGGAACTTCACGAAAGAAGACAGATTTTTGATGTTCACTTGAAGAAAATCAAACTGGATGACAATGTAGACAGAGAATTCCTTGCTAAGCAGACTCCCGGATTCAGTGGAGCAGATATTGCTAACGTTTGTAACGAAGCAGCGCTTATTGCAGCAAGAAATAATCATACTTCAGTAACAAAACAGGATTTCCTTGATGCTGTAGACAGAATCATAGGAGGTCTTGAAAAGAAAAATAAAGCTATCAAACCTTCTGAAAAGAGAAGAGTAGCTTATCACGAGGCAGGACACGCAACTATTTCATGGTTGGTAGAACATGCTTCACCACTTTTAAAAGTGACGATTGTTCCAAGAGGACGTTCACTAGGAGCAGCTTGGTATCTTCCGGAAGAAAGACAGCTTACGACTACTGAGCAGATGTTGGATGAAATGTGTGCAACATTAGGAGGTAGAGCAGCTGAGCAGGTAATCTTCAACAATATCTCTACAGGAGCCCTTTCTGATTTGGAAACGGTAACGAAGAGAGCACAAGCAATGGTAACCATCTACGGATTAAGCCCGAACATCGGTAATATTTCTTACTATGACAGTTCAGGTCAGTCTGAATATTCATTCGGAAAACCATATTCTGAAGAAACAGCTACTAAGATTGATGCAGAGATCAAATCGATTATCGAAAATCAATATGAAAGAGCGGTTAGAATTCTTGCTGATAACAAAGATAAATTAGATGCTCTAGCGAATAAACTTTTAGAAAAAGAAGTAATCTTCCGCGAAGATTTAGAGGAAATCTTTGGTAAAAGAGCTTGGGATCCTGAATTGACAGAGAAACCGGTTACCAATACGATTCCTGCAAAAGATCTGCCGGAAGTGCTAGAAACACCTCAGATTAAAGAAAAAGAGGATGAAAGCGAAATACAGGCTCCAGAAAGCCCAACACAGCTTTAAAAATCCTTACAAAATAGGAATTATAAAACCTGACAACTTTAAAATTGTCAGGTTTTTTCATATTTAAGGAGATATTTTGGAATCTATTGTAATTTATTTTCTATTTTTGTATAAAGTTGACTAAAAATAAATTAAGTTGAATTTATTCAAGAGGATTGTAAGCAAACTTACCAACCAGCCTGAGGAAGAGGATAAACAGAGCCTGGAGAAGCTTGGGGATTCGCTAAAAAATGCGGATCTCGACTATAAGTTTGCGCAATTATTTACGCATTCGGGGGGATTTTTTAATTATTGTGCAGATGAAGCGGAGGCTCTACAAACTTTAAATCAAATTATCAAAATAGAAGGTATTAACAACCTGTTCTGTTGGGATAAGGAACTTCAGAACTTTTTAAATGTTGTGAAGAGTTCTTATACTTCAGAATTGCAGCCGTCTAATGAAGCCGCATTTATCACCTGTGAATACCTGATTGCCTATGACGGAAGAATTATGCTTTCTCACAATAATATTCTTCATTATCATTCTTCAAGGCTGCCGGATAGAATTATCATCATTGCCAATGTTTCACAGATTGTAAACAATCTGAATGATGCCATGGGGAAAATAAAAAGAAATGGAAATATAAAGAACCTTACTTCCATCAGCGGAAGCCAGTCAAAAATGGACAGTTCTTCCAATTCCAATACAAAACTGTTTTTATTGCTGCTTGAAGATTAAGCATCCACTACTAAATTTTAAATTTTGGACAAAAACCTCATTCAAAGAACCGTTTCAGGTCTCGTATATGTAGCCATTATCATTCTTTGTTCGACTCCGCTAGGGGCGCAACTTATTAACAGTGTTTTCCCTGGTCTTATTCAGCAACAATATCTCTATCATGGATTGATGAGTTTTTTGTTGGTTGTAGGTACCTGGGAATGTGTTAAAATAATGAAGTTTGGAAAAGGCTATGAAAAATGGGTAGTGTATCCATTGGTCATTTTTATATTTTACATTTTTTCCAAAAGATACTTCCATCATGATTTCTTTTTTGATTTCAGATTGAGTGAAATATTAGCTCTTGCTCTCATTGGTATCGCTATAGTCACTTTATTTAAGTTTCCTAACGAATTATACTTCGATAGCGGAAAATTGATTTTTACCGTTATTTATGTTGCCTTGCCATTCAGTTTTGCGTTGGGATTGCCTAAGTTCTCAAGCTATAATGATAGTTTCTCTCTGGAAGTTCTTTTCCTTTTCATACTGATCTGGAGTAGTGATACTTTTGCTTATCTCGTAGGAAAGTTCTTTGGAAAACATAAGATGGCCCCTAAAATTTCACCTAAAAAAACATGGGAAGGATATGCTGGAGGTGTTGTTTTAACCTTGGTTTTATCTTACTTTATAGAGCATTATCAGCCAGAGTTAAGAGGGAACTGGATGGTTGTTGGATTTTTAGTGGCAGCTTTTGCTCCATTGGGAGATTTGGTAGAAAGCCAACTGAAGAGAAACTTCGGTGTGAAGGATAGTGGAAACATTATTCCTGGACATGGAGGAGTATTAGATAGGCTGGATAGTTTTATTATCTGCGTTCCTGTCGTATATTTGTACTTTATTTTAGAAAAATTTATTTAATCTCATGAAATTACATAGAGAATCAAAAGGGACGATTACCGTAGCCACGATACTTTTTCTGGTATTAGGGGCATTAGCTATCTATTTCCTTAAAATATGGTCTTTGCTGATCATTGCACCTTTGTTGGTTATTTACTGTCTTGTATTCTGGTTTTTCAGAGTGCCGAACCGTACTATTCTTGACCACAAAGAGAATGTAATCGCTCCGGTTGACGGAAAAGTGGTAATGATCAAAGAAGTGGAAGAAAATGAATTCATTAAAGGAAAGGCCATTCAGGTTTCTATCTTCATGTCTCCTTTGAACGTTCATATTTGTAGATATCCGGTTACAGGGAAGGTAGTCTATAAAAAATATCATCCTGGGAAATACCTGGTAGCGTGGCATGAAAAGTCATCTACAGAGAATGAAAGAACAACAGTTGCTATTGAAACTGAAACCAATCATAAAGTGGTTTTCAGACAGATTGCAGGATATGTAGCCAGAAGGATCGTATTCTATTGTAATGAAGGAGATCAGGCGAAAGCCGGACATGAGTTCGGATTTATCAAATTCGGGTCAAGAATGGATATATTCCTGCCTTTGGATACTGAGATCATTTGTAAGATTGGAGACATTACCAAAGGAGGTTTGGATGTTGTTGCCAAACTGAAAGAAAATTAAAATTTTTATTGAATATAAATGTAAAAGAGGGTCGTTTAGGCCCTCTTTTCTATTTGATTACTATAATGCCCTCATTTAATCATTGAGTTTAACTACGCGTGAGTAACATTGCGTATCGAGGCGTTAAAGTTTTTAACTCCGGATCAATACTTTTGCAGCTACAAAAACACAGGTTATTCATGCTTTTATGCTATACGAGGGATAACTGAGTATATTTTATGGTTTTTAGTGTTGATTTTTTATCATTAGTCATATTTTGTTTAATAATTTAATCTGATTTTTAGTAAATTAGAACTGAAAAACACAAATCATATTCTTTTATCTCTGAAAATTATGGACAGATATTTTGTTTTGTAAGTTTTATGTGATCTAAAAGCGATTAATATTGGGAAATTTATGCTTTCAGTAGTACAAATGCCAACTTGAGCTTGTGAAAACATAAAAAACAACAAGATGATTTATAAGTATTTCTTTAAAGTGATTAACGATGAAGCGGAGAAAATGGATGATGATTATGACAGCAATTATCTTCATCTCATTAATCGGTATCTGCTTTTACTGTTTTTCATATTTCTGTTTTATTCCATTTTTATCATAACCTTTTTCGGGGATATGTTCATCTCAACGTTTCTTACAGTTATTACTTTTTTCTGGTTGTTTTTAATGGCTATAAAAGGAAAAACGAAACGGTTTAAAAAGATTCTGAAACCTGTTATCATCGGGATATTTGTTTTGCTCACTTTTATTGTAAACTTTTTTAATATTTATACTTATAAAAATGCAGGAGTAGAATACTTTTATTTCTGCCTTCTGTTTGCTGTTCCATTCTTTTTGAATTATAAAAAAGATGCTCTGTCTATCTTTTTTATAACGTTTATGATCAGTATTAATTTTATTGTATGTCTGTATTTTGATTTTGATTTCCTGCCAAAGAGCAGATTTATAGAGTCGGAAGATTTTAAAACAATAAAGCTCCTTAATATTTTATTTTCTATTGCATCTTTTCTTATGGACATTGTTTTCATTACCCAGAAAGATCAGCTCATTCATGGTTTGATTACCGATAAAAGAGAGAAAGATTCTACCATCAAAGACCTTGTTAAAACCAACACGGAGCTGATGAAACATCAGATGTTTATCAACCATCTTTCAGAAGAAAATATTGAGGAAATTTTAGGTCTGGCTGAGCATAATTCTCCCATGTTTTTTGAAAAGTTTCAGGTGTTTTTTCCTCATTTTATTCCAGGTATTTTAAAGATAAATCCTAACCTTATTCATTCTGAACTGTATTTCTGTGCTTTGATGAAACTTGATTTTGATACCAAGAAAATAGCACAGTGTACCAAAAACAGTATTCGTGCTGTTGAAAGCAAAAAATACAGGATCCGGAAAAAACTGAATATTCCCTCTGAGATTAACATTAATAGCTTTTTGATTAAAATTTAAATATAATTTCGATTTTTGTTACGCACACGTAATGTTGAGTGGTAGCAGATGGTGTTTTTTATTTCTCTTGTCAATATTTTTACTTAAAAATAGTGTGATGAATATTAAGAACATTCATATTGGAAATCTGCTCAGATCCAAAGTGGAAGAGCATCAGATGTCAATAGAAAGAATTTCCAGGTTTTTAGACAAAACGGAAAATGAAATAGAAAAGATGTATCATGCAAAGAGCATGGATACTGATGTTCTATTGAAATGGTGTAAGCTGTTAAAATTTGATTTTTTCAGATTTTATACCGGTCATTTAATTTTGTATGCGCCACAGACAAGCCTTGATAACACTGCCACTCAGGAAAATAGTACGATAGTCTTCAGAAAAAATATCTATACACAGGAAGTAAAGGATTTTATACTGGAAAAAATAAGAACCGGAAAAATGACAGCTCACGAAGTTGTTGAAAGGTATAAAATTCCCAAAACAACCCTGTATAAATGGATAAAAAAAGTATAATGCCGGATTACAAGCAGATTTATAGCGATATTCTTACAGAAAAGTTTCCTGAAAAATTAATAGATAGCGCTGTTAAGCGTAAGCTGGAAACATTGGATTCTGCCATTGATGTTTTAAAGTTTAATCAATTAATTTTTGGTGACCCAGACTATGTTATTGGACGTAATAATCAAAGGCTTCGGTCTTACGATGAAGCGTCTATTTTGAAAATCCTAAGATACCAGAAAAGAAATGAGCTTACCAATCTTCAACTCAGTACTCATTTTAAAATAAGCAGAAATACAATTACCAAATGGAAAAGCATTTTCAAATTGTAAATGAATATTATGTTTTGTGCAATCAAAATATTTTATTTTTTTTAAATTAATGTCAAATAATGGAATTTGATTATTGATGAAAATGGTTTTTAAAATTATGTTTAGTTTTTATTAAATAATTCAAATTTTTATTTGTTGTTTTTATTGCTGTAAGTGATTGATGTTTTGTGAGTTTTACTACGCGTGAGTAGTATTGCGTATCTGGATTTGATATGATAAATAGCTGTGGATGATAATTTTGTGTCGGTTAAATGACTTAACTGGATTTTTAATCATTAAACATTAATAACTCATACAATGATGGACACAAAATTTACAATGTCCTCAATCAAAGTCTTGTTAATAGCAATGCTCTTTGGTTTTGGAAAAACCTATTCACAGACCAATAATGGTGCTGTAGGGATTAATACTACATCACCCAATTCAAATTCTGTTTTGGATGTGGTTTCAGGAAATAATAACAAAGGAGTACTTATTCCCAGATTAACTGAAACGCAGCGAAATACAATTGTCATTACCCCATCCAAAGATGATGGTTTGACCATTTACAATACTTCAGAAGATTGTATCAATTACTGGAGTCTTGCAGATAACGAATGGAAAAGTGTCTGCGGACAGATGGGGAAATCTGTTTTTACTGTAGACTGTTCCACATCAAAAGCAATGGGAAGCTATGTAAAAGGTAAAGAACTTACCAATTCAAATTACCTGAGCATTACAGTGAATGTAACAAAAGTGGGTAATTATACAATTTCCGGAACGACTTCTAACGGATATAATTTTTATGGAACCGGAGTTTTCCTTAATACCGGAACACAAACAATACAAATTTCGGGACAGGGTACTCCTGTGAATATCCAGACAGATAATGTCACATTGGCAGCAAACGGAGCAGACGTTACATGTACACCTGCAATTTCTATTGTGGTTCTAAGCCCTGCTGGAACTTATACTATGAGTTGCGGAACTGCAACCGTAAACGGAGTTTATAAAGTAGGAACAGCTCTTACCGCTTCCAATACGATTACTTTACCTGTGAACGTGGCGGCATTAGGGAGTTATAATATTACAACGAATACTGTTGACGGAATTTCTTTCAGCGGATCAGGAACATTTACTGCTACAGGAAATCAGAATGTTACGCTGCAAGGTACAGGTTCTCCTTCTTCCACAACTGTAAAAACAATAACAATCACTTCGGACAGCCAAGGTGGAGTTTCAACAACCTGTACAGTAAATGTGATCGTAGTTGTTCCAAAGAAAAAGCTTTTGTCGATCGGAACAGCACCAAACGGTTGTGGCTACAATGTATCGGGAACTTCACCGTCAGGTATGGTGACCAAAGCCGCAGCTAATTTTGGAACATTGGCCAATAGTATCGTAAAATATGAGGGCTGGGATCAGATCATAGATGGTACAGACAGCCCGAATGCTACACAGTTGACAAACTGGACAACCGGAGCCAATCCTGTAGATATTATCGTAATAGGATATGCATGGGGAATGAATGCTGCAGAAGCACAGGTGTTAAAGAACTATCTGGCAAAAGGAGGTGTAATTGTTGCTTATTCTGAAAGCAATAGTGGTATGCAGAATCTTTTCAGAAATGTTTTTGACGGATCGGTAAATACAGGAAGTGTAAACAGTGCTGGGGCTATCTATAAACTGCCACTGACTAATGATGAAATATTGAATGGTCCCTTTGGAGATATACGAGGACTACAGTGGGGAGAAGATGCTTCTGCTACAACGTATGCAACAGGACTGCCTTCGAGTGAAATTACAGTATATTCAGGCGACACGAACATCTCTACCGCTTCACCGTCAGGAACTATAGGCAGAGTAACAGCATTTAAACACAATACGCTTAACTTCATCTGGGTAGGAGATGGTGGATTCAACTCTCAGTGTGGAACCGTTGCTTCCCCAAATACGTCAGATACGATATGCCCGTTCTACGCAGATACTAACTATAAGCCAATTGCTAAACCCAATTATGGAAATGGAGTGGCTGCTTATGAAATGAATGTGTATAACTCAATATTCTATGCAAATGCTCTTGCCTGGGCGATTAAAAAGGCAGAATTCAGTGGAATAAACACAAAATGATAAGGTTTTTTAAAGATAACTCCGGTACGAATATTCGTACCGGAGTTTTTTATTTGATATAAATTTTTATTTCTTCTAGAAGGCCCAATATAAATTCCGTGGGTAAATCTTCTTCCGCGTCAATTAAAAGAATTTTAAATTTCTTTCTTCCATCCTGTGTCAATTCAGGGTAGTCTAATTTATCACCGTGATAAAAGCTAAGATAATGTTTCTTATATTTTTTGCTGTAGTAGAAATAGCACAGCATTTTCTTTTTATACTTAATAAATGGAAGTCCGAAGCTGAATGTTTCTGTAATGTTTTCAGGATCTGAAGCCAGGATGGTTTCCCGTAAAAAAAGAAGAGTACTTCTTTCAGGCTCTTCGATTCTGTAGAAATACTCTTGTATAGGATTCATTTTTATATGGATTTAAAAATAATTAGTCAAAGTTTTGAAGTTCAACAAGTTTGTTATACATGCCCTTTTTAGCAATAAGGTCATGATGAGTTCCCTGTTCTACAATTGTTCCTTTTTCCATTACCACAATCCAGTCTGCTTTTTGGATGGTAGAAAGTCGGTGAGCAATCACAAGTGAAGTTCTGTTTTCCATCATTTTTTCCAAAGCATCTTGTACAAATCTTTCAGACTCTGTATCTAAAGCTGAAGTGGCTTCATCCAGGATCATAATTGGTGGATTCTTCAATACGGCTCTTGCAATAGATACCCTTTGTTTCTGACCTCCGGAAAGCTTATTTCCATCATCTCCGATATTGGTATCATATCCTTCAGAAAGACCGGTAATAAATGTATCGGCATTCGCAATTTTAGCCGCCGCAATCACCTCTTCTCTGGTAGCATCAGGTTTACCCATCAGAATATTGTTGTAAACAGAATCGTTGAACAATACAGATTCCTGAGTTACCATTCCCAGAAGCTGGCGGTATTCCTGTAGCTTCAAATGCTTAATATCTACACCATCAATAAGGATTTGTCCTTCAGAAACATCATAGAATCTTGCTAAAAGATTAGCAATAGTGGTTTTTCCACTTCCACTTTGTCCTACCAATGCAACCGTTTTACCCTTAGGAATTGTTAGCTCAAAGTTTTTAAGGATCAGATTGGCTTTATCATAATAGAACCCAATATTCTTGAATTCAATATTGTTATTAAGCGTTGAAATGGAAACCGGTTCTGCAATTTCTTCGATTTTTACATCAGCATCAAGAATTTCCAATACTCTTTTCAGGGAAGCTTCTCCTTTCTGTACATTGGAAATGGATGTTGATAAACTTTTTGCAGGCGGAAGAATCTGGAAGAACATTCCCAGGAATACCAGGAAATCAGCAGGCGATATGCTTTGTTCCACAATGATTTGTTTACCTCCATACCATGCAATGATCAAAAAGGTGATAGAACCTAGGAATTCGCTCATTGGAGAGGCTAATTCTTTCTTTTTACCTAAGTTGATAGAACTTGATATCCACTTGTTCATTGATTTCATGAAACGGTTGTCCATGATCTTTTCGGCATTAAATATTTTAATAACCTTTGAAGATTTTAAAGTTTCATCTACAATAGAAAAGATGGTTCCCAACTCATGTTGTGCTTCATGAGAATCTTTTTTAAGACTTTTTCCAATGAGCGCAATCATTGTTCCCATTACAGGAAGTACAAGCAGAGAGAAAAGAGTCATTTCCGCACTCAGGAAAAATAAAGTAATCAATGTGCTGATAAGCATGAAAGGCGCATTGATAAGTTCTATTAAACTTCCCAAAATATTTCCTTCAACATCACCTACATCATTAGACATACGGGACATCATATCACCTTTTCGGCTTTCTGTAAAAAAGGATACCGGTAAAGAAAGTATTTTTCTGTACATCGCACCACGGAGATCTTTAGTAACTCCAACACGATAGTTGATGAGCAATAAGGACCCGAAGTATCGGAATGCATTTCTTAAAAAGAACATAAAGGCAGTAATCACACAAAGCCATGCGAGAACCGTAAGGGCACCGTGAGTACTGACTAGTGTCTGAACATAATAGTTGGAATATTCTTTTATATAAGTGAAGAAATCTGTAATGTCACCGGAATAAACAGGAGGTACTTCATATTTTTCAGGCTTAATGGTGCCGAAAAGCATCCCTAAAACCGGTAAAATAGTCCCCAGAGAAGCAATCTGAAATACAGAATACAGAATGTTGAAAAATAAACTTCCGTAGATATATTTTTGATGGGGTTTGGCGAACCTCAGAATTTTTTTATACTCATTCATTCAATGAAAAATTTGGATAGCAAAATTACGTAAAATTAGAAGATAAGACGTTCTTAATCCGGTTTTACTTTAATTGATAAGTTTCAAAATGAGGATTTTTGTTACAACGCTTTGAAATAAAGTGAGAAAGAAGTGTAAAATACGGGTAAAACTCAAGGTTAAAAAATACAGAATTTCGGTTAAGGTCAAAATAAAACCGCCTTATAGGCGGCATGTATGTGAAAGTCAGAATTAATTAAAATTGACCTGATCGTTATACTTTGGAGCAAAATTTTTAGGGCTTAATTTATCTAATGTCTTTCCAAAATTATTGATGATCTGGGTCATATTATCAACATCAACAATATTCATGTCATCATTCACATGATGATAATGCGTTGCTTTGGTCATATCAACCGTTGAAAATGAATGCGCAATAATTTTCTTTTTTACAAAGCTTACATTATCAGAACGATAAAAGAGTTGCTGCTTAGCATATGGATCAGCATTGATTTTTAAACCATTTACTGCATGTTTATTGAATAGCTCATCAAGATCTGAAAAGCCGTCTCCAGTCATATATAATGCATTTTTACCCCATTGAGATTCAGTAGCTACCATTTCAAAATTAAAAAGGGCGGCCATATTATTGTAAATTTTATCAAGATTTTTATCCTCAGAGATAGCCTGTGATCCTAACATTCCTTTTTCTTCTCCGTTGAAAGCCATGAAAACCATTGAAAATTCAGGCTTCTTATTTTTAAAATAATCTGCGATGCCTACCAGTGTGGTAATTCCGCTTGCGTCATCATCGGCACCATTGTAAATGTTGTCTCCACTTTTATTGTTGGTTCCAATATGATCAAAATGTCCTGAAAAGCCAAGGTTTTTATCAGATTTACCTTTCTTTATACCGCAAACATTATAAGCGGTTTTACCATTGTAGTCAAAAGGAATCAGATAGGAGTTTCCGGTACAGTATTCAAGATTGTTTTCCTTAAATAATGTAGCAATATAGTTGGCTGCATTATCATTTTCCGGGGTTCCGATTTCTCGTCCCTTCATTTCATCAGAGGCGAGAGTGGAAATAACGGTTTTTACTCTTTCTTTTGAAACTTCTTGAGCAAAAGTGGATATGGAGAATAAGGATAAAGTAAGATAAGTTAGCTTTTTCATAGTCTTTAATTAAAAGTTATTGGATCTGTCGTCTTTTTGATCAAAATGTTGCAAGGAAGTTACATAAATTACCTGATTCGGAAAGAATTGCAGATTAGAATTGAAGAGTACAGCTATATAAAAATAAAAAACAGCTCCAAAAAGGAACTGTTCTTACTCAAAAAATCGTTGTAAGGTTATCGTAGTCTGTCTACAGATTTCACGAGCCTCTCATCTTTTCGGATGTATACGTTTGCTATCAGCAGACATATTACCGCAATTAATGGGAAAATCGGCTCAATACCCTTCTCAGGAAAATGTATTCCTCCGGATAAGTTTAGCAGCCAGTACGCCAATACACCAATCAACAAAGCGTTTATAATGATGCTGATGGTATTCAGCAAAATTTGTCTTTTTCTGTTTTTAAAACTAAAAACACTTAATGATCCAATAATAACAAGGATAATACATCCTATATTAAGTACAGGGATGCTGTCTGAAATTACGACATCCTGTCCTGTTATAAAAAGGAAAACAGCAGCTAAAACTGCTAATAAAGTCCATATAGTTTGTATTCTCTGTAGCATTGAATATTAAATTCTAGGCAAAAATAATATAAATTTTGCACAATTCAAAAATAAGTGTAGATTTGCATTATACAATGTACTTGAAAACAAAAGTCACCGGACTTACTTTTCTTACTCACAATTAATTACATTTTTACATAAATATGTTTAACATAGAAACGTTAAGGTCAAAATCCGTAACGGAACTGACTAAAATCTTAAAGGATTTGGGCGTTAAAGTTGCAAGAAACAGCAATGATAATGATAAGATCTTTGCAATTCTTGACTTTCAGGCTTCTAATCCTAAAGTATCAAAAGATTATTTCAACGCCACGGAAACCAGCGCCAATACTGAAGAAGCTCCAGCAGAAAAAACTGTAAAAGCTCCGGTAAAAAAAGCTGCTCCAAAGAAAGCCCCAGCAAAGCCAAGGGTAAGTGCGAAAGCACCGGCAGAACCAAAAGTAGAGGAAAAAGTAGAAGAAAAAACGCCGGTTGCTGAAGAAGTAAAAACAGAAGAGCCTATAGCTGAAGCAGTAGAAGCAACAGTAAATGAAGAATCATCTGCAGCCAATTCAGCTAAGAAAAAAAGAAAAAGAGTTTCTACCAATACTGGAAATACAGAAACTTCTCAGGAGAAAACAGAAGCTCCTAAAAACACAGAATCTCAAGAGCCTGCCCAGGCAGATGAAAAGCCTAACAATACCCCTTCTCAACAACCACAGGCTAACAGACCTCAAAAAGGACACAACCATCCACAGAACAGTGGAAACCAACATAAAAACCAGCATCAGCATCAAAACCAACACCAAAATCAGAATCAAAACAGACATTCTGAAAAGGCAGAGGAGCAGCATGACCATAAAAAAGAATTCAGTTTCGATGGAATGGTAAGCATTGAAGGGGTGTTGGAAATATTACCTGATAACTATGGATTTTTACGTTCATCGGATTTCAGTTATATTTCTTCTCCTGATGATGTGTATGTTTCTACAGCACAGATCAGAAATTATGGATTAAAAACGGGAGATACCGTTAAAGGAATTGTAAGACTTCCAAAAGAAGGCGAAAAGTACTTTTCTTTATTAAAACCTACAGAAGTAAACGGACGTGACCTTGCATTTATTAAGGATCGTGTTGCATTTGAATATCTTACACCACTTTTCCCTGAAGAGAAATTCAATCTTGCAGGAAGTGAGTCTACCATTTCGACAAGAATTGTAGATTTATTTGCACCAATCGGAAAAGGGCAGAGAGCGATGATTGTAGCACAGCCTAAAACAGGTAAGACCATGTTGCTTAAAGATATTGCCAATTCTATTGCGGCTAATCACCCGGAAGTATATATGATGGTTCTTCTGATTGATGAGCGTCCGGAAGAGGTTACAGATATGGAAAGAAGTGTAAATGCAGAAGTTATTGCTTCTACATTTGATGAAGCTGCAGAAAAACATGTGAAAGTAGCTAACCTTGTTCTGGCAAAAGCGCAGAGAATGGTTGAATGTGGGCACGATGTAGTGATCCTATTGGACTCTATTACGAGATTAGCAAGAGCATACAATACAGTAACGCCTGCATCAGGTAAAGTTCTTTCCGGTGGGGTAGATGCGAATGCACTTCATAAGCCGAAAAGATTCTTCGGAGCGGCAAGAAAAATTGAAGGTGGTGGTTCCTTAACGATTATTGCTACTGCATTAATTGATACGGGTTCTAAAATGGATGAAGTTATCTTTGAAGAATTCAAAGGTACAGGAAACATGGAGCTTCAATTAGACAGAAAAATTGCGAACAGAAGAATTTATCCTGCTATTGATTTAATTTCTTCAAGCACCCGTAGAGATGATCTTCTTCTGGATGAAGTAACTTCTCAGCGAATGTGGATTTTTAGAAAATATCTTTCTGAAATGAATCCTGTAGAAGCAATGGAATTTGTAAATAAAAACATCAAAGGAACTCTTAATAATGAAGAATTCCTGATGTCTATGAATAAATAATAAATTAAATTGTTAATAGGCCGGGCTTCTATACTTTGAAATAAGGATGCAATAAATCCTCAAATTTATAGAAGCCCGGTTTTTTATTGATAAGATGTTCGGCAGCAAACAAAGCTCCGTTACCAAAGGCATCTCTTGAAATAGATTCATGAATGAGTCTTACCGTCTGGAATGGAAAACCGAAAATAACCTCATGTTTTCCAACAATTCCGCCGGCTCTGATGGTATTTATCTTTTCATCCTTCAAATCCAGAACATCTGCAATCCGGATGGCAGTTCCTGAAATTCCCTGTTTATCTTTAAAATGCTCTTCCACTATTTCTATATCTACAGAAGGAGCAATCTTTTTTAAGAACTGAGCGGCATATAGTAAATAGTTAATCCCCAAAGTAATATTAGGTGACCAAAATACAGTCGCTTTCTGAGCTAGTTTATTCAGAAAACGTACTTCCTTATCAGAATAATGGGAAATCGCTGATATGATTCTTACCTTCTTTTGTGCGGCAGATTCTCCGTAAGTATAAATTCCATCCTGGGATGAAAAGTCAATGATGGCATCTACCGGATGCTCTTCAAGTAATTCCTCTACGCTTATTCTTTTCTCTGAATAAAAATGACCGGGATCATCACTTTCCACTCCAAGAAAGTCTGCAGCATCTCTGGTAGAAGATCTGTTTGATTTTCTGTAAATCCATTGTAGAGAATGATCTTTGTTTTGAAGAATAACTGACGCTACAGCTTTTCCTGCTTTTCCAAATCCAAAAAGTCCGATTTTCATAATAAAAAGTATTTAAAGTTAAACATTCAGTGAGAGAAGTATTTTTTATAAAAACTTATCATATTGTGGAAGTTACGAAATTGAAAATAAACGATGCTTTGAATAGGATGTGGAATATCAAAGTAGACAGATTACCTGATGAAATTAGAAATATTTAAAAAATTAATTCATTCTAAATCAATATATCAATGTTAAAGATTTATTAAAGTAATCCCCAATCTTTGATAATACCTTAAATATTGGCTAATTTTGAAGTATAACATTAAAAATAAAGATTATGTCATTTGAATTACCAAAATTAGGATATGCATACGATGCATTAGAGCCTACGATCGATGCAAGAACTATGGAAATCCACTATACGAAACACCACCAAGCGTATATTGACAATTTAAATAAAGCCATTGAAGGAACTGATTTAGCAGGAAAAACTATTGAAGAAATCTGCAAGACAGGAACTGATAAACCAGCTGTAAGAAACAATGGAGGAGGACACTTCAACCACTCTTTATTCTGGGAAATTTTAACTCCTGGTGGAAGCAAAGAACCAGTAGGAAACGTAAAAGCTGCTATCGAAAACTATGGTGGCCTTGAAAAATTCAAAACGGATTTCTCTGATGCTGCTAAAACAAGATTCGGTTCAGGATGGGCTTGGTTGGTAAAAAATACTGACGGATCTGTATCTGTTTCTTCAACTCCAAACCAAGACAACCCATTAATGCCTGTTGCAGACGTTAAAGGAACTCCGGTTTTAGGATTAGATGTTTGGGAGCACGCTTATTACCTAAACTATCAAAACAGAAGACCTGATTATGTTTCTGCATTCTTTGATGTAGTAAACTGGGATAAGGTAGAGGAATTATTCAACAAATAATTTTCAGCTATTATAAAAATAAAAGGTTCAGAATTTTCTGAACCTTTTTTATTAGATATGATACTTTGAATTACCTTCCGCCTCTGAAGACATCGCTTCCGGATAAACCGTTCATTTTTAATCCATACTTCCAGTTTACATATGCAAATACCTGGTAAAGCTTGTATTCAAACTTTATCCCATAATTTTCTCTTGGATTATAATCGATTCCGGATTCTATGATGTTTCTATATTTTCCAGTGCTGTAATAGCTGTTCCATTCATTTACCAGGAATGTATTTTTTGCTTTCAGAAAAGATTCTGAATATTGGCTTATAGGTTTGGCTACAGCATTCAGGAAATAATCAAATTCAGTGTCAATGACAGTAAGATCCCATTCTCCGTCATCATTTTTAGACGGTTTCATTTCATGCTGCTCCTTATCATTTTTAGAGTTGTTTTGCTGTGAAAGACAACTGAAAGGGATGAGAGCAATAAACAGAATTAGAACAAAATTTTTCATGATTCAATTATTTATTAAAAAAGCACTCCAATAAGAGTGCCTTTCTGTATTATTTTTTAATATATTCTTTCTGAACTACGGAAACCGCAGGGAAGTGGTCACTGTATCCACCAGTGAATCGGTCACCATCCCAAGAACGTAAAGGATATCCTTTCCACTGTCCTTCTTTGTTTACCAGATAAGCCGGAGCATAAATCTCAGCTTTAAAAATGGTATAAGTAGGAGTGATTTTTTCAGGAGAATAAAGATTTCTTGAAACAATAATCTGGTCAAACAAGTTCGGAGCATCTCTGTATGCAAGAGAAGCTACCCCTGCCTTATATAATTTATACATTAAATTATAATAAGGAGTCTTATCAGACAATTCACTTGGATCCCCCACTGCAGCCAAATGTTTTTTCAAACTTGGACTTACCGGGTCATCATTATAGTCACCCATTGAGAATAATTTAATTCCTGGATTTTCAGCAGTTACTTTGTCCATTTCCTCTTTCAATACAGTAGCGGCAGTATTTCTTTTCGCTAGGGAAATAGCTTCTCCCCCTCTTCTGGATGGCCAGTGATTCATAAAGATTCCTACTTTTTCTCCATCCAATAATCCGATAGCAATTACAATGTCTCTGGTATATTCTCTTTTTCCGTTCTCATCATAGATCTTAATCTCTTTTTTATACGAATTTAAAACAGAGAATCTTCCTTTCTGATAAATAATAGCTACATCAATTCCTCTGGAATCATAAGAATTGAAATGTACAATGCCATAGTTGCTCTTAGCTAAAGCAGGCTGCTTGATTAGGTCTTCAATTACCTGTCTGTTTTCTACCTCGATCAATCCACATATGGCAGGGTTATCGTTGGTATATTGTCTTCCAAGTTCAGAAATCACCTTAGCTTCATTAGCCAGCTTCTGATTGTAGTACTTTGTTCCCCATCTTTTTGGGCTGTTAGCCGTAAAGTCTTCGGATAAGAACTGTTTTCTGATTACTTTTTTGCCAATCAAAAGATCATCACTCCATTCCCCTTTATAGTCTTCTGTAGTTTCCAGATATTTAAGAGAATCTACGGGTACACTTCTGTGAAATTTAGGATTGGAACGTGGGAGTGTTCCGTCAATATAATCTGCAGAAGGTATTGTGTCCCAAAGGTTTTCAACGTTCAGGAATGCGACAGCTGCTCTCTTTACCTGCCTCTGTTGTGAGAAAGCAAAACCAAAGCAAAATAGGGCGGCAATGATTAAATATTTTTTCATATTCTTAGTATATTCAAAAAATTGAGGGGGTAAAATTACTAATTTTATATAAGAATAAAGATTAAAATAACCTGAGTTTAATTTAATAAAATGTTAAGGTTTAGATAGAAAGTATGAAAGAAATGCACCATCATTCATTATTTTGACATTGTTAAGTGAGATTTATTATTTATATAATGCTAAAAAATAGGCTGTTTGTTTGGGATTAAAAATATTTTGTAATGATTGTTGAGTAGTTTTCCTAATATCTACTATCCTTTTTTGTGATTGATTAAAATTCGGGCATATTTTTAGGATAATGAGTGTAGGTTAAGAAAAATTAATAGAATAAATAACTAAAAATGTTTGAGTTAATGAAAATAGTTCTAAATTTGTTGCCCCTTAAATAAAGAAGGAGTTAAAAATAAGTTTATTATGATTAAAAAACTATCCCTAATCTCTTTGTTTACTTTAATGCCTGCCTCTTTCTATTTTGCGCAAACAACTGTATTTGCGTATGTTAAAGATCAGGATGGTAAGCCTTTAGAGAAAGCAGAAGTAGATCTAGCACAGTCCATTGATGACACATCTGTGGATAAAATTGGATACTTCCAGTTTGTGGATTTAAAACCTGGCCACTATCTTATCACAGTGACAAAACCAAATTTTGAGTCTAAGATCTTAGAGTTTGATGTAACTGCAGATGAGAAGAGAAAAGATTTAGGTGTTATTACACTTAATTACAACTTAGGATCAGATGCAGGAGTAATAGTTATTGACGACTCGGCAACTGATACTGAAGATGGAGGCTCATCAATGCAGCCTACAGTAGGACTTTTAAGCTCAGGAAGAGATGCTTTCCAAAATGTTTCCGCTTTTGAACTAGGTGCTTACTGGTTCAGACCAAGAGGAGTAGACAACAGATTTGAGGATGTTCTTTTTAATGGTGTTTCCATGTCGAAAAATGATGATGGAAGGATTGATTTCAATAACTGGGGAGGACTAAATGACGTAACGAGATATCCTTACGAAAATGTAGATAATATTACTCCTTCTGAATATACTTTTGGTAATTTAGGTGGGGTTGTATATTATAATACGAGAGCATCCAGCTATAGAAAACAGACTTCATTAGCCTATTCATTTACCAATAGAAGCTACCTGCACAGAGCAATGGCTACTTATTCTTCAGGTCTTTCCAAAAATGGTTGGGCATTTACTTTCTCAGGAAGCAGAAGATGGGGAGATAGAGCAATCATTGATGGGGTGTATCAGGATGCCTATGCTTATTTTGCCTCTATTGAAAAGAAGTTCAGCGATAGACACTCTATTAACTTAACTGCTTTTGGATCTCCTACATACAGAGCTTCCAATGCACCAAATACTCAGGAGGTTTATGATATCATGGGCAAAAACTATAACTCCTACTGGGGGTGGCAGGATGGAGAGAAAAGAAACTCCAGAATCAGAAACGTTTTTGAACCGATGTTTATCTTAACAGATTACCTGAAAATAGGTAAAAACTCAAACTGGACAAATACCGTTTCTTATCAGTTTGGTAGCGATGCCAGAAGTAGATTAGACTGGTTCCACGCTTCAGATCCGAACCCTACTTACTATAGAAAATTACCAAGCTTCGGACTGCTTACAGAAGACGAATTCAGACAACAGGCACAAATCGACTGGAATTATTTGTATAATGCAAACCGTCTTAACCTTACCGATATGAAAGGTGCGGCCAGAGGTGCCGTATATACAATTGTAGAAGACGTAAATAAAGATAAAACTTTCAATTTCTCTTCTCACTTTGATACAAAATTAAAAGACAACTGGAAGTTAAACATCAACTTCAACTATCAGAATTTAAAATCTGACAACTTCAGAAGAATTAAGGATTTATTAGGAGCTAACTTTGCTTATAACCTTAATGCATTCAATGGAGACGCAAAATATGATGCTGATAATAATGATGTAACAGTAAGAAAAGGAGATAGAACTCAGTACTCTTACGAGCTTACAAGAAATCACTATGCATTGAACGTTTCTACTGAAATAGATTTTAACAAGTGGAATGTAGTAGCTTCAATCTTCTCTTCATATTCTGAAGCTTACAGAGAAGGTAATTTCAGAAGTGGTCTTGCTAGATTCAGAGATAATTCAAAGGGTAAAAGTGCAATATACGATGCTTTAGATGCAGGAATTAAAGGAAAGATTACCTATAAGATCAATGGTAAAAACTTTATCGTGTACAACGGAGCATTCTTTAGCTTAGCACCTACATTGAATGAGATCTATATTAACCCAAGAATGGTTGACTACTTAACCCCTGGAGTTACCAATCAGATGATTAGCTCTAATGATTTAAGTTACATCTTAAGAGGTCAGATTTTAAAACTTAGGTTATCTGCTTATTATACTACCATTCAAAATGCTACTGAAATCTCAAGATATTATGCTGACGTAAATGACGGTACCTTAGGAAACTCTTTCAGTACGCTGGTAAACGAAGCAATGAGTGGAGTTAACAAGAGATATATGGGTCTTGAATTAGGTTTTGACGTTAAAGTTACCCCTACTTTAAGTGCAGTAGGGGTGGCAAGTATAGGTGAATATAAATACACCAATAACCCTGAAGTTTCTACTTTTGATGACCTTAATGGGTTCAGAGGAACAGATGTTTGGGGGAAAGCCAATGTAAAAGATTATAAAGTAGCCGGAACTCCACAAAAAGCATTCTCTTTCGGATTGAAATACAACTCTCCAAAATATTGGTGGGTGGGAGCATCTGCTAACTATCTAATGGATCAGTATCTTGACTTCTCTGCGTTGAACAAGACACCTTATATGTATACTGACCCACAGACTAACGACCCTTTCCCGGGTGCAACTCCTGAATTGATAGAACAAATTACTAAACAGAAGAAATTTGACAATCAGTTTATGTTGAATGCTAATGCTGGTAAATCTTTCCAATTCGGAAAATACAGAATGGGTGTAAGTGTGTCTGTAAATAACATTCTGAACAACAGAAATTATGTAACCGGAGGATTTGAACAAGGACGAAATGTAAACTTTAGTGATGCTCTTGCTGATGCTCAAAGAGCAACTCCTTATTTTGGACCAAAACTTTGGTATGACAGAGGAATCACTTTCTTCACTAATGTTTATTTAAGATTCTAAAAACGATTACACATGAAAAAATATAATTCAATTTTAAAATATATTTTCGTCATGGCATCTTCTCTGTTCGTAGTAACAGGTTGTGTCCAAGATGATAAATACGATCAGCCTAATCTTGATGGGTATGATTGTGCTGATAAAAAAGGAATAGTAGTACCATTTGCAGACGTAAAAGCGAAGTATCAGAATGCAAGATACGTATTCCCTAAAGATACAACGCCAGACAATGAAGCTGACGATTTATATATGGTAGGATATGTTTCTTCTACGGATGAAACAGGAAATATTTATAAAACAATCTACGTTCAGGATGCATTAGAAAATCCTACACAAGGGTTTACAGTGAGTGTAGACGCAGTAAGTACTTATACAAAATATCCTCAGGGATCAAAAGTATATATTAAACTGAACGGTCTTGCTATTGGAACTTACGGTGGTCTGGTACAACTTGGTGTAGAAACAGGAGCTGAAACTTCTGCAACTTCTGTATCAAGAATTCCTGAGAAGCTTGTTGCAAAACAAATCTTCAGATCTTGTGCTCCAAAAGGAAAAATTATTCCTAAGGTGATGAAATTGGCAGATATGGTTGCTGCGAATGATCAGTATTTCGGATGCCTTATTCAGGTAGATGATGTAGAGTTTGATGCAAGAGCGTTGTGTACTACTTATGCTCCAAGTGGAGTAACAGTAGATAAAACAATTGGAGAAGGATGGGTTAGTGGAAAATATGCGAAAACTGCAGTAGTAAGAAACAGTGGTTTTGCTTCATTCGCAAGTCAGCTTCTTCCTTCTGGAAAAGGTAAGTTTGTTGGAATCTACAGTAAATTCCAATCGGGATCTACTACAACCTACCAATTGTATGTAAACAAGGCTGAAGATCTTGAGATGAAGACTTTCCCACGTTTAGATGGCCTTACAGCAGGTCCATGTGATTTTAACCCAAGCACTCTTACAGCTAAAACAGTGGCTGATATCAAGCAATTGGCTGCCGGAACTACAAACTGGGTACAGATTACAGGGGATTATTATCTTAAAGCTCAGGTAGTAGCTAATGATGAAACAGGAAACCTTTACAAATATGTTTATGTAGAAGATGCTACAGGAGGTATCAGAGTAAATATGAATAAAACGAATCTTTATCTTGATAGCAGATTCAGATTAGGTAAAGATGTAAATATTAAGCTTAAAAATCTTTATGTAAGAAGCGTTAATGGTGAAGTTCAGCTAGGGGCTTTATTCAGTAACAATACCCAGTTTGGACAGATCGAAGAAGTAGAAATGTATAAATATTTCTTTGATAGCAATACAGCATCAAGAGCGGTTGTTCCTACAGAAAAAACAATTTCTCAGTTAACGATGGCTGATGTTGGAAGATGGATCAAAATTAAAGACGTTGAATTTGTTAAAGGAGATTTAGGAAGAACATTAACTGACGGTAGTAATGTGACTAGCAGAACCCTTGAAGATTGCTCAGGTAATACTGTTGTTTTAAGAACAAGCGGCCAGGCAAGTTTTGGTAATATAAAGCCGGGAGGTTATGAAGTAAAAGGCGGAAAAGGTGATGTATATGCTATTCTAAGTGTATTCAATGGAACTTATCAGTTATGGATTACTAAACTGGCTAACATCGACTTTGATGCACCGAGATGTGACGGAAGTGTGTATATTCCAATTCCTGTTGTTTACAGTGATGATTTTGCAGCTGGTGGATTCAGTACAGATTGGACTACCGTAAACAAAGTAGGACCTAACCAGTTCTGGCAAACATCTAACCAAGGAAACGGAACCAATTATTATGCAGTAATGAATGGTAACGCAGGTGGTGCTAATAATAACATTGCCAATGAAGATTGGTTGATCTCTAAATCAGTAAGCTTAGCTGGTAAAACTAAAGCTGCAGTAAGCTTTACAACGGATTTAAGATATGCTGGAAATGCATTACAAGTGTATGCTACAGATAACTATACAGGAGATGTTACAACAACTAATTGGACTCTTCTTCCTGCAACTCTGGATACGAATGCTAATGCATTTGGAGACTGGGTAGGTTCCGGAAATGTTGACTTAGGTGCTTTCTTAGGTAAAAACGTAAGAATTGCATTTAAATATACTTCTACAACTTCTGGAGCAGCAACTTGGGAAGTAGATGACTTCAAAATTAAAGCACAATAATTATTGTTTTTATAAAATTGAAACCGGCTCGATAGAGCCGGTTTTTTTGATGCCCTAATTTGAACATTTTGTTGTTTCATTCATTTTTATTTCTTGTATTTAGCATTGGCTACCCCAATTTATTGTTATAACCATGTATTCCTAAATAAATATGACCAATAAAATCAAAATGATAATTGCATTTGTATGCTTTATAGGGTGGATGCTATACATCTATGTCTGATTATTATAATAAAAAACTAAATGGGTTGGGATATGATTACAGATTTAAATATGGATCAGAAGTAAGGAAAGACCACCGCAATGGAGAATTTAAATTAGGAGGGCGATATCTTGTAGCCTATGATTCTACGAATATCAAAAATGGATTTTTAATATTAGATAAATTTGATGTAACAGATTCTCTTGCCAAATATCAAATTGAGGAAGAATATGACGATTATCCTCAAGGCTGGTTTTTAGAAAAGATTCCTTTTCAGTATGATAAAAGTGATATTGAATATGAAGTAGGGAGATATGTATTGAGCAAGCAATAAATAGGTATAAAAAACAAAAAACCACTGCAATTGCAGTGGTTTTTATATTACAAAATTAATTATCTAAAAAGAAACCTCATTCACTTCTTTTCCTCGTTGGAAGTTCATCATTTTCTGGCTGCCTTTGTAGGCAATACTCACCAGGTTGATTTGCTTCGGAAAAGAGCTTAAAAGGATCGTATTTTTTATCTTTAAGGTATTAATATCCGAAACCCCTCCGGTCTCAAAATATACCCATACAGTTTCTCCGCTGATCTGACTTCCCGTGAAGGTAATTGTTTTGGGAGCACCATTGACAAATACATCAAAATTATTGTTCACATATTTTTTCACCTCGGCTTCAAATCCTGCTGTGTTAGGATTGATCTTAATAGCGTCAGAGATATGGCTTGTATTCATTTTTGTGGTAAACTTCAATGTCTTGCTTCCATCAATATAATCCACTTTGGTCATTGAAGAGAAAAAGTCTACATACATAAAACTCATTAACACAAAAAATGTTAAAATTCCTGATATATATAAAAGTTTTTTCATCTTAATTAATAGATTTACAATCATACTTGCTAGTTATAGTTCACAAATAATATGCCAATTAAAAATTTACATTCACAGAATATTTATCATAGAAACCTTTAATATGTGCTACTGCCTCATCAGCAGTGTCTACCACACGATAAAGATCAAGATCATCTTCTGCAATCATTCCTTCTTTTAACAAGGTTGCTTTGAACCAGTCTAATAATCCTCCCCAGAATTCAGTGCCTACCAAGACAATTGGAAACTTACCAATTTTATTGGTTTGAATCAAAGTTAAAGCTTCAGTAAGCTCATCCAGTGTTCCGAATCCTCCTGGCATTACTACGAAACCTTGGGAATATTTTACAAACATTACTTTTCTTACGAAAAAGTAATCAAAATTCATGGAGTAGGATTTATTGATATAAGGATTAAAATGCTGCTCAAAAGGAAGGTCAATATTAAGTCCGATTGATTTTCCTTTAGCATTGAAAGCTCCCTTATTTCCGGCTTCCATAATTCCTGGGCCACCTCCGGTAATAATTCCAAAACCTAATTTTGTGATTTTTTCTGCGATTTCCACAGCCATTTCATAGTATTTATTTTCGGGTTTCAGACGTGCTGAACCGAATATAGATACACAAGGACCTATTTTTGCCAGTTTTTCGTAGCCATCCACAAATTCAGCCATGATCTTAAAGACCATCCAACTGTCTTTGGTAATAGTTTCATCCCATGTTTTTTGTCTGAAACTGTTATGTAGCTTTGTTTCGTTACTATCTAATTCCGGGTTTACCAGGCTTTCATCCCTAATTCCATCCATTTCCATTGCAAAAATTATTTAAAATGTTTTTCGGCTTCTATTACAGATTCTGGTCTTCCTACATCTATAAGAATACTGTCATGCAGAAAGCCATGTATATGCTCAGTCTGCATCAGGTCCAGGTATTCTTCCATAACAGAAAATTTGCCTTTTCTTTTTATTTTTTCAAAGATGACAGGGTTGATACAATGAACCCCACTGAAAGCAAGAGCTTTAAACCCTTTATTGAATTCAGCAAGCCTCTGTTCACCCGTTTGCACATTCAGCCAACCTCTTAATACCATATCATCATTGAAAAGAAGCTTTCTCGAACTTTCACGATCCGATACTGCTAAAGTAGCAAAATCTTTTATTTTTTTGTGATACGTTACCAATTCATTAATATTGAGATCAGTTAAAATATCAGCATTTAAAATTAAAAAATCTTCTCCATGATCAAGAAATCTTCTGGCAAAAATCAAGCCGCCTCCGGTTTCCAATAGTTCATTGGTTTCATCAGAGATTTCAATCTTACAGCCGAAGTTATCATTTTTATTTAAAAAATCAACAATTTGATCTCCAAAATGATGAATATTAATCACAAAATCTTGTATTCCGTATCCTTTTAGATAATTGATATTTCTTTCTAAAAGAGGGATACCATTCACTTTTGCCAAAGCTTTAGGATGATGATCTGTAAACGGCTTAAGCCTGGTGCCTTTTCCGGCGGCGAAAATAAGAGCCTTCATATAGTATGAGTAATAAGTGATGAATAATGAGTAATGTAATAGTGGTAAGCAAATATTACTAATTACTATTGTTCAGTTGAGGTTGTTCGTCGTGATGAATGGTTACTTCAGTGCCATTTGGGTATTTTTCTTTGATGAACTCCGCAATTTTTATAGCAGAATACACAGATCTGTGTTGTCCGCCGGTACATCCGAAATTGATCTGAAGATTTTCAAATCCTCTTTCCAGATAATCTTCAATATTAATAGATACAAGAGATTTTATCAATTCCAGGAATTTAGGCATTTCAGTTTTGGTTTCAAGATATTCCTGAACGCCGATATCATTGCCGGTTTGGATTTTATATTCTTCAATTCTTCCGGGATTTAATATTCCTCTGCAGTCAAAGGCAAAACCGCCTCCGTTTCCTGAATGATCTTTTGGAATTCCTCCTTTTTTGTAAGAGAAACTATGGATGTCAATATGTAGCATTTTCTTCTTTTTTATTTTTAAACCATTAAGGTATTTTACGGTAAGTTGTATTTGTTCTCAAAATACTATTTTATAATTTTTTTTATTTTAAAATAGTATCAATTTTCTTCTTAGTTTCTTGTAATGTTAATTGTTCTATAACCTTATTCAGTTCCGGGTAATTTTTCATGTCTTCCCAGGAGGCTGCAAATTGGGTAATGTTTTGGATTCCTTTTTCAAGACTGCCTATAAAATGCTGTTTCCTTTGAATCAGTCCTCTGAAGCCGTAAGCTCCCAGAACCTGAAGGAATCTCATCATCTGAATTGGCTTAACTGAGTTTTTTAGTTGATGTTGAATTTTTTGATCTTCAAATCGTTGAATATAGAAATCCAGCATTTCATTTTTAAAATTTTCGGGAAAATCGGCTTTAGCTTGAAACAGGAATGAAATGACGTCATACATTAAAGGGCCTTTCATTGCCGATTGATAATCGATGAAAGAAACTTCATCTTTTTCATTCACCATGATGTTTCTTGCCTGAAAATCCCGAATCATGATGCCTTTAGGTTCCAGATTCTCTACCAAGGCAGCAATTTTTTTAAACTCTTTTAGTAATGTAGATTTATTATATTCCAGTTCCAGAACATCTGCTACAAAGTTTTTAAAATAATAGAGATCATGAATCACAGGAAGTTCATCATAGGTTTCATATTCAAATGTTTTAGAAAAATCAATTTTTCCCTGTGTTTGAGTCTGTAGTCTGAAAAGTTTTTCAAGAGTTTGTTCTACCAAAGATTGTATACGGGGTGATACATGTTCTTTTGTAATGATTTCTGACAAAGTCTGTGCCCCTAAAAATTCCTGAACATACATTTTTCTGTCTTCTGAGATGGCAAGAATAGCAGGTGTATTAAGATTAAGCTCAGAAAAAACGTTGGAATAATAAAGAAAACTTTCATTTTCCGGAATATTCTCGTTGTAGGTGATGATGTATTTTTCAGTATCGGTTACGGCCAGAAAGTTGACCCTCGCAGAACCGCTTTGAGCTAATGTGATGAATTCAGTTGATTTTTTACCAAGATGGTTTTCAAAAAATCGATTTGCGTTTTCGGAAGTCATAATAATATAGAAACAAATATAGTAATTTAACATGAATAGTTTTAAGAAGGGAGTAGTGCGCTGGAAGAGCTGGGGATGGCTGATGAAAATTAAGTGATAAAGTTTATTTTATAAACTTTTTTTGAATGATTTTGAGTAGTTTTTTTATTATTTATCACCGAATAGTGTGTTTTTAGCTTTCTGTTTTAACTTTCTTGCTTCTCATTCAGGTTATTAGGCTCTAATTTTTATCTTTGTAGAATGTTAAAGGACTTTAAGCCGGTGTTAGGAATTTTATTGCGCTTCATCATTATTTACCTGGTGTTGCTCTTTGCTTATCAATTTTATCTGAATGGAAATAAAGATTCAGGTTTGGATCCGTTTTCAAGAATTATTGCCAATCAGGTAAGTGCTATACAAAATGTTTTGAGCTATCCTACTGAGCTTTACAATGATGTAAAGAATGAACAGGTCTGGTTTTATGTGCAGAAACAATATGTAACAAGAATGGTAGAAGGATGTAATGCCATCTCGGTCATGATCCTGTTTGTATCATTTGTTTTTGCCTTTTATAAAGGATCTAAGACATTTGTTTTTGTGCTGGCAGGGCTGGTTTTACTTTATATTATGAATCTTTTACGGATTGTAGGATTGAATATTGTGATGGCAGAACACAAGGAATATGGTAAAATGTTTCACGATTTTGTTTTCCCGGCAGTTATTTACGGGAGTGTGGTTTTGCTTTGGTTAATCTGGATTAAATTCTTTGCTTTAAAACATGAAAATTCTTAGTGGGCTTCTTGTTATTTTAGGAATCTGTGGTCTGATAGGGGTCAGAGTGATGGAAGATAAAATATTTTACGATCCGTTTCTTGGGTACTTCCATGAGGCCAATAAAAATATTAGCTTCCCGGTATTTGAATGGGGGAAGTTAGTAGGTGGATATTTGTTCAGATTTATTCTTAATCTATTTTTTTCCTGCCTGATTATTCAGGGACTATTTAAAAATAAACAGTGGACGATACAGGGCGCTTTGATGATGGTGATTGTTTTTGCAATTGCTTTTCCTCTCTATCTGTTTTGTATTCAAAATAAATTCGAAATAGGATATCTCTTTTCATTTTATATGAGAAGGTTCGTAATTCAGCCTTTAATTATATTACTGATTGTTCCTATGTTTTATTACAGAAAACAAATGATAAAGAGTAGATAAGGTTAAGAATTTACTTGAATCTTTTCTTTCTTAACCTTCTTGACCTTTGTATTTCTATTAATTATTCTACCGTATGTTTATCTACGCTGGTTACATTTTCAGCGGTCCATTCCACTCTTTTTACGAAATCTTTTTGCCGAACGGGGCAGTTTTCAATCTGGCATACCGGACATGAAATAGGTTTACAGTCATCCATATGAAAATTGAACTCAATATTTCGTTTAATATTTTTAGCTAAGAGAATAATCACTTTTTCCATTTCATTGTGAGCATCCCTAAGGTCATAATACCAGGGCAGGGTGATATGAGCATCAATATGTAATGAAGCACCAAACTGCTGGATCTTCATATTGTGAACATCAATCCATTCTGTATGCCTGTTTGCTTCAAGGATTCTGATGACCTGATGCAGTATTTCAGGATCCTGTTCATCCATAATACCACTTAATGATTTTCGAACGATTTTATAGCCTACAAATATGATATAGAGTCCAAATACTAAAGCAACAACAGAATCCAGCCAATAGATTTTAGTAAAGTAGACTACTACCAAACTGGCTACTACTCCAAGGGTAGTGATGGTATCAGACTGAAGGTGTTTTCCAGAAGAAATAAGAACCAATGAATTCTCTTTTTGCCCCTTCTTTATGGAAATGTAGCCCAAAAGATAATTGATAATGGCTGTGGCTGTAATGATCCAGATTCCCAAATCAATTTTGCTTAGCGTTTTTCCTACAATAAGGCTATGGATACCTTCATAAATAATCATCAGACCGGCAATGGCAATTAAAGCCCCTTCAATACCGGAAGTGACAAATTCAACCTTTCCATGGCCGTATGGATGGTCTTCATCCTTAGGTTTAGCGGCAAGATGAAGTGAATATAATCCCATAAATGCACTGATGACATTCACAATGCTTTCCATGGCATCAGAGAATACGGCATCGGAGTTGGTAAGTTTCCAGGCAATAATCTTTCCAATGAAAAGGATAACTCCAAAGGCAGCAATGAGCTTCTGGAATCCTATTTTATCTTTGTGGGTGTTCTTCTGTGTATTCATATTGTGTTTGATAAAAAAAAGAATCTCAATTCTGAGACTCTTTTTTATTTTGTTAGTTTATACTAAGTTGTTTGCTACAAGATATTCTGCAATTTGTACAGCGTTTGTTGCTGCTCCTTTCCTCAGATTGTCTGCTACGATCCAAAGGTTGAGCGTTTTCGGCTGTGACAGGTCCCGTCTGATTCTTCCTACGAAGACTTCATCTTTTCCTTCTGAATATAGAGGCATCGGGTAGTGGTTGTTTTTTACATCGTCCATTACTACCACTCCAGGAGTCTCAGATAAAATCTTTCTTACTTCGTCCAGTTCAAATTCGTTTTCAAATTCAATATTTACACTTTCTGAGTGACCTCCCTGAACTGGAACTCTTACTGCAGTGGCTGTTAAATTGAATGTATCGTCACCAAGAATTTTCTTAGGTTCCTTCATCAATTTAATTTCTTCTTTAGTATAATCATCCTCTGCAAATACATCGCAATGAGGCAATGCATTTTTGAAGATCTGATATGGATATACTTTAGCAGTAGAATCATCACCGCTGATCTCTCCGTTTAATTGGTCAACAGCTGCTTTACCTGTTCCTGTTACAGATTGGTAAGTAGAAACAATCACTCTTTTTAAATCATATTTTTTGTTCAAAGGTCCTAAAACCATTACCAACTGAATGGTAGAACAGTTCGGATTTGCAATGATCTTGTCTTCTTTAGTCAATACATCTGCATTAATTTCAGGAACGACTAATTTTTTATCAGGATCCATTCTCCATGCTGAAGAGTTATCGATTACAGTTACTCCAGCTTCTGCAAATAAAGGGGCAAATTCAAGAGAAGTAGAACCTCCTGCAGAAAAGATAGCAATATCCGGTTTGGCAGCTATAGCGTCCTTCATGCTTACAATCGTAAATTCCTTCTGTTTATACTTCACCTTTTTACCTACAGATTTTTCGGAAGCTACCGGAATTAATTCTGTTACAGGGAAGTTCCTTTCTTCCAAAACTTTAAGCATAACTTGTCCAACCATTCCTGTTGAACCTACTACAGCTACTTTCATTGATTTAATTAAAAATTTAAGATTAAACTATTTATAAATTATAACGCATATAATTTCTTTGTTTGTTTTAAGCCCCAAAGACTTTTATCCATGGGAATGCAAATGCGAATAAACCTACTGCAATTAATCCCATAATCGTAATCCCAAGGGAAATTGTATCATTAGATTTTACTTTTTTGTTAACGATCGTCATTAATACTGCTGCAATAAGCATAGAAAATGGATGTTCAACATATTGGAATCTCAAATCTGCATTTTTCATTACTGAGCCCATGTCCATTCCTTTTGTAAAGTTGATTACCAACATAATGATTCCTAGTAAGAACTGAACGTGGAAGAAAATCATTGTGAAAAGGGTAGTTTTTTTCAAAAACTTGTTCACTTTCCCACTGAAACCGAACATGGTAGCTAAAAGTGCAATGATAAATAACGCTACCAGAAGAAGTTCAAGATACCCGAATCCTTTGTGGGCATTTTTCAAAATTCCGTAAAAATCCATATTTTCTATTTTTTTGTACACAAAGATAACAAAAATCCCGGCTCAAAGCCGGGATTCATATTTATAAAATCTAATATTGTGATAATTAGAAGTTGAATGATAGCGTTGCTGCCCAAGTTCTTCCGAATCCGAATAAAACACGGTTATCAGTTGCAACACCTTTGTACATGTAGCCTAATTGCTCATAAGTTTTCTTAGCAGTGTTGTTTGAACCGTCAGCTAACTTAGAAGGAGCATCAGATGAGAATACATTTGTTGACGCATCAGAAATATAGAATGTATCAAATAAGTTGTAAACGTTTGCTCCGATTGTGAAATACTGAGAAGCGTCTTTTAACTTAATTCTGTATGAAATACCTAAATCAAATAGATTGAAGTCAGGTAATTGTAATACTCCTTTATCTTGTGCTGCCTGATTGGAGAAAGTAGCAATATCAATAGATGAATATACTTTTCCTACATATCTCCATGTTCCAAAGATGCTAAGGTCTTTTACCGGTTTAACGGTAGCTCCTAATGAAGCTGTCATTTGAGGAATACTGTTATTGCTTGTTCCTCCTACTTTTACTTTGTCTAGGTAAAGAGTTGATGCGCTTGCAGTTGAAGATCCTGATAATGAAAGAGGATTGTTGTTGTCATCAAAAGCAGATCCTGTAGCATTTCCTTTGTAGTAGTAGTCACCCCAAGAGAACATTCCCTGGAATTCTAAGAAGGTTGTAGGCTTATATACTGCATCAAATTCAACTCCCTGGTGAATTTCAGTAATTCCACTGATTTCAGCATATCCTGTAGTTGTTGAATTGTCAGCTAATGTAAATGTCTGGTTAGTTCTTCTTAGCCATCTGTCTCTCCATTCAGTTCTGTACAAGTTAAGGTTTGCACTGAATTTAGGAGATCTGAAACCATATCCAACTTCAGCAGAGAAGATTTTCTCATTAGTTAAGCTAGGGTTTACAACCTGGAAGTTACTTGGGTATACAGAGTTCATGAATGGCTGCTTGCTGTAGTAACCAATGTTTGCAAATACATTGTTGTGATCATCAATGTTATAGTTGGCACCCCCTTTAATATTATATCCGAAAAGATTTTTGAATCCGGTTTTTGTATTAACAATTTGTCCCTGTTGTTTAGTTACTCCATCCTGAACGAAGTTATCAATTCTTTGATATCCTTGGTTAGAAACGGATCCCTGAAGGAATGCAGATAATTTATCTTTAGTATATTCAACCTGACCGAATGCACTGTACCAGATAACTTCTCCATCGTTGCTATATCCGATTTGTTCATTTAATGGAGCTGTTTTTCCTCCTAGTGGATTCCATGCAAGCTGCTTATAATCATATCCTCTTGATGGTGTGTAAGGAGGAACATTATTGTTTAGAATCTCTCTATATCCTTTTGCTCCATATAGATCAGAAACTACTTGATAGTGATAACCGTAGTAATATCTGTCATCTGTACCGATTGAGAAATTCCAGTTGTCATTAACTTTGTGTTGGAAATTTGCTAAGATCCCATACCAGTTGTGAGAGTTGATACTTGATCTTCTGATAATACCGTCTCTTACCTGATATTGTCTTCCATTAGCAGGATTAGTCACCATGTAAGGGTTACCGGCTGCAACTAAATTACTATTTAAAGCAAAGATTTGGTTGTAGTCATATGTTCCGTCAGCTCTTCGGTAAGAGTTGATGTTGTTTGTTGCAGGGGTACCATTACTGTTGAATTTCCCGTTCCAGAAGCTTCCAAGATCTCCTGTTCCACCACCTCTACCATTAGACATGTATAAAACAGTACTTAACTTTGATTTTTCACTCATTGTCCAATCCCAGTTCAACATCATTACTGGCTTCGAGTAATAGTTTGCTCTGTTTGCAATTGGAGTTCTTGATCCATCTGGATTTACGTAATATCCCCAGTCAGAGTTATAGGTTCTGTCAGGAGTGTTATCGCGATCTGGATTATAGTTGATGTAATCCTTGATGAAAGGAGAATACGTTCTTTGATCGTGCCATTGAGGAGATCCTGTAATGGTGAATTGGAAATTGTGTTTTTTGTTTGGTTCCCAACCTAGAGCAAAGAAGTAAGCATAGGATTCATAATCTGTATTTTGAATGTATGTGCTTCCAGCTTGTCTGCTCATTAAGAATGAAGAAGACCAACCTTTTTCTGATTTACCAGTATTATAAGCGAAAGATGTTTTTAAAAAGTCATTGTTACCAACTCCTAATCTAACAACACCTCCTTTTTTCATATCTGCAGATCTTGTAAGGAAGTTCATTGTACCTCCTACAGAAGCAATCGCTAATTTAGAAGAACCAAGTCCTCTTTGTATTTGCATTGTACTTGTTACATCTGATAGACCTGTCCAGTTTGACATGTAAACAGTACCCCCTTCCATATCATTTACAGGCATACCGTTTACCATTACTGCGATGTTTCTTGATTCGAATCCTCTGATTACAATTTGAGAGTCTCCGAAACCACCACCACCTTTAGTTGCATATACAGAAGGTGTTGTGTTTAAAATTTCAACAAGTTCCTGATTCCCTTGTCTTTCAAGAATTTGTGCTGCTTTAATAGTAGAAACAGCTACAGGTGTTTTTCTATCCTTAGCGATATCTGTAACACCTTTTAAGATTACCTCTTCAATGTCTTTAGACTTAGCTTGCACTGTGTCCTTGCCTTGTTGAGCGTAATAAACACTAGCTGTAGATAAAGTAATTACCGCAGTTAGTATTGATTTGTTGATTAATTTCATAATCGTTAGTAATAATTAGATTTAATTTTCTGCAAAATTCGCAAAATATATTTTAACTATTATTAACTCAATGTTAATTTTTAATCAGTCTTAATAATGTTAAATGCTTGATTGTTAGTAAAATGGCTAAAAAGCGACTTTTTATATGAAAAAAGTCATGTTATTGAATTTTTAATAAAGAGGGGGTGTTTTTATTAAAAATTCAACGCTATTTCACTGCTTTGAGACTCAAATCTATATTCTCAGCCGAGTGTGTTAAAGCCCCTACAGAAATGTACGTAACACCTGTAGATGCAATTTCTTTAAGCATATCACGGGTAATTCCGCCAGAAGCTTCAGACTCAGTAGAACCGTTTATCATTTTCACAGCTTTCTTCATGGTTTTAACATCCATATTATCAAGCATGATTCTGTCCACTTTTGCATTGATGGCTTCCTGAACTTCTTCCAGATTTCTGGTTTCAACTTCAATTTTCAACTTTTTCTTCGTCTTTTTAACGTAATCTTTAGCCATTTTCACCGCATTGGTGATGCTTCCGTTATAATCGATATGGTTGTCTTTAAGCATAATCATATCATAAAGACCATACCTATGGTTGGTTCCACCTCCAATAGCAACGGCCCATTTTTCACACATTCTGAAGTTGGGGGTCGTTTTTCTTGTATCTAAAAGTCTGGTTTTGGTTCCTACTAATCTTGAATCCCAGTCATGAGTTAGTGTTGCAATACCACTCATTCTCTGCATACAATTAAGAACAAATCTCTCAGTAGAAAGAATAGATCTAGCACTTCCTGTTACGATAAGAGCTATATCTCCTACTTTACAAGGGGTTCCATCTTTAATAAAAGTTTCAACCTTAAGATTTTTATCAAAAGTTTTAAAAATGATTGCTGCCAATTCTACTCCTGCAAGGATACAGTCTTGTTTTACAAGTAGCTTAGCACTTTGCTGAAGGTCCTCAGGGATAGTGGAAAGTGTAGAGTGGTCTCCGTCCTGGATATCTTCCTCAAGAGCACTTTTTATAAATGTTTTTAATGCTTTATCTGTAACGTAGGCCGGTCTTTTCATATTTTTAATTTTAGTAATAATAGGCTGATTTTTTTCCGAATAATAAATCATGAATTACGAATAACAAAATTACTTCATTTTCTTTAGCTTTTACTTTTTCAAATTCTATTTTATTTTTTATCCGGTTATTATCTTGATCTGTGACTTCAAATTCTATAACATATTTTCCGTTACTTTTTCCATATTTATATAATCCATCAAGAAAATATCTCCAACGAAGGTCTTTCCAATTGTATTCACGATTGTGAAACAAAAGTTTATCTTCATTGAATTGTAAAATAGGATGTTGAGAATTATTGATGTAATAAAGAGTTAACGGTATTTTATTATCATTAATAATTTCATTCAGATCAAAATTGTCCCTTCCAAAATAATATGGTTTTCCTAATTCAATAATATTGCATAATAAATTTAAAGGAAGAGGATGTTTTGCTCTGGAGATAATTATTTTTTTTAAAAAACTAAATATATCTTTTACAAAAAACAGCATAATACCTGCACTTCCAAAAAACATTAAATTTCGAAGATCCTGTGGTTTAAAAAAGAAAATGGAGCACATGGCGATTCCTGCAATAAACATGATTATTAAGATCCGTAAAAATTGCAAAATATTAACAATAGTGAGAATTCTCAAACTGAATATTTCCATTCTTTATGTCATTGACTTTTTTACACTAAATCTTTATTGTAAAATGCCCCTTTATTCTCTTTCATTTCCATAGATTGGGTAATGATGAGGTGAGCAACGGTAGTCAGGTTTCTTAGTTCTGATAATTGTGGAGAAAGGATAGAGTAGTGGTAGATTTCATCAACAGCAGCTGCAATTTCCTGGTGTTTTTGTAACGCCATATTCAAACGTCTGTTGCTTCTCACAATTCCTACCAGGTCGCTCATCATTTCCTGAAGTTGTTTTCTCAGGTAGCTGACGATGACCATTTCATCCATGATCTTCATTCCTTCTTCATTCCACTCCGGAACTGCTTTTAAATCATCAAAGTTGAATAGGTTTTCATTAAGAAGAGATACTGTTTTCATGGCAGCATTATGTCCAAAGACTAATCCTTCCAATAGTGAGTTTGAAGCTAATCTGTTAGCTCCGTGTAATCCGGAATTGGTACATTCTCCTACTGCAAAAAGATTTCTGATAGAAGATTGTCCGTCTCTGTCTACTTCAATACCTCCCATCAGATAATGGCAGGCAGGAACTACGGGAATTAATTGAGTGAATGGATCAATGCCTTCGTTTTTGCACTTCTTGTAAATATTCGGAAAGTGTTCTAAGAATTTTTCATGATTCATTTCCTTGCAATCTAAGCCGACAAATTCGTCTCCGGTAATTTTCATTTCGGCGTCAATAGCTCTTGCAACAATGTCTCTTGAGGCGAGTTCTTCACGTTCATCATATTTATGCATGAACTTTTCACCTCTTTTGGTTCTTAATTTTGCTCCGTCTCCACGAACGGCTTCTGAAATTAAAAACAACATTCCATCCATTTTGCTATACAAAGCTGTTGGGTGGAACTGGTAATACTGCATATTGGAAACCTTTCCTTTTGCACGGGCTACGAAAGCAATTCCATCTCCTGTTGCAATAGTAGGATTGGTTGTGTTTTTATAAACATGTCCGGCACCTCCTGTGGCAGCCAGTGTAATTTTAGAGGTGATTTTTTTGATGGTTTTGGATTTTTCATCCAAAATATAAGCTCCATAACAATGAATGTCTCCTTCATTCAATTCTTTTCCAGGAACGTGGTGTTGGGTAATGATGTCAATTACATAGTGATGGTCTAGAATCTCAATATTCGGACTGCTGTTAGCTGTTTCCAAGAGCGCTCTTTCAATTTCAAAACCTGTAATATCTTTATGATGGACGATTCTGTTTTCGGTATGGCCTCCTTCTCTTCCCAGGGCAAATTTGCCATTTTTCATATCGAATTGAGCACCCCATTCTACAATTTCATTGAATCTTGCAGGAGCTTCCTTTACTACCATTTCTACAACATCACGCTTATTTTCTCCGTCTCCGGCGCGCATGGTGTCTTCTATGTGTTTTTCAAAATTGTCTTTCTGAAAGTCGGTGACTACAGCAAGGCCTCCTTGTGCGTATTTGGTATTGCTTTCATCTTCATCAGACTTTGTTACAATGATGATTTTGGCATCAGGGAGTTGTTCAGAAACTTTAATGGCATAAGAAAGTCCGGAAATTCCGGAACCGATTACTAATACATCCGCTTTTATCATGTGCTTGCTTTAGATACAATCATTTAAATATTAAATAAATTTAAACAATTTTTCGTTTGGTTTTCTTACTTTTTTCATATGCTGGAAGTGATCTTCCTCAGAACGGTAACCTAAAGCGAGGGTAACGGTTACTTTTTCTGTTTCAGGATTGATATTCAGAATTTCTTCTATCAGATCTTGCCTGAAGCCTTCCATGGGGCATGAATCTATGTTTTCAATAGCAGCGGCATACATCAGATTGGCTAATACGATATACGACTGTTTTTCTGCCCAGTTGAAAATTTCATCCAGTGTTTTTTGATTAATATGCTTATTAATACTATTCTTGAATGGGACAAGTTGCTCAAGTGGAGTTTCTCTTACCTCGGAAATATGTTTAAAATATCCTTTGATATAATTTTCTTCAATGATCTTCTTTGAAACAATCACAACAAGATGAGAGCACGTGGAAATCTGGGATGGGTTATAAAAAGCAGGAATTAATTTCTGTTTCATTTCCTCACTTTCAACAATGATAATCTTATAAGGTTGAAGTCCCAGAGAACTTGCAGACAGCTTTCCCGACTCAAGAATGTTGTGAAGGGTTTCCTGAGGAATAATTTGATTATTAAATTTTTTCACAGAATATCTTCTGTTTAAAGCCTCCAAATAATTCATAGCACAAATTTAAGAATTGAATATGAATAAAGGGACTTTAAAATGAAATATATCCTCTTAATTTCATACAAAAAATCACCCCGCATAGCGGAGTGACTCTTCTAATATGAATGATAAACGTGATTAATTTCTGTTTTTAACAATAATCCAGCCTGCAAAGTTGATAGGAGTAATCTTATTATTGTTATTTTCATTCCATGAAACGGAATACCAATAGCTTCCAGTAGGAACTCTTCTTCCGTTAGCAGTGCCATTCCATCTGTATCCATTGGTTTTATCTGCTTTGAAAACCTGTAAACCGTATCTGTCATAAATATTAACTTCAAAATTAGGTTTAACAGCCAATGCAGAATAATCAATAAAGTCATTGATGCCGTCATCATTAGGGGTAATGATATTAATGAGGTTAGGAACGGTAACGTTAATGGTAATGGGTTCACAGTTATAATTATCTTTTACATAGATCTTGGCAACTCCTCTTGGGATATTGGTGAATACATTGGAATCCTGCCAGACGATATTATCCATTGAATATTGATAAGGTGGCATTCCGCCGTTTACGTGTACGGTAACAGATCCTCCTGAAATGTCTACACTTGAGATGACAGGGCTCTCAGCTGGAATTACTGTTACGGTCTGTGTCGTGATACATTCTCCGGTTTTTAGTTTTACCCAATAGGTGCCAACACCAACATTTTTAATAGCCTGTGTGGTGGCTCCGGTGCTCCATTCATAACTTTTGAATCCTGGGCCGGCATCCAGTGTTGTTTTGCTTTCCATACAGATGATTTTGTCTTTTAAAACTCTGGATGGAGCCGGAGCATTAACTTTTAGAGTAAGTTTAGCGATTGAAAAGCATCCGGTTGCATTGAAAACTTTGACATAGGCAACTCCATTGGGAGCAATATATGCACCCGGATTAGTTATTTCGTTTGTTCCATTAAGCGCGTCTGTTAATGATGGGTAATATTTTTTTGTAAATGCAGCCGGATTTGGGATAACGCTGGCATTGATAAGATTAAAAGAGGCGGTCAGTGGATTGCTTTCTATAAAACATGATTCTATTTGAACATCATAAACAGTTATAACTGGATGAGTATTCAGTGTGATTTTGGCTGTGCTTACACATCCCTGTGCTGTAATTACCCTCACATAGATAATCCCTGGTGGAGAGACGTAAGCTGAGGGATTAGTAATCTGATTGGTGCTGGCGTTCAGGTCATGTATACTTGGATAGAATTCTTTTGTAGTACCTGTTAAGGTGGTAACGGCAGCTGAATTGAGATCAAAAATACCAACTCCTCCATTATTGTTGTTACATTCTGTAAGGCTAGCATCAGTTGCTGCAAACGGCGTAGGATCTAGTTGGATGATTCCGTCTCCGTTATCACAAAGTGTTGAGGTGGGATCTTTAACAATTACTTTTATAGTAGTGTTTCCTGTATACTGAAAGCTGGTAGGATTGGCAATAGGAGTGGCAGATCCCAGAATGTAATAAGTGAAAATATAATTACCGGGATTATTTACAAATTGTATATTATATGAAGTAAGATCTACAGTTCCGCTTCCTGTTGCAGGATTGGTACAAACAAAAGGTTTTAGAGTATTGTTTAAAATAGGAACTTTATCTACAAAAACCTTGGCATTTTGGATAGAGTGGCGGGCGCTGGCTCCTCCTGTTGCTGCTGAAAAACCAAAATATCCCTGTGTCATTCCTACCGCATTCCCAGAAGGAGCAAATGACTGATCGGCAATAAGTACCCCGTCTATCTTAATTTTAATGATCCAGTTGGTGGGGTTGGTGAGATCTGTTTCTCCGTTTACTTCAACGTGTCTGTAGGTATTGCCTACAAATGGTTGAGTGGGATTCAGATCAGGAGAGTGGAATGTACTTCCCGGAGTATTATTGAATTCTATATTATTGCCAGCAGTATTGTTGGTACCATATAAAACATGCACTTTACTCATCTGGCCTTCTGTAGTATTATTAAAAATATCAAAACCTACCATAAGTCCTGATGCATTGGCTGGAATTCCAAGACCTCCTCCTGACACAAATCCTGTTGGAGGGTTGGCTAAATACCAGAATGTAAAACCATCTCCACGTCCAAACTGTGTTGTTCCGTTTCCATCAATTCTGAAATCAAATTCTACCTTCCATTTATCACAATAGCTTAAGGTGATTGGGGTGGCTAATTTTATGGCTCCATACTTACTTGTTTGGTCTGTAGTAAGTCTTATAAAATCTCCGCTTACAATAGCGTCGGATACAAGATCCCAACCTGTGGTATTTACCGGATTTCCGGTAAGTTGATAGGTTTGAGAGAAGGTTTTTCCTGGGAGACAGAGTAAAATGCCCAGTATAAAAAAGAGTAGAGTTTTTTTCATAGGAAAGTATTGTGATGTTGTTATTTGTATTAATGTTTATTCCATATTTTTTACCAATACCCAGCCTGAATATTTTGTTTCAGTGTTGTTTTTGTTGTTTTCATTCCAAGAGATTGTATACCAATAGGTAGCACTAGGGATTTTTTTACCATAAGCCCTTCCGTCCCAGGTGTAATTTCTTATTTTGCTAGCTTCGTATAGTTTATTCCCGTACCTGTCATAGACTGTGAAGACTAAGTTTTTCTTGTAAGCTAACGCGGAATAATCTATGAAGTCATTTTTATTGTCTCCGTTAGGAGTGATGGCATTGATGAGGTTAGGAACAGTTATCTGAACCTGAATAGGAGAACAATTATAAAAATCTTTCACAAAGACCTTAACTTCTCCTCTGGCAAGACCGGTAAAAGTGTTTGATGTCTGCCAATTAATTCCATCTATCGAATATTGGTAAGGTGGTCTTCCTCCGGCGACATTAACTATAATGGTATTGTTATGAATATCTATGTTGGATATTACAGGATTGACAGAGGGTTGTACATTTACAATTTGTGTAGTAATACAGTTTCCTGTTTTAAGTTTTACCCAATACGTTCCGACACTTACATCTTTAATGGATGAAGTGGTAGCTCCGGTGCTCCACAAATAGTCGTCAAAACCAGGGCCGGCATCCAAATCGGTTTTGTTCTCTATACAGATGGTTTTGTCTTTGAGAATTGAAGATTTAACGGGAGGAAGTACAACAAGATTGATCTTGGCTATAGCAAAACAGCCGTTGGTATCTGTTACTTTTGCATACACTGCTGTGTTTGTTGAAGTATATTGATAAGGGTCAGTAATCTCATTGGTGTCGTTAATAGCATTGGCAACTGTTTTGTAGTATTTTTTAATGATACCGGTAGTTAGCGAAGTTACATTGGCTGTTGTTAAATTAAATATGGCATTAGATATATTGTTCTCAATAAAGCAGGATTGTATGGTGTCGTCTCTTACCAGCGTTTCGGGATAGAAAGTAAGGGTGATTTTTGCTGTACCTATACATCCTAGAGGGGTGGTTATTTTTACATAAACTGTTCCCTGTGCAGATACATAAGTATCCGGAGATAAAATTTCATTCGTTCCCGCATTTAAATCATTGAGTGTTTTGTAGTATTTCTTTGTAACACCAATTATGTCAGTTACATTAGCGGAATTTAGGTTGAAAGTTGCTGTTCCTGCTTTATTGTTATTACATTCGGTAAGTGTTTTGTCGTTAGCTTTAAGAGGTGCCAGATCTAGCTGGATTTTTCCATCAGGATTGTCACAAAGTACTCCGGCATTATCTTTAATAACAATAGTTATCGTTTTATTGGTGTTAAAATCATAGCTTGTAGGGTTGGCTATAGGGGTGGAGCTTCCCTGAGGATAGTAAGTGAATGTATAGTTTCCTGGATTGGAAACAAACTGAGCGTTAAAATCAGTTAGGTTGACACTTCCATAGCCGGTGGTGGGGTTTGGGCAGAAAGATTGAGTGGCTAAGGTCTTTAAAATGGAAACCTTATCAGTATATATTTTTACATTTTTAATGGAATGTTTAGCACTTGCTGCTCCGGTAGAGGCCGAAAAGCCAAAATATCCCTGGGTCATAGTAGCAGCTCCTGCTGAAGGGATAAATGATTGTGATGTGATGGTATTGCCATCTATCTTTACGGTAATAATCCAGTTGGTGGGGGTGGCGGGATCTGTTATTCCTGTAACTTCAACGTGTTTATAAGTAGATCCTACAAAAGGTTGGGTAGAATTGAGGTCTGGAGAATGAAATGAACTTCCTGGAGTATTGTAGTATTCCAGTCCATTCGTATCTATAGTATTAGGAACTACTCCATAGGCAACATGAACTTTGCTCATCAGCCCGCCTCCTGCCATATTGTTATAGATATCAAAACCTACAATCAGACCCGTTGCATTTTGTGGAATTCCCAGTCCTGCTCCTTGTTGGCTGGTGACTGGAGGATTGGCAAGATACCAGAATGCAAATCCGTCTCCTTTACCTGTTGATGTTCCATTTCCATCAATTCTGAAATCAAACTCAACTCTCCATTTATCACAATACTTTAAATTAATAGGGTCGTTGAGCTTTATGGCGCCGGCTTTATTGGTGATGTCATCCGTGAGCATGATGAAATCTGTATTGGCAACTGCGCTAGGGACTATAGTCCATCCAGTGGTATTGATAGGGTTTCCGGTGAGCTGATAGGTCTGGGCAAAGGATGTTCCAGATAGGGTAAGTAAAAGAATAGAGAAGTAAAATAATAAATTTTTATTCATTTCACTGGGAATTTAATTAGTGTAAATATATTAAATCCCAATTAAAAAATAGTTGTTTTATGTTAATTTTGTTAAAAAAATTAGATATTATTCAAAAAATGATATTTATTATGATAAAGTAGTGAATGTTGTGCGTGTTATTTGGGATTAGTATTAATTAAATTAAAAGAGCGAATTGTTTTCAAGTCCTTCAAAATAAGTGTCAATTTCCAGTTCAGAAGAACTGGCTGCAGCAACGGCTAATTTGTCACAAAGTTCATTTTCGAAATGACCTGCATGTCCCTTTACCCAATGCATCGTAGGTTTATGTTGATTGTAAACTTCAATGAATCTTTTCCAAAGATCCGGGTTCTTTACGTTTTTCCAGCCTCTTTTGATCCATCCAGTAATCCAATTCTGGTTAACGGCATCTGCTACATACTTGCTATCAGTATATACATGAATATCATTTTCCGTAGATTTTAGTTTTTCCAGTGCAGAAATTACAGCAAGGAGTTCCATTCTGTTGTTGGTGGTTTTTCGAAAGCCTTTAGAAAATGTTTTCTGATAGTTTTTTTCAGGAACACGCATAAGAATACCATATCCGCCTTTTCCGGGATTTCCACTGCATGCACCATCTGTATAAATTTCGATTCTCAAATCTGCTTTATAAAATTGAATTATTTAAAATGGGAAGTCATCATCATCATCAAAATCATTCATGGAAGATCCTGAAAGTTTCGAACTGTCCGGAAGATCAAACGCTGCCCCCGGTTGGATGGTTGTTTTGATTTTATCAAAACCGCTTGGTTCCCCAAAGTTCGATGGATATCCACCTCCCATGCCGCCATCAAGAGCCGCTTCAATATCACCAAATTTTGCAAAGTGCTTTAAGAAAGATAGTCTTACATCCGCTGTGGCACCATTCCTGTGTTTTGCGATAATTAATTCGGCCTGATTTTCCGTGGAAGTTTCCTGTCCCTCTTCATCATTATCCCAAACAGTAATTTTATAGTATTCCGGTCTGAAGATGAAAGATACAATATCTGCATCCTGCTCAATCGCTCCGGATTCCCTCAGATCTGAAAGCTGAGGTCTTTTTCCGGGACGCGTTTCCACACTACGTGAAAGCTGAGAAAGTGCAATTACCGGGACGTTCAATTCTTTTGCAATCGCTTTTAATGAACGGGAGATCATGGAAATTTCCTGTTCACGGTTTCCAACTCCTTTTCCGCTGCTCCCCGCTGTCATCAGCTGAAGGTAGTCGACCATTATCAGTCTTACCCCGTGCTGCATTACCAGTCTTCGGCATTTTGCACGGAAGTCGAAGATCGAAAGTGATGGCGTTTCATCTATATATAAAGGAGCGTTTTCCAATTCAGATACGTTGGAGAATAGTCTTTGCCATTCTTCATCGTCAAGAGTTCCTTTTCGGAGTTTTTCGGATGAGATTCTTGTTTCCGAGGCGATCATCCTGGTAATAAGCTGTACTGAAGCCATCTCGAGAGAGAATAGTGCCATTGGGATTTTATGGCCCACAGCAATATTTCTTGCCATCGAAAGAAGAAAGGCGGTTTTTCCCATCGCCGGACGGGCAGCAATGATAATAAGGTCGGAATTCTGCCAGCCTCCGGTTTCTTTATCTACATCCCTAAATCCTGAAGGAACACCGGAAAGTCCCTCTTTGTCTTTTAAAGATTTGATGGTGTCAATCGCTTGTTTTACTAATGAATTAGCCGTGTCAAAACCTTTTTTAATGGTTCCGTTGGTGATCTCAAAGAAAGATTGTTCTGCTTTATCCAGAAGTTCAAATACATCCGTTGATTCTTTATAAGAAGAATCAATCACATTCGCAGAAACGTTAATAAGACTTCTTAAAATATATTTTTCAAGAATAACACGAACGTGATACTCAATGTGGGCAGATGAACTTACTCCCATAGTAAGGTCAATGATATAATGATCTCCTCCTGCCTGACTTAATTTATCCTCTTTTTTAAGATCCTGAATAATAGTCATTAAATCTACCGGATGGTTGCCTTCGTAAAGCTTTAAGATGATAGAAAAAATAACCTGATGTCTGGGATCGTAAAATACTTCCGGAGTAAGGAGGTCAATGGAATGATCAAGACCTTTCTTGTCAATCAAAAAAGTTCCGATAACAAGTCTTTCAAAATCCACTGCATTAGGAGGCATTTTTCCATCCGCAATAGACAGTTCTTTTGCAAAGTTTCCGTGTGTAAGGGATGATAATGTTTCTTTCTGCGCCATGGTGCAAAGATAGCTTATTTAAAAAATATTAAAAAAATAGTATTCAACAAATTATTAGCAGTCTTTGTGAAAATACGACCAATAGGAGGTTGGGTATGTTGATAAAAAAATCACCTCAGTTGAGGTGACTTTTTTATTATATAAGTGAGAGGTTACTCTCTGTTTTTCACAATAATCCATCCTGAGAATTTGAATGGTGTGTTCTTTTGGTTATTCTCATTCCAGGTTAATGAGTACCAATAAGTGCCAGTAGGTATTTTTTTACCGGCAATTGTTCCGTCCCATTTGTATCCATTGGATTTGTCAGCCTGGTGAATTTTAACACCATATCTGTCGAAAATACTTAAAGTCAGATTTAGTTTGCCTGCAATTGCAGAGTAATCCATAACATCATTAATTCCGTCTCCGTTTGGAGTGATAACGTTGACGATGTTAGGTACTAATGCCTCAATTTCAATAGGATCACAATCGTAAGCATCTTTTACATATATTTTGTAATTACCTCTTGCAACATTAGTGAATACATTAGAATCCTGCCATACAACATTGTCTATAGAGTACTTGTAGTCAGGAGTTCCTCCAATTACATTAACTGTTAGATTTGTTGTAGATACATCAATGCTTGTGATTACAGGTTGCTCAGAAGGGTATACTGTTACCTTTTGAGTGGAAATACATTCTCCAACTTTACTGGTAAGCTTTACCCAATAGGTGCCTACTCCTACATTGCTGATGCTTTGTGTCGTTGCTCCGGTGCTCCATTCGTATTTTTTGAATCCAGGTCCTGCATCCAGAGTGGTTTTGTCTTCCATACAGATGATTTTATCCTTAAGTACGCTGGATTTTTCCGGAGGAAGTACTTTAAGTGTTACTTTAACAACATTGAAGCATCCAAGATTGTCATATACTCTTACATATATTACACCATTAGGAGCGGTATAGGTCTTATAGTTTGTTATTTCATTGGTTGCATCTACAGCATCAGCCAGTGAAGGGAAGTACTTTTTCTTATAACCAGAAGCTGCTGTTATAACCGGTGCGTTTTCAAGGTTGAACAGCCCCATAGAAGGCGTTGCTTCTATATGACACTCAGTAAGTGTAGGTTCGGCAAGAACTTTTACCAGCGGGTGGAATTTTAATTTAATTTCTGTAATCGTAATACATCCATACTCGTTGGTTGCTTTTACAAAAGCGGATCCTTCAGCAGAAACATATTGATAAGGATTGGTTATTTCGTTAATGACATGGTCCAGGTCATACATTGAAGGGTAGTACTTTACAGTAAGATTAGGGGTTAGTCCTATATCTGCTGTTGATAAGTCATATAATGCTGTTCCTGAGTTGTTATTGCTACATGAGGTAAGTTCTCCGGGAGTTAATGCAAAAGATCTGTCAAAAAACTTGATGTCTCCAAATTCCCTACACTGATTTAAGAAGTTAACGGGTTTGGTAGGGTCAACATAAGAAATAGAGTAAGTATAATTCGCAGTTGTATTTACCGGAATAGGGGTTGTGATAGGGTCGTAATCACTCGCCGCATCCGCTGCACTTCGGTAATATTTTATAACAAAATTAGGGTTGTTATTTCTGATGTGATTGGATAGTGTGGCGAAATCAAATGTTACAGGATTTCCACAAATGTCAATATTTCCATCCTGTTTCGGGCCAGGCTTTAGAAACGGGAAAGGTTGGTAGATTTTTAATGAATTGTTGTCAAATGGAGTAAGTAGTGTTGCTGTTCCTCCGAAGCTTAACTTGAAAGGGGCAACCTCTGTTGAGTAGTTATTTAAAAATAAATGATATACCTGTCCTGGAAGTACATCGATATATTTTACAAATCCAGTTCCGCCACCGCCTTCTGTAATCTCTGTAGAAGTCATATCAAGTCCTGTTAAAGGTGGAGTGATAGAACTTCCTAATCCTGCAAAAGAACATCTTAGAGGTGTTTCTCTTATGTTGGCGCAGTCGTGGTTTGGACCGTAAAGTGCAAAGTCGTAATCGATGCTGGCTGCTGTAGGACCTATGGGGGTGACTAGAAAGGTAAGTGTTCCAGCTGTTTGTATGCTGAAAGTAAACCACATAGAGTTTGTTTCGTTGGTTAGACAGCCACTTCCTTCTTTTGTGCTTCCGTACCCATTAGGTTTCAGGGAGATCTCTGAATCACTGCATATGGGTATAGCGGTGATGCAGTCCTGTTGTGCAAAAACCATTTGGGTAATGAAAATTAGAAAAATCAGTAGATATTTTTTCATTTTGACCGATTTAAAATTGAATCCTTAATGTGAGTTATTTGTTCGTTTGGATAAGTTGTTTACCCCATCCTGGTACAGAATCTAGTGCTGTTGCAGCTTTTTGATATTGCATCTCAGCTTCAGATTTGTTTCCGGATTTTTCAGCAGACTTTGCCTTTAAAATCGCCAGTCTGGGATTGTTAGGATCAGAGTTCTCAGCTTTGGAAATAAACTGTGTAATAGCTTGTGCTCCTTTTGCAGGATATCTGTAAATGCCTATCTGCATACTTTGAAGAGTGATAAGGCCTAAAAGAGTATTTATTTCAGCATTGTCTGGCTGCGAGAGTGAGGTTCCAAGGGCAAATTTTTCAGCCATTGCATTTGATTCAGTAGCTGAAGCAGTAGACTTTTTTGATAATAATTCTGCTTTAAGATACATAGACACAGCAGCATAGTAATTAGCTTGCCATTTTTCAGAAGTTTTGGTTTCTGTAAATTTCTTAAACAGTTTGTCGAAATCACCTTCAGTATTGGTGGTGTTGAGCTGTAAAGCGCTTTGTTGTAATGCTTTGTCAGTAAAAGTCTGAGCGCTTGCCCAGAAACCAGTCACGAAAAAGCTTAAAATAAATAAAAGTTTATTCATAAAGGGGGTATTTGTGACAAATATATGAAATTATTAATGTTTAATGATGAATTGTGATATATATTTATGAATATGGCTTATTGTTTCGATATGTGGTATTTTTTATTTTTGGTTGGTTTATATGGAAATTGTAATATTTGTTGGGTTTTTGTTTTTAAATTGTGGTGTGAATTGTGAGTTATTTGAAATAAATTAGGTGTAAAATAAAAATAAGGATAGAAAATATTCTATCCTTATTTTATAGGGGTGTGATTTTTATTGGTTTTAAGTGTTTTTAAATCAATTGATAATAAAATTGCTAATATTGCATCTTTCTCAGTTTTGGATTGGTGCTTCCAACAACTAAGGCTACCAGGACTGTCATGCATCCGCCAAATACTACAGAGCGAACTACACCTAGTAATTTAGCCATTACTCCACTTTCAAATTGTCCCATCTCATTGCTGGACATAATAAATATAGAATTAACACTCAATACACGTCCTCTTATATGATCTGGAGTTTTTAACTGTACAATGGTTCCTCTAATGACTACGGAAATACCATCAAGCATTCCACTTAATACCAGGAACATAAAAGAAAGCCAGTAAAGTTTTGATAGCCCAAATCCTACAATACAGATTCCAAATCCGGTCACTACCGCAAGCAGTATTTTTCCCTGGTTTTTACGTAAAGGAATAATAGATAAAAGTGTGATAATGAACATGGAACCAATATCAGAAGCAGCGTTCAGCAGGCCAAATCCTTCCGCTCCTGAATTCAGGATATCTGTTGCAAATACAGGAATCATAGCTACTGCTCCTCCAAAAAGTACGGCAAACATGTCAAGGCACAAAGCGCCCAGAATTTCCTTTGTTTTAAAAATATAAGTAATTCCCTCACGCATACTTTCCACAACATCTACATTTTCTTTCTTATGCTCAGAATGCTGCTGGCTCAGTTGCCAGAAAAAAAGTGATGCAATAAATATCAGAGATAAAATAACAACCAATGTCCATCGTACTCCGAAATATCCGATAAGAAGTCCTCCGGCTGCATGTCCGCAAACTGAAGATATCAGGAAGGTTGCCTGGTTAAGAGTGACCGCATTGGGTAAGTTTTCTTTCTTTACAATTTTAGGAATCATAGAAGGAACAATGGGGCCTATAAAGGCTCTTGCTATTCCTGTAAAAAATATAACTCCATAAATGAAATAGGTGATCTGATGCCCTGTAAAATGCATTTGAACATTAAAAAAAGCAGGAATCAAAAGAAGTCCGATGAGAAAAATATAAGCATAATTACAAATGAGTAACAATCTCTTCTTTTCATTCATATCAATAACATGGCCGGCATATAAAGCACAGCTCACCGCGGGAATAACCTCTGAAAGTCCGATAAGGCCAATTGAAAAAGGATCTTTGGTTAATTGATACACCCACCATCCTAATAAAGTGGCAAGCATTCTGAAAGCTAAAACAATAAAAAATCTCCCGGTAAGAAGATTTCTGAACTCAACATTTTGTAATGTTTGTAACGGGGTAAAGGAAATCATGAACAAAAATAGCCCTAAAAATTTATTTAGGGCTATGTATATGTCGTTTTTTAAAAGATATATTAAATATATATCAAAAGATAAAATCTATTTTAGTCTGCTCTTGAAGAACTGATAACGATAGCAGCAACTCCTGCCGCTCCGATAATAGTAGCACCTGCTGCAATTCTTGCCTTTCTTCTATCTTTTACTGCTGCTACATTAGATTTTGGAATAATTATTTCTGTACTGTCTTTTTTTCCGGCAGTACCTACAAGATTATCTCCAACAATATTTCTGAATAGTATTTTCTGCTTCGGGGATCCGTCTCTCATGGTAACTTTGTAAACTTTTCCGGCTTCCAGGTTAGAGTAATTGTTTTTTGAAATATCCTCGTTGTATTTTGTAGTCGCGCAAGAGGTAATAACAAATAAAGACGTTAATAAAGATGATTTCAACAGTACAGATGCTTTCATTATTTTCGTTTAGTTTTTCAAATTTATAATTTTTTTTGAATATACGTTTTTGGAATTGAAAAAATATCTCTAAAATTTGTAAATTTCTAACAGATCTGCGATATTTCTGTCATTGGCCAATCTTGGAGTCTTATTTTGTCCGCCCAGTTTTCCTTGGGACTTTGCATATTCGTGGAATGCATTTTTTTTCAGCCTAGTAATATAAAGCTTTTGCAAAATATTTCCGGAAATCAGATCATCATAATAGGTGTTTCTGTTTCTCAGCTGCTGGTCCAGTTCATCTCTGAATGCTTCCATATTTTCAGGATCTTTTTCAAATTCAATCAGCCATTCGTGATAAGGAAGACCCTTCCCCGGATTAACCTGTGGGGCTAAATGAAATTCAGTGATCTGTGCCGGAAGTTTTTCGAGAGTCGCTTTTAAAGCTTCCTCTACCTCAAATGCAATAACATGCTCTCCGAAGGCTGAAGTAAAATGTTTGGTTCTTCCACTTACCAGAACTCTATATGGTTTTTTATCAATAAATCTTACTACATCGCCAATAGAGTAGGCCCATAATCCTGAGTTAGTTGTTAAAATCAAGGCGTAATCTTTATGAAGCTCAATTTCTTTTAACGTTAATCTTCTGGAATTAGGTTTCCCATATTCTTCCAATGGAATGAATTCATAAAAAATACCATGGTTGGTCAGAAGAAGAAGACCTTCCTTTGTATAATCATCCTGAAAAGCAAAAAATCCTTCAGAAGCAGGAAAAGTTTGAATGATATCTACTTTTCCGCCCAATAAATCTTCCATTTTATCACGGTAAGGTTCATAATTTACACCACCTGTGACAATAAGCTGGAGATTAGGGAAAAGTTGTTTTATTTTTTTTCCATGTTTTGCAGTCAGTTTTTCAAAATACATGATAAGCCAGGGAGGTATTCCTGAAATCAGGGTCATGTTTTGTTTTTCCGTTTCTTCAACAATCTTGTCTACTTTTGCTTCCCAGTCTTCCATGATATTGGTTTCCCAGCTTGGTAATCTGTTTTTTTGAAGGTAATTAGGAATATGATGGGCGACAATACCGGATAATCTTCCCGTTTTAATTCCGAAAACTTCTTCCAGTTCAGGACTTCCCTGAAGAAAGATCATTTTTCCGTTAACAAAATCCGCATTGTTCTTTTTGCTGATATAATGGAATAATGCACTTTGAGCCCCTGCAATCTGATAAGGCATTCCTTCTTTAGAGATAGGAATGTATTTTGAACCTGAAGTTGTTCCTGACGTTTTGGCAAAATATTCAGGAGTATCTGTCCATAAGATGTTTCCTTGTCCTTTTTTTACTCTTTCTATGTAAGGTTTTAAATCTTCATAATCGGCAACAGGAACTCTGTCCTGAAAATCCTTTACAGAACGGATGTTTTCAAAATCATGTTCCCGCCCAAAAAGTGTTTTCTGAGCTGTGCTGACAAGGGAAATCAATAAGTCCTCTTGGTTTCTCTCTGCATTTTTTTTGAATTCCTCTGCCTTTTGAACATGCTTTTTTGCCCAGATAAGTGCCGCGTTTTTCTTGAAGAAGTTTAACATGGTTCAAATTTATAAATAAGTAGAGAATTGTGGAATTATTTTTTAGAACAGAAGGCATAAAAAAAACCGATGAAATAAATCCATCGGCTTTTCTCGAAATTTGATTATGAAAATAACAACTATATGTTGATGTTATGCTTTATTTATTTGCTTTATACCTTTTGTCCGGAGTACCATCTTTTTTAAGATGTTTGTTTTCTTTATATCTCTTATCCGGAGTGCCGTCTTTTTTCATTTTAGCGGCAGGTTGAGCAGGTTTTACTTCTGCCGGCTTAGCTGTTTTAGCGGCCATAGGTTTTGCAGCTTTTACTTCTGCAGGTTTAGTGGCGGCAGCTTTTACAGGCGCATGAGGAGTACTTGTAGCGGGAGCAGTCTGCTGAGCAGTAGCAAGGCCTAATCCTAAGACTAATGACATTGCTGATAATAATTTTTTCATAGGAATACTGTTTATTTTTGTTGAATAAAGATATACAAAAAGTAGGCTAAAAATTTTGGTTTTTTAAACTTAACTAAAGTTTATTACAGCTTAAAAAAAAATTAAAGTAGTTGGCTGAAGAATAAAAAAAGCCTGCTTTCGGTTAGGAGAACAGGCTTTTGAATAATTAGTGGATGTTAACGTGTACAATTGGCTGTCCATGTTTTACCATCCTGGGTATAAAAAATTTTCAATGTATTGTTATCAATTCTGATATAAGAAGTGGCAGTAGATCCTACCATTACTAAGGTGTTGTCTCCCTGTTTGTTGAATTCTATTCCATTGAGACTCGGAATACTGTTTGAGAAGGAAAAGTTGTACTTAGTACCACTGGCAATCTTTGTTACGAATACGCTTCCTGCATCCGTACTGATGTTGGTAGAGCCTCCATCTTTATAAGATACACTTCCTTTATAGGTTCCTGCAAAAAAGTCGTTGTCTGCCGGATCATCATCCTTGCTACACGACCAAAAAGATAATGCTGTAAAAACAAACAGCATCAAAACTCCTAGAATTTTCATTGCTTTTTTCATAATACTACTTTTAATGTTTGGTTCATTGTGAAATCCCAAACACTATGCCATGAGAAAATATTCGATTTTTTTTAACAGGTAATTAATTAAATTAATAAAAAATTAAGATTTAAATAGCCTAAGTAATTCATTTTAAATCTTAAAGTCTGCGGATTTCGATTCAAAGAAAAAAATATCCTTACCTTTGTATACCATTAAACGGTTTCGGAAAACTCCCGAAATCGCTTTTGTCGTTTATACCATTACTATTTATGCAGTTAAAATCCATCAATGAAAAGTTCCTTCCGGATCTGATGCAAAAAGAATTCGGAAAAGAAATTTTTACCCAGTTAGAAAATAGTCAGCATATTGCCGTGAAGGGGAGCGCAGGTTCCTCAGTTTCTGTTTTTGTGGCTGAACTGTTTTTGGTTCAGAAAAAAAATATTCTTTATCTGGTAGATGATAAAGAGGATGCATTGTATGCGAATACCGAAATGGAAGATTTGCTGGGGAAAGAAAAGGTATTGTATTTTCCGGCGACTCACCTTGAGCCTTACCAGGTGGAAAAAACACAGAATGCTAATCTTGTGCTAAGGACAGAAGTACTGAATAAAATCAATTCCGGGAGGTCTCCAAAAGTAATTGTTGCCTATGCCGGAGCTTTATCAGAAAAGGTATTGAAGAAGGAGGATTTTAAAGCCATTTCCCATCATATAAAAGTAGGAGATCAACTGGATTTCGATTTTGTAGATGAACTTCTTAACCATTATCATTTCCAACAGGCAGATTTTGTTTCAGAACCTGGAGAATTTTCTGTAAGAGGAGGGATTGTGGATGTATTTTCTTATTCCTATGAAAAACCATACAGGATCACGTTCTTTGGTAATGAAGTAGAAAGCATTAAAACGTTTGACATAGAAACTCAGCTTTCTGTAGATAAAGTGAAAGATTTTCAGTTGGTATCCAATATGAATTTTTCAGTAACGGGAAGCAGGGTTTCATTACTGCAGCTACTGCCTAAAGAAAGCTATGTGGTTTCTAAAAATGGAATGATCGGGATGCAGAAGATTAAAACATTCTATGAAAAATCTCTTGAAAAATATGAAACCTTAAGTAAGGAGGTCGCTCATAGAACTCCACAAGAACTTTTTATTTCTGATCAGGAGTTTTTATTTGATTATAAAAAATTTAATACGGTTGACTTCGGAAATGTTACTATTGAAGGATTGAAGGATATTGCTGAAGTAAAAATGGAGCAGCTTCCACAACCTTCTTTCCATAAAAACTTTGAGCTTTTGATTGAAGATATGGAAGAAAAGCAGGAAGATGGATTTGATACCTGGATTTCCTTTTCAACGGAAAAGCAGAAAGAAAGATTGGAGTCTATCTTTGAAGAGCTTGAACATGAACTTCCTTTTAAAAGCTTTAAATCAGAACTCCATGAAGGGTTTGTAGATAACGGACACAAGCTGTTGGTATATACCGATCACCAGATCTTTGACCGTTATCAAAGGTATAAGGCTAAAAATACCTTTGCAAAATCAGAGCAGCTTACTTTAAAAGACCTGATGTCTTTGAAGATTGGTGATTATATTGCCCATATCGATCATGGAATCGGAAAGTTTATGGGATTGGTGAAAGTGAATAATGACGGAAAAATTCAGGAATGTTTTAAACTGACCTATAAAAATGGAGATTTATTATATGTCAGTATTCATTCATTGCACAAGATCTCAAAATATAATGGGCCGGATGGAAGGGAGATTGTGCTCAGCAAACTTGGTTCTCCAACCTGGAAGTCTTTAAAACAAAAAACAAAAGCTAAGGTAAAACAGATTGCATTTGATCTTATTAAACTATACGCGCAAAGAAAAACGGCAAAAGGATTTGCTTATACACCAGATTCTTATCTGCAGAATGAGTTGGAAGCAAGCTTTATTTATGAAGATACTCCGGATCAGGAAAAAGCTACTGTAGATGTGAAAAGAGATATGGAAGCAGATACGGTAATGGATCGATTGGTTTGCGGGGATGTAGGTTTCGGAAAAACAGAGGTCGCAATCCGTGCTGCTTTCAAAGCCGCAACAGATGGAAAACAAGTTGCAGTATTGGTTCCTACTACTATTCTGGCATTTCAGCACTATAGAAGTTTCAAGGAGAGACTTAAAGATTTTCCGGTAAATGTTTCCTATGTTAACCGATTCAGAACTGCGAAACAGAAATCTGAAACCCTGGATGCCCTGAAAAACGGAAAAGTAGATATTATTATCGGAACCCATCAGTTAGCAGGCAGTTCTGTTAAATTTAAGGATCTTGGATTATTGATTATTGATGAAGAGCATAAGTTTGGAGTTTCTGTAAAAGATAAATTAAAAACTCTGAAAAGTAATGTGGATACCCTTACTCTTACTGCTACTCCGATTCCGAGAACATTGCAGTTTTCTTTGATGGCTGCAAGGGATTTATCCGTAATTAAAACACCACCACCTAACAGGCAGCCGGTAGATACTCAGCTGGTAGGATTTAATGAAGAAATAATTCGTGATGCTATTTCTTATGAAATTCAGAGGGATGGCCAGGTTTATTTCATTAATAACAGAATTGAAAACCTTAAAGATATTGCCGGACTTATCCAACGTCTGGTTCCTGATGCAAGAGTAATTACAGGACATGGGCAGATGGATGGTAAACAGCTGGAGAAAAATGTGCTTGATTTCATGGAAGGGAAGTATGATGTACTTGTTTCTACCACGATTGTAGAAAGTGGAGTGGATGTTCCCAACGCGAATACCATCTTTATCAATGATGCTCAAAGATTTGGAATGGCAGATCTTCACCAGATGAGAGGAAGAGTAGGGCGAAGCAACAGGAAGGCTTTCTGCTTTTTGATTACTCCACCTTATGATATGATGACCTCGGATGCCAGAAAACGTCTGGAGGCTATTGAGCAGTTTTCTGATCTTGGAAGTGGTTTCCAGATTGCGATGAAAGATCTTGAAATTCGTGGGGCTGGAGACTTGCTGGGAGCAGAACAAAGTGGCTTTATCAATGAGATGGGATTTGAAACATACCAGAAATTGATGCAGGAAGCTCTGGAGGAATTGAAGGATGATGTTGATTTTGAGAATCTATTTGATAACGAAGAAGACAGACAGAAGCTTTTCAAATCTGTAAAAGATGTTAATATTGATACGGATCTGGAGCTGATGTTACCGGATTTCTATATCTCCAATACTGAAGAGCGGTTGTTGTTGTATCAGAAAATTGCCGAGATTAGTAATGAAAAAGATCTTCATCAGTTTGAACTTGAACTGATTGACAGGTTCGGTGCATTGCCGAAAGAAGCTGTGAATTTACTGAAAAGTGTTTCTTTGAAATGGCTTGCCGCAGATATAGGCTTTGAGAAGATTGTAATGAAAAACGGTGTTTTTTTAGGTTATTTCCCAAGCAATCCCCAGGATAAATTCTATCAGCTACCAGCTCCCCATTGGAACCTATCACACGGTGACACGGGATTAAAATCGCAATTTTATTGATCCCATTAGCTGTTCCTACGGCACGTATAGCTTTTGGGTTTCCCAGAAATTCGGACTGTTGTTT